>NZ_CAZEQU010000038.1:0-151561 GCF_964513065.1 Tenacibaculum xiamenense
ATTTCTGTAAATAACTTCGAACCAATGTTAAATCATCTGTATTTATTCGCATGGCAAAATATAAAATTTTGTCAACGAATTAGTTAACCTTTACAATTTCGACCCAAAGGAGAAATCTTTTACTCTTTCAAGCGTAATTTAGATTTCTCAGTCACTACCATTCTTTCGAAAAGACTGTTATAGTAATCAGAATTGAAAGTTTAGATCATTTCTTCCAAAGGAAGCTTTCAAATAATTTTGATATTCTTAATTTTACCTTGAATTTTAAGAGTAATTTTATAAATTCATGTTAACATTTTGTTGTTGCAACTAAATTGCATTAATATTGTTTTATTTTCTAAATTAACTCATGGTAAAAACAACAGGTTTATCCTATTCTTATGGTACCGAGGCGGGGTTTAGTTTTCCTGACATAGATCTTAATCCTACAGAACATTTACTTATTTTAGGGCCTTCAGGAGTCGGAAAAACAACCTTATTGTACTTAATGGCAGGACTTTTACAGCCTTCGAAAGGCAATGTGTTTATTGACGGAACGGACATCAGTTCTTTATCAAGACGACAGTTAGATAAGTTTAGAGGTGAACATGTAGGGCTTATTTTTCAACAATATCACTTTGTTAATTCTTTGAATGTTGCGGAAAACTTGAAGTTACGACAAAGCTTTCCCAAAAAGATAGATGATAAAAAAAGAGCAATGGAGTTAGCAGAGAGATTGGGGTTAGCTGATCATTTGACTAAAAAAGTGTCGAACCTGAGTCAAGGACAACAACAACGATTGGCGATTGCTTTGGGAATAATTCACCAACCGAAAGTTATTTTTGCCGATGAACCTACTTCAAACTTAGATGATGCTAATTGTGATACTGTAATTGAATTGTTGAAAGAAGAAGCTACGATAAGTAAAAGTAGTTTGGTTATTATTACACATGATTTCAGAGTGAAGTCTCATTTTAAAAATCAGGTAACATTATGAAATTAGTTTATTTAGCCTATAAAAATTTGGTATCCAAACCATTCAACTTAGTATTAAGTTTAATGTTGTTAGTGCTTAGCGTTTCTCTGGTTACTTTTGTATTGCAGTTAAGTAAACAAGTAGGAGGGCAGTTAAATAAAAATATAACTCCTTTTGATATGGTGGTTGGAGCAAAGGGAAGCCCTTTGCAGTTGGTATTATCATCAGTACTTCATATTGATGCTCCTACAGGAAATATTAAGTTAAAGGAAGCAAAACAAGTACAAAATAATCCCTTTGTGAAATCAGCAATTCCTCTGTCTTATGGAGATAATTACAAAGGTGTTAGAATTTTAGGTACTACTACAGATTATATAGATAGTTATGGGGCTTCTTTGGAAAAGGGAAGCTTGTTTAGTAAGCCTTTTGAAGTAGTTGTGGGGAGTAGCGTTTCTCAAAGATTAGAATTAAAAATAGGAGATAATTTTAGTGGATCACATGGTTTATTAGAATCCTCTATTGATGTTCATGATGATCATCCATATACAGTAAAGGGAATTTTAAAACCAACAGGAACTGTCGTTGATCAATTAATTATTACTAATTTAGAAAGTATTTGGAAAACTCATGACCATGGCTCACATGATCATGAAGAGGATGCGAAAGAACATAATGATCATGATCACGATACTCACGATCACGGAGATCACAAGGAAGAGCACGATGACCATGACCATGATGTTCACGATCATGGCGATCACAAGGAAGAACATGATGACCATGACCATGATGCCCACGACCACGGAGATCATGAAGGAAAACATGATCATGACCACAATGCCCACGACCACGGAGATCATGAAGGAAAACATGATCATGACCACAATGCCCACGATCATGGAGACCACGAAGAAAAACACAATGATCATGACCATGAGGATGAGAAAGAGAATACGAACAAAAAAATCGATTTAAATAATTATGATGATGCTAAGGAAATTACCTCATTGTTGGTAAAATTCAGAAGTCCAATTGGAATGATACAATTTCCAAGATTTATAAATGAGAACACAAATATGCAATCGGCTTTGCCAAGTTATGAGGTACAACGATTAACAAAGCTTTTTGGTTCAGGAATAAAAATGATTAACGGAATTGCCTTTGCAATTTTATTGGTTTCTGGATTAAGTATATTTATAAGTTTGTTAAAAACAATTAGAGAAAGAAAAAATGAATTAGCTTTGTTGCGAACGTATGGAGTTCGTAGTAGTCAGCTATTGATTTTGGCACTTTTAGAAGGTTTATTCTTGGCAGGATTAGGTTATGTTCTTGGATGGATTTTTGGAAGAATTGGAATATGGGGTGTTTCCAGTTATATGCAAAAATCATATGGCTATGCTTTGCAAATTAATGGTCCTGAAATATTTGAGTTATTTCTATTGGGCATGGTAATTGTAATAGCAGTGGTGGCTACTTTACTAGCTTCTCTTTCAATTTTTAAATTAAATGTAGCAAAAACCTTGTCTGATGGATAAAAAAAATATTGTAACCTTTTTCATTTTTACCTTGTTAAGTATCTGTGCCATTGCTCAGGAAAAATTAAATTGGGTAGATTTTGCCGATGTAACTTTTAAGTCTGAATACAACGCCTTGTATAAGGCAAATTATTTGGTACCTACTTTTGGAGAAACAATAAAATCATATACAGGAAAACAAATTAAAATTAAAGGATATTTCTTAGATCTTTCGGGTGATGGTGAAATGCTTTTATTATCTCAGAACCCAATGGCGGCTTGTTATTTTTGTGGAGGTTCAGGACCAGAAAGTATTATAGAAGTAATGTTTAAGGAGAAGCCTAATTTTAAGACAGATCAAGTTATTGAGGTAGTTGGAACACTTAAGCTTAATGATGAAGACGTTGAGCACTGTAACTATATTCTTGAAAACGCTTCTGGTGTTTTGGTTGATTAATCACATAGTATTGAAATTCATTGGCTTGTAACTCGATAACGTAGTTTTATAAAACTAATCGTAACCTTAATCGTTTTTAACTGCAATAACTCATTTTTTAAAAGTGTTGATTTGAATCAATATTTCTTTCATTTAAAATAAGCACTTTTGGAAAAAGTAAAAAAAGATGATTTTTAACAAGGAAGAATTATTAAATGAACTAGTTGTATTGACAAGCTCTCATATCGAGTTTGTAACGCAATTAAGCAACGAAAATAAAGAGAGTTTACAGTATAAACTAAATGACAAATCGTGGTCTGCAGTTGAATGTATTGAGCATTTAAATTTATATGCTCAGTTTTATAATAAAGAAATTGCTTATAGAATAGAAACATCTAACTACCCAACTTCAGATGTATTTAAATCAGGAAAATTTGGAAATAGATTTGCCATGGACATGCTTCCAGGTGAAAAAATGAAGAAGATGAATACTTTTAAAAGTAAAAATCCTGTGTATTCAAAGCTTAATGCGGAGAACGTGCTTTCGGAGTTTTTACGTCTTCAAAAAGAATTATTAGGGTTACTAGAAAAAGCAAGAGCAAAGAATTTAACAAAAACTAAAACGTCTATTACACTACCGTTGTTAAAGTTTCGCCTGGGAGATACCTTCCGTTTTGTGATTTACCATAACGAAAGGCATATCGTCCAAGCTAAAAAATGTATTAAAAACGTATATAAATTAGTTAACTAGCTATTTGAGGTCGTAGAAAATTCCAAAAGAATACGAAGGATTTGCAGCAATAATTCTTCCTGAAAAGGCAGAATCAAAAGAAATAGAAGCTCCAATATTTTTAGTGAAATAGTAAGCTGCTTCAAACCCATAACTACTAAATTCCACATTATTGGCGAAAATACTACCATTACTATTGGCTGCATTCAGAGTACCATTTTGTAACGATTGTAGGATATTGATTCTTGAACTTAACCATAACTTTTTCTCAATGATATTTACTCCAACTTCAAAGCCTGCTCTTAGTTCATCTGAGAACCCTTCGGATCTGTTATTGTAACCTAAATAAGATTTCAAGTAAGAAGGGCGTTTGAATAAGCGAGTACTATATCCCACAGAGGTTGATAGATATTGATTAAACTCTCCATCTCCTGTTTGATAACTTCCATCGCTTCCTCCAGCTGAGCTTCCAGTAGGTAGTCCTAAAATTAATTTGGCATCTAGGGCCCAATTCCCTTTTTTAAAGATGGCATATCGAACTCCTAAGTCAATATCTCCAAAAGAATTGAAAGATTCACCTGGCTGAATGGTATTACTATTGGTACCTGATATCTGATTGTTTTGAGCAACGCGTGCAAAAAATGGTATATAGGCAATTACATCAAGTTTGTTAGAAAGCCCGTATTCTCCGTATAAATTGGTATTGAATTGGGTTCTAGTAACATTAGGGTCTAACTCACCAGTACCTGTAAAGTGTTGATCAGATTGTAAGTACCAAGCTGATAATTTAAAATATCCTTTACCTTTTCCTTTTGACCATTGTGCAAAGCTTTGAAATCCAACAAAAAGAAAAGCGATTATAATTAATTGTTTTTTGATCATAATAAATATTATTCTATAATTTCTCCGTCTCCAACTTTTACACTAAAAGGTTTACACCAGTATAGTAAATGACTAAAATCGTTTATACCTGCATTTGAAATGATATAGGTGTGTGATCCACTGAAAACAGCTACTTTTTGTATTTCCCTTGCATTTGCCACCGTATTTGGATTGTTGGTCATGTATAGGTATAATCCAGGAAGGGCGGTAGAGGCTCTATAGTCGTCGTTTATTTTTAATTCTAAATCATTTGTTCCTGGAATTTCACTCAATGTAAAAGTACCTGTGAGTTGATAGCTACTGGTTGTTCTTATAGTTCCAGTTTTTGTGTTGATTTGCCCTACTTGTACATTAAATGCATCCATGTCTGATACTTCTTGCCCATTAGTGTTTGTGTAAGAAGCTTTAATGGTTACTTCACCTGCATTTTTTGCGGTTACTAGTCCTTGTGTATCGATAGAGGCAATAGTATCATCAGAACTACTCCATGTTACCGTAACATTTTCATTTTGACCGATGTTATTTGTATAGGTAGCTGTGTATTGATGTGTATCACCAACGGTTAGTTCTTCAATAGGGTTATTAATACTCATTATTTCGCCAACAGGGTTCACAGTAAAACCATCTTCAGCACTTATTGTTTTTCCATCAACAACTGTGGAAGCAGTGATAACAACATCTCCTAAATTATTGGCAGTGACAAGTCCTGTTGAAGATACACTAGCGATATTTGAATCAGAGCTAGACCATGTTATGCTCACGTTTTCTGTTACTCCTAAAGCATTAACAAAGGTGGTCTGGTATTGGTGCTCATTATTTACGATGATATTTTCAATTGTATTGTTGATGGTTAAGCTTTCTTCAAGACTGATAACAGTTACAGTTAAAGAAGAGCTAACATTTTTTCCTTCTGAAGTAGTGGTACTCGCTGTTATGATAGCATTGCCAAGGCTTACAGCAGTTAATAAACCGTTTTCTGAAACAGTTAGAATTGAGGTGTCGGAGCTGCTCCAAACAATATTGGGTGTTAAAACTTCACCAACATTGTTGGTATATTTTGTAGTTAGTTGATGTGTTTTGGTAATGCCTAATTGTTCAATAGGATTATTAAAGCTTAGCTGCTCTTCAACACGATCATCAATGATATCGTTAGATACACACCCGATAAGCATTAAAATGGTAAATAAATGATAGATATGCTTCATACAAATTGGTTATTGTTTTTGGATTTAGTCGAAAGCATTTCTAAACATTACAGAAAATAAAAAAACTCGAAGACTGATCTTCGAGTTTTTAATATAATTATAAGCTTATATAGCACTAAGCCAGCATAGTAACTGGATTTTCTAAATATGTTTTTAACGTTTGTAAAAATTGAGCTCCAACAGCACCGTCTACAGTTCTGTGATCACAAGCTAATGTTAATTTCATTGTATTACCAACAACGATTTGTCCGTTTTTAACAACAGGCTTTTCAACGATTGCTCCAACGGATAAAATTGCAGAGTTCGGTTGGTTAATGATAGAAGTAAAACTTTCAATTCCAAACATACCTAAGTTTGAAACAGTAAAAGTACTACCTTGCATTTCTTCTAAAGAAAGCTTTCTGTTTCTAGCTCTTGAAGCTAAGTCACGAACTTGAATATCAATTTCGTTAATATTCATATGGTCAGCATGTCTTAGTACAGGTACAACTAGTCCATCTGGTACAGCAACGGCTACCCCTACATTGATATGACTATGGAATTGAGTATTATTATCTGTCCAAGAAGTATTTACTTGAGGATGTCTTCTTAATGCCATAGCACAAGCTTTTACTACCATATCGTTAAACGATACTTTAGTATCTGGCATTTGATTAATTATTTTTCTAGACTCAATAGCATTGTCCATATCTACCTCAATGTTCAGATAGAAGTGAGGTGCATTAAATTTAGATGCAGATAAAGACTTAGCAATCGCTTTACGCATTTGAGAGTTCTTTACTTCCTCAGTACCTTCTTGACCTGCAATAGCGAAGCTAGTTACAGCAGGAGTTGAAGCGGCAGGAGCCGATTGTTGAGGTGCAGCTTTAGCAGCAGGAGTATAGTTTTCTACATCTTTTTTGATGATACGACCATTTTCTCCAGAACCTTTGATATCCGCTAAGTTGATTCCTTTATCTTTTGCGATTTTCTTTGCTAAAGGAGATGCAAAAACACGACCGTTAGAAGAACTAGTTGCAGTAGCTTCAACAGTAGCAGTTTCTTGAACAGCAGGAACACTTTCAGTTTTTGGAGCTTCTTTTTCAGAAGTTTCAGTCGCAGCTGATAAGTTACCGTCTTTGTGAGCAGCAACTAAAGCAGCAACATCAGTTCCTGCAGCACCAATGATTGCTAATAAGCTATCAACAGGAGCGCTATCACCTTCATTGATACCGATATGTAATAAAGTCCCTTCATAGAATGATTCGAACTCCATGGTAGCTTTATCAGTTTCGATTTCGGCTAAAATATCTCCTTCTTCTACTTTATCTCCAACATTTTTTAACCAAGAAGCAACAGTTCCTTCAGTCATTGTATCACTTAATCGAGGCATGGTTACGACCTGAACACCTTCTGGTATTACAGTAGCTGAACCTTCAGATGAAGTTGTTTCTTCTTTTTTAGGTGCTTCTTCCTGTTTTGTTTCGTTCGCAGCAGGTTGACCTCCCGATAGTAATCCAGAGAAATCTTCTCCTTCATCTCCGATGATTGCTAATAAAGTGTCAACAGGAGCAGTTTCACCTTCATTTACTCCGATATGTAATAAAGTTCCTTCGTGGAATGATTCAAATTCCATGGTAGCTTTATCAGTTTCAATTTCAGCTAAAATGTCTCCTTCTTCTACTTTGTCTCCAACATTTTTTAACCATTGTGCCACAACACCTTCTTCCATGGTGTCGCTTAAGCGAGGCATATTAATTACTGTAGCCATAATTTAATGAGTTTGCTGGATTTATTATTTTATAAATGGATAATCTTCTTGTTCGTATACCGCATCGTGTAAAAGACTTACATCTGGGAATGGAGATTCCTCAGCAAATTTTTCACACTCTTTAACCAAGTCTTTTACTTCTTTGTCAATAGCCTTGATTTCTTCATCAGTGGCATATTTCTTTTCTTTAATAACGTCAAGTACTTGGGTAATTGGATCGATTTTCTTGTACTCTTCAACTTCTTCTTTTGTACGGTAATGTTGAGCATCAGACATTGAGTGACCTCTATATCTATATGTTTTCATTTCTAAGAAAGTAGGTCCATCACCTCTACGAGCTCTTTGAATAGCTTCATCAACAGCTTCAGCAACTTTTATTGGGTTCATACCGTCAACAGGTCCACAAGGCATTTCATAACCTAAACCAAGTTTCCAAATATCAGTATGGTTTGCAGTTCTTTCTACTGAAGTACCCATAGCGTATCCATTGTTTTCAACAATAAATACTACTGGTAATTTCCAGTTCATTGCCATGTTAAAGGTTTCATGCAAAGAACCTTGACGTGCAGCACCATCACCAAAATAACATAAAGTAACAGCATCACTTCCTTTATACTTATCTCCAAAAGCAAGACCTGCTCCTAATGGAATTTGTCCTCCAACAATACCATGACCACCATAAAAACGATGCTCTTTTGAGAAAATATGCATTGAACCACCTAAACCTTGTGAAGTTCCAGTAGCTTTACCATATAACTCAGCCATCACTCGTTTTGGATCTTCTCCCATACCAATTGGCTGAACGTGGTTACGGTAAGCAGTAATCATCTTGTCCTTGGTTAAATCCATTGCATGTAATGATCCTGCCAAAACAGCTTCTTGACCATTATATAAGTGTAAAAAACCTCTTACTTTTTGCTGAATATAAACGGCTGCTAGTTTATCTTCAAACTTTCTCCAAAATAACATGTCTCTATACCAGTTGATATAGGTATCTTTGGTGATTTCTTTCATTATATATTAGTTGTTTATTTTTGTTTGTTCGTTTTGCCTAACTCAAAACGTAGCTACAAAAGTAGTAGTTTTTAATAATTTAAAAAAGCTTCTAAGTAAAAGAAATTACAAAGAGTTCTTTTATTTTTTGTTAAAATTTTAATTACTTTTCTTTCGCTATAATAATACTAGCTTTTGCACCTGTAGCAAGGTTCCATTGATTTGAAGAAATTAGCATGCCTGCATCATTAAATATTTTGAAGGCAGCTGTATTTGGACCTGAAGTTCCTTGATTCAAAGCAACAATCTCTATTCTATTAACTCCTTCTTCTAAAGGAATGTTAAATGATTGATACCGTTGTTGTAAAGTTAGTTTGGTAATTACAGGAATATCATTCACAAGAATCGTTACTCTGTCACCATCTGGATATTGAAAATCTCTACAGATAATATTTACACTTTTAGATTTGGTACTAAAGCTACCTAAGTCCTGGTCAATAACCGGGTATTGATATTGTCCGTTAATTTTCTGGAAAGATTTTAGGTATTGCTCTTCGGCAATTTTCGCTTTTGTAAGTATTCCTTTATTTAAGTATGCTTCTTGTTCTTGTTTTTTCTTACGTTCTTGTTGTTGTTTGTTGTGAGCTGTTTTAAAACCATTATCATTTTTAAAGTCCAATGATTTTGGTTTTTTTGCTTCCTTAGCAGAAATACTAATGTTACCCAATGAGAAACTTCCTTTTTTATTTCCGCCACTAGAACCATCTATTTGTCCGTGAACGATAGAAGAAAAGCAAAGAGCTAAACTTAAAATTATATACTTACCAGCTTCTTTCATATATCAAATTGTAATAGCAAATATAATGCCGATTTTATATCATAGTCTAAATAAAGCGTTAAAAATTACTTAGTTAATGATAATTAAATTGCTAAGAGGCGTTATTTTGTTAGTTTAGATTGTTTTAAAAGAACAATTAAACCTAATTAAATGTGCTTTATTTGATAGGAAAATTAAAGTATGTTTTAGGGAAAGGTTCATTTCTTAAGGTAAAATGCCACCATTCATTTTTATATGGTCTGAATCCATGTTTTACCATAGTTTTTTGTAATAGAGCTCTGTTTTTTTTCTGTTGTGGTGTGAGCTTTTCAAACGCTATATGAGAAGATTTTCCGAAAAAATCGAACGGACTTCCCATATCCAATTCCTTATTTGTTTTAAGATTAACAACCGTTAAATCAACCGAACTACCTCTTGAGTGACCCGATTTAGATGAAATATAACCGAGTCTAAACAAATGTCTTTTATTGATTTTTGGATAGTAAGCAGATTTCATTAGGGTATCATTTATAACTCTGGCCCAGCGAACAAAATGGTTGACAGCTTGTTGTGGTCTGTAGGCATCAAAAATTTTTAAAGAATATCCTTTTTTAATAAGCTCGTCTTGAACTTTTTTTAATGCTTTTGCTGTTAAAGTAGAGGTGATTAACACATCATCTTGATACCCGTCTATAGGAACTCCAACAAAATTGTTATGGTTACAGTAGCGTAATTCTCTTTGAATGCTTGGAGCAACATCTCTTATATAAGAAAATCCTTTAGGTAATTGCGACCATGTAATAAAAGTGGACAATAAAAATGTGATAGTTGTTATCGTTTTAACTTTCATTTTTTTATTTTATTTCAGAGTGATTATATGTGTTTTACTTACGTTATTTTTCCTTGTGCTTTTGTTGGCAAATTTTATATTTAATTTGGTAATTCGAAAATTATCAAAATTTTGATTTATCGAATAGTCGATGTTGTTATTGTCTAATTGCTTTAAGAAATTATCACTAACATAGAAAGTCTTGCCTTTAAATGATGTTGACTCCTCAATATTAACTCTATTAATAGTCTTTTTAGTATAATATTCAAATCCGAAATCGGCGGAATCTTCTTCAAAAACATGAATATCGGAATTTGATTGATTGTCATGTCTTGCGGCATAAACACCTCCTTGATACTTTAATAAGGTAGGGTAGAAGCTTGTTATTAGAAACGTATACACTAGTATAAATGATAGCGAGCTTATCACAAAAAACTTATCAACTTTATGAAGTTTTCTCTTTTTTAAAGTGATAAATAATAACACAAGAACAATGATGGTGGTAATAATAAAAGTAGTACTAATTTGATCTACCATTAAATATAAAAGAACTGGAATTAAAAAAATGGGTAGTATTGAAATTACACTTTGAATTATCACATATAGTTTCTGCTTATTTTGATATTCCTTCTTGATTTTGTATATAAAATCGGCAGTAACAATGGCCATAAAGGGAAAAATAATGTTGGTATAGTGTGCTAATTGAAATTTACTTATAGAGAAAACAAGTATGGCTGTGAGTGCTGCAAAAACTGAATAGTATTCTTCGTTTCTATTGGCTTTTTTAACATTGCGCTTAATCTTGAAAAAGGTGGCTAGGTAAAATAGGATAGACCATGGTAAAAATGCCCATAAAAGGGTATGTAAAAAAAAGAAGATGCTTCCATTATGGTTAACTATAGGACCAGTGTTAAAAAAACGTCCAAATTGACTATCCCAAAAGAAGAATTTTAGCCCCGAAACATTGTTTTTTCCGAAAACTAACTTTTCAGGGTGAAGGTCAAACTGGGTGTATAGCGTATAAAGTTCAGGAA
The DNA here is from genome assembly GCF_964513065.1 of Tenacibaculum xiamenense. Classification (NCBI taxonomy): domain Bacteria; kingdom Pseudomonadati; phylum Bacteroidota; class Flavobacteriia; order Flavobacteriales; family Flavobacteriaceae; genus Tenacibaculum; species Tenacibaculum xiamenense. Next base: position 11,146 of record NZ_CAZEQU010000038.1, read on the forward strand.
TTGTTACTACAAAAGCCGCTATCAGTGCTACAATCCAAATAGGAGAGAGAAGTTGTTTCCAGTTTCTTTTTACGATAAGTTCACCGCCTAGGGCAGCTATAATTGGAATTAAAGTAAAAATACCTTTGGTCATTAAAGAGAATCCAGCAAATAAACATCCTAAAAGTAGAAACTTTATTTTTTTGTTTTTGATATAACTATCAAAATAATATACTGAGGCAATAATAAACCCTGTTAAAAAAGGTTCAGCACGTACATCAAAGTTGGAAATTACGCTATGCAATGAGGTGGCTAAGATAATGGCTGCAATGAGAGCTGTTTCCTTGTTGTAGTTTTGTTTGGTGAATTTATAGGTTACCCAAATACCAAAAATGAAAACCAACACAGCGGGAAACTTGTAAGCAAAATTGTTAAGTCCGAAAACTTTAAAAGACAAGGCTGTTAGCCAGAAAGGCATATGTGGTTTATCTAACCAATCTTTTCCTAATGAAAACAGATTGATAAAATCGTTATTTAAATACATGGTTTTGGCAATAGAAGCATATAAAGCTCCATCGGGAGCCATAATATCTATAAATAAACCAAAAGCCGTAACGAAGCCTATTAAAATTAAAATACTTAGAAGTAAGTTTTTTGTTTTCATTGATAGCTTTTTATCCTTTTGCAAAGTAATGTAAAAAAATATAGGCTAGCGGCTATTATTGTATAAAATAAGAATGAAAATAAAAAAGCAAAAAAAGCCAAAGCATATCGCTTTGGCTTTTAACTAATAAAACCAAGTATTAGTACTTTTATTTGAAGTTAGCTAACAAAGTACTAATGTTTTCCAGTTGGGAATTTTTTGAGATACCTGAAATTCCCAACATTATTTATTTCTTATATTTATTTAAATAATTTTCAATTTCCTGTTGTTCATATTTCTTTGCATAGTCTAAAGCTGTTCTTCCTCTGTTCGTAGTTTCAAGACTAGCTCCATTTTCAATCAGGTATTTTACAGCATTCAACTGTCCGTACTTTGTGGCGTACATTAAAGGTGTTTTTCCAGTGCATTCTCCTTCTAAGTTGGCCTTTCTTTTAACAAAATACTTCAGTGATTCTAATGATTTCATTTTAATTGAAATAGCCAGAAAATTGTACGAGCTACCTCGAACTTCATAACACTTATTTAAATCATCATCTGTAATTAGCTTATCTAAATCTTGGAAATTCTCGTTTTTAATGGCCATAAGAACTTCGTTGGAAATACTTTGGGCTGTAACAATATTTTTATAGAATAAACTAAAAAAGAGGATTAGGGATATTTTAATTGTTTTTTTCATGATTAGTTGATTATATTTCTTCGTTCTTTATATATTTTTCTTTGAAGTTTCCTTGTTCAAAAGTGAGCTCTTTTCCGTCATCGGTAAAAATGAATTTTATATTGGTGGCGTACATTTGCTCAAGAATGAATTGGTTATTCCCTTTATAAACTAAAGGACATTTGTATTCATTTTTTATGATATGAACCAATGCATTGTTTTCGTTGATGAAAACGATTTGATCTGTTTTGGTTTTAGATGATGTATATGTACCTGTGAAAAGTTTAACCTTTTTTGGATCGGCCTTTACTGGAGCGTCATTACAATATAGTTTAAAGATTTCCTGATAGAGAATATTGATATCTTCTTTAGAACCGTTTGAAATCATGGTAAAACTTAAGTTTTCCTTAGGAAAATAGATGGCAGTAGCTCTGAATTCATCAATATGTCCTCTATGACCGTAGCCCGTTCTGTCATTTAATGTATATTCCACAAGGCCTAAACCGTATTCACTTTTGATTGTTTTCATCTCTTGCAATGAATTTTCGGATACCACACTGCCTCTTAAAAGAGACTCCAAGAAATGATTTGTTTCTCTTGTTGTTGATATAATAGATCCAGAACCGATTCCGACAGATAAACTGGTTGGAGCAAATTTCATCCATTTATTACCGTAAGTATAAGAATGGCATTGGGTGTTTGTGTTTTTTTCAGAATAAGTGTTTTTTAAATTGAGTGGTGAACATATTTTGTTTTGTAAAAGTTCTTCATAAGAAGTTTCATAAATTTTTTCTAAAATCCTTGCTAAAAGGAAGTAATTTGAATTACTATATTCACTTTTCGCGTTAGGCTCGAAATCACTGCCATATTTGCTTATTCTTAAAAGCATTTCTTCAGAAGAAACATATTGTGTGCGAGTTTCCCAGAAGGCCTTATCTTTTGTAAAGCTATGTACTCCACTTCTGTGTTGTAAAAGTTGTTTTATGGTAATTTTATCAGCGTTTTTTATCATAGGGAAATACTGCTGAATAGTTTCGTTTAATTGTAATTTATTTTCTTCAACTGCCTTCATAACAAGAACAGCGGTAAATGTTTTAGAAATGGACCCTATGTTGTACTGAGTATTTAAGTTTGATTTTCTATTTGCTTCTACATCTTCAAATCCAATAGCTTTTTCATATACTTTGTTACCATTGGAGCTTATATAAATACTCCCCATAAAAGCTGTGTTCTTTTCTTTTATCGTTAATAAACTATCAATTTTATTTGTGAATAAAGTTGATGTTGTTGCTTTTTCTTGTTTACAAGAAAGGGTCAACAGGATTATTAAAAGTAGTACAGGATTTCTCATTGTTTAGCAGTTCATGTTGATCTTTTAGTGCAGACTAACGACCTTGGTAATAAGCCATTGATCGTTGCTTTTTTTCCATATTGTAATAAACTTACTAGGAATTGACTTTGCATTTGGTTCTTGACTATTAAAAAACTTATGGTACCCAATTTCAACAGCTCCATAATTATGTATAGGGTATACCTCAATGCTACCTTTAATCAAAGTTCGGGTAACTTTATTACAAATATTATTTTTTATAGCATTAAGGATATCTTTCTTTGAAGTTGAAAGTCCGGTATTATCGTGAAAAAACTCAATATCATCGCTTAAAATTTTAGCTTGAGTTTCCATATCGCAGTTATTATACGCATCGAAGAAAGTAGCATCCATTTTTGAGATTTCTTCGAATAATTGTTGATTTTTAGGTTGAAACTGTGGGATTTCATGTACCTGGCCATTGGTAAACCATGATACTAAAAGAGCATACAATAGCATCAGTAATTTCATAAGGAAGTTACCTTTGAAAAAGAAGTCGAAAATTGAGTCCATAGTTTTTAATAGTTTACTCACAAAGTGTGAGGGTAAAATACTTCAACCTATACTAAAGTTGAAGTATTTATGGTTGTGTTGAATTTCCAATAGAGTTATAAGGTGATTTAAAATTTGGTGTAATTACCAAATTTTAAAGGAATAGCTTTCGCCATTTTCATCATAGTTTCTAATGAAACCATGTTTGCCAATTCCAATAATAGTGCTTTTTGAAGCGCTTTTCCCTTTGAAGCCATCGTTACAATCAACTTCAATTTTATACGTTTTTATTTTACCATTATCATAGAATGTAGATTCGGAAAAATCGATATCAATGTTTTTTCGATTCTTGAACCAGCGAGCTAGTTTTTTAAGTTCATTTTTTGTAGTTTCTTTAGTAACAACAAGTTCTGCTTTGAAATCATTAATGGTACTTTCAAATAGAAAGCTTATATCTTCCATGTCCTCATCTTCGTTGTCAAATGAATCTTCTTCACTTTCCTCATCATCAAAATTAGTATTCGATTTTTCACAATCAGTGCACTCAAGGCCTCTAGAAGTCATTTTAAAATGATGGTTAACCATATCACGGTCATAAATATCATCTGTATTGTCAATACTATACAAGAAATCACGTGATGATCTTTCAAAATATACTTTTGAACCTTCAGGTAGGTAAAGAGTAGCTTTTACTTCTTCATCTTTCCACATGTTTTTGAAGTCATTTAAGAAATAGGCATCAAAAACAATTATATTATTATCTGATTTAAAATTATAACGAATATTTTCGGCATTTTTATTTGCTAAATTACGCTTTCTTCCTTCTGAGGTTTTCTTAATTTCTATGTAAGCATTACCTGTTTCACTCTTTTCAATATCGATGTTTACATCGTTTGAATATTTCATCTCTGTATCATCGACCATTACATTCACATAATTATGACTGTTTCGAAGTCGAGATTGGTAATAAATATTATCGTCGTTAACCACTCTAATTTTTAATGGCTTTTCAGTGTCATAAGTAAGACTATGTTTTTCAACATTAGTTCCATTATATGCTCTTGACGTTGAAAATTCGATAGCCGAAAAACCAACTCCTAATAGCGCAACTAACCAAATACCCAGTAACGTTAATACTGTAGAGGTGTTTAATTTCTTAATATTTGGAGAAAGAATACGTAAACCTAAAATGAATAGAACTACAAATGGAATACCTATTAGAATGAATAAGAACGTTGCCAATAACCATCTAGGCATTGATGACTCATAGAAAAATGGTGGGTAATGAACGATATCATTATCAATTTGTAAAATTTCCAAACTTCCAACTGAGAAAATACCTAACAGCAATGAAATCAAGGTAGCACCAGCAATAAAAATTAAAATGACACCCATAAATTTTCCAAAGACTTTGAATACTGCAAGTAATATTTTACCTAAAGTATCTATAAAATCTTGAAATCCCGACTTAGTTTGTGCTCTAAGTTTTTCATAATCTGCACTCGAAATTTTGTCAGATAGTTCATGGGCGCCATCTTTCAGCTTGGTTGATAGGTTTTCAAACTCGTTACGAATTTTTTTTTCAATGTTATCAATATTTACAGCCTCTCCTTCCATTTGAAGTTTTTCAGAAGTAGTTCTGGCTTCGGGAAGAAGAATCCATAAAATAATATAGACTAAAGGAGAGAATCCACTTGCAATTAATACAATAAAAGCTAAACGAATCCAAATAGCGTCAATACCAACATAATGTCCTAATCCAGAACAAACACCTCCTAAAAACTTGTCATTTCCATCTCTGAAAAGCTTTTTACCAGCACCTTTTCTTCGGCTGCTACTTGAAGTAGTTTTAGTGTACTCTTCTTCAACATCGGCATAATCTTCAGGTTGCCCCATGATAGCAATAATTTCATCAATATCACTTTCATTTACAACTTGACGAGCATCCGTTATTCTTTCTGACAATAACTCACTAATTCTGGCTTCGATATCAGAAATAATTTCATCTTTCCCTTGAGGGTCGTCACTTAAAGAACGTCCGATTGCGTCTAAATAACGTTTTAATTTTTGGTAGGCGGTTTCATCTATATGGAAGAAAAATCCACCTAAATTTATGTTGATCGTTTTATTCATTTTCAGTTGATTTTGTACTTGTTACTTGGTTTACAGCATTCACTAGGTTATTCCATGTTTTGTCTAATTCTTTTAAGAATAGTTGTCCATTTTCGGTTAAAACATAATATTTTCTTGGGGGTCCAGAGGTTGATTCTTCCCATCTATAGCTTAATAACCCGGCGTTTTTTAATCGAGTTAATAGTGGGTAAATGGTTCCCTCGACCACTATCATTTCAGCGCTTTTTAAGGTGGATAGAATTTCTGATGTATAAGCATCTCCATTTTTCAGAATGGATAAAATACAGTATTCTAACACTCCTTTACGCATTTGAGCTTTTGTGTTTTCTATCTTCATTGAGCGTGGTTTAGAGTGGTTATTTAATAAATTTTATGGTAAATGGATACTTGTAAACTTCTCCATTGTTTGCTTTCATGGCAGCTAAGATGATTAAAGCTATTTTAATAAGAGTAACAATACTAACTAAAGAAGCAACTCCTAAAATTCCAAAAAGTCCGTTGTAAGAATGATGTCCTCCAAAGTCAATATCTACGCCATTGAAAATGTCGAAAAAATTGCCAAAAATAAATGAGAAAAAAGAAGCGCCTAAAATAAAAATATATAAGCTGAAGCTAATGTTAAAGTTAACAGCTTCCTTTCCATGTTCGTCTAAATAAGGACTTTTATCTTTTAGGGTTTGCCAAATAATTAGTGGAGTTATAATGCTGCCTAATGGAAATAAATATCCAGCAAAAGATGAGATATGTATTAAAAAGGCGTTTGTATTCTCGTTATTGTTTTGCATAATAATATGATTTATATAATACTTGACAATACAAATATATAGATATTAAATGGTATTATGCAATACATAGTACTAAAATTTAACAAAATTTAACATTTAGATTAGATGTTAAAATTTAGTTTAAAGTTGTATTTTGCCAGTAAATCTTATATAGAAATGAAGTTTACACCGAGAAAAATAAATACATTCTTACTTTTTAAATTACCAGCAGCTTTTTTTACAGGGGTTCGTGTTGCCAGTATCTCAGAGACTAATTCAGTTGTTCGAGTACGCCATAGATGGGTAAATCAAAATCCATTTAAGTCGATGTTTTGGGCAGTCCAAGGGATGGCTTCAGAATTATCTACGGGAATTTTAGTAATGAAAGCAATAAGTGATTCAGGAGAAAAGGTATCAATGCTCGTTACTAATATGAATGCGGTGTTTACAAAAAAGGCAGTGGGTAAAATACGATTTGAATGTAATGATGGGGCATTAATTAAAGAGGTAATCAAAAGGGCGGTAGAGACAGGTGATGGGCAAACGGTATTGGTTACTTCAGAGGGAATTAATGAAGAAGGGGTATCTGTGTCGAAATTTGAATTTGAATGGAGTTTGAAAGTGAAGTCGTAACAAAAAAAGTAAAATAGCGTCTAACCAATAAAACTAATTATTATGAATGCACACGAAATTGACTACCGAATATATGGTGAAGAAATGCAATATGTAGAAATTGAATTAGATCCAGAGGAAGGTGTCGTAGCGGAAAGTGGAAGCTTTATGATGATGGATTCGGATGTTAAAATGAATACTATTTTAGGAGATGGATCGAATCAAGAAAAAGGCTTACTTGGGAAAATATTTTCTGCAGGAAAAAGAATTCTAACCGGTGAAAGCTTGTTTATGACCGTTTTTACAAATATTGGACACGGGAAAAAACAAGTATCTTTTGCATCACCATATCCTGGGAAAATTGTACCTGTCGATTTAACTGAGTTTGGAGGAAAGTTTATTTGTCAGAAAGATGCATTTCTTTGTGCAGCTAAAGGTGTTTCTATCGGTATTGAGTTTTCAAAAAAACTTGGTAGAGGACTTTTTGGAGGTGAGGGTTTTATTATGCAAAAAATGGAAGGTGACGGTATGGGATTTATTCATGCTGGAGGAACCATGGCAAAGAAAGTTTTACAGCCGGGTGAAGTTTTAAAAGTGGATACAGGGTGTATTGTTGGGTTTACTCAAGATGTCGATTATGATATTGAGTTTGTTGGAGGGATAAAGAATACCATCTTTGGAGGAGAAGGCTTGTTCTTTGCGACTTTAAGAGGACCTGGTACAGTATATATTCAATCGTTGCCGTTTAGTAGACTGGCAGGACGTGTTCTTTCGATGGCTCCGCAATCGGGAGGAGATAGAGGAGAAGGTAGTATTTTAGGAGGTATAGGAGATCTCTTGGATGGAGATAACCGATTTTAATAATAAAAAAGTAGTGGAGAGCAATATTCTAGTTACTTTCCACTACTATTCTAATTCAATAAATATTAGATATTTAAATTATCAATAATATTTTTCAATTTATCATCTTCAGATGGTCTGGGGGCATTAGGTGTAACAATTTTACCAGTTGGGTCTAGAATAATAAACCTCGGAAGTCCTTCAATAGCATATTTTTGTATAAAGTCGGACTTCATTTCATTGTCAGCAAATAATTGATGGCCGGATAGTTCTTTTGTTTTAATAACTTTTTTCCATTTATCGAAGCTACTTTTTTTGTCAACACTGATTCCAATAAATTCTATGTTTTTGTCATGATAAAGAACCTCGAACCTTTTTAATAAAGGGATTTCTCGCTCACAAACGTTACACCAAGTAGCCCATACATCGATTAGCTTGTATTTTCCATTGTTTAAAAAGTCATCCAAAGAGTTTATTCCTCCTTCATAATTTTCATAATCAAAAAATTTAGGAGTGTTATTACCTTTAGCGGTAAGTTTTAACACATTGTACTTTTCTGTTATTTTATTGTTATACGTGTTGTTTGTGGAGTTTTTAATATAATAGTCATAATACTCTTTAATATAATCGGTATAGGTGATTTGTTTTATTCCTTTTGTAAAGAATAAATCATTTTTTATTAGTGTGTCGTTAATGTTGTTAGTTACTGTTTTTAGATAATTAATAAATGGTTTACTATTTTGATCTTCAGTGTTTGTCTTGTTTGTTTTTCTCTCTAATAATTCTTGAATATATTTTCTGTACGAAAGAAAATCTAAATAATCCTCTCTATGGTCTAATTTGATTTCAGGGATTTTTTGAGAAAAAGCACTTGAAACGTTAAAATCCGTTTCTCCAGTCAGTTTTCCGTGAAAGTCCTCATAATTATTAAAATTTCGAGTAATTTCATAATCTATGTGTCTATACTCTTTATTTTCGATATCAACAGGAAACTTGTTTGAAGCACATAAGGATTTTAAACTGTCTTTGTAATTGTCCATTGTTTGAGTAAATGACTCTTCATTTTGTTTGAATAGAACATAGGCAGACTTAACAATAGAAGAATAAAGCTTACTTTTTTTAATAAAGTAGTTATTGACCTGCTTATTATCTCCTTTAAAAGATGTTTTTTCCAGGTTTTTAAGGTTACTATTAATTTCTAAATTGTCAGATTTAGTGAGGTAAAGTGTTAAGTATTTGTTTTTCGAAAAGACCAAATTGTAATATCCTGTTCTTGGGATTTTAATGGTGTCATTAAAGGTTTTAGAAGATTTATTAATCTTTATCTTATGTTCATAATTGTAGCTAGTTAGTTTAATTTCTTTTTTTTTGAATCCGTCTATTTTACCTTTAATAATGAGTTGTTCTATGGGGGTAGGGGAATTACAGGAGGTTGTTAAGAAGATAAAACATAACAGTAATAATAGTAAGTGGGAAATTTTCATAATTACTTCTTTAATTGATTAAAGAAGTAAATCTCTGTAAAATTTTGATAAACACAAAAAACATTTTTTTTTGTGAATTATTAATAAAAAAAATCCGCAGTAATGCGGATTTTCTTGTAATATAAAGGTGTGTTTTTGTTTAGATGCTAATTCCTAACTCTTCAAACATATTCATTAGTTTTTCACCGTCTGAAGGTCTAGGAGCATTTGGACTGATAATGTTTCCTTCAGGATCAACCATAATAAATCTTGGTAGTCCTTTAATAGCAAACTTCTTAATAAAATCAGAACCAAAAGATTTGTCAGCGAATAATTGAACGCCTCCCATTTCTTTTTGTTCAATGGTTTCTTTCCATTTATCTTTAGCGTTAATATTGTCAACACTAATACTTACAAATTCAATGTTTTGATCGTGGTACTGTAACTCAAGTCTCTTTAAAAGTGGAGTTTCACGCTTACAGAAACTACACCAAGTAGCCCAAACATCAATGTATAAGTACTTTCCGCTATTTAATAACTCGTCTAATGAAGTAGTTCCTCCTGCAATGTTTTCATAGTTTTCAAACTTCGGACAAGGCATTCCTTTTGCTGTTAACTTTAAAGAATTATAGATTTCCGTAATTCTATCTTTATGAGCTTTATTTGTAGAGAAAGCGATGTATTTGTTGTAATATCCTTCTAAGTCTTCTGTGTAAGTAATTCCCTTTTGACCTTTTTCAAACAATAAATCGTTTTTAACAATGCTATCGGTAACTTCAGTCTGAACTGTTTCCAAATAGTTAAGAGCAACATCTGCATCTTCAGTAGCTCTTTCATCAGCTAATCTTTGAATTTCATCCTGAACAATCTTTTGGTAAAAATCAAAATCTTTGTAATCTTCTCCTTCGTTGAAATTGATTTTATCAGTTACAGAAGGAAAGTTTTCTGAAGGAACGAAGTCCTCATTACCACTCAAAGCAGGGTAATATGTAGGATAGAAATATAAATCTCTTAAGTATTCATATTCTATATTCTTTATTTCTTTCTTTAAAAATGCTTCTGGTAACTTGCTGTTGATGGCTAAGTCAGTTAATGCATTTTTATAAGTGTCTAAAGTTGAAAGAAATTCAGGTTCTTCCTTACCTAATAGTTCTCTCAAGTTAATAATTTGCTCAGCAAATAAGTTTTTCTTTTTGATGAAATAATCTCCTGTTACGCCATTAACCCCTTCAAACTTAATAGCATCTGGGTTTTTGTAATCTAAAAGAATTTTAAGATCATCAGTTTTTGTTAAGTAAACATCAAACTTTCTTTTGTTTACAGTTAGTTTGTAATATCCATCTCTTTCTATCCTAAGAGTATCAACAAATGTTTTTGTTTTTTTGTTAAAAGGGATCTTTTTTTCAAAATCAAAACCTTCTAATTTAACATCTCGCTTTTTGAAATTATCAACTGTACCAGATAAAATTAGATAGTCTTTTACGGGTGCTTCTTTCTTACATGAAAGCATAATACCTCCTATGAGGGCTAAAAGTACTATTTTTTTCATTCTTAATTATTTAGGTAAATGTAGTGTTTAAAAGCCCGAAAGTACTTTATTTAGTTTTTTTTTCAAAGAAATTAGTTAAATATTTCATTTTATTGAAGTTCCAACTTTTTGTAAGTAATTTTTAGGCTTTTCAACATTCTGGATCATAAAATACGAAAAAAGAATTAAAGAGCTATAGTATCTACCAAAAAACGAAAAAAACTGAAGTACCACTTCAGTTTTTTAGTTTCTTTTTCCTCTTTTTCACAAGCAATTACTCCCACAAAATAGTTTTAGATAATAGTAGATGATTTCTCATAGTAAAAGTATTAATTGTTAAAGCCTTGTTAAAACAATAATCGTACCAAACAGTTAAAATAATGATCGAATTATAAAAAAAGATTGAATCTATTAAGAATATGTTAACTGAGTTAAAGTGTTAAGCGGTTATACCGTAAAAACATACGTTCAACTATAAAGATTCATGGTTCATAACCTTTTTTTTACTACTCGAAATACTTATAAAGATATTTGTTGTTATTAAAAGATAAAGAAAGTTTTTAGTATGAATAACCACATAATTTTCCCTATCGAGGTTGAAGCTTTTCGGGTAGGAGAAGATGATAAAGTTTTAATAGTAGCAAAAGGAAGAGAAGAGGGAATTAATAGAGTGCAGATTCAAGTTTCTGCCGCAACAATTTACCCTCCAATGTATTTGGTAGTTGGAGAACCAATAAATGAACCGGGTTATTTCCCATATACCGTCCAGAAAACAATTGCTTATCCAAGTAATATTGACTACATCCAGTTTCAAACTGGTAGTGGAACAAAAAGAATACCTATTACCGATGTTACCGAAGGGGATGACGATTTGAAAAAACTATTAGCCTCAGGTGAAAACCAGGTTGTAGGATATGCTTACAATGTAATAGATATGAATAAGGCTATCGTAGATGCAACAGATAAGGTAAGAAAGATGAATATTGATTTTTATTCGGCTGAAATAAAGAGATCGGGTGTAGTTTCATTATCTCATTTTTCAGACTTTCAATTTTTCTATGTAATAATGGAATACAAAGAGTAAGTATACTTAAAATTAAGGGCAAATAGGGAGCTTTGGAATAAAGCTCCCTCCACTATACACTTAAAAAACCCTTCTTACAAATTTATAAGCTAAATAGTAATGCAAAAGTCATAAAAAAGATTCGTTCCTGCAATAAGTAATTTTACTAATATTAAATAGGGTTTTTACTGTCTGTAATAATGAAAACCATTAGTTTCGATATATGGAAAGGTAAAAATTGGAAAATACTACATGGAGTGGGCTTTAGAATAAAAAAAGATTCTCATATGAGAATCTTTTTTAAAAAATGATTTTATAAAAAAATCTACTACTAAACTATACTACTACTCTTATGACACTTTTATTTTTAAAAAGTCACAAAAGAAAAAAATAAAATAAAAAAAGCTCCCGAAGGAGCTAATTACAAAAGTTATATAAGGGGATAATTCGGTTTGTTGTAGGTTAGTTGATTTTTGAAAATCGTATAAAAATTCCTACTCGAATGAGGAGTAGGAATTTTCCCCTTGAAATATTAAGCTGTCCGAAAATTTTGATTCCAAACTTACTGCAATTTAAAACAAGTAAGGCTATCTTACAATTGGTAAAATCCCTAGTTGTATACTAATGGTTTTTACTGGTAATGATGAAGATAACCATGAGTTTAAGTTTGTTTTGCTCTTGAGAGGTCATATAAGTTTTTGTATAAAAAGAAAAATACTCTTTATTGCTAAAGAGTATTTCTAATCAAACTAACTAAACAATGAAATAAGTTTTTAAACTCATTATAAAGGTAATTTATATCTAAGGTTTGTATAGTTGAATTTAGATTAATTGCTGTTTTTTGTAGTTAAGTGGTTGATTTTGATTGATTAAGTTGTTTTTTTTGTAGTCAAAAAAACCTCCTTTTTTGGAGGAGGTCAGTTTGGTTGAATATAGTCTAATGCAAAATTGATATGGACTAACATCCATTTACCTACTACTACGGTATAAAAGTATTTAAGAATATATCAAATGATGTTAACGGAGTTTAAATAAAACTTAAAGATAATTGAAAGGTTTACAGTATATTACTTGAGGATTTGCAAAGTGAAATTAGTGGAAGTTGAAAAAGGAATATATGAAATAGGTATATAGGGGAAAAGAGCTCCATGCTGGAGCCCATGTTTAAGGGGCTAAAAAATTCGGGGGGTATGAAATTTTTATTCATTTCAAATATAAGCCACCAAACCAATTCATTTTTACAAATTAGTTTAGTGGTTTATTGAGGTCGGTAAAACGACCAAAAGTATAGGTGAATAAAAAAAGTACTCAACCTATTAAAGAAGGGTGTGCTTCTTTTTTGTTTTTCTTTTTATTCAATATGATTTCACAACTCGATATGTTGTGTAAGTAAGCTAGCGTAAGGATTCAAATTTGATTAACTTAGAAATCTTTTCCAGAGTTTTGATTTCTTTTTTCGATGATAGAAATTGGTTCATAAAATTTTATAAATGTTTCTTTTTAGGGAACTCGATTTATACTGTTGAGATTTACTTTATGTTTCACCTATAGTTTATTATGAACCAAAATATATCATGTTGTTAAATAATTCGTTTAATGGAATCCGAAAATAATTTTTCGTTTTCATTAATTATGACACATCTTTTTTAAAGAAGTCACATTTATTGTGATAAAAAACTGTTTTTTCTTGAAAAAGGCTGATTGAAACTCCTAAACATATTTAATAAATGCTTTTATAAAAGCATAAAAAAATTATATTTGGCGGCACTAACAAATAATCGAATTGAAATAATGGTAACTAAGAAAGGTGTTTTAAGTGAGGTGTTTATTGTTTGTCTATTAATGGTAACAGGAGTTTTTATGTCTTGTAACTTTAATAAATCTGTTCATAAAGACTTAGAAACGGGAGCATATTCAGAAGGAAATGGAATTGACTGCAAGGATGTCTTAATTACCGTTAATGGAAAATTAGATAAAAGAAATGAGTTTGTTTATGGAGAAAGAGTGACTTTAGTTTTTAATGATGTAGTTGGTTTAAAAAAGATGGATAGTTTAACTTATCCTGGATTATCAATGCATATTGTAAAAAACGGAAAAGATACATTAGTAGCGAAATCAAACTTATTGGAGAAATTGAAAAATGGAATAAAGTTATCACCGCTTCAATTAAAGACGAAGTTTAAGGCAGTATTACCATATAAAAATAATGAGAAATACAAATTGTATGTGGATATATGGGATAAAAAAGGAGATGGATCATTTTCATATGAGTTACCCTTTACAGTTAAAAAAAATGATGTTTTAAAAATAGAAAACAAAGGGCTGAATTATTCAAAGGCATATTTGTATAATGAAACGTTGAAAGAGGTTGTTAATTCTAAGAAAATAAATTCAAACCATGTATTTATTTTAGTTTTAGAACAGGTGAGTGGGTTATCTCAGAAAAAAGGAAGAGTATTTCCTGTTTTCTCAATAGATGTAGAAGATAATGAAGGAAGGAAGATAATATCAAATAAGAACGTATTAAAAGGTTATGAGCAGCAAGGAGTAGAGGCAAAAAAACTTAAAGTTGGTAGGTTAACAACCAGAATTACTTTTTCAAAAGGCAAGTTTAATAATCCTTATAAATTAACAGCCAAGTTATTTGATATGAATTCATCCAAAGAAATTAACATATCAGGTGATTTAATACTTAACTAAAAGAGAGTAAAAGTTACTTGTAAAAAATACTATGAATAAGAATATAACGTCAATATTAAGTGCTTTACAAGAAACTCCAAGGATATTAAATGAGTTAATTTTGGAAATAGATCCGAAGCTAATTCGAAGGATTATTGTGAAAGATAAGTGGACCATTCATGAACATGCTACACATATTGCCATCACTGATTTACATGGATTTCAAAAGAGATTGTTAGACTTTAAAGAAAAAGAGAAACCTGAGTTTATTTCATTATCAGGAGATAACTTTGAAAGAGATTTTTACCTTAATTTAAACTTGGAACAGACAGTTAAAAATTTCTTTAGTGTAAGACAGAAAACAATAGAGTTGGCTAAATCTTTGACCGAAGAAGATTGGAATAAAGAAGCTGTTCATCCGGAATATAAGATATATACTCCTTATATAATGCTTAGGCATTTGTTAATGCATGACCATAACCATCTTTATAAAATTGAAGATATGGGGTTTGGAATAGGGCATGTGAAATAGGTTAATTTTTTATTTCTATACTTACTTAAATTTTGTTGAGAGGGGGGAAAATAAAAAGCTCCCGTAGGAGCCTGTGCAATTTTCCCAAGTCGAAACGAAATAAGCAATCAAAGACTTGAGGATGAATTTTGTTTTGGGTTGAAGTTGTTTTGACAGCTTATTCGTAATTAATGTATTCGTGAATAACATTAATTACAACGCAAAGGTATGTTCTTTGTTGCTGCCAATGTGATATGACGTATTAGTGTTGATGGTATTTTACAGAAAAGAGAAAGAAAATGTCTAGAAAGAGAATACGAACTGTTTGGCGCTTTAATAAAACTGAAAAGGAAATGGTTGAAGTAATATATAGTATTGATTATGTACAAACAAGATGAGCCATTAACTTTAGTTGAGAATTATATTATTTAAGGAAATAAGCTAGTATCTTCTTAGTAAGTTAGTTGAAAAGAAATATAAAATTAACGAAACTAAAAAAGCTCCCGAAGGAGCCAATCATCCCCTAATAGAGGATGCAAAAAAGCTATCAAAACGTTTATTAAGGGGGAAATTTTGTATTGGATGACTGCGTTTTGATAGCCGGTTTTTGTTAACTAAAAAAGTCAATTTATGATGATGATTATAACTAAATATTTCAAGGGGTATATTTAATTACATTGCAAATGTATGTTTGATTTAGTTACGAAAGGTCTATGAAGTAGTCTTGAAGGGTAGGTTTTGTGGAAAAAAGCAATGATTTGTCTAAAACGAGAATTCTTCTTGGTTTTAAGTGTTTGCTGTTCAGTTTTATGCGCTTTTTTCAAAAAAACAAAAAAGTGGAGATAACCCCACTTTTTTTAATTGTTCAGATTGTTTTATTGGTGTACATTGTAAGAGGTGTTTGAAGTACAGTTTCCTGTTGAAACATGCTCTAACGAGATTTCCTCTCCTGTACGTACATGAAGAATTTTCAGAAGATGTTTATCTTCTATTGGAAAATCATTAATAAGTATGGGCTTATTAGCAGCTAAAACACCCAAAAATAATTTACCTTCTCCATTTTTTTGTATGTTAGCATACATGACATCATTAAGACCAGGGAGATTAGGAGAAGTGTTTCTTAACGTTATATTTGCAGATTTTAATACATTTACTGTTAGTGTGTTGTGTTCTTTATAACGATTTCCTAGTACAGTTTTAGAATTTTCATTTGCATAATAATTATTCAAAGAGAAAAAGTTGTTTTTACATTCCGAAATATGTTCAACTTTTGCAGTATATTTCTGATACACTTCTATGTTCTTATCGAATATAACTTTACCAGATTCATCAGTAATTCCTGTTGCAATTGGTTTAGCTTCGTCCAAAGGGTATAGATTTTTTGTCAAATAAAGAGTTACTGAAGCTGATTCTAATGGTACTCCTTTATCTAATACTTCAACGGTTAAAGAGGGTTGTTCAATTGGAAGTTCTTCATTATTAGAACTACAAGAGATGAATAAAGCTGTTAAAAAACAGCTAAGCATTAGTTTAGTTTTCATATGTGAAAAAGTTTAGGTTAAACGTGGTATTGCTTTTTTTGATAGCAAAGACCATCAAAAAGTAAGCAGCAAATTTTATGCCGATTAGGTCTTTTTATGACTAAATTTTAATAGTTTAAATGTTAAAAGTTCATTTACTATTTTTTTGTAAAGTTTTAGAAAGTAATTGCTTAATTTCTGTTCTTTCTGATTGTTGATTTTAACATAAAATTCGCAGTGCTCTCGCTGTAATTTAATTTTATTTGTTCTCCGACAGTAATTAATGATCTCGCAGATCATTTGAATAATAATTATTGTTAACCAAATAAAACTTAGAAAACTAATACTGCTTGAAATGCTAAACTTAAAATATATATTATATGTGCTTGTGGTTTCAATTGTGTTTAATCAAGAAATGAGATCACAAGAGAACGAAGAGCTTGTAAAAATTTTAAATGAACTCAAAATAGAGCTCGTTCAACCTGGCACTGTTTCTACAAATGGTTTTGAATTTGGTACTTCAATTTCTCCAGATATGAAAGAAATGTTTTTTATAAAGGGGTTATCAGGTTTCAGAAGAACCGTTTTGGTTTATAGTCATTGGAAGAATGGGTATTGGTCTGAACCCAAAATAGCGCCATTTTCTGGAAAATATAGAGATATGAATCCATATCATTCTAAGGATGGAAAACGACTATATTTTACTTCAAATAGACCAAGTTCTAATCCTACATTAAAGCGATCAAATTTATGGTATGTGGAAAAAAACTTAAATGGATGGTCAGAACCAAAATTGGTAAATGGGATCAATGATGAGTATGAAATTGTATATCCAACAATTCAAGAGGATGGAACTATACATTTTGTGTCGTGGTCGAGACCTGGATCTAAGAGAGGTGATATTTTTGTTTCAAAACTAAAAAATGGAACTTATACGAAACCAGAGTTAGTTAATGAGTTAAATACCGAATTTAGTGATGCAGATCCTGAAGTAAGTAGGGATGGGAAATTTATGTTCATTACAAGCCAAAGAAAAGGTGGTTTGGGGCATTACGATTTATATGTGTTTAAAAAACTTAAGAATGGTAAGTGGGGAAAAGGAGTTAACTTAGGAGAGAAGGTTAATTCTATAAATATGGATTCTGATCCGATATTAGCGCCAGATGGTAAAACGTTATATTTTTCAAGCGATCGATTGGATGATTTAGGAACTGATCAAAAGAAATTTACAGATTATAAAGAGTTAGTAAGAAGTTATGAAGGAATTCATAATGGTTTAATGAATATTTATAAAGTGGATCTTAGTAAGCTTTTTGAGTATTTAAATAGATAAAACTGGAAATAGGATAACCTATTTTCTAATAAATTAATTTTGAAAAAATAAGTATTACTAATGAAAGCTCAAATAATAATATGTCACCCTAATAGCGGTAGTTTTAACCATGCAATCGCTAATCAGGTTGAACAAGTTTTAATACAAAAAGGATATGAAATTGTTTTTCATGATTTGTATAAGGAGGAGTTTAATCCAGTATTAACATATGAGGAAATTATGGGGAATCTTGAAGATTCTCTTGTTGAAAAGTATATTAAAGATTTAACTGAATCGGATGTTTTAATTATTGTTCATCCTAATTGGTGGGGTAAACCACCTGCTTTACTATCGGGATGGATTGATAGAGTAATGAGGCTTAATGCGGCTTATGCATTTCCTAAAGGAGGTGAAGGAGGAGCTCCAATCGGACTTCTAAAATTAAAAAAAGTTATCATTTTTAATACCGCAAATACAACAATCGATAGAGAAAGAGAAATGTTTGGTAATCCATTAGAATTAATTTGGAAAAACTGTGTTTTCAAATTTTGTGGGGTTCAAAATGTTTTGAGACGAGTATTTACAGTTGTGGTTGATAGCACTTATGAAGAACGTGAAAAATGGCTTAAAGAGGTTGAGCAAATAGTTTCTGACAATGTCTAAAACTAAAAGAACACATTTTTTGGAAAAATAAATGATACTAACCTAGTTGGATGAAAATTTACTTAAACACCTTTTTAGGTGTTTTTTTATATTCTAAATTTAAATGAACGAGTTCTTAACTTAACAGTATGTTTTTGTAAGAAAGGAAAGGGGTTTTACTATCTATAAAGATCTTCAAAGTCTTCAGGTAGTAGTCGGGGAGTTAAAACACCTGAAGGGCATTTTTCTATTCCGAAATGATAATAATACAATTTCTTTTTTGAAGGTCTATTTTTAGTCTTTTCTTCGATTTTGAGTAAGAGTTTCTCTTTTTCTTCTTTGCTAAGCAATTGGAACATACTCATAAACCTTAGTTTGTATAAAAGGAGGTAAAATGATTAGAAAAAGAACTGCGCACTAATTTATTTCAAGGGTAAATGAAAGTTGGATCAACACGCAGTTACAACTTAATCGGTGTAAAGGTAATAATTAAAAATTAATTGAAGTAATCTATATTTGAGTTGATAAGTTTTTTGGTAATTACATCAGTAAGAAATGTTTTTAATCTACTAAGGGTATGAATAGTATGGTGATTATAAGTATAGATATTTCATAAGTGGGTTCAGGAAAGAAAAACCAAGGGAAAATGAAAATGTGAGACATAAAAAATAGAAGAGAAATTGCCCAAGAAGGAATTCTTCGATATGACTTTGGGAGGTAAGTAAAAAGCTTGTATTAATGAGGTGTAGCACTGTTAAGTACATGTATTGCTACACCCCATTTCATTAATTAAATTATTATGAATCATGCGAACTGTCATAAAGTTGCCATGTTATAACAAAATCATTATAATCCATATCCTTTTTAGTATCATTCAGACTATCATTGCAAAATAGGGTAGATTGATAGCATACAGGAACTGGGGTTCCTTTTTTATTAAGTTTTAACCCTAAATGAGTCTGAGGAGCATTAACGCATTCGAAATCTGTGCTGCAAGTTATTGTACTTTTGATTATTAATGGAAAATCAGAAGCGTCTGTAATATCCACGCTGCCAATAAAATTAGATTCAAAACCACTACTGGATTTTAAAGAAAAAGATTCAATCAAATCGCCTTTGTGATTTTCTATTTTAATTGTTGCTCCAAACTGTTTATCAGTTGTTCTAAGAACGGTACCATATAAAACTGTATTAGGTTCAAAATTCCACTCTACAGGAGATAGTTTAGAGGTAATAGTCTGAGTAGTAGTTTTTACTGGTTTGGTTATAGTTGACATTATTATTTGTTTAAGTTTCCTACTCTGTTTAAAATAGGTTTTTCGGATTGCACCTTTGCAATTATTTGTTTTTAAATGATTGCAGTTTAAAAATAAAGAATAGGAGGGTGGGGTTTGGAATGAATGGTATAGAGTTACGATTTTTTGTAATAAGGCAAGAAATTGATGTAATAAAAGAAAGCTTGGTAAAAGATCTTTTTTGAAATGTTTTCTAAGCTTAAGTTTTCTTTACTCAAACTTATAGATGTTAAATAAAATTATATAGAGAGTATGACCAAAAGAAAGGTGAATAAAGAAAAGGTTTCTAATAATTATCATTATTAAACTAGGTATGAATTTAAAAAAGGAGCCAAAACAATAGTTACTGTTAGATTATAGGATATCAATTTAGTAAAAATGGGAACTTTTCTAGTTTCCAACTCTTCAATGTTGTACTGATTATAATTGGACTTATCCAATTAAAAATAAGAAATAGAAAATGAAGTAAATTGTGGTAAAAAGAACTGCGCACTAACATTTTTAATAGAAAACAAATAGTATGAAAAGTTTGGTTAATACGCAGATTATTTATCAAATACAACTTTCTCACTTGCCCCTTAAACAAGCTCTGAATAGCTAAGGCTAAACTAAATAATAGTTTTATAAAAAGAAATAGGTAGTATCCCTGATATTGGGATGGTATAAACCCTTAGAATTTTGAGAGTCTAATGGTTGCTAGTATTAGGGTATTTGGTAAAAACGGAATATGGAAATCAAAAGGATGAATGTGATAAATTTCCATTTGCTGATAAAACGGAAACAAATAAGTTTGAATTACAATAAAAACAATTCTCCTAACTTTTTATTTAGATATTGTTTATATAACATATAAGAGAAGATGTAACATAACCGTACTAAATTCGTCGGTATTAAAGCAAATTAAAATCTAATGTCAGAAGCCAAAGAAACCTGGAAAACTATATTGATTTTCCTAGTTATAGTAACAGTTTTAAGTTCAACTTTTCATTACGCCATCGTCAATTTATATCCGTCAAGAATATATATTGGAGGGTTAATGTGGTGCCCAGCAGTTGCATCTATAATAACACTGAAAATTAAAGGACGTTCAATTTCCTCTTTAAATTGGAATTGGGGGAATTGGAAATATATTCGTTTGTCCTACTTTATCCCCGCTTTATATGGTTTGATAACCTACGTTTTAATTTGGAGCTTCGGTTTGGGGAGTATGGCTAATGAAGAAACTATATTGAATTGGGCTAAAGAAATAGGTTTGGTTGGAATAGGCAGTTTAAATCCTATATTAATTGTAATTATAGCTGTGATTTTAACGGGCACAGTTGAAGTTATAAGATCGGCTGCTACGACTTTGGGAGAAGAAATAGGGTGGAGAGGTTTTTTTATTTATGAGTTAAGAAAAGTTCTCTCCTTTACCGGTGTTTCTCTATTTAGTGGGATTATTTGGGCTACGTGGCATTGGCCGTTAATCGTTTACTATGGAAACAATATTGCCTTGGAAATGACTACATTTTATATTGTTATTATTTCCATGTCCGTTATAATGACCTACTATACTTTCAAATCTAAAAGTCTTTGGTCAGCTGTAATTTTTCATGCGGTAAGCAATATCTATATCCAAAAGATTTTACCTGAGCTTACCATCAAAAATGAAGGGACGGAACATTGGCTAGGTGAATATGGAATTATGTTTGCTATGGTAACTTTTGTTTTTGGCATTTACTTCTGGAGAAAAGCTATTAAGGAGAAGTTGTAAAGAAGGAATAATCATTAAAACTTTCTTTTCTTTAAAAAGTTAAAGAACAATATTGTTAAGCGGTTTTTTCGAAACCAAATTCTAAATAGGAAAGTGGTTGCTGTAAGATATACTTATTAATGAATTTTTTCACGAAGTATTCGCTTTCTAAAATAATGAGAATTTTTGCCCATAAAAAAATGCGCCTTAAAAGCGCATTTTTACTGTGGTTTTTATCTTTGTAGCGAAGGGGGGACTTGAACCCCCGACCTCAGGGTTATGAATCCTGCGCTCTAACCACCTGAGCTACCTCGCCTGATTGCGGGTGCAAATATAGACGTTTTTTTAATTTACCAACAAAAAAAAATCATTTTTTTTTAAATAAAAATTCTATATATTGGCGCTCAAACGTATATATAAATGAGTAAAGTTAAATTTGAATTAGAATTCCCTATTCACGCTTCCCCAAGCATGCTTTATACTTATCTTGCCACCCCTGCTGGGTTAGAGGAGTGGTTTGCTGATAGAGTTAATTCCAGAGGAAAGCAAATTACATTTATGTGGGATGATTCAGAAGAAGAAGCAAAAATTGTAGCTAGTAAAGCTGATGAACGAATTAAATTTAAATGGGCAGAGAGCGAAGGTGACGAGAGTTATTTTGAATTTAGAATTCAGGTTGATCCGCTTACGAAAGATGTTGTGGTTTTAGTAACTGATTTTGCAGATGATGAAGATGAGGTAGAAGAGGCAAAAATGCTATGGGAAAATCAGATTGAAGAACTGAAACATACTATTGGAGCTTAAACAAGTAATTTAAAATAACAAACCCGACAATATTTGTCGGGTTTTTTTGTGCTATTCTTTCGTCTTTTTTAGAAGGGCTCCACTTCTACATGACTAATTTTAATTATTTAGATAATTATCTCTAAAATTCCATGAAATTAGTAATTTTGCAATCCCAAAAAATCTGATAATGATAAATCTAAACGGAACGGTAATTTCTCCAAACGAAGTGAGTTTAAGTAATGAAAACAGAGCTTTCAAATATGGAGATGGTGTTTTTGAAACGATTAAAGTACAAAATAACAAGGTTGTCTTTTTTGAAGATCATTATTTTAGGTTAATGGCTTCAATGCGAATGTTGCGCATGAAGATTCCTATGACATTTACTTTAGAGTTTCTTCAAGAAGAAATCTTAAAAACAGTAAATGCCATTACTTCTGATAGTCGAACTTTTCGAGCTAGATTAACCGTTTACCGTAAAGATGGTGGGTTGTATTTACCTAAAACGAATGAGGTCGATTATTTAATTGATGTAGCTCCAATTGATGTAAAATCAAAAGAAGTATATACTGTGGATTTATTCAAAGATTTTTACAACTATTCGGGTTTACTATCTACTGTTAAAACGACAAATAGAATGCTAAATACTATAGCTTCAGTTTTTGCCGATGAAAATGATTTGGATAACTGTATTTTACTGAATGAAAATAAAGGAGTGGTTGAAGTAACCAATGGAAATATTTTCGTTGTAAAAGGTAATGTTATTAAAACACCTGCGTTAACAGAAGGTTGTATAAAAGGAGTGATTCGAAAGAAAATCATTGAAATCATAGGGAAAAACCCAGATTATACTTTAGAAGAAACATCAATTTCTCCATTTGAAATACAAAAAGCCGATGAGGTATTTATTACAAATGCTATTGTGGGGGTTCAGTCTGTTACTAATTATCGAAAGAAGAAATTTTCACAAGAAATTACACAAAAACTGCAAAATAGCTTAAGAGTACTTAGTATAACAGGAGTATAAAGTTTAGTTCATTTGAACGTCACTTGGAGCATTGGCCCATATCCTGTATTCACCACCTCGTTTTAATAGTTGATTTTTCCAAAGAGTCTCGTTGTTAATAGCGAAAATATTTGGATAGACATTCTGAGAAACAAACCAAGAATTAGTTTTTAATTCATCATCTAATTGATTGGTGTCCCAGCCCGAATAACCTAGAAAAAAGCGAATATCGCTTGGTTTCACGGTATTGTTATTTAAATGTTCTTTTAAACATTCAAAATTACCTCCCCAGTATATGCCGTCATTGACTTCAATACTGTTGGGCAAAAGCTCTGGTATTTTATGAATAAAGTATAGGTTATCCTGCTCTACTGGACCTCCCTGATAAACAGTAAAGTCACAATTAATGTCAGGAACCAAATCGTTTAACGAATACTGTAACGGCCTATTCATAATAAAGCCCACTGAACTCTTTTGAGTGTGTTCGGTGAGTAGCACGATAGTTCTCTTAAACGAGCTATCGTTCAAAATGGAAGGCTCGGCAATGAGCAATCTCCCTTTTTCTGGTTTAAGAATACTTACTGGCATAGAAATTTTATTTAAAACACCAAGATAAGTAAAAATTAATAAAACTTTAACATAAAAGATATAATATATTCAATTAAATACGTTGTATAACTTCAATTACTTCATTTCGTTTTCTTACTGAAACAGGAATAGTTTGATTGTTTTGAAGAACAATATATCCACCGTCGGATTTAATAAATTCTTTAACGAACTGTAAATTAATGAGATGGCTTTGGTGTACGCGTAAAAAGTTGTATTCTTTCAGAATATCAGAAAAGTATTTCAAGGTCTTACCAACTAAAATCTTTTTGTTATCACTCATGTAAAATTCAGTATAATTATTGTCTGACTTGCAGTGCATAATGTCGTCTAGATTAACGACAATTATTTTGTCAGAGGAGTTTAATGAGATCTTTTTTGGACGTTGGTTGGGGTAAGAAATAGAATCTTGTAGTACAGTTAACTGTTCTTTATTCGGTGATATTTGTGATTTTGCTTTATCAATTGCGTTGGTTAAGTCTTCTGAAGAATACGGTTTTAAAATATAATCGATGGCGGCGAATTTAAAGGCTTTAATAGCGTATTCGTCACTAGCTGTTACAAATATAATTTTTGAAGATAAATTAGGATGAATCTCTAGTACATCAAAGCCAGTTCCATCTCCAAGCATAATATCAAGGAAAAGAATATCTGGTTCTTGTTGTCTTAATAGTTTAGACGCTTCGACAACACTTTTAGCCTTAGCTATAATTTCAATTTCTGGATGATTGATTGTGAGATCATTTTCTAACATTTCTAAAGCTGGTGAATAGTCATCAACAAGAACAGCGGTTAAGTTTTTCATAAAATTATTTTTCAGTTTTTCTTTTATATAATTGATCTAAGACTTTGAATGAGTTCGTAGTTAAAAATCCGTTTTTAAAGGTATTTTGAACCAAACTTTCGTTCCTAGCACTTCTCGATTCTCTTTCAATTCTGTAAAATTAATAGAAGTTTCCGAACCTAGGTTTTTAATTCTTTCTTTTGTTACTTTTAAAGCTAAAGAAGCGTGATCTTTTTTCTTTTTTTCTTTTTGCGAGTAGAAAATACCTATGCCATTATCAATAATTTCACAATGAAGAAAGTTTTTGTAGTCGAAAAAATTAATAGTTATCTCTCCATTCTTAATAGACTTAATACCATGCTTAATACTATTTTCTACAAATGGTTGAACTAACATTGGAGGAATCATAATCTCTTCTGTATCTAGTGATAACTTCGTATTAATAGTGTAAGTAAATGGATTGTGGCTCATCTGTTGTTCTAAAGAAACATAGTTTTCCAGAGTTTTAATTTCTTCAGCTAAGCTTACATCATCTTTCCTTGAAGTATTCAAAACAGATCGTAAAAGACTTGAAAACTTGGAAATAGTTTTATTGAGATCATCTACTTTTCCTGCATTTCCAAGAGCTTTAATCCCGTTTAAAACATTAAACACAAAATGAGGATTCATTTGAAGTTGCAGTGCTTTTTGTTCTAAGGTTAACAAATGGTTCTCAATTTGTAGTTGCTTGATTTTTTCTTCGTTTTTATCTTGGAGTTTTTTTACATACAGAAAAATAAAGAATCCTATTATCAATAAAAGGAAAGCTCCGAGTAACCATTTAAACCAAGCTTTTTGATAAAGAGGTTTGTCAATATAAAATTGAAAATGGATTGGGTCACTCTCCTGTTGATTACTTACTTTTGATTGCACGCTAAAGGTATATTCACCTGCTTGTAAATTTGCCAGATTTACAGAACTTTTATCTGACCACGGGCTATAATCTCCATTAAGTTTGTATCGATATACAATGTTTTTTGGGTTATTTATGTCAACGGCTTTATAAGAAAATGCTAGATGATTTTTATGAGAAGGTAACTCAAAAACTTTATCATACCCATTAAAGCTAATACTATCTATAGGTTGGTGTAAAACCTCAATATTTTCAAAAGAAATTGAAGGAATAAAGTTCTTCCCATTAGTAGTATCTTTAAACTTGAAAACACCATTGTACAATGTGGCTATCCAAATATTATGCTGTGAGTCTTCAAATATGTCAGTAATGGCATTGGTTTTAAAAGTATTGTATTTGTTTATTTTTCTATTGAAAGTAAAATTATTATTTAAAACTTCGATACCATCACTCGTTGAAAATGCCCAATATTGATTTCCAACTTTACGAATACCTTTTATGTTGCTGGTTGAAATAGAAATGGTAGAAACTTTTTTATGATGAACTATTTTAATACCACTATTCAGTGTACTGGCAATTGTTTTGTCTTTTAAAAGTAATATTGAGGTGAAATTTCCTGTTTCAATTCTATTAATTGATTTCGGGTTTCTCAAATAATCGATTTTCCAAAGAGCCTTATTGGTAGCAATCCAATAGTTTTTTCCATCGAATTGTATATCATTAACTTGATTCAAATCTATTTGGAAATTGGTTCGTAGAGGTGCTAAGAAACCTTCAGCAAGTCGGTAAATACCTTTGTCAGTTCCAATGAAAACCGTTTTTTTAATAGGACTTACACAGAGTATTTTTTTGTTTTCAATAAATTTAAACGAATTGTTTCTTCGAATAGAAAATGAATTAGGACTTCCAATAAAAAGGCTATCATTATTACTAGCTAAAGCACTAATATAATTGGCCGATATTCCATTTTTTTTAGTGAAGTTCTTAAAATCGCTTCCGTCGAATCTAGTTAACCCTTTATTGGAACCAAACCATAGATATCCCAGTTTGTCTTGAGTAATACAAGTTATTCTATTGCTTAATAAACCATTATTTCTTGTGTAATTTTTATACGAATTAAATTGACTTTCATTTGGAGTTGGGTCGTAATGAGCATTTCCATAGCTGTTTTCTTGAGCAACTAAAAGGTCAATATTTAAAAGAAACAATAAAATAAAAATTCTGTACAAAAACTTCATAGAGCAAACTTACTTAAATTCAAAAAGAAAACCGCTATTATTAATTTATCCAAAGTATCATTAGAATTTACAAAACCTCTTTTAACCATTTTCTATTCTACTTCTGATAACTATTAATAATAGCGGAAACAACTATTAATCCGTTAACTATTTCATAGCAGTTTATAATTATTTCATAGCGTATAAACGTTTGTTTGAGGTATCTGGTTTCACATGTTCTAAATCGCCATAAGGTTTAATTATTGGTTTTAAAACACATAATACCGTTGAGAGTCCCTTAATAGTTAATTCATCATCTTTAAAGTTCCATTTCCATCTAAATTTTTCGATTGGTATACTTGTTTCTTTTACTTTTTTAGCCAAATCTTCATCATTAGCAATTAAATCCATAATTTCTTCTTGCATTGTAAAATATGGGATTTCTTCATCCGAGTTTTTGTAACTAAACTTAAATTCTATCGGTACATTGTATTGGATAGTATAAGGTTCACCAACATAGCGCTCTCTTTCATTAGTTAAAGCTGAAAACCATTCTATTTCTTTTTCATTTGGATATTTACGAGCAATTTCTTTGGATAAGTCAACCTTACCAGGTGAATTCGCAGTTGGATAAAAAACATAATGAGGTTTTGCTAAATAGTGGTCGGTAAACTCACCACCAAAGATGGTAAAATATGGAGAGGATACAATTTGTGGTGTTTTATCGGTTTCAAAAGTGTTTTTTAAGTCTGAAATTAAACCTGTCATTTTCGCAATTCCATTTCCGTGAACTATAATTTTAGAATCCTCATTTAAGACATTTTTCATAGCTGGAATCTCCCCATTTTCCATAGTTTCTTTTAGTGCTTGATCATTCAATTTTTTCCCGTTAACTGTGGTTTCCAAATCCAACCCAAGCTGAGGTAGATTATTATTCACAATATGAATTTCACCATAAGGATATTCTGAAGCATTTGAGTTTAGCCATTCAATAATTTCTTCGATTGAATATGCTCCTTCAACTATTTGATATTGCTTGTTAGCAAAATATGAAATAGCCGCTGTGTAAAAGCTTGCTTCATTCTTATCATAGCCAGTTACGAAAACAACAGGTTTTCTGGTTACATTTTTATCAGAAACAGCATTGCTTATAGCCAATTCTTTATCTTGGTTTTGCAAAATTTCTCTTGCTGTTTTTCCTTTTTTACAACTCACAAAATTTCCCGTAAGCATTAACATTCCTATTGCTATAGCTATTGTTTTGATTCTTCTTTTCATGTGTTTATAATTTTGTTGAAACATTTAAATTAACGAATAAGGTTACCTACTTACGTTAATGTTTCAAGGTTACTATTATATTTTTATAGGTTTCAAAAGTTATAGGAAGCTTGTTAAGTATGTTTTTTAAATTTCTATCTAACAACCAAACTCCATTGCTTTCTTTTTCGGTTTTAGCAACCTTCCCACTAGCATCAATATGCAGTTTAATTTGGGGGTATTTGTTTAAATACATTTCTATAAGCATTGAATAATAACTCTCTAGTCTCATGATTTCTTTGTTTTACACTTCAAAATTACGAGAGGATTAAACTGTAATTTGGGTAGAATTAGAATTCGTTAAGATTAAATTAGAATTCGTTAATAGAGTAGAAATAAAAAATACAGAATGTTAAAATTGACTTGCTTTTACCTTGAAAAATTAATTTTAATGCTACCTTTCTGAACCATTTTGAAGGAATACAAATAATGAAAACAGATTTAGAATATATTGAAGAAAACTATATTGAGCTGCGCGATTTATGCAGCCAGTGCGAAATATCAAAAGAAGAGCTAGCTCAGTTAACAGAAAACAAATTAATTCCTAAGAACTCTTATGAGGTTAAATCTACTCATGTAATTTCTTCACCTTTAGGAGATGAAACAGTGTTGACAGAGATTAAGAAATATTATCATAAGAGTATTGTCGATCTTATTGATAAGAATAGAAGACTAAACAATATGGTAGAGTTTAGGGAGGACTTTAAACATCAATTTATTGATAGTTTTAAAAAGCATAAAAATAAGTTTGCCTATGGAGGTATTGTTGATGATAATGGAAATATAGATGAAAAGAAGCTAGATGATGCATTTGAGGAAGAGTGGCAATATTATCTTCAAGGAATTTATGGAATTTGTACACTGAATAACTCACCTCAGGAAATTGCTCGTAAGGAAATTGCAGTGAAACGATTGATAAATTTTATTGAGGTTCATGGAGAAGGTGCGGTGAACGAAGAATTAAAGCTAGAGTTGAAAGAGATAAATGATGATTTTAATGCAGTTTCTAATTTGTTTGCGCCGTATCAGAGAAAAACAAGTAGTAGAGGTAAATACTTAGATAAAATGCTTGAGTTAAATTCTTTGAACGAATTGAAAAAGAAATATGAGTAAGAGATGAAAGTAAAGAATAGTGTATTTGTAGCCACGAGCATCGATGGCTATATTTCGGACAATAAAGGGGGAATCGACTGGCTACATTCAATACCGAACCCATCGAATGATGATATGGGATATAATGAGTTTATGAGTGATATTGATGCTTTGGTTATGGGTAGAAAAACTTTTGAAACAGTTTGCGGTTTTGATATCGAATGGCCTTATGAGAAACCAGTTTTTGTTTTGACGAATAGTTTGAAGGAGATAGAGGAGAAACTTAAAGGAAAAGTATTTTTGCTAAATGGGGAATTAGTAGATGTTTTAAATCAAATTCATAAAAAAGGATTTAAGAGTTTATATATCGATGGAGGTACAACGATTCAAAGTTTCTTACGAGAAGATTTAATCGATGAGCTCATTATCACAACCATTCCAATTGTTTTAGGAGGAGGAACATCATTATTCACCGAGTTACCCAAAGAATTGGTGTTTGAATTAGTAGATTCTAAGCAATATTTAAATGCAATATCGCAAAACCATTATAGAAGAAAAAGATGAGGTGATTAGTTGTTTAAAGTCTACTGTTAGAGTAAACTCATTAGTTATTTTAAAGAAATAAAATTATGCTAGATAAAAAATTTGATTTAGGGTTTTTCCCAACACCACTACAAAAACTAAAGAATCTTACTGATAAATTTGAAGATTATAACCTTTATATAAAGCGAGATGACCATACAGGACTTGCTTCTGGAGGAAATAAAACAAGAAAGCTGGAATATTTGATACAGAAAGCCATTGATGAAGGATGTGATAGCGTAATTACTGCCGGAGCTCAGCAGTCGAACCATTGCAGACAAACGGCAGCGGCCTGCAGTATCGCAGGTTTACAATGTCACTTACTTTTAGGAGGGGATGAACCCAAAGTATTTGATGGAAATTTATTGTTGTCTTCGATATTAGGAGCTACGATACATTTCACAGGAGATAACAGAAAGGGAGAGGATAAAGAGATCTTAAAGGCTAAACTAGAAAAGGAGGGGCGTAAATGTTTTGTTATTCCTTATGGCGGATCTAATTTAACAGGTGCGTTAGGTTTTGTTAATGCTGTAAAGGAATTAAAAGAACAATTGGAGCAACAAAAATTGGATATTGATTATATTTTCTTTGCTTCAAGCTCGGGAGGTATGCAGGCTGGACTTACTTTGGGAAAAGAACTTTACGGTTTAAGTAGTGAATTGATTCCAATTAATATTGATAAAGATGAAACGAATGGACTTTCATTGGAAGAAGTTGTTTATGATATTGTAAAGGAAGGAGAGGAGAAGCTTCAGGTAAACACCAATTTAAACTTGTCAGATATTTCTTTAAACAGAGCATACGATAAGGATGGTTATGGTGTGGTAACTAATAATGAACGAGAGGCTATTAATGAATTAGCCAGAACAGAAGGAATTTTGTTAGATCCAGTGTATACAGGAAGAGCTTTTTATGGAATGCTAGATGTTTTAAGACAGAAAAATATTCTAAAAGGAGCAAATGTCCTTTTTTGGAATACAGGTGGTTTGCCAGCTGTTTTTAAATATGCGGAGGAGTTAAATTGATAAAGCAGATGTTTAAAGTTGTTTTTATGAAGAATTTTTGGGTTAATTAAATAACTATTTGAATAGATTTAAATGATGAAAAATTATTATTTATTGACCTTTGCTATATTCTTTTTTTTGTATTCATGTAATAGAAAAAAGCCTATTAATGGAGGAAGAGAGGTTAAAACAGGTTTAGTTCCAAAGAGAACACATCATCATGAAGATATAGATACGATTATTGAATATAATAATCCGAAATTTTTAGATTTTAATAGACACCAATTGTTTATTGATACTACTAAAAATTCAAAATATTATAATGAGATATTGAATTGGAAGCCTAACGAGTTCGATAAAGAAGCTGTCAAATATTATACTGAAAAAATTAACAAAGAAAATAACTTTAAGCGTTTTGAATTGGGGGGGATCCCAAGAGATTGGATATTAATCCACTCATTAAATAAGAGTTTTGTAGCATACAATCCTGCTAACTCCATAGATTGGAGATTTAGAATAACCAATAAATCAGTTAATTATTATGCTATTGAAGCAGATGCTGATGTTATTTCTAAAGTGATAAAACTTAGTAAAGATGAAGTTGTTCTGGAGTTAAAAACAATTGCAATGAAAAGCCCTGATTTAAAAAGATTTTTATCTATAAAAAAGACTCAATATCCTTTTATATGTTCTTTTGAATTTTCAGAAACGGGAAGTTTTGACGATGATAGTTATTATAGACTTGTAACCCCATTGAAAAATTTACAGCGATTTAATTTACTCGTTAGTGATGCAAAAGAACATATTCATTACAATCCTAAGTTTGATGATTTAAATGAAAACAAATTGAAGTAAAAAGTTAGTGTTGAGGTTAATGTATGTTAAATATTCAAAAAAATAACTCGATTTAAATGAAAACATTAGTTCTTTTTTTTCTAATTATTCTACAGGTTCATGATGTATACTCTTGTTTCTGTAAAAGAGAAAAAACTGTAAAAGAATCTTATAAATCCAAATTTATTCATAGTATAGTTCATGCAAGGGTTTTAAAAAAGACAAAGATCTCTTTGAAAAGCTTGATGAAGGAGTCTGAAATAGACTCTCTGAAAAATGGTGGTAACAATTCGCATGAATGGGAATTAAAAAGAATTGAGAGAAACGATATTTATAAAGTTGAACTTGAATTGATTAAGGGGTTTAAAGGGAATTCGAAACCTGAAATTATTACGATATACACTCATAGTAATAGCTCATCTTGTGGTTATCCTTGGTTTGTTGTTGGTAAAGAATATCTAATCTATGCA
Source organism: Tenacibaculum xiamenense (assembly GCF_964513065.1). Lineage (NCBI taxonomy): Bacteria > Pseudomonadati > Bacteroidota > Flavobacteriia > Flavobacteriales > Flavobacteriaceae > Tenacibaculum > Tenacibaculum xiamenense. Next base: position 42,986 of record NZ_CAZEQU010000038.1, read on the forward strand.
TCATCTGAGAAAATAGCATCTTATACTTTTTATAAAATGAAAGAGAAATTTTTATGGACTTATCATTGTTTAAGAACAAAAGCGTTTGATCCTCTTGAAGCAGAAGAATTAAGTAAACTAAGTTCCAAAGCAAAAAATAATGATCCCAACTAGTCAAGATTTCTGTTTCGTTTATGGTTGTTATATCGTTACTTTCCTATTAATATTGATTGGATACAAGTTTGGAAAAATCAGAAAAACGTATTTATATCATTTAGTATTTTATCTGATGTATACGATACTAATGGTTTTTATTTATATGGATGAAGATAATTTTGGTGGCGGAGCTTCTTTGGTTGTACTATTCTATTCGGGACTTTTTATTGTAATACATTGGTCTGTGTTTTTTTTGATAGAAATTGTAAACGCTATTAGAAATTTCAAGATTTAGGAATTCTATTTAATAGGGAAAATCATACTATCCTTTTTGACCGTTATTGCATGAATGAAATACTGTACTTAAGTTTGTAACTATAAAAAATATAGTATAAAATAAATACAAATGAGTATACCAAATATTTCCAAAGAAGACATTATTAATGCATTCAATTACAGACATGCAACGAAGGAGTTTAATGCTGATAAAAAACTAAGTCAAGAGGATATTGACTTCATTCTAAAAATAGCGAATCTATCACCAAGTTCTTTCGGGTTTGAGCCTTGGCATTTTATTGTTGTTCAAGATAAAGAATTAAGAGAATCATTAAAACCAGTTGCTTGGGGAGCTCCTGTGAAACTAGATACAGCAAGTCATTTCGTGTTGGGGTTAACCATGAAATCTCCATTAACAAAATGGGATTCAGAGTATATTATGCATATGATGAAGGAGGTAAAACAGTTTCCTGAAGATGTTGTGGAAATGTATTCGAAGTTTTATCGTGAGTTCCAGCAAAGAGATTTTGATTTAGATACCGATAAGAAATTATTCGACTGGGCTTCAAAACAGTGTTATATCGCTTTAGGGAATATGATGACAGCAGCGCCTTTAAACGGAATTGATAGTTGCCCTATTGAAGGATTCCATCAGGAACAAACGGAAGCTTTATTACGTGAGAAGTTTGGTGTTGACACAGAAAAGTACGGATTGTCATATATGGTGGCCTTCGGGTACAGAAAAGAAGATCCACCAAGAGCAAAATCAAGAAGAAACATTGAAGAGATTGTAACTTGGAAATAACGGGAAAATAAAAACCTCATAGATTTCAAAATCTATGAGGTTTATTTTTTTATTAGTGAGTTATATTACTCCAATTCACGAAGCCAAATATTTCGATAACTTACACCACTATTATCCTGATGGTCTTGAAGTTTAATTGGTGCTTTTCCATGAGCTTTATTTTTCGGCCATCCAATATATTCCGTAGTCCCTTCAATTTCAAAGTGATCTTGCACTAATACGCCATTGTGTAAAACAGTAATGGTACCTGATTTCGTTTTTTTTCCGTCTTTATTAAATTGTGGAGCGTGGAATATAATATCGTAGCTATTCCATTTTCCTGTTTCAACAGAAGCCATGGCAAGCGGAATTGATTGTTTGTATATAGAAGCTACTTGTCCGTTTACATAAGTAGGATTGTTATTATTATCTAACACCTGCACTTCGTATCGGTTTTGTAAAAATACACCACTATTACTCTTATTCTGATTGGTTTGCGTATTGTTCGGGTCGGAACGCCATTCTATGTGTAATTGAACACTCCCAAAGTTACGTTTTGTTTGAATATCACCTGTTTTATCTTTAACCGTCATACTACCATCATCATTTAAATTCCATTTCACATCGGTACTGTCCCTGCTTGAAATCCATTCATTGAAGTTAGTTCCATCAAATAAAACAATGGCATCCGAAGGAACTCCCAACTCGTTAAAGTTAATTTTCGGAGGAACTGGCTTCCAGATTTCAGTCTCTTCGGGTTTTGTAGGTTCTTTCTTTTCTTCGATTACCTTTGTGGTTTGTTTTTCAGAGGTGTTCTTTGTTGAATTATTTTCACAAGCGGTTATGAAAACAATGATTAACAACAATGAGCTTATTGACTTAAATTTCATTGGTTTGTTTTTATATTATATAACTTTTTCGGCGATAACCATATAAGTTGGAAATGCGTATGTTTCTCTTTTAAAAATATTGTTTACTTTAAAATTAGTTAAGTTTAAAAAAAGCAGGATCTCATCTTTTGTAAATGCTCTAACTTTTGCAGAATCTTTCCCAATTTCGACTAAATTTCCTTGTTTTTCTTCATAGTAGGTGGAATTCCAATGTAAATGCCAGTTTGTTAAAATTTCTGGCACCCAAGTACTTTTTCTTACATATTTTATGTTCTCAAAGAACGCTTCATGAACAATGTCGTTTGTTTTATTTGTATAAGGAATAAACTCGTTAGCGTCTATAAAATCAAAACAAAAGAGTCCTTCTTTTTCCAAGGAACGATGTATACATTCAAAAGAAGACTGCACATCATTGTTTTCTACTAAATAACTAATTGTACGACCTGTGATTAGTACACTCTCTACTTGTTTGTCTAGTTCAAAAGAACGCATGTCTCCTTGAATAAATGGAGTATTTGGATTTTTTTCTTTAGCTATTTTTAGCATATCCGAGCTGAGGTCAAAACCTGAATATTCGTAGTTGTTTTGAACAAAATACTGAGATAAACTACCTGTACCACAACCAATTTCCAGCAGACTTTTCTTATTGTATTTATCCAAAAAGCTTTCGTACAATTCATATTCCGATTTATAGTCTATGAATGTGGCGTACATCGCATTATAAACTTGGGCTAAATCTTTATATAAATTACTCATTGGTTTTACGGTTTGACTAAATTAAAATTTGGAGGTTCTTTAATTTATAGATCTAAAATTCTTCTTAGCTTTTCATCATCAATATCGTCACCAGCAAAATCATCGAAACGTTTTTTTGTTGCTTGAATAATGTGATCACTTATAAATTTAGCACCTTCTTTGGCACCTTGTTCAGCATCTTTAATACAGCATTCCCATTCCATCACAGCCCAAACATCACAGCCATATTGAGTTAATTTTGAAAAAATAGTTTTAAAATCTATTTGCCCATCACCTAAAGATCGATAACGCCCAGCTCTATCGCCCCAATCGGAATAACCGCCAAATACACCTTTCTTTCCTGTTGGATTGAATTCAGCATCTTTTACATGAAAAGATTTAATAAATTCATAATAATGGTCGATATAGGCTATATAATCCAATTGTTGTAATACAAAGTGAGAAGGATCATATAAAATATTTACTCTTTTATGGTTGTTAGTAGCATCTAAAAAACGCTCGAAAGTAATGCCATCATGTAAATCTTCACCCGGATGAATTTCATAACAAACGTCAACGCCGCATTCATCAAAATGATTTAAAATAGGAAGCCATCTATCGGCAAGTTCTTTAAATCCCATTTCTACTAAACCATTTGGACGTTGAGGCCATGGATGCATAGTATGCCAAAGTAAAGCACCTGAGAACGTGGCGTGGGCATTTAGTCCCAAATGCATACTTGCGGTTCCTGCATTTTTAACTTGTTGTTTGGCCCATTCAGTTCGTTCTTTTGGATTGTTTTTTAAATGATCTGGAGCAAAATTGTCGAACATAACATCATAAGCAGAATGAACTGCAACCAGCTGGCCTTGAAGATGCGTTGATAATTCGGTAATTTCGAGTCCGTATGAAGCTACTTTATCTTTTAGTTCATCGCAATAGGTCTTGCTTTCAGCTGCCTTGTCCAAATCGATTAAGCGTTGTTCCCAAGTAGGAATTTGAATTCCTTTATATCCCAAATCGCTAGCCCATTTACAAAGTCCATCTAAAGAATTAAATGGAGCCTTGTCATCAATGAATTGAGCTAGGAAAACAGCTGGTCCCTTTATTGTTTTCATGTGTCTATTGTTATAGTTTTAGAATGGTCACATGTAACCTTTGATATTAAAAATAACTATTCCTATGTTAATAATTATTTTTAGCATGTAGGTTTCATTGTTAGTTAAATTTTTGAGTCTTTGATTTTCAATGTTATAAAATTGGAGATGGTATTATGCCAAGGGGTTTAAACCCCTTGAAATAGTTGAGGTCTTTATTCAATTGAAACCCAAACATTCCCTCTTTTATGAGATTCGACGGATTTTTCAATAAAGTTCATTCCTCGTAAACCTTCCAAAAGATTAGGGAATTCTCCAACATTATACTCTTCATTATTGATAGCTCTAGCAACACCTTTATAAATATTACCCATAGCATCAAAAATACCTTCTGGGTGCCCAGGAGGAAGTTTGGTTCCATCTAAGGAGATAGCACTGTTATATTCATGTCCCGGTTTTAAGGTTTGAATAGGTTTTCCTTCTTCCATTAAATAGAGGTAATTTGGATTTTCTTGCTCCCATTTTAGTCCAGCTTTATCTCCATATATCTTAACTTGAAAATCATTCTCTTCGCCTGTGGCTATTTGACTAGCACAAATAACTCCTTTAACCTTGTTCGTACCTCTCAATAAAACCGTTCCATCAATATCCATCACATTATCTTCATAGACATGATTTAGATCAGCAAGAATACTTTCAATGGTTACCCCAGAAACATATTCTAACATATTAAAGGCATGAGTTCCAATATCTCCAATACAACAACTAATACCTGATTTTTCAGGATTAAGACGCCAAGTGTTTTTTCGCTTTTCAACATCATGAATGATCGGATTTATCCACCCTTGGTAATATTGAGCATCGATTTTCTGTACTTTTCCAATAACACCGTTTAAAATCATTTCACGCATTTGCCTCACCATCGGGTATCCGGTATAGGTATACGTCACAGCAAAAATAATGTTGGCTTTTTCCGCGGCATTGAATAAATCTTTAGCTTCGGCATAAGTGGTAGTTAAGGGTTTTTCACAAATAACATGAAAACCATTTTCGATTAATTTTTTCGCCATACTATAATGCAAAAAGTTTGGCGTTAAAACTGAAACCACTTGGATTCTTTTTTCCTTGGAAAGTTTTAATTCTTCCGTAACCAAAATGTCAAGATCACTATAGACTCTGTTCGAAGGGAGTCCGATACTTTTAGCAAAACCGAGATTGTCTTTGTGGTTAGAATTAAAAATACCACCAACAAGTTGATACTTATCAAACATTGAAGAAGCAATACGGTGAACAACACCGATTAAAGAATTACTTCCACCACCTAAAATTCCTAATCTTATTTTAGAACTCATTCTAGTTATTAAGCTTTATATTCTACATTTTCGTTTTTAAACAGTACCGCAAAAATGAATAAAACTACCACAGCAAAAATTGCAGGGAAGGTCCATATACTTTGCCAATTGTGAGTACCGTTTTCGGTTAAAACATTTTGATCTACAATTTGTCCAGCTACCCAAAAACCAACTAGCATTCCAACACCATAGGTAGCTAATGTTATTAATCCTTGAGCAGCACTTTTAACTTTTTCACCAGCTTTAGAATCCGTGTAAATTTGACCCGATACAAAAAAGAAGTCATAACAAATACCATGCAGAGCGATTCCTATTGCAATCATAAAGAATAGATCTCCTGAGTTTCCATAAGCGAATAGTAAATAACGAATTCCCCATGCAAGCATTCCAAATAGAATCGTTTTTTTGAAACCATATTTTTTAAAGAAGAATGGGAGTAATAGCATAAAAGCAACTTCTGACATTTGTCCCATAGATGCCCATGCTGTAGAGTTTTCTACCTTAAGTTCTGTTAAATAAGGACTAATGTTTTGATAATAAAACGCTAAAGGAATACAAATCAACACAGATGAAATAAAAAACACTAAGAAGTTTCTATCTTTCAATAATTTCAAGGCGTCCAAACCTAAGATATCCGAAACAGTTACTTTTTCATTTTTATTTGAAGGAGGTGTTTTCGGAAGTGTAAAACTAAATACACCTAGAATAAATGAAGCAATAGCAACCATCGTAAAAGTATTCGAAAGCATTCCTTGTTGAATATTTTCAATAGCATCCCATTTAAAAGCCAAACTGATAATCCAGCCTGCTACAATCCATCCCACAGTACCAAAAACTCTTACTAATGGAAACTGTTTAGAAGGATCATCCATTTGATTAAAAGCTACCGAATTTACCAAAGCTAAAGTGGGCATATAGGCAATCATATATCCTAAAACATAAGGATAAAAAGAATCAAAGCTTGTGGCTTGCGACATAATATACATTAGTGTGGCACCTATTAAATGTAATACACCGAGTATTTTTTCAGCATTGAAATATCTATCAGCAATAAGTCCAATGATAAATGGAGCAACTATTGCTCCCCATGATTGAGTAGAGTAGGCCATTGCGGTTTCAGCACCTGAGGCATTTAAGTTATTTCCCATAAATGCACCAAGAGTAACAAACCATCCTCCCCAAATAAAAAATTCGAGAAACATCATAAAGGATAGTTTTGTATAGGTTAAAGACTTCATGTTTTATTTAGTTATTAAGGTTGTTTATACATGTTTTTACGAGCTCTTTGGTTTTCAGGATCCCTTTCTTATAATCTGTGCTTCCCTCATATTCAACCCCAACAAATCCCTCGAAATTGGATTTTTCAACAATTTGAAACATTTTCTGATAATCTATTTTCGTTTCATTTCCAGTTTCATCAAAAGCATAGGATTTAGCAGAAACCCCTTTAGCATATGGCATTAGTTCTTCAATTCCTTTGTAGATGTCGTATTCTTCAACACAAGGAGCAGCCCAACGAGCATTTCCTTCTCTTTTTGTACAGAAGTTTCCAAAATCTGGTAAAGTACCACAATAATCGGAGTTAACTTGTTTCATAACTTCAGCTAAGAGGTTGGCTTTACTTGAGTTACCTCCGTGGTTTTCTACTAAAATAGCAACATTTTTTGGTTTTGAATACTCAACAAGCTTCTTTAATGACCGAACTGAGTTTTTTACCCAGAGTTGCTCATCATCTTCGCCAAACAAGTTGATTCTGATAGAATGACACCCTAAAAACTGAGCAGCATCAATCCATTTTTTATGATTTTCAATCGCTTTATTTGTCAACTCTTCGTCAGAGAAAGATAAGTCACCTTCTCGGTCAATCATGATAATGAGGTTTTTCATACCCAAACTATCACTTCTCTTTTTTAATTCTTTTAAAATAGCATCGAGTCCCTTCTCTTTATAAGGATAATTGACATCCTCAGATACATATAATTGACTTACGTACTCTAATCCTTCAAAGCCTAAATTCTTTGCATCTTCAGCAAAGTTCATTGGATCTATGGAGCCATCAAAAATTCCTTTATGAAGCGACCATTGAGCCAAAGAAAGTTTATAATCGACTTTTTTAGTTTCAATAATTGGTGATTCAGTTTGCTTTGTTTTCTGAACATCTTTTTTACATGAATATGCTACACACAACAGTAACATAACCAAAATTACTATTTTTTTAGGTTGTGAATATTTCATTTTTTAAGTTAAAGATTTATTAAATGTATTAATTTTAGAGGTGTATTGTTGTAAATAAGTAAAAAACTGATTGATTTGGTTTCAGAAAACGTTTTCGCTCTACTTTTCGCACTTTTTATGTTAAGAATCTGAGTATTAAAAAATCTTTAACTAATTTTCTTACCAACAAAAACTATCATAACCTTTAAAATACAAGCTAATGAATATAACTAAAGATGTAAATTCTTACGATGCAATTGTTGTAGGAAGTGGAATTTCAGGAGGATGGGCAGCGAAGGAGTTGTGTGAGAAAGGACTTAAAACTTTGGTTTTAGAAAGGGGTAGAATGGTAAATCATCCAACCGACTATCCAACCGCAAATTTAGACCCTTGGGATTATCCAAATGCTGGAAAGCCTACTCAAGAAGATATTAAACGACAAGAGAAACAACATAGAACAGGATATACCACTCGAAAGTATAGAAGTCATTTTTTTGTAGATGATATTGAACATCCTTATAATGAAACGAAACGGTTCGATTGGATACGTGGATATCATGTAGGGGGTAGATCTCTTATGTGGGGACGACAAAGCTATCGTTTAAGTGATATTGACTTTGAAGCAAATGCTAAAGAAGGAATTGCTGTAGATTGGCCAATTAGATATAAAGATTTAGCACCTTGGTATGATTATGTGGAAGAATATATTGGAGTAAGTGGTCAAAATTTAGGCTTAAAACAATTGCCTGATGGTAAGTTTTTAAAACCTATGGAGTTAAATTGCGTAGAAACACATTTAAAAGATAGTATTGCAGATAATTATGAAGATCGTTTGTTAACTATTGGTAGAACAGCTCATATCACGGAAGGTACAAAACCTGGAAAAGGTAGAGTTAACTGTCAATATAGAAATAGGTGTATGAGAGGCTGTCCTTTCGGAGCCTACTTTAGCAGTAATTCTTCTACTTTACCAGCCGCGGAAGCAACGGGTAATTTGACTATTCGCCCAAATTCTATTGTATATGAAGTGGTGTATGATAAGGATTCTAAAAAAGCAACAGGAGTAAAAATTATAGATGCCGAAACAAATAAAACGATAGAGTACAAAGCCAAGGTGATTTTTTTATGTGCATCTGCCATTGCTTCAACATACATTTTATTGAACTCTAAATCTGATAGGTTTCCTGATGGAATGGGGAATGATTCTGGCGAGTTGGGGCACAATATAATGGATCATCATTTTAAAGCTGGAGCTTATGGGAAGTTTGACGGTTTTAACGATAAGTATTATTCAGGAAGACGTCCGAACGGTATTTATATTCCGAGGTTCAGAAATTTAGGAGGAGATACTAATCAAAAGAGTTTTTTAAGAGGTTATGGATATCAAGGAGGAGCAAGTAGACAAGATTGGTCAGGCAGTATTCGTGAGTTAAGTTATGGAAAGGCTTTAAAGGAGGCAATTATGCAGCCTGGAGGATGGACAATGGGATTGATGGGGTTTGGTGAAACCTTACCATATCATGAAAACTTGATGTTCTTGGATTATGATAAAAAAGATAAATGGGGCTTACCTACTGTAACGTTTGATGCAGAATTCAAAGAGAATGAACTGAACATGCGAAAAGACATGATTCAACAGGGTATGGAAATGTTAGACAAAGCAGGATTCAAAGATATTAAACCAATGGACAGTATTGGAGCTCCTGGACTAGGAATTCATGAAATGGGAACTGCGAGAATGGGAAGAGACCCGAAAACATCAGTATTGAATAAATATAATCAGGTGCATAGTGTTAAAAATGTTTTTGTAACAGACGGTGCCGCAATGACGTCGTCGGCTTGTCAAAATCCATCACTAACCTATATGGCAATGACAGCAAGAGCAGCAAATTATGCAGTGAGCGAACTTAAAAAAGGAAATTTATAAAACAGTAATTATGAACAGAAGAGAGGTTTTAAAAGGTTTAGGCTTATCCGTTGGAGCGCTAGTAGTAACACCAACAGCCCTAAGTTTATTACAGAGTTGTGCAAAAGAGCAGAAAATATCTTGGACTCCGAAGTTTTTTACTGTTGAGGAGGTTCCTTTGTTGAATACAATTGTAGATATCATGTTGCCAAAAACGGAAGATTCTCCAAGTGCTACTGAAGTAAATGTTCCGCAGTTTATTGATAGATATGTGGCTGAGGTTTTTGAAGAAAAAGATCAAAAGCTTTATCGTAAAGGCGTTGAAACTATTGTAAATATATTCAAAGGTACCAAAGAGTCAATCAACTTTTTTGATGTTAAAGAATCTGAGGTGGAAGCAGAAATGGCTAAAATTCTAAAGAAAAGTAAGCAAGAACATGAAGATATAATGGAGAGTTTTTTCTTAGCGGTTAAAAATGAGAAAGATATCGATAGTGATGTTCTTAGCTATGTAACGCTTGATGGAATAAGAAACTTGAGCATATTTGCTTATAAGAACACGGAACGAGTAGGAGAAGAGATTTTGAATTATGATCCTGTTCCGGGGAAACAAGAAGGTTGTATAGATATTGATATGTCATCAACTAAAGCATATTCATTGTAATTGTTTAAATAGTGAAACAAATGAAGAAAAGTAATTTTTGGATATTGCAAATGGTGCTTTGTATTGCATTAATTTTTGGTAGTTGTTCTGATAAAAAAGAGAAAAATCAGAACAACTCAAAAGATACTACCGTTTCTGCGCCTGAGAAAGTTGAGAAGAAAAAAGAGACGGTTGAGAAAAAGGAAATAATCGATTTGGAAAATAAAGGAATTGGTCCTGTTAAATCAATCGAGTTGGGTGACATTGATCAAGCTGTGGCGAACATAGGAGCAGAACATTTTAAGAAAAAATGCACTAGTTGCCACAAAGCTGAGAAAAAGTTTTTAGGACCTCCGATGAAGGGCTTGTTGGCGAAAAGGTCTCCAGAGTGGGTAATGAATATGATGTTAAATCCAATGGAAATGACCAAGAAAGATCCTATTGCAAAACAATTATTGAAAGATTATAATAATCTCTTAATGGTTGGGCAAAATCTCACAGAAGAAGAGGCCCGAAGTATTTTAGAGTTTATTAGAACTTTATAAGTGAATTAATTAGAAAAGAATAAAAATTAGTAACAATCTGTTTTTATTCTTTTTTCCTTTTTGAGAGTTTCTACAGAAATGCCTAACTCATTATTTGCTATCAATTCAATTATTTTAAGGACTTCGTTCATCATTGCAATGGACCCACAAATGTATATACAACCTTTACTTTTTAAAGTCGAACGGACAATGTTTTGCTGCTCATTCAAAACGTCCTGAACATAGGTTTTCTCTAGGCCTTCTTGAGAGTATCCATTATAAAAAGAGGAAAGCTTTCCATTTTTAAGATATGTACTAATATGATCCTTATAAAGTTCAAAAGATTCAGATGTTCTTCCTCCCCAGAAGAGATGCGTTTTTGTTTTTGTATTGTTTTCATCAATCATTCCTAAAAAAGGAGCGATTCCTGTTCCATTAGATATTAATAAAACCTCTTTTGATTTTTTAGGAAAGTGGAAATCAGAGTTGCTTTTTATTAAACCATTAATGGATTGATCATTTTCAACAGTACTTAAATAGTTTGAACAAATTCCTAATTCATGCTTTTTAATACTTAATAAAATATGATTATTTACTCTAGCAATTGAATAGAGTCTTTCAATTCCATCTTTTTCTGGATAGAGAGCAAGAAGATCTCCTGATTTGAATTTTTCTTTTTTATTTGGTTTTAGTTCTAACAAAAATGTATTGTCAGAGTTTAGGTCCGTCTTGGAAACGATACTGAAAGAACTTTGTTTTTTAGGAATACGTTTTTCTAGAGTAACATTCAAGTTTATTTCGAGTGTTTCATTAAGTTTAAAAACCCAATTTTTAAAACTATCTAAAGACTGATTGTTGACCTTAGTTAGCGATAGTATAGAAGAGAAGCCTTCTTTTTTATCTAGTAATTCATTAACCTGAATAGCATATTCACAATATTTAGGATACGCCAAAGAACCAAATCCAACAACGGTATATTTCATTGATTGTAGAGGTTTTGTTGTAGCCAAAAGAGATTCAAACTTCTTGGCGTTTAAAGGAGCTTCTCCATCTCCATAAGTTGATGTTAATACAATTAAATATTTTGCCCGTTTGTATAGTTCGTAATCGTTTAAATATGCAGAATAGACACTTCTGTTATCTTTTAAAAGAGCATTGTATAATGCGTTTGCGAAATAGATGGTGTTGTTTGTTTCTGATCCAGTAAGAATTATGAATTCGGCTTCATCTTTAGTGTATTTGTTTTTGATAAGACCAACCGATTTTCGTCTTCTTTGAAAGGTAATGGCAAACCCAGAATAAATAAAAAACAGAATAGCAATGCAGGAAAGGAATAGTATTATGGCCCAAATGGAACTTCCATTTCCTGTATGTAAAATAAAGCTTAAGTCAAGGAAATTTGTTGTGTTACTATAGATATATGAGCTCAAAACTTTCCCTGAATATTGATGAACAAGAAGTTCTTTGTGTTTTAATGTTAAAGAGAAATAATCTTCCTCGTCAGGAGAAAAAGGAAATTCAAGACTTCTCATGTTTGAAAGTGGAGTTTGTTGAAAAATGCTAAACTCTGAAAGTTCTTTCTTTGGAAGTGTTTTTTTCGTAAAAGTAGGGGTGTGATTTATTTTATCTTTTGGAAGTAAAGAAAACTTCTCCAACGACAAATAAATCCCAGTAATGGTTATTATGATTATTGGAATAAGTGTAAAGCGCCCAACTACAATATGGTAATATTGCTCAAATTGTTCTTTAACTATTTTTGAGAAGAATTTATGAATCCCTCCTTGTCTTTTAGTTATTAAAATAATTCCAGTAATGGCAATAATTAATAATAAAAAAGAAATAAAAGCAACGATGAAACGTCCTGTTGACTTAAGAAATAATGATCTGTGTAAACTGGTGGCAAATTTGTAAATAGGTTTTCTTTTAATAATATCACCTGCTTTTTTACCTGTACTTGGATGAATAAAAAACGTTTCACTCTTACCATTTTTAGTAACCACAGAGGCTTTAACTCTGTCGTTTTCGTCTATATCAAGAGATATTACTTCTGCATATTCATTAGCTAATAAATCAAGAGTTTCTGCCAAGTTGTAGTTATTCAAATTTGAAATACTTGCCTCTGAACTTTGAACCTCAATAGGTTCTATAGCTAAAATAGCTCCTGTAACAGAAGCAATGAGTATAAAAATGAAAGAAGATATAGCCAAAGTTAAATGGCTATATCTCCAAATAGAAATGGTCATATGTTATGAACAATTATTGAGAAATAAGGCGGATATATCTTATAAAGCCTTTTCCTTCTATTTTGTTTTTTAAGTTTTCTGAAGTTAATTCGAATTGAACATCATCTTTATAATATTCTTGATCTTCAACAGCAGATTCAAAACGTAATTTGTACCCTTGATCTATTTTGTCATTATCTATTTTAATAACACTAATAGCTCTATTCCCTCCACTAATAGTAGCTCCCGTTATAGCATCGATATCGGCTCTAACTTTTCCTTGGAAGTTCCACCATTCGGTGATATCAGAATACCATTCTTCGTCATCTCCTTGTACGTACAAGGTTTCAACATATTTGTCGTTTTTATCTAATACTGAAATTACAATATAAGCTCCTTCACCAGTATAATTTTTCATTTGAATCATACATTTAAAAGAAGTTTCTTCTGCAATTCTGGTAAATCCAAATAAAAATAAAGAGCTAATTAATACAAGAGCAAATATTTTTTTTGCCATCATAATTGAACTATTTTAAAAAGTTAATATCTATATTTTTAGAACTAAGTATTTCATTTTCTTTTGCTAAGTCGAACACAGTTTCACCAAATTCAGTAGTTATTGACTTTTTAGCGCCAATACTTAATAAGTATTCGATGATTTTTGTGTCCTTAGCTGACATTACTGCCTTATGTAGTACAGTTAAACCGTCACTATTTTTTGCGTTAATATCAAGATTTAAAGAACTAATTTCTTTGAGCAAATTAAGGCTATTTTTATCAATTGCTAAATGAAATAAGGTATTTTTACCAGCTTGTATTTTATTTAGGTTTAACCCATTGTTTACTAAAAGATCTTTCTTCTTTTTGAAGTCTTCTTTATAACGATCTCCATAACTCTCTATCAAATAATAAGCTAAAGAATTTCCTTTGGTGTCAATTAAGTTAATATCGCCGCCTTTGTCCAAAATAAATTTTACGATATCAGATGCATTTCCTGCAACTGAAGCTGTTAAAGCCGAGTTACCATCCTTATTCTTATGATTGATGTTTTTCGTTTTATTAGCAAAAAGACTAACAACCTCTAATGAATTTCTGTATGCAGCATGCATTAAAACAGAATTTCCTTCTTCGTTAACTTGATTCGGATTTACTCCTTTGTCTAAGAAATATTGAAGAGTTTTAAGATCTTTGTTTCCATAAGCTAAGTTATGTAAAGGAGTATTTCCATCCTTATTCACCACATTTACTTCTAAACCTAAACTTTCTAAGTACTTTAAATACTCTAGTGAGTTGTATCCTTTTCTTGATCCTCTGGTAGCTAAGAAAAGAGCATTTTCCCCCTTTTTATTTAACTTATCAATTGAGATACCTTTGGTTTTTAATTTATCCAGAAAGTCTTTGTTTCCACTTTTGGCTACATAATTAAAAATTCCATTTCCATCATGATCTCTGCTATTAATATCAATTCCTTTCGATACGAAGTAATCAATTAAAGAAAAATCTTTCAAGCTTCCAGAAGCTAATAAAAGAGCATTAGCACCATGTTCATCGGAGTCATTTTTAATATCAATACCATTTTCAATACATAAATCATAAATTTTAGTATTGTCTTTCCCTGTGGCAGCAGCAAATGTTGACACTGAGAAATTATGAGAATCTTTTAAGTCCATTCTTGCTTTATTTGCAATTAAATGTTCCATTAATTCAACATTATTGGCATAAGCAGCCCAAAAAACATAGGTTCTTTTGTCGTGAGTTAATTTGTTAACATCATTTCCTTTGATAGAAAGAAGGTGTTTTATGGCATCGTTGTTTGTTTTCTCTAGTATCGCATATACAACAGCATCGAATCCATAAGCATTTAATGCAGTTGGATTATTTCCCTCAGAAATTTTTTGCTTTACGGTTTGTACAGTCGGGTTTGTTTGCCAAAACTTGCGATCTAAAAATTCGTTCTTTGTTTGTGCAGCAATCATTCCTACACAAAAAATGAAAATAGCGGTAAGTTGTTTTCTGTTCATTTGGTAAAAGAACTATAATAGTTTATAAATTAATAAATGATTCTATAATTTGATTGATATCTTCCTCTTTAGATACTTTATCAGAAAATAGATGCTTGTATAAAGCCTTATTATCAACTTTTTTCTTTAATGATAAGTTTGTATTTCTTCCATATACGTCACTCCATTTGTTTCTTACAGTTTGCCATTTAGCAGAGTGAGAAGTCCACCAATCTTGAGCAGCTTTACATCTACTATCTGGAACACGTACATAAGTATTGTATCCTTTTTCATGAGCTAAAACAAAATCTTTCTCATTTGCCTTTCTCACAACTTTCTGATTGTCTTGATCATGTAGCCATCCATAATCAGTAATTTCGTGTCTGTTTCCTCTTACAGTTACGTTATAATCGCTTCTTTTAGTGTATTCACGTCGAGGTAATGGAGCATCTGTAGTACTTTCCCAGTAGCTTTTACCGTTTAAGTGTACCCAATGTCCAGAACCTTCATATCTTGGGCTGTCGTCCACTTGAAACACTTTTTGAGTCCATTGTTTCTTTACATCCTTTTTTGATTTGTTTTCATAAATCCAAACATTATCACCATTATACATGTAAAAATCTTGATTTTGATAAGCCCAGTCCTGACGCCAGTGCTTTACGATATGAGGTGATGCAGGGTTTCCTACTTGTAATAAATGTTGAATTGAAATTTTGTTGCTTTCATTTTCAACTAGTTGAGCCCATTCTAAAGCCTTGTCGGACTTAGTTTTTGACGGCTTATAAAGAGAGTCTTTACTATTATTGAAAGTTTCAGCAAAATTAAATGTAACCTCAAAGCATCCACACATTTTTTTTATTGCTTCTCTGTCTTTACTCTTTTGAGCTTGAACAGCACTGATAGAGAGTGCTAAAGCAATAATTGATAAAATACTTTTCTTCATTTGTTTCTTTATTTAGATTAAATATATTCGCAAAAATATAAAATTTATTTAGACCGATTCAAAATAACTTATATATTTGCATCAAAAAATTATTAAGAATGTTTCTAAATAAACTGTGTTTGACATCTATGTTATTCAGTGTTACGATGTTTTCTCAAGTAGATCTTGAAAAAAAGAAAGACACTATTAAGAATAACGATCTTGATGAGGTTATTGTAACGGCTACAAGGACCAAAAGACAGTTATCGTCAGTACCTATGCCAGTGACTTTGGTTTCAAAAAAGCAAATTCAAAGATCAGGTTCAGTCAGGTTAAAAGACATATTATTAGAACAAACAGGAATTACCATTGTACAGGATGTAGGTAACTCAGAAGGAGTTCAGCTACAAGGTGTAGCAGCAGACTATACTTTAATTATGATAGATGGAGTTCCAATCGTGGGAAGAGTTGCTGGAAATATTGACTTGAATAGAATTACAGTCAATAATATAAAACAAATTGAAATTGTGAAAGGGCCGTCTTCTGCGCTCTATGGTTCTGAAGCTATGGGAGGAGTTATTAATATAATAACGGAAAAACCTGTAAGAGAAAGTCTAGATGGCCAATTTCACGTTTTGACTCGTGGAGGTGCTAGAAATGAACTAGATGTAAATAGTAACTTTACTTATAGAAGAAACAAAATAGGGCTTGTTGCTGGGGTTAATTTAAACTCAAGTGGAGGTTTTGATTTAACTCCATTATCACTTTCCAAAACTGTTAATCCTCATCAAAATTATACTTTCAATTCGAGATTTTTATATGATATATCTGAATCGTTAGAGTTCGATTTATCTGGAAGATATTATAATCAAGAGCAGTATGTAGGTGATATAACCAATATCCAAACAGACTGGAACTTTAATGCATTATTGAAGCAGAAAATTTCAGATAGATGGGATGTAACCTATACTTTATATGGTACTCAGTTTAAAACTAAAAGCTCGTTTAACGGTGAATCAGCAGTAAACAAGAGAAGTTTATTAAGACCAGAAGTTCGAAGTACTTATCGTTTTGAAAATTCAAGTACAATAGTAGGTGGTTTTGGAGGAAACTTTGATAAGTTGGATAGAACTTCAATAAATGGTGAAAAAGAGTTTAAATCTTGGTATGCCTACGGACAGTATGATTTTAATCCAATATCTAAATTAAATGTAATCTTAGGAGCAAGGTATGAAGGAAGCGATAGTTACCAATCGGCATTTAGCCCTAAAATATCTACTAGTTACGAGTTAAACGATAGGCTTACTTTAAAAGGTTCGGTTGGATACGGATTTAAAATCCCAGATTTTAGACAGCTATATTTTGATTTTAGAAATGTAAATAGTGGTTATATAGTTTTAGGAACTTATACCATTCATAATCTATTCGGAGGATTAGCCAATTTAAGTGCGATTCCAAAAGAATTGAAAACGGAATCATCAATAGGATATAATTTTGGATTTCAATGGGAACCAATTGATGGATTGAAGGTAAATGTAAACGGTTTTAGAAATAATATAAAAGACCTGATAGATACATTTGATACACAACTTCCTTATGATGTTTTAGGGTTACCTCAAGGAACCAGAACATTTTCATATAGAAACATTAGTAGTGTGTTCACTCAGGGAATTGAGCTAGATCTTAACTACAGGCTAAACAAAAACTTTCGATTATTAGCTGGGTATCAATTTTTGGATACAGGAAGTAATGAAGATCTAGATAAAATTGAAGATGGAATATTTTACAGAGATGAAAATGGAATTTCTCAAGAGTTATTGTCATCCTCTTACTTTGGATTGCCAAACCGTTCAAGACACATGATTAATGCAAGGTTGTTCTACGATAATTTCGAGCATAAATTTTCTGTTAGTTTAAGAGGTACCTATAGAAGTGAATATGTGCCATTTGATACCAATGGTAACACAGTAATTGATGACTTCGATAACTTTGTAAAGCCACTTACCCAAATTAATTTAACTGTTAATAAAACCATATTTAACAACATTGATTTACAATTAGGTATTGATAATGTGCTAAACGAAACTGCCATTAATAATAAAGAGCTATTTAATTTCACTGATTCAAATGGAAATGTTATAGCGAATGATGCCTATTTGCAACTAGGGAGAACAATTTTTGGAAGAATACAAATAAACATATAAATACAAACAAAGGATTATACAATGAAAAATTTAAGAACAGTTTTAGGGAGTTTAATTATAGCTTTCGTTTTTGCTTCTTGTAGCAGTAACGAAAATCAAGAACCAGATCAACAACTTCAACCAGTTGAGAGTAAAAAAATAGAAAATTTACACGCTCCAGCGGAAGGAAGAGGTAATTATACAGGTCCTTTTACAAAGTTTAATTTTTCTGAAGGAAAACAAGTAGAAGGAGATAATTGGGATATCGCATTTAGAGCTACCGAGATTATTGTAAACGGAGGAGAGAAAGGTTTTTTATTAGAAGATATTGATAGGGTTCACGATGCTTCAATGGTGTTAGTTGAATCAACTTTTGCTGGAATCACCGAAGCACCAGTAGACTCAGAATTTAGACAGGACGCAGCAGATGCTCTAGCGGTTACAAAAGGTAGTGGAAATGGATGGTATACTTATAATTTCAGTTCACATCTTATTACCCCGACTCCTGGAAGAATATTAATTGTAAAAACACATGATGGACACTACGCTAAAGTAGAAATTTTAAACTACTATAAAGACGAGGATACTTCATCAGAATCAAAATATTTCACCTTTACTTATACATACAATCCTAATAAAGGTGATAAAGCACTTCAGTAAGTATATTTATTGAATTTTGTTAGTTTTTGTTACGTAGAATAGCCTAATCTGGAAGATTAGGCTATTCTTTTTTAAAGCAAAAAACAGAAGCTTTTATAACCTCCGTTTTATTCGTTTGTTTTGTAACAATTACCTCGTATAATCTATTGCAATATCTAATTTAATAATAGCCGTAGCACCTCCTTGAGAAATATTTTGATCTATTGATTTTCTCAATTTTAAAGAATTCGAGGTTAGTTCAATAATTTCAAGGTCTCCATCACCAATATTTGTAAAAGAACTAATTTCATCAGGTAAATCAACTTCAACTAGCTCTCCGTTTGAAAGGATTAAAAGATTGTCTCTAAGTTCCCAATCTACAACACTTGTGGTGTTACCTATAACATAAGTGTCTTGCGTTGTTTGTCCATTAGAGTCAGATTGTTGTACGCTAAGATCATACGATCCAGAATAGTTTGCCTTATTTGGGTTTTCAGTAAAAGTAGTAGTCGCATCAATGTTAATAGCTCTACCTTCAAAGTTTCCGGTATATAGAGATATTGTGCCATTTGAAACATCAAAGTTTCCTGAATAGGTATAACTCGCTAAATTCCATTCTCCAAGGAGATCATCTGAGTTATAATTAATATCTTCATCAGATTTTGAACAGCTCATCAAGACTGTCATAGAGATTAACATTATGAAACTCTTTAAAAATGTTTTTTTCATATTATTTTTTAATTTAATGATTTAAAATACGCCGAAAAAGAGTACGATTCTATATTTATTGAGGGATAAAATATATCATAGCAGCTTTTTTTGGTTTTACAAAGTTATCATTTTTAGTGAAATATGTGGTTTCGGCTGGTTGTTTTTTTTAAAATAAGGATAAAGTACTTGTAAGAAACAGAATTAATTTTTGGTTTATTGGAAAAATTTAAACTCTGATTTGTCCTTATAAGTCTAATATAAAGCTTTGCATGTTGCTTATATTCGTAAACTCTATTAAATATTCTTGAAACTAATCAATTGATAAGAATGAAAAAGATAATAACTATTTTATACATTTTTATAGCCCTTATGAGTTGTAGAAAGGAAAACCAAAATCTAAAAATGTTACTGGCTACAGATGAAGTTCCTAAAGATATACCAATAGACTTTAAATATGGTTTAATTCCTGAAAATAAGCTAATCCATAAAGGGGCATTCAGTCCTAATTTACAAGAATATTATTATACAATTTCCGATAAGAATTTTGATAATTTTGATGTACATGTAATTAAAAAACTAGAAAAAGGTTGGTCTGAACCTGAAAAGGCATTTTTTGACAGTGACCATAATGAACATGGAATGAGTTTTTCCCCAGATGGAAAAGTACTTTATTTTAGTTCAACCAGACCTGTCGGTATTGAAAAGGTTCTTTCTACTTGGCATATTTGGAAATCGGAAAAAGTTAACGGGAAATGGACTAGCCCGACTTTTGTCGATATTCCGAATTTAAGAGATAAATTAGTTTCACACCCTGTAATGACAAATAATGGTAATTTATTTTTTCATGTGAGTAATTTAGATTACAGTGAAATGGATATTTATTATTCGAAAGAAGAAGGGAGTCATTTTAGGGATGCTGAAAAGGTTTCGTTTTCCAACATCGAAGATCAGAGAAAGTGTACCCCATATGTTTCTCCTAATGAAGATTTTCTAATTTATGCGGCAATTGGAAGTCAACTTGATTTATATATTAGTTTTAATGATGGGAAAGGAAATTGGGGAGAACCGAAAAAATTAAACGATCGAATCAACGATTCGGGACAGGGAAATCCTTATGTTACACCAGATAATAAATATCTATTTTTTACGATTGGAAAGCATGAAGACAAAAATTGGAAAGTGAAATGGGTTAATATTGAAAATGAGTTACGATAAAGTTAATTAAAATGAGCCACATGTTTGTAAGAAAAGTTTTGGTAATAATCTTAGTATTCGCAATTGTAAGTTGTAAATCAAGTAGAGTTGTTTCTCTAGAAGAAAGGAATGTATTATTCATTGGAAATAGCCTTACTTATTATAATGATATGCCCCAAATCCTTCAACAGATGTTAAATGAAACTGATTCGAAAATTAAGGTTGATCAAATAACGAATCCAGGACAATCATTATCAGGACATTTATCTGATATCATAGTTTCAAGAACAGAGAATGGAATTAGTGTAAGAAAAAAGGCAGAACATGAACTCACAGAAACTGAGAAAAAAATAAAGGGGAAAAGTTGGGATATTATAATACTTCAAACAGGAACTGTTGCTGTCATGATTCCTGAAAATAGAAGATTAAAAACTGCTATAGCTATTTCGGAGATTAAGGAGCTTGCAATTAATCCTAAATGTAAGTTTATTCTTTTTAATACATGGCCATCAAAAGATGAGTATCCGAAGCAATATTGTTACCCATCTCAGTTTATAGATCATGCTATTAAAAAAGAGAAGTGTTGTTCATTGATAATGGAAAATTTGGAAGACGAAATCAAATTAATAAACAATTCATACGATGAAATTTCCAAGGAGCTAGGACTGTTAAACTCGGATAATGGGAATAAGTTTTATAGAGTTTTAAAAGAATACCCAGAAATAGAGTTATATGAAGATGATTCTCATCCCAATAAATATGGAGCTTTTTTAAACGCATGTATCTTTTATCAACTTTTAACAAAAAGAAAACCGTCCGATTTAAAATTTATTGGAGAAATTGAACCCAAGAAAGCCGATTTTTTGAAGAGAATATCAGAATAAGAGAAAATCAATGCTAAGAAGTACTAATCATAGATGTTTTGAAAATAAATGTCATACCAGAAAGCTGAATAATATTATCAAAATCTATAAATAATTTTGTATAGTATTTGTAATAATTGATTTTAACCAATTAATCATTATTGTTGCTCGATAAGGCGTTAGGAGAAAGTAAATGTTAATTAGACAAATGTCCTTTCTAAGGGGGGGGTACTGCTGTACTTTGTAAAAAAATAAAGAACAAATTATGAAGCAAGTTTTAATAATCAATTTAAACTAGCAACGCTTGAGTTTTGCGGTATTAGTCCTGTAAATTTCACCTATATTTCTACAATCACTGGTTCTAGTGAAGAATTCAGAAAAACGTGGCTAGATAAGGTATATCAATTAGGTGCAGACCTAAAATAATTACTGTTAGTACGACATAATTAGCTCGTTAAATTAAAAGATTAATATTCGAATGATGTTTATTAATTAGAAATATTCTGTATTTGATAGAAAACAAATGCAGAATATTTTTATTTAAGGAAATAAGAAACATGACATAAAAGAAATTCTTTAGATTTCTTATGCTTAAACGAAGCATGCATTTTATGAAAATATTAAAAAAACTTAACTAAAGAAGTTATTCTAAAATCGCAAATTCGTAGTGTGAGTAATGATATAAATTGTCATAAAAAAAGAGCATAAACAAACCCACTAACAACTATTAAGAATTATATGAAATTACAGAAAGAAACGAATATTGAATTTGAAAAAATTGCAATAAAAAGAATTGATAAATTTCCTGACAGACCAACTATAATTTTTTTGCACGATTCTTTAGGATGTATAAAATTATGGAGAGACTTTCCCTTTAAATTGGGTGAACTTACGAAATGTAACGTTCTTGTTTATGATCGCCAGGGATATGGTGAATCTTGTGGGTTCTCATATTCTAAAAGGAACAATTATTATATGGAACAGGAGGCGGATATACTTTCGGAACTATTAGACTTTTGGCAAATTGATGACGCTATTCTTTTTGGACATAGTGATGGAGGATCAATTGCTTTGATAACAGCTGGAAAGTATCCAGAAAAAATTCGAGGAGTAATTGCAGAAGGAGCGCACATTTTTGTAGAGGATATTACTATCAAAGGAATTGAAGAAGCTATTCAACTCTATAAAACCACTAATTTAAAATCAAGGTTGGAGAAATATCATGGAGCTAAAACAAACGAAATGTTTTGGGCTTGGGCTTTTACATGGACAACAAAAGAATTCAGAAACTGGAATATTGAAGAATTTTTAAAAGATATTCAATGCCCCTCCCTTATAATTCAAGGTGGGGAAGATGAATATGGAACTTTAAAGCAAGTAACCGAAATTGTTAGACAAACAAAAGGGGAGTCAACTCAATTGGTTTTATCAGGAGTTAAACACACACCGCATAAAGAAGTACCAGAAATAATTTTTGAAAGAGTGAGCAGGTTTATAGATCAAAAAATGAGGTAAAAAAAGTGACACTTAAATGACTGAAACGACTTAGTCTTGAGAAAAATGTTCTTCAAAATTAGAAATAAAATCGTGCAGATATTTTTTTGATTTATCTGAGTTACGATATACTAAATAATGCGTTCTCTTTAGTCCATTTTTACCTATTTGTTTAAACATTATGTCGTTCGAAAGCTTGAATGAATTTATAGCCCACTTGGGCATACATATAATTCCCATATTGGCTTGAACCATTTCTAATGCAACTTCTGTGAGAGGAATGGCAGAAATCTTCTTTGGAGTTATTTTATTAGGTTTTAAAAATTGCTCATATACAGAAACGGTTTCTAAAGGAAAAGAATGAATTATTAAGTGGGTATTCTCAAAATCGAAAGGTTCTATAATTTTTTTTTCACTCAAAGGATTCTCTTTGTGTATTATGGCAAAAATTTCATCTTCATATATTTCTATACTTGATATAGTATCACTTGAAGGTTTTGTTGTAACCAAGGCAATGTCAATTTCATTTGATAAAATTTTAGGTATAGGTTGATGAGTCGCTTCAAGAATTAAATCAATATTAATTTCAGGATATAACACCGCCATTTTTTGGATAAAAGAAGCGAGTCCTTGATAAAAACTGTAACATTCTGTACTTACCTTAATTGTTCCAGCAGATCCATTTTGCAACTGTTTAATATTCTGGAAACCGATATCTATTTTTTCAAGTATTTCATTGCCTAGTTTATAAAGTTCAGAACCTTCATCTGTTAGTTTCCATTTATTGCGAGATCTGATAAAAACCTTAAAGCCTAGCCTTTCTTCGAGATCTTTTAATTGATGACTTAAGGCTGATTGAGTTAAAAATAGTTTTCCCGCAGAATTAGCGATGCTACCTTCATCGACAATGGTTTTTATTAATCTAAAATACTTGATTTCCATAGAAATCAAAGTTAAGGTTTTGTAGTTAATAGATTAATTGAAAAAAAATCACATTTACATTAAAAAGGATCAATCTATCGATGTAAAAATGCTTTGGTGTTACCCTTAATTTTGACAAAAACTAAATTTAATATCATGCAGAAACAAGAAGTTAGTTCGGTGAATAATTTATTGAAAGCAATACATACCTATTTTGAAGCCATTCATTATTGCGATACAGAAAAATTGAATAAAGTATTTCATAAGAGTTCAAGTCTTTTTGATGTAGATGGTGAAAATGTCTTTGTTGAACCAATAGAAAGCTTTAGCAATGATGTTGGAGGAAGAATATCACCAGCGAGTACAGGACAAGATTTAGAAGCAGAAATTTTAATGATAGATTGGTTATCACCAAAGTGTGCGACTGTAAAAATTAGAATCAGAGCACATCAAAACATATTTGTTGACCATTTGGGATTTGTTAATGGGGATAATGGATGGCAAATAGTTTCAAAAATTTGGCATTTAGAAACTATTATAAAGTAACAGAAAAGCACCTCGAAAGAGGTGCTTTAATTTATATGGTCTAATTGAATTAGCTCAATTTTTCAGCTAAATATTTTGCTGTGAATGATTTTTCATTCTTAATCAATTCTTCAGGAGTACCTGAAAAAATAAGATTACCCCCTTTTTTACCACCTTCAGCACCAAGGTCAATAATATAATCGGCACATTTTATAAGTTCAATATTATGTTCAATGACGATAATAGAATGCCCTTTTTCTATTAATGCATTAAAAGAATTCAAAAGCTTTTTAATATCATGAAAATGAAGCCCCGTCGTAGGTTCATCAAAAATGAACAATGCTTTATCTTTTGTATTCCCTTTAACCAAGAATGAGGCAAGTTTAATTCTTTGAGCCTCTCCACCTGATAAAGTAGAAGACGACTGTCCAAGTTGGACATAGCCTAATCCTACATCCTGCAACGGCTTTAGTTTTCGGGCGATTCGAGTCTCATTATGAAGCGTAAAAAAGGCCACGGCATCATCAATGGTTAGGTTAAGAATATCATCAATATTTTTCCCTTCAAAATTAACTTCTAAGACTTCTTTTTTGAAACGCTTTCCATTACAAGCTTCACATTCCAAATGAACGTCAGCCATAAATTGCATTTCAATAGTAACTTCTCCTTCACCTTTACAAACTTCACATCGTCCTCCTTCCACATTAAATGAAAAATGCTTCGGTTGATAGTTTCTTATTTTAGATAACTTCTGAGAAGACAATAATTTTCTAATATCGTCGTAAGCCTTGATATAGGTTACTGGATTTGACCTTGAAGACCTACCAATAGGGTTTTGATCGATAAACTCTACATGCTTCAAGAAATCGTAACTTCCGTTAACATCAGAATGCTGACCAAGTTTGTCGCCATAACCTATTAGTTTTTTCTGCATGGCCGGATATAGAATCTTTTTTACCAGAGTACTTTTTCCACTTCCAGATACTCCTGTAATAACCGTTAGATTATTTAAAGGAAAAGAAACATCAATATTTTTCAAATTATTTTCCCTAGCACCAATAACATTTATCATGTCCTTGGAAGCCCTTCGCTTCTTTGGAAGCTCAATATTTAATCTTTCAGATAGGTATTGCGATGTTAAAGATTCTGATTTTAAGATATCTTTAAAAGTACCCTCAGCAACAACATTCCCTCCATAAGTTCCCGCCTCAGGGCCAATATCAATAATATAATCGGCCTCTTTCATGATGTCTTCATCATGCTCAACAACAATTACAGTATTTCCAAGGTCTCGAAGATTTTTTAGAACTTTGATAAGGCGTTCTGTGTCTTTCGGATGCAACCCAATACTTGGTTCATCTAAAATATACATTGATCCTACCAAACTACTACCTAATGAAGTTGCTAAATTAATACGTTGGCTTTCTCCTCCTGATAGGGTGTTTGAAGTCCTGTTAAGTGTTAAATAACTTAATCCAACATCTCTTAAAAATTGCAATCTACTGTTAATTTCGGCGAGAAGTCTTTTACCAATTTTTTCTTCATGAGTAGATAGTTTGATGGAAGCAAAATAATCGGCTAATTCATCTAAAGGAAGTTCAACCAGTTCTGAAATGGTTTTTCCGTACACTTGAACATAATTGGCTTCTTTCCTCAAACGTTTACCATGGCACTCAGGACAAGTAGTTTTTCCTCGGTATCGAGAAAGCATTACCCGATTTTGAATTTTATAGCTTTTTTCTTCTAAGGTTTTAAAAAGATGATTGATACCTTTAAACCTTTTTGTTCCATTCCAAACCAATTCTTGTTGTTCTTCAGAAAGTTCAAACCAAGGTTTATGTATGGGAATTCCAAATTCTTCTGCATGAAGAATGAGGCTATTTTTATATTTTTTATAACTATCTGTTTTAAAAGGGAAGATGGCATCTTCATAAATAGATAAACCCGTGTTCGGAATTACAAGTTCTTCATCAATACCAACAACACTTCCATATCCTTCGCAAGTAGGGCAAGCACCATAAGGATTGTTAAAACTAAAAAAATGAGTGTTGGGTTCTAAAAACGTAATTCCGTCAAGCTCGAATTTATTGCTAAATTCAGCTGTGTTTTCAGTAGATAGGTTATGAATTTGACAAATTCCTTTCCCTTCAAAAAAAGCAGTCTGAACGGCATCACCTAATCGATTGTAAAAATCTTCTTCATGTTTAACCACAATTCTATCAACAACCAAGAAAAAATGGTCTCCACTAAAATCATTAATAGGAAAATCATCAATTCTATAGACAGTTTCCTTATATTTTAAACGGGCATACCCTTGTTGTTTTAATACCTGTAAAACTGTTTCTAACTTTCTGTTTTCGTTAATAGAAATAGGAGCAAGTAACAATAACTTTGTCCTTTCTTCAAACTCTTTAACAAAGTTAATTACATCAGTTACCGTATGTTTTTTAACCTCTTTACCAGAAATAGGAGAGTAGGTTTTACCAATACGAGCATACAATAATTTGATATAATCGTAAATTTCAGTGGATGTTCCTACTGTAGATCTTGGATTGGTAGAGTTCACCTTTTGTTCAATAGCAATTGCAGGAGCAATTCCCTTAATATAATCTACCTTAGGTTTATGAAGTTTTCCTAAGAACTGTCGGGCATATGAAGACAAACTTTCCACATAACGTCTTTGACCTTCAGCATATAAAGTATCAAAGGCTAAAGAAGATTTTCCCGAACCAGAGAGTCCAGTGATAACAACTAATTTATTTCTTGGGATTACAACATCAATATCTTTTAGGTTATGGAGCTTGGCCCCTTTTATGATGATATTTTCCTTAGGGTTAACCTTAGAAATGTCTTTTTTCATTTGTTTGTTTTTGCTACCTTCAATTATCAGTTGTGGATACTTATTTTAAAATATAAGCTTCTGAATTAGAGATATAATTAAAATAAAAATGTATGATCCACACGCTCTAAAAAATGAGGCATAAAAATACGGCTTTATTTCATATGAATAAAAAGAAGTTTTGAGGATATTGCATAAAAAAAGAACACCTATTTCTAGGTGTTCAAAATTATTTTATGGACATAAAACTAATTAACTGGCTCTAGTTCTTCTTCTTGAGCAGCAACCGCAGAAGCAAGTTGCTCTAAGTTTTCAGGAGCCACTAATTCTACTTTTTGATTTCTTAATCTAATCCACTCCTTTCCGTTATAAAAAGAATAGTTAGCTACACCAGATTTCCAATCTTTATCTAAAAATAACTGAAGAGTTACGTTTTTCTGCTGAGGCACAATTGGAATAAAAGGGTTAAAACCTTCGGCATTAACTAATATTTGATAAGTTCCTAATAAAGGAGAATACTCACCATTAATGTTAGTGGCTACATTTACAGGAGGATTTGTTGCTTGTGTAATATTTCCAGCTCCGTGAACTGTTTTTCTTACAACATCAACAACAAATTGAAGTTTGAAAGTGTAACCTCCGCTTAATCCATTTCCTATTACATATGGACCAGCTTGAAAAAGACCGATGTTATTCTTATTAGACATAGTTAATTATTTAAAATTTTATCCTTACTCATAAGGCTTTTCGGGGGAACGCCTCGTTTTTTTAGTAGTTTCTGAACTCTACTGGTTAGTTTATTTTAGAAAACATTATAGCGCTAAAAATGGTTTTCTTGATATAGCTTTTATCACTATATAGAACAAATTTAAATAGTAACTATCTGAAAAACAATACCTAAGCTACCTGAAAGATAGGTGAGGGGTTTTCCCAAATAACTTCAGGGGAAACCATCAAGGATTTTTCCTGTTACAAATGAAGAGTTAAATTTAAGATAACCTTTATTTAGTTAGTATATTCTTAAATATAACAATGGTAGTATTAAAAATTCTCTATACTATAATAAATAGCATTCGGAATATTTTGTAAATGGATTAAACAAGTTAAATATAAGAAAGAATGAAGAAAGAGCATGTCAATACACGGTGTGAGAAATAACTAGGCTTTTTGATCAACTAAACATATTATTAATGGAAATTAAATTCTTTATTACCCAGGGAAAAATTCTATTGTTACATTGCTCTTTTTGTCAGAAGAAGATAGGTTTATTATAAAAATTCGTTGAGAGTTCCATCGAGCTCTAAATTGAAATTTGTTATTAGGAATAGGTTTCAGGTTTTTGATTTTTCTCATATGTTCTGGAATGTCTTTATTATCAGTGTTTAATGCAACAGGAACAATTGAGTCGATTCCAAAAATACAGTAAATTAAACTTTCTTCAGTGCTTTTACTATTTAAACGAATTGTAGCTAAATTACTTGGAGTATATTCGACAGATTGAAATTGGTCTAGAATTACTTTTCCAGCATTTATAATTGTGGTATCTGCATTATAAATTGGTGAATATAAACCTACTTGTATAGTTCCATTATTATTAGATAAGTTTGTTGTTTGGTGAAACCCATTTTTAGCATATTGCCAAAAAGTATAATTTACTTGGGTGCCTACAGGGGTTTTTAACAACGTATCCCATTTAGACGAATAAATCGATATTTGATGAGATTCGTCATTTTCAACTTTTACAGACCAAATAATAGGACTGGGAAGGTTTAGATAGGTTTTAGCATGATCAAATTTCTTAAGGTGAGTAATTCCATTTATGTTTAGTTTTAATAGTTTTACTCTTTTGAAAGAGAGTGAAATACCTGTTAGGAAAAGCCCTACCAGTATATAGCTATAATGGTAGGGTTTTAATTCAAATTTATTGTAATCTAACTTCAAAATTTGCATTTTTATCAGAAGAAGCATTCACGATAAAAATTGTTTTATTGTGGTAGTTTCTTTCTTCTGCTTCGTATTCATTACCAGTGAACTTTGCATTATCAGAATTAATGAGAGCTTGCCACTGTTCTGGAACATCATCTTCATCAGTATTTAAAAATACAGGGTAAGGTTTTTCTGAACCGACAAATACAAGTGCTAACGAATTGACAGTTGTGTCACTTTTAATAGTTAATGTTTGTTTGCTGGATCCAGATTTTCCTTTAATAGATTGAAGTGTGTTTACTTTTTGAAAGCTACTTGTTAGTTTATGATCGACTTTCCCAGTAATACCAAACCATCCAGTTTTGAAATTGTGGTCTTCTTCTCCTGAGGTGTTTTGAATTTCAACATAATTACCTTCGGAATCGAAAATGAAAGGATATGGTACAGATCCTCCTTCTGATAATGTTTTCTTCTTTGAAAAGGTACTGGACTTAATGCTGAATTTAACAGAAGAGTCATCCTTAGGCTTAATAGTAAAAACATTATACCCATCAGGACGATCATTTGTTTTAGCTTCATCTCCTTGTTTTAATAAAATTGGCTTTTCGTTTTTTTTTAACTTCGTTGGAGTCAGGGTATCATTACTCATGATTTTAAGTTTTAAAAATTAATTCCTTACTCATAAGGCTTTTCGGGGGGCGCCTCGTTTTTTTAAGTAGTTTCTGAACTCTACTGTTTTGGTTAGATTATGAAAACATGGATAGCGCAATATGTTTTCATTATGGTAATTTTAGATTACCACATCAAAATTTTGATAGTTCAAAGTTCATTTATTTTTACCTGAAAAAATATATCAAGCTATATCATGTTGAATTTTGAAAAAGAGGGTGTTAGGTTTTGGGAGGGAGGTTTTTATAATAAAACAAAAATCCCCTTCATGAGAAGAGGATTTTATATTTTAAAAGGTAGTTTTTAGTGTGTTTTTTCTAGTTGTAAACTCACTTTTTCTTCTGTAATATTAGCCGAGTTAACGTTAAAAGGCATCCAATTTTCTTTTTCTAAGTCAAAGTAGTTTTCTAATACGGCTTCCGCGGTCCATAACGCTCCTTCAATCCAACCTTGAAATATTGAATATCCTTCTCCCACAACATAAATATTATCAAATTTTTCCGAAACGCCTTCGATATGATATGGACGCATGGTATTCCAATATTCTTTTGAAACATCTACGCCAACATTCCAGAAATTAACTCCACCACCATATGGAGCAACTCCCCAGTCCATACACGCTCCGGCTTCTGGAAGATTAATATTAGATAAATCAATCGTCTCTCCCTTACTTTCTGCTACTTTTTGAACGAAATTTTTGAATTGTTCATGAGCTGTTGAAAATAGCGGGTGGTTTTGTTGGAATTTGACATTGTCAGTTCCGAAACTATTTCTAATGAGTGGCATAACTTCAGCATAACTTGATTGACCTATTTCAGTATAAGCATCACCAAAAATACCTGTATCAATAATACCTCCAGATTCTTTTGATAAGAGTCCTGCCCAGTATCCAGGATTTAAATCGTCATCATATGATATTTGTAAAACAGCATATTTTTTTTCTTGAGGACCTTCCATCCAATATCTATGGATATAAGTTCCAAAGTTATAAATTTGACGCAACGGTAAATCGGTTGTCATTCGAGTATACTGATCTATTTTTCCAACATAGTTTTCCCACCAACCTTTATCATTTTTAAGTTCATACATTAAGTAAATTTTTAAAAGAGGTATTGGGGTAACTTGTTTTAATCGTTGGTTAACAGTTTTAATAATTTCTTCTTTCTTGTAAATACCTTCGTTATTATTGAAAATACCTTGTTTCCCACCAATTAATTTTTTTGCTACTACTGGAGGAACAGCTAAAACAACAGCATCTGAATTGTATACTATTCCGTTAACATTAACGATATAGTTATCGTTAGTATAAGTTATGTTCTGAACAGCAGAAGCTCTATGAATACACGACGGATCTAATTTGGAAATTAGGTACTCTAAGGTAGCAGGAATGGATCTTAAACCACCAGCCAGAGTTTTATATTTAGGGTCTCCAGCAAAATCTAAACCTACAATTGATGAAGCAGTGGATGCGTTCCAACTTGCGGGTACAGTATCATAACCTCCAGCATCTGTAAAAAGTTTAAAGTATTGATTGGAAATGTTCCCGTTTTCAGGCGAGTTAAAGTTACCACTTGTGTTTATAACATCTGAAAATCCAAATTTGTACAAATCTTGTTGTTCACCTTGAATAGGAATTTTTCTTTTTAAGGTATTACTTACAAATTGAAAAAGAGCATCTTTTCTATCGCTGTTATTTGGTAGTTGATTTTTATCAATTAGAGGGCGCTCATCGTTTTCAATGGCATTACGCATTGGTCCACTCATACCATCCTCGGAGTTGATTAATTTCTTTTCTTGGTCTTCAAGCTTATAAGGAACGTACCCATCTTTATAAACACCATATTTTTCCTTATTGTTTAAATCTTCTGTTTTTTGAACAAAACCTCTTAAATAATGCCAGTTTTCTGGTTTATCTGTAGGGAAATCTACCTTTGTAAGACCTAAATGCAAGTAATCGGCTTTGTTATCTTTCTCTTTGTATTTTTCTAGCTCCTTGCTTAGCTCATCAACTAAACTCAACGTATATGTTTCATATGATTCCTGACTTGGTAATCTCATTCCTCCTAGTTCACAATGTGTTGGAGAGATGTTTTTTGGATTGAGAAGTTCACCGTTATACTTACCCTCTAAGAGATTTTCTGGAGAAACTGTCATTAAACGCCCTCCAACGTGCTCTGTTGCTTCGAACAATGTTACTTTCTGACCATTTTTTAATAAACGCCATGCAGTGTATAATCCGGATACACCACCACCTACAATAATTGTATTTTTATTATTGTTTGCTCTTTCTTTCATTTTTTATATTATTTAATAGTTATAGATCATTTTTATATACTGCTATGAAATCAATTAGCAGTATTTTTCATAACCTAAAACTCGTAATAATTATCTGAAAAAAATATTTCACCGTATATCATACCCTTTTTAAGAAGAGTATTAATGAGGGCTACAGGAGAAAAATGTTAAAATAAAAATCCCCCTCGCAGAAGGGGGAAAGGAGGTTATATTATCGTTTTTCTGGTTCGAAAATGATTAAACGGATCTTCTGAATAGTTTTCTTTTATCTTGATTAGTTTATCATAGCTATCAGCAAAATAAGTTTTAGTAGGAATAGAGCTATCTTTAAAACTTATAAAAGCACCAGAGGTATTTGGAATATCGAAATCTCTACAAACTTCTATCCAATCTAACGCCCTGTTAGTATAGTCATATAACGTATTGTCTTGGAAATTCTTTATTTTTTCTTCGATATATTTTTTCATAGCAGGATCCATGTTTGCATCTAAAGCTTCCCACCAACATTGATATTGAATAGTATATTGTTTATCGTTATATGGAAAAGCACTATTGGTCTCAGGATGATTCTTATAAAAATCGCCTGTAATAGCTCCTAAAGTAATATAAGAAGTAATGGTGTTTTTTCTGTTATGCTCGTTTAATAAGAAAGAGCATAAACTTTCAATTAACTTTTGATGTCCGTTTTTACCATGCGCATTTAAACCATCATGATCTACCAAGCGAGAGGTTATTTTATGTGGAGCAGGAAGATCTAAATCTGGTTGTAAAGGAGTACCCATTAATAAATCATGACCTAATAAGGCAGTTCTGATTTCATTAAAAGATTCTCTATCCCATGAACTCATTAAATTTTCACCGTAATTACTTTTGTTTTTGAAATCAGCACCTGTTGCAGGTTCTATCGTTAGCATATCCTCAGAAACGGCAAGTACCCCTGTAAAGTTGGATTGAATATATTTTCTTAAACTATCTTCATTTCCTTCCCAATAACCATTAAATTGACAATTTAAATTAATGGTTTTATAAGGAACAGGAGTGTTTTCATTCCAAGATCTTGCACTCATTTTTAAGTTTGTACCAATAAGTTGAGGCGAGTTAATTGGTTGAATAAGCTCTTCCCATTTTTCCAATACCGCAAGAGCAGGAACATCTCCCACAACTTCATCAGGATTGATGCTACTATATGGATTCCAAACAATATTGAATCGGTGTAATACTTTGGGTAATTCGAATGTTTTAATTCTGAGCTCCGTTACTATTCCGTAACTCATTCCGCCTCCACCTCTTAATGCCCAAAGCAAATCTGGAACCTCACTGTTTTTTTCATCGAGTTCTAAAAATTCTCCATTACCAAGTAAAATCGTAGCTCCAACTAGACGTTCGCAGCACATACCATATTTACGAGTCCATGGACCCCAGCCACCACCCATGGTGAACCCAGCAATACCAACAGTAGCGCAAGTACCATGAGGAATCATCACATCTTGGTCAGCAAGTCTTGAGGTAAGATCTTTGAAGCGAATACCTGGACGGATGTAGGCAATTTTGTCACCATCAACATTTTTAACAAAGACCTTTTCATTATCATGTTCAGGGTAGTTCATTTTTGAAACATCAATAAGAACTACATTCGTTCCAGTACACTCTCCTTCATGATCATGCCCTCCAGCTCTTACTTTAAATGGAAGTTTATTATTTTTTGCTGCCTTGAATGTATTTTGAACATCTTCTGGACTTTCACAATAAACAATAACAAAAGGATTGAATTGGAGTCTCCTATTGAAAATACGGCTATTTTTAAAATGTTCGTAAACATTATCCAAGCTTCCCCAGTTTGTGGATACCGTTACATTTACTGGTAAAGACTTTTGAATTTCTTTTAAAAAATTATCAATGTTTTCTTTTAGTAATTTATTTACTTCTTCTTGAATATCGGTTTTCATAGATATTGTAATTTAAGGATTAAAGCTTAAAAATACCTTTTGTTAGACCTCTCATTTAAAAGAGTTCTTTAAGCGATTAAAAATTCGATTTAAGTATATAAAAAAGGGGTATGAGTGAGATTCTAAAATGAAGAAAGAGTATTTTAAAAGATACTCTAATATTCGATCTAATAAAAAAGAGGCGAACTTAACTTTTTAAGTGACCTCTTTTTCGTTTTAAGGAGTTAAACTTGTAATATTAACTTAAGTTAGGGTAAAAGAAACTTAAGATTTCCGTTGGGTTTTTCGAGTTAGACATAGTAGCTCTTGCATTGACAGCTTGTATGTCGTCTAAATTATTAAGCCATGCAACTGCTTCCTGACAAGCGGACTGTAATCCACCTTTATTCGTTCCTTTAGAAGTAAATTTATACGAGGCAACTGGTTGATTACTAGAGTCACAAATGACTTCCGCTTTGTCGAAAAAAATAACAGCATGAGCATTTTCACTTCGGCGATCATCTTGAACCACTTTATAGGTTTTTCTTTGTTCACTCGTTAAAGTATTAATAAAGTTAGCCACTTTATCATTATTTGGACTTCCTGTTTCGATAATTTTAAAATCCCATTTGGTATTCTTAGACATAATTTTAAGTTTTTAGTTTTCCTACTCATAAGGCTTTTCGGATTACGCCTCGTTTTTTAAGTAGTTTCTGAACTCTACCAAGTTTTTTGTATTATACTTTATTGTTCAAATAGAAGGCTTAGCCATTAACTGTGAAATAACCGTTTGCTGGATGTCCGCTTCTGTCCTCAACCTTTGCACCAACAATAATAGGAGCATCTTTTGGTGATAAACTCGCCTCAGCCTTATTTTTACCAATCAATGGACAGCTCATGTAAAATCCTATTTTTACCTTTTTACCATTGGAAATAGTTTCAAAATAGGCTGTTCCTTCTGCTCCCTTTGAGGTACCACCAACATCGTTGAGGTCGAACCTATAAGTTGCTCCAGGCTCAATAGTAGAGGGAGGATCAAGTTTGATATTGTGCCAGTTTCCATCGATAATATTATCGCTTGAAAAAATTAATGGCTTAGAGGTATTATTTGTTACGTTAAAATGACAACTGAAATTAGGCATAATTTTAAGTTTTTAGTTTTCCTACTCATAAGGCTTTTCGGATTACGCCTCGTTTTTTTAATACCATTAGTTGTTTAAAATTGTAAATGATATAAGTAGTTTCTGAACTCTACTGTTTGATTAGATTAGGTTTTGAAAACTAATACTAGCGCCAGTGGTTGTTTTCTGAGGTAAAACTACTGGTTAAAAGGATGAGGAAAGAGTTGTATGTTGCGAATACGGGATTTTATGTTGTAAAAACCGATTTTTATGTTGTGAATAGCTTTTGATCTGTTTTGAAGAGCGGGAGAGATAAGAAAAACTAAGAGGATTCATCCCCTTATTAAATTTTTGATGATTACTTTAAATGATTATTCGTAATTGATAATAAAACGAAATTGTCAACTTGAACTCGTTTCAGATTCTCATCATAAACATTTGCTTCATAGTATGATGGGATTCCGAAATAAATTCGGAATGGCGCAATATCGTAATAATGACCTTAATGGATAATCAAATTATTTCATAAGAAAACTAAAACTTATTTTAAAATGTCAAACTTTTTAATAGTGTCTTTGTACTTATCACTAAAGGACAGAATATGGTTTTTTCTTAAAGTTATTGAATGATCTGTAAGCGAAAATTCTTCAACCATACCTAAATTCACTACGAATTTTCGATGTACCTGTTTAAAAATAGTATTGTTAATGTACTTTAGTATTTTACTCAGTGAAATTTGTATGACAAAGCTTTCTTTTTCCGTTACTATGGTACAATATCTATTTTCAACTTCAATATAAATAATGGTTGATAGCTGTACTTTTTTTAGCGAGTCTTTCTTTTTAACAAACAAAAAATCATCACTTATTACGGTATTTTCTTGGTTTCCGGCGAACACATTAGGTTGCTCGTAAAACTTTTCAATTGCCATTTCAATGACGTATAAAAGCTCCAGTTCATTAAAAGGCTTTAATAGATAACGAAAGGGCTTGGTTAATTTGGCTCGTTCAAAAATGGAACGATCTTTTGAACCTGTTAAAAAAATAAAAGGTTTTAAGGAGTTGGGTACCGTCGAAATGGTTTCGGCAAAGGTAATTCCTTCGGGATTTTCACCTAAAAAGATATCTACAATTACTAAATCTACTGGTAATTTATAAAATAGGGTTAAAGCTTCCTGATATGTTTCAGCGATAGCCAAAACCTGATACCCATTTTTTTCTAAAGTTTCTTTTAGTTCACTTGAAATTTCGGGGTTATCTTCAATAATTAAAATATTAATTTGATCCATGGATTGAGGGTTTAGGGAAACAAATACTAAATTTTGAACCTTTGTTAGGAGAGCTTTCAATAAAAAGCTCTGCGTTGTTCTTTTTTATGAGTGATTTACATAAATGAATGCCTAAGCCAGTACCTAGTTCATTTTGATTTTTCTTTTTGTTTAGTAAAGGACTTTCTTTTTGTAGTTCAACGATAGTTTCTTTATTCATCCCAATTCCCGAATCTTCAATAACAAATTCCTCAAATAACTCAGAAGAAGTATTATAAATTTTAATAGTTCCTCCTGAATTAGAAAATTTAATGGCATTATCTAACAAATTTCTAATAATGATTTTTAAAGAATCTAAATCTGCCAAAACAAAACTGGAAGGTTGTACAAAGTTTTCAAAAGTCAATTCTTTGCTGTCAAACAAGGGTTGGTAATTAAAAGAAACTTGATTTACTACAGAATTAAGATCCAGCGATTCTATATGAAAATACAATTGTTCGGTTTGCATGGTTGCCCAGTTTAGCAAATTGTCTAATAAATTATAGGAGCTATTGGCAATAGCGGCATTTTTAACGATAATACCTCCTAAATCCTGATAATTCTTGTCTTGAATTTTACCAAGTAAAGTAGCATTACTTTTTTTCATAAGGTTCACGGAAGAACGTAAATCATGACTTACTACCGAAAAAAGTTTGTCTTTGGTTTGATTTAAAAGCGCTAATTCTTCTTTTTGAGATGAAATAATTTTATGCGATTTGTTTTTTTGAACAAATGAATAGACACCAACTATTAATAGTAATAATAATAGGACAGAGGCTACAATAAAACCATTTCGTTGAGCCAATTTAGTTTTGTTTTCTAAAGCTAACAAATCAATTTCTTTTTGTTTTTCTTGTTCTATTATTTTTTTTTCTAATTCATATACCTCTTGAAGCTTTTCCGGATCGAAAATAGAATCCTTCCATCTTTTTTCCTCTTTCAAATATTCCAAAGCTTTTTCGAAATTTTTTCTGTTTTTTTCGACAATAGACATATTTTTGGCAGTTTTCCTTTTCAAATCGTAGCTACTGGTTTCAAGAGCTAAATTATAGGCTTTAGTAAAATAGCGTATTGCAATAGCATCTTTATATTGCTCGTAATAGAGATTGGCTATGTTGTTATAAGCTTCGGTAAGTTCTATTTTGTTTTGATTTTTTTCTATGAGGTTCAAATATTTAGATAAATAGCTGTTGGCATTTTCGTAATCTTTAAGATGTATATAGCAAACACCAATATCATTTAGAAGAGAGGTTTCTTTGATTTCATCAAAGAAAGAAAGTTTTTTAGTTTCTATTTGTTTAAAATAACTAAGTGCCTCTTTAAAATTATTTTTTTCAAGAGCAATTCCTCCCAAATTATTTATTACTTTATAAAAAAATGGAAATTGTTTGGGTATTTTTTTAAATAGCGCTTTTGATTCCTTGAAGATACTTTTCCTCATAAAACTATATCCTCGCATATAGTGATAGTAACTAAAAATAGCTGAGTCATTTTTGTTTAAAAGGGCTTTGGAAGAGTTTACCAAAACAGAATCCCATAGCCCAGTTTTAAAATATTGACTAGTAGTTTTTAATAACTTTTTTTTATTGCTTAAACTATCTAGCTTTTGAAAAAAATAGGTGTGTTTTTTTATTTTTATTTCTTGTGAAATTAAAACGCAACAATACAACAACGATAGTAATACTAGCGTTTTTTTAAAAAACATAAAATAAGTTTTATTTAAAAATTAGTCTTTCGTAGTTTTAACTGTTGTTTCAGTTCCTCTAGATGTTTCAGGGTCTATATCCCACAAGAAAACTTGAGCTTTAGAAATTTCTTCGAAACCAATTCCTTGTGGTAATGAGATATCATTTTCTTTAACGATGAATCTTATTGTGTAGGCATTAAATTCTCCATAACTCTGATATTTTTCAGGATATTTTTCAATAGGAAACTTAGTGTATAGGTCTTCGGTATTATGAATAAAAGACTGAACTTTTGGTTTTCCTTTACTATTTATTGAAAAAATAGAGGATACATTAATATATTCAAACTTTTCTTCTTCTTTTAGTTCATTTATAGGGTGTTGTTTTGGAATAAATACAAGAGTTTTAATATTTATTCCATGAAACTTTTTAGTCCTATAAGCCTCTACCATAGTTGGTAGTGGTTGATTAAAATTATTTGGAAAGTAAATATGTCCACTGTATTGAATAGAAACTATTTTTGTGGGTACAATATCACAAGGAGGTTTTTTAATAACGTATTCAAAATGCTTCTTAGTTATCTGATAGGCATTGCTTTCTATTAACATAAATAGTGTTTTTATAATTAAGTATGGTTAAGGTAAAAATACTGATATGAGATTAAAAAACAAATAAAAATACTTATTACATGTTTGTTCACCATTCAAATTTAGGTAAGCTATTCTTCTTTATTTAATTAAGGAAGAGAGCCTTTAAAACTTAATATTTTCATTTAAAAATTGCATGTAAAGAAAAGGTGATTTCTTAAATAAAATTTAAAATATATTTGCATTTCATTGTAAAAAAAGCAATATTTGTAACAGTTTATAAATCAATATTTAACGCCTATAGTACATAATTACTTTTAAAAAAGAGTTTTACCCCTAATCAAAAAGATGGTTCCAACCGTCTTTTATAAAAGTAATTATATGGACAAAAATGTAGTAAAAGATAGTTCTTTAGTCAAAGACTATATAAATGGAAATGAAAATGCCATTGCAATATTGATTAAAAGACATCAGCAAAAATTGTATAGCTTCATATACAGCAAAATTCAAGACAGAGATTCTACCGAAGATATTTTTCAAGACACCTTTATTAAAGTAATCAGAACACTCAAGCGTGGTCATTATAATGAAGAAGGTAAGTTTTTACCTTGGGTAATGAGAATTGCGCATAATTTGGTAATTGATCATTTTAGAAAGAATAACAGGATGCCAATGTTTAGTGGTTCTGATGACTTTGATATTTTTTCTGTAATCAGTGATGGCGAGCTAAACGCAGAAGCAAAAATTATAAGAAAGCAGATATTGAACGATGTTAAAAAGTTAATTGATGAACTTCCTGAAGAGCAAAGAGAAGTTTTAGTAATGCGTATGTATAATGATTTAAGTTTTAACGAAATCTCTGAAAACACAGGAGTTAGCATCAATACAGCTTTAGGAAGAATGCGTTATGCTCTAATTAATTTAAGAAAGATCGTTGAAAAAAATAATGTAATTTTAGTGAACTAAGCAATAAATGCAAAAACTTAGCGTTAAGTGTTTGATAACAAATTAATAAATAAGAAATACATGACGCAACTTTACTCTAGAGAAAAGTCTAATGACTCAAAAAATAACCCCAGAAAAGAAACAATTCAATTTTTACTTGATTTTTCAAAAAGCCTCAAAGTAATAAAATCAAAATCAAACTATCTCATTGAATTGAATTTGAATTAAGAGTGGAAAAAGCTTCAACAGATGTTGGAGCTTTTTTTATTTATATTTTTTTATGATAGTTCTAAAATAGAAAGAGAGGTAGATAGAATGAAATACGTATCTTTGCTGATAATATTTAATGATTAAAAATAAATTGAGAAGAATGAGAAATTTGAAAAGATTGCTGATTTTGTTGGTTATAATGACTAATATTAAGTGTTCTAACAATGAGGAGCTTACAGGCACAAGCAGAACCAATAAGGAATTATTAAGCTCTAAAGAATGGAAGTTTGATAAATTCATCTTTATAAGCTCTGATTATAATCCAGGGAACTTCAGTACTGAAAAGATTGAGGAGTATGTAAATTCGCTTTACCTTAACAAGATTGTTTACAAATTTAATTCAGATAACTCTGGTTATCTCTTATTTAATACAGAAAATAGAATTTTTACTTGGCAGTTGAATAATAATGAGTTGAAATTAGATTTTGAAAATAATGATTATGATACTGATTATCTTTTAAATTCGATCGATGAAAATACATTAAACATGACGTTTGACCATAGCTCAACGGGAATTATAGATGGAGTAGAAACGACATTCAAAGGAAACTACTTTTATAAATAAAACTAAATCTACAAAAAAATTAAATAAAAAACATCTTATCTCGTAAGATGTTTTTTATTTAATCAAAGATTTTCTTCCTACAGTTTTGGTAATGATATCCTTTTCAATATCCCATCCACGGGCAGGAGAGTATTCTCTTCCATAATATATTATTTGAAGATGTAATTTATTCCAAAGTTCTTTAGGAAATAATCGTTTGGCATCTTTTTCAGTTTGATTAACACTTTTTCCATTGGATAAGTTCCAACGATACATTAATCTATGAATATGGGTGTCAACTGGAAAAGCAGGAATGTCAAAAGCTTGTGCCATAACTACACTAGCTGTCTTATGACCAACGGCGGGGAGTTCTTCTAAAGCATCGAAATCAACAGGTACCTCACCATTGTGTTTTTCAATTAAAATTTTTGATAAACCATGAATTCCTTTTGATTTCATAGGAGAAAGTCCAACAGGTCTAATAATCTCTTTAATTTCCTCTACGGTAAGCTTAACCATGTCATAAGGGTTATCAGCCTTTTCAAAAAGTAACGGTGTAATGGTGTTAACCCTAGCATCTGTACTTTGTGCTGAAAGTAAAACAGCGATTAGTAAAGTATAGGGGTCTTTGTGATCTAAAGGAATTGGAGTTTCAGGGTATAACTCTTCTAGAGTATCGATTACAAATTGAACTTTTTCAGCTTTAGTCATATAAATAAAATTTTATAAACGATTTATTTATCAAATATCTTAAACAAATGTACAAACTTAAAGTGCTAAGTTTTATCATTTATCGACTTATTTGTAAATTTGAATATTAAAAAAAATCACAAATATCTAGAATATGACTACATTACAAATAGGTGATAAAGCTCCAAATTTTGAAGCGAAAGACGAAAAAGGAAACGAAAGAAAATTATCTGATTATTCAGGTAAAAAATTAGTGTTATTCTTTTATCCTAAAGCAAGTACACCTGGTTGTACAGCTGAGGCATGTAATTTGAGAGATAATTACCAGAGTTTTTTAGCAAAAGGATATGAAATTCTTGGAGTAAGTGCTGATAGCGCAAAACGCCAACAAAACTGGATAAATAAGCACGAACTACCTTTTTCTTTACTTGCGGATGAAGAAAAGGAAGTAATTAATGCTTTCGGTGTTTGGGGTCCTAAAAAGTTTATGGGAAGAGAGTATGATGGAATTCATAGAACTACGTTTGTAATTGATGAAAATGGCGTAATTGAAGACGTTATCGCCAAAGTAAAGACTAAGGAACATACTAGTCAGATATTAAAATAAAAAAAGAGCGATTTTAAATCGCTCTTTTTTTATGCTTCTTGTAATTCTCTTTTTATTTCAGATTGAGAGCTTTTTGCTAAATTATCTCTCAATTCTTTTTGTAGTTCTTTACTAGTTTTACTACTTCCGTCGTGACTCCACCCTGGCGGCATAAAAACATATTTTAAACGGGTAGCAAGGGGTAATCCTTTCTTTCGCACGAAAAAGTCTTTAAAAATCTCTTTCCACTCATGGAAAATAACGTTGATAGGACCTTTATCTTCTAAATCTTTTGTCAAGCCAAATTTTAACTTTTCATACTCAGTTTCATCTTCTTCGGCCTGAAAAGTTCCAAATATTCTATCCCAAATAATTAAAACCATTCCCATGTTTTTATCTAAGTACTTTGTATTTGAGGCATGATGCACTCTGTGATGAGAAGGTGTTACGAAAAAGTATCCCCACCATCCTAATTTACTTTTAATAAAGTTTGTATGACAAAGTGTACCATAATTTTGGTTCATAGCATAAGCAAACATAATATGTAATGGCGCAATACCAGCAAACGCTAATGGTAAGAAAAACATATATCGAAATAATGGTTGTAGTACAGGAGATCTAAATCCAGTAGATATATTATAAAACTGAGAATTATGATGAGTTACATGAACTGCCCAAAAGAATCGAGAGTGATGATCTACATAATGATGTATATAGTATAAAAAGTCTTGACCTATAAAAGCTACTAACCAATATACAACTTGATTATCCCAAGTAACAAATCTGTATTTGTAACACAGTCCCATTACTAGGAAAGAAAAGGCTTTCATCAGTAAATCTAAACTAAAATTCGCTAGTGCAAAATACACATTCGTAGCGGTGTCCTTAAATTCATAGTTTTTAGCCTTTGTTCTATAGCTAAAGTACATTTCTACGAATATTACTAATAAGAAGAACGGGGCGCTCCAGTAATAAAGGGTGTCTTGATTTAAAATATCAAACATAATTTTCACTTAAATTTAGACAAAAGTATTTTTTTTCTTTTTAATAGAACTGATAAATATCATTTTTATCAACCAACTTATTGTTAACTTTTTATTTTTTCTACGATATCGAAAAGTCAAGAATGAGTTCAGTTATAACCTTTGTTGAATCCAAGCTTTAAAACTATAAAAATTTTGCGGAGCAACACCATGACCTACAGGATATTCTGAATACTCGTGCCCTAAGTTGTTTTCAGAAAGAAAAACAGGGGCTTTTCTTGCCCACTCTATAGGTAACACTTGATCCACAGTACCATGAGAGATATAATAATCAGTTTTTATCTCTGGATGTATTTCAATAGGTAATAATTCGTCATTAATATAACCACTCAAAGCAACGACATGTTCAACTTTATTAGGGTAATTTAAACTTAAAGCATAGCTTAAAATAGCACCTTGGCTAAACCCTAGTAAAAAAGTTTTGTCAGAAGCAGTATTATATTTCTTCTTTACTTCATCAATAAAGTTAGCAATTTTGTCTACCGATTCTTTTGCTTGAGGAATGTCTGAAAATTTTCCATTGACTGAATCGAAATTAAT
Organism: Tenacibaculum xiamenense; assembly: GCF_964513065.1. Lineage (NCBI taxonomy): Bacteria > Pseudomonadati > Bacteroidota > Flavobacteriia > Flavobacteriales > Flavobacteriaceae > Tenacibaculum > Tenacibaculum xiamenense. The sequence goes on from NZ_CAZEQU010000038.1 coordinate 86,187, forward strand.
AGCATACCAAGCATATGCGCCATATCCCATTTCATAAGGAGCTTGGGCACTTATAATTAGTAATTCATCAGGTAGTTCTTCTGCAAATGAAAATAAATCTTGCTCATTGCTTCCATACCCATGTAGTAAAATTAATAACGGAGGATTTGCAACCGTTGTTTTTGGTTGTCTAACGATGTATTGTAAACTCATTATTGAATTCCTTTAAACCAATCTTGAAATTGTTCACCTAAAAATGGAACTAATTTTTCTTCTTCATTAATAGCTCCAATAAGGCTAACGAACCAAAAAGCAACTAATAGAGCCGTAATAGCCCAAGAAACAACTCCACTTACATATCCTCTGATGAACCATTCATTTATGAATGATAATAAATGTAAGCCTACCATTTGTCTTAAATAAAAACTGGTAAATTCATTTTTAGAGCTGTTATTTAATACAAAAGCAATTATGGTTCCTATAATAGTGATATGTGCGATAATTGCATTGGTTTTTCCGTCTTGTGCTGCAGATAAGTTACGCATGGTTTGCTAAAATTAATTGGTTATTATTATAAGATCCGTACACTTTTCCTTTTAATGTTTTATCAAAGAAAATACTATTCTTTGAAGTTGATAAAACATCTTTTTCTGAAAAAGTATATTCATCTTTTGTTGAGAATAAAGATAAATTGGCTTTACTATTTTCCTGTATACCATTAAATTCAATTCCAAAGCGTTGCTTTGGAGTTATAGATAAGGATCTTTGGATAGTTTCTAAGTCTAAAATAGTATTCAATGCACCAAAAGCACTTTCAAAACCAATGGTTCCGTCTTTGGCGGTTGAAAACTCTACTTTTTTATATTCAATGTCAATAGGATTGTGATCAGTAGTGATAATATCTATGATACCATTTTTAACACCTTCAATTAGGGCTGCCGTATCCTCTTTGGTACGCAATGGAGGGTTAACTTTTTTGCGGGCATCAAAACCATGAAGTTCATCATCTGTTAAAAACAAATTATGAATGCTTACACTGCATGTTATGTCCAATCCTTTTTCTTTAGCTTCTTTAATCAAATTAACAGATTTAGCTGTTGATATCGTTGGAATATGAAGTTTTCCTCCAGTATACTCCAATAAAAAGAGATCTCTTGCAACTTGAATTTCTTCTGCTAGGGAAGGAATGCCCTTCAAACCAAGAATAGTGCTGTTTACACCTTCATTGGCAACACCTTCACCTGCAATAGCTTTATTTTTAGGAAAGCTCATAACCAAACCATTGAAGTTTTGCGCATATAATAAGGCAATCTTTAAAAGATTATCATTGGCAATAGGTTTTTTATAATCTCCAAAAGCTATTGCTCCTGATTGTTGCATGTCAAACAACTCAGCCATTTCAACACCTTCGCTTTTCTGAGTAAGAGCTCCAATAGGAAATAAATCAGTAGCAAAACCATTGGCTTTGTTTATCAAAAATTCAATAGCTGCTTTGTTTTCCGTAATAGGTTGTGTGTTTGGATTCACAGCAACTGCAGTAAAACCACTTTGAGCTGCAACATTCAATCCATGTTTTATTGTTTCTCTTTCTTCATATCCAGGTTCTCCTAATGATACACTAGTGTCAAACCAACCTGTAGAAACATGTAAATCATTTAATTCTACTGTTTGATATCCGTCTTCAGTAGAAATATTATCGTCAATTTTTGAAATGGTTCCGTCAATAATTAAAATATCTTTAGTTTGATTATGAAACGGACTAGAAGTGTCTATAATAGTAGCCGATTTAAGCAGCGTTGTCATGATTTGAAGAATTTTAAGATCAAAATTTCAAAAAACAAAGATACAATGGAAAGTGCTAAAAACCATTTCCAAAGCCATTGAACTTCATTTTTTTTCTTAATACTATCAAGCGTACTTTTTACGGAAGTAGAAAAATTGAGCTTTTCTTTTTGATTTACAAAGTTTTGAGTGTCTGTAAATGCAAGTAAACTTTCTTTAGTATTATAATTAAAAGCGATTCGTTTTAAGGTATCCTTCTGTTTTAAAATATAATTAAACCCAGATTCAGTCGGTTGCTCAGTAGTTGTAACCCTTACTTTGTTTTGAAAAACCTGTTGAAGAGGAATAAAAGAATTGTTTTTATTGGCAATAGTTAACACAGCGTCTTTACCGAAAGAATCATTAATATCGATACTATTTTCCTTTTCTACTGTATAATATAATTCTGTTATTTTCAAGCTTTGTTTACCAATATTATAAAAAACAGGTACAATCAAAGGAGAGTTACTAAAATTGCTAAACTTTTTATCTAGAGGACTTGATACCCAGAAAACAGAAGCTGTCTGTAATTTAATCTGAGAAATAAAATCCTTTCTATTTTCAAAGGAAAGAATACTACTTGCTCTAGGTAAGATTGTGCTATAAGAAATAGTAGTATGTGGGTATTGAAAATTACGAACATTTTTTTCAAAAACATTAGAAAATATTGGATGTCCGAAATTAATATTAGTAATTTTTAAACTGTCTGTATTTTTCTTGAAAGGTGTTGTTTTTATATCTAGCTTTCCAAATAAATTTCTGTAAGAAGAAATATTGCTATTAGCATTTGGAATAACAAGTAAGTTGCCACCTTTTTGAACATAATCTTTTATACTTTCTTGTAATGAAAGGGGGATTTCCTCTAATTCATTTAAAATAACAAGTTGTTGTTTTGCAATGGCGTTGTAATTTGTTTTTTGTAATGATGATTGGGTAAAATTGAATTCATCAGAAGTATAAATTTTGGGTAATGAAGAACTTGTTGCTCCGATTGATAAAATATTAGTTTTTTCGTTTGTAGTTAACGTAAAATAAAAGCTATTATCAAAAGCATAAGCATCGCTATAATTTAATAGTAACTTCCCCAATAGAATTGGTGTTTTTTGAACAGAAAAAGCCACATTTTTAATGGTGTTTTCTTCAATATCAAACGTCTGCTTATTCACTAAAGATTCATCATTATAAATGGCAATAGGAATATTCTTTTTCGCTATACCTTGATTCTTTACAATGATATTGACTTCCATTGTATTGGCTTTTTTCTTTTCAATATATACACTGTCTATAGAAAGATTTTCTTTTAGCTGGGGTACGAGTTGAACCAAAGAAGTATTATAATTTATATCATTCAATTCATTTTCTTGAATATTTTGAAAATCAGAAATAAGAACTCTTTTAAACGATTCAATATCATTATTTTTTTGAGTAGTCATTTTTAATAAAACATCCTTAATGCTCTTTTGAGAAGCAGAGTTCTTTATTTGAAAAAGAATGTTTTTTAACTCGTTAGCAGTTTTTTCTGGGTAAAAATTTGTATTCGTTTGTAATGAATATAGGCTGTTATCAGATAGGCTCTCTACTAAATCTTGAATGGCTATTTGTAAAAGATCTCCTCTTTTCCCTTTCGTTTGCGTACTTAATGAATTGTCTAAATAAATGGAATAGTGTAATTTTTCATTAGCTTTTCTATTGCTAAAATAGGGTTGAGCAAAAGCTAAGATTAAAAATGTTAACAGCAATAATCTGGTTAGTAAAATCAACCACTTTTTAATACGAGAGCTTTTACGAGTTTGTAAAGCTAGCTTTTGTAAAAATGCTACATTAGTAAAAGGTACTTTTACAAAACGTTGCAATTGAAATAGATGTACTATTATAGGGATTAATAGTAGTGCTAAAAAATATAAAACTTCCGGGTGTTTAAACTGCATATTTTATGACTAAGAAATATTCGTTATCGATACCATTTTTTCAATTTTTTTCTTCAAATATTGTATTCAATAATAATATCGAGGATCACTTAGCGAGTAAAAATAATCAAAAACATGATTAATTAACAAACAAGTTAAAAATATGTTAGAAGCCTGTATGATTTTCAGTCAAAAGTGAAATTTTACTATTTTTGATTCATGACTACAAACCAAAGTGACTGTATAACTCCGAAAGAACTTAATCTTGAAAAATATAAAGCCTACACAAACCATGTATTAAAATATTCTCGGGAGGATAAAGAATATGTTAAGCGTAATATAGATTTATCTTTTATAAATGGTAGTTTATTAAGAATAAGCTTTAACAATCAAATACCTCAGCATTAATGGAGGTAATCTATTATACAGTTACATGTCCTTATCCTAGAAAAACCCAATAATGAAAACATACCAAATTCCTTTTAAAAGCACAGGTTTCTTTTCGAAAACAATGCTTCATTATCTTGAAAAGAACACCTTGATTCAGCCATTTTACAATAACTTTCCTTCATTTGAAGGTTTTGAAAAACAAATAGCGGAAAAAAAATCCTCATATAGTTTAGATACAAGAAATAATTTATTTACTGTACTTACAAATCAGTATAAAAATGTTAATGTTTCTGAAGAAACACAAGCGAATTTAGCAAAGTTAAAAGAAGCCAATACATTTACCATAACAACAGGACATCAGTTAAATCTATTTACAGGACCGCTATATTTTCTTTACAAAATAGTGTCAGCCATTAATTTATGTGAAGAGTTGTCCGTGAAGTTTCCTGAAGAAAATTTTGTTCCAGTATATTGGATGGCAACTGAAGATCATGATTTCGATGAAATCAATTATTTTAACTTTAAAGGGAAAAAAGTACGTTGGAATTCTGAGCAAAAAGGTGGGGTAGGGCGATTTAAAACAGAAGGGTTAAATGAAGTTTTTTCTGTGTTGTTAGACCATTTTGGAACTTCAAAAAATGCAGAATATTTAAAAGGTCTTTTCCAAAAAGGGTATTTAGAGCATGATAGGCTAGCGGATGCAACAAGGTATATAGCAAATGAACTATTTGGAAAGTACGGTTTAGTTATTGTTGAGGCAGATGATGCTCACTTGAAAAGAGAATTAATTCCTTTCGTAAAAGAGGAGTTGTTTCATCAAACCTCATATAGCACTGTTTCGGAAACATCGAAATTACTTGAGAAGAATTATAAGATTCAAGTAAACCCAAGGGAAATAAATTTATTTTACTTACTAGATGAATTACGAGAGAGAATTGTTTTTGAAAATAATACTTACAAAGTAAATAACACAGATATTTCTTTTACTAGAGAAGAAATTGAATTAGAACTTGAAAAACATCCAGAAAGGTTTTCTCCTAATGTTATTGTTCGTCCTTTATATCAGGAAGTCATTTTGCCAAACCTTTGTTATATCGGAGGAGGTGGAGAATTGGCTTATTGGATGCAATTAAAGGAGTATTTTAATAAGGTATCAGTTCCTTTTCCAATTTTATTACTAAGAAATTCCGTTCAAGTGCTCACAGAGAAACAAGAGCGCAAATTATCCAATTTAAACATCAGTACAGAGGAGTTGTTTTTTAAACAGAACGACTTATTAAAGTTAAAAGTTAATGAGAATGCTAAAGAAACGGTTAATTTTAAAGAGCAAAGAAAATTTTTAGAAGATCAATTCGTTATGCTTAGAAAGGTTGCTGAAAAAACGGATGTCTCATTTATTGGAGCTGTGAATGCTCAAGAAAAAAAGCAGTTAAAAGGATTGCAAAATTTAGAAAAACGATTGTTACGAGCTGAAAAACGTAAGCAACAAGATTTAGTGTCTCGTATAACAATGCTTCAAGATGAAGTTTTACCGAATCAAAGTTTGGAGGAGCGACAACGAAATTTTTCAGAATATTATTTGGAATATGGAGCTTCATTTATTGATGCACTAAAAGAAAATTTAAAGCCTTTAGATTTGGAGTTTACCGTTTTGGTGATGAAGTAAAGCGTATTTCATAAGCCTCCGTCAATTTTGATGCCCTCTGATATACTTCCGAAGCATAGATAGTTTGAATAATAAAAAATAAACAGATGAAAGGGAAAATGATAATTGCGATTTGCTTAATGTTCTTTAAAGTGTCATTTGGACAAACAAAGACAGTTCATGTATACGTTGCGTTGTGTGACAATAAATTTCAAGGTATTGTTCCTGTTCCAAAAAAACTAGGAGATGGAAAAGACCCTAAAAATAATTTGTATTGGGGAGCTGCTTATGGCGTAAAATCATATTTGAAATATAAAACTAAAGATTGGCAACTTGTAAAAAAGATTGCATCCTCAAAATCTGAAGTTTTAGAAAAACTACTGTTTAAACATACAGTAATGGATGTCTATTTGTTGGCAGAAGCCTATGATGGAGAATTTATTAAAGAATGTATTGGAGATTTTTTAAAGGCTTTGAATACTCAAAATAGAGAAAGAATTTTATACAATAATAAAAAGCTTGATTTTGGAGGTAGTGCTAATTTAGTAGCCTATATCGGTCACGATGGTTTAATGGATTTCAATATAGATATTGATTATAAGAATGTAGACAACGATACTAAGAAAGACGCGATAATTCTAGCTTGCTTTAGTAAAGATTATTTTTCAACAGAAGTAAAAAAGTCTGGAGCAAATCCATTGTTATGGACTACGCATTTAATGGCTCCAGAAGCCTACACTTTGAAATCTGCGATTGATGGTTGGATATTAAACGAAGCAGGAAGCCAAGTAAAAGAAAGAGCAGCTCAGGTTTATAATAAATACCAAAAGTGTGGTATACGAGGAGCAAGGAACTTATTTACAACTGGATTTTAAGGTTTCAAATTTGAGTTTTTGGCTGAACATATTGTTGAAATTGCTTCTTGCTGGGTTCATATTATTTACGATGTATGGACATGGTTGGCTTATTTTTCTTTATGTCATTTTAGGAGATTCAAGTTTTGCTGGGAATTTTAAACCTCACCTTCCTATTTTTGCTAGTTTAAGTTTTGTTCTCTTTTCAATATTTTATTTAAAGGAGCTGTTTTTGGGATATGAAGATGTCTCAAGACAAAAGACTATTCGTTCTCTTATTTTAATTAGCCTATTAATAATACCTTATTTTATCGGTCATAGATATTTTGTTTTAAGTCAGATAGATAGAGATGGTATTGAGATGTATATTGTATTAATTTTTACTATTATGGTGCCAATAGCACTTTTGGTTCATAGAATTTCGGCATTTAGAAAGAATAATTAGTGAGGCTATTCTATAAAAAGTAAATTCTTTTTAGTTGTTTTGCACTCTGAAACTGGATAATTAGTTAAATTACCATGAAATCATTACACCCAAAAAATATTCATAATAAAGGTTACGATTTTCAATTACTTTTAAAAAGTAATTCGAATTTAAAACCATTTATCCAAGAAAAGCATGGGAAATTAACTATTGACTTCTCAAACCCTGTTGCAGTTAAAATCTTAAACAAGGCAATTCTTAAAACACATTATAATATTGGTTTTTGGGAGTTTCCTGATGAAAACTTATGCCCACCTATCCCTGGAAGGGTCGATTATATTCATTATTTAGCGGATTTGGTAAGTGGAGTATCTAACGTGAAGGTTTTAGATATAGGTACTGGAGCTACATGTATTTATCCACTTTTAGGAACAGCTGTTTATAATTGGAGTTTTATAGCTTCTGATATTAATAAAAGATCGCTAGAAGTGGCAAAAAAGAACATTGATGAAAATCAGCTACAAGATAAGATTGAACTTCGACATCAAAAGAATTTGGCAAATATTTTAGAAGGAATAATTAAGGAAGAAGATAAGTTCGCAGTTACGATGTGTAATCCTCCTTTTTATGCTTCGGCAGAAGAGGCCAGAGGAGCAAATAAAAGGAAAACTAAGAACTTAGGAAATACTGCTGTTCGAAATTTTGCGGGTGTTGATAATGAATTATGGTACAAGGGAGGAGAAAAAGCGTTTCTTCATAATTATTTGTATCAAAGTTCTTTATTTCCTAAGGCAAGTTTATGGTTTACTAGCTTGGTTTCAAAAAAAGAGAACGTTAAAAGTTTAGAATTATCAGGTAAAAAACTCGGGGTAACATCGTTTAAAAGTATTCAAATGAATCAAGGAAACAAGGTTACCCGCATAGTTTGTTGGCAATTTTAATCGTAGGGAGATAGCCAAGGAGTTAATTTCCCATATGTTTATTTAGCTATTTTCTAAATCGTTTTTAATATCTGAAATCTCTTTAAGTTTTTTCATTTCCTTTTGAACACCCTTACGAATTACGAAAAACAGGATTATTCCAATAATTACATAGGATATATTCATTAGAATCACTTGCCATTTTTGTAAGTAAATACTAAATTCAGGAGTAATCATAAAAAAGCCTACGGTATATAGAGTGATAATTATAGGGGCAATAATTTCATGAATAAATTTTCTATATGAATGAAATTTAGCAGTATTTTCAGTTGTTTTTAAAATATCATCAAGCTCGTTTATTTTTCTTGCTTTACCAATACTTATTATTTCTATACATATTCTAACGATAAGCCCTGAGATCATTAATCCTGCACCAATTCTACTCAGTAAATGCTTTACTGGGGCTACATAGTAAAAGAATAATGATATTCCAATACACGTTATCATTAGGATTAGAATTGTCCCGTAATAGAAAAAGAAGTTTTCTTGTTGTTTCTTTTTAATTTTATTGTAAATACTATTAATATATTCGGAATTTGGTTTTCTACTTTCTTTATCGTTATTCCAGTTTTCTTGTAGTTGTTTAAAATCCATACTCATCACTAAATATTTTTAAGAATTTTTTCAAGACGCTTTTTTACTCTATGTATTTTAACTCGAACGTTAATGGCAGAAATACCCATTATTTCGGCTATGGTATCATTATCTTCATTTTCCAAAACCATCATGATTAACAAACGATCTACTTTTTTTAGTTGACCTATGGCCTTATATAAATCAGATATAGGATTTTTATGAGAAGCCTCATCTTGAGTTTCTTCAACTACTTCTTTAAACTCCTGTGTTCTAATTTCTCCTTTTTTGTTTTCTTTTTTTACAAATTGTAGACAAGTGTTTACAGTAATTCGATAAATCCAAGTTTTATAAGAAGACAATCCCTTGAACTTATGTAGGTTGTTCCATACACTGATAAAAACCTCTTGAGATAAATCATTGGCACTATCTTCATCACCCTTAACAAAACCAAGGCACATTTGTAGTACCATCCCTTGGTTTTGCTGGTATATTCGCTCGAAAACTTCTTTGTTATTGGTTGTCATTAGCAAGAAAATTATTCAAGGTTTGGTTAAACCACTCTGGTTGGTCAAACATAACAAAGTGTTTACTATTTGATGCCATGACAATAGATTTATTTTTTAGGTTTTCATATTGTTTTTCAAAGTTCTTCTGAGCAATATCAACACTAGGAAAAGAGGCTCCAATGACAAGTGTTTTGCATTGTATCTTCTTTAAAGAATCTCTTAAATCTAATTTCAATAAATCTGTATACCCATATACCCAAGTTTTTCTATCCGCTTCAAGAATCCAGTTACTAATAGCCTCTTTTTTATCTTTATTATTTGTCATGTTATTTGCCATCATGGTAGCCATTCCTTTGAATTGGTTTTCATCCATTTCCAACATTTGCTTATTATACGGACTTTCGTAAAACAAATACTCCGCTTTAACATTTGGCATCATTACCTCTCTCATACAAGGAAGTGAGTCCACTAAAACAATCTTATTTACTTTATTTGGAAATGCAGCGGCAATATCAATAGCAAGATTTCCGCCCATACTATGACCAATAATGATTATATTTTCTAGTTTGTTTTTTCTAATGTATTCAATAATAGCGTTTTTCACATTTGAATACCAAGGCATTTTGATGGGAGCGTTCCCGTTAAATCCAGCATAAGAAAAATAAAATGCTTTTCCTTTATTTTTTAGTTGGCTATTAGTTTCTTTCCAAACAGATCCTGAAACAGTAAAACCAGGTAAGTAGAGTATAGGCGTACCTTTTCCTTCGATAGTAACATGAATTGGACTTTTCGAATTATTGTTTTTTATGTCATTCTGAAAAGAATAACTGAAAGAAGAAAGTAGAATGGTAATTACTAATAATGTTGTTTTGATAAAACGTGTCATAATATGTTTTTTAGTTGGTTTTACCCTTTGATTCCAAAAAACATATTTGTTACACTTTTAAATTTAATTTTTTTGATTTTTTTCTGAAAAAGATTTTTTTTTAAAAAATACTCCTATTTAATGGGGTGTTTTTTAGAGTTTAAAAAGTTTATGAGTTTCAGTTTTTCCGTTATGACGAATTTTTAAAAAATAAATTCCCGAAGCAAGTTTCGGCAGTGGAATAGTGATTTTATTATTTATTGAACTTTTATTATCATTTAAAATGAGTTGCCCTCTACTATTAAATAATTGATAAGAAGTTGAAAAAGATTCTTCCAAGGTATTCAAGTACAGTTTATCATTGAAAGGGTTGGGGTAAACAAACCACTTTTTTTCATGATTATTGATCGGGCTGTCGTAAGAAGATAATGTATCACCTAAACAATTTGAAGCAACGGAATGTGATTCCTTCAGGAGCTCTGAAACTTTAGAATCGGTGAAACTTTGATTAAATGAATGATTGAAGAAAGTTGTATCAATAACTAAATTACTTGCTCCTAAAAAATCCTGTAAAAGTGTACCAAATATTTGACGATAATCATATTGTACGGTTTCGATTTGGTAATTGTTATCACTGGTAGCTTCAGATAGGCTAACATTTACACCTGAAACACCACCTTTAACAGGATTGCCAAAAACGAACATAGGTGCAATTTCACCATGGTCGGTACCTAAATTACCATTTTCTTTAGCCTTTCTTCCAAATTCAGAAAAGGTAAGACCAACAACATCGTCGGCAATTGTTTGTGAAGTTAAATCATTCATAAAGGCCTTAACAGACTCAGATACATTATTTAATAAGTCGTGATGTTTTCCTTGAATATCATTTGTTGCTTGATTTTGACTATTATGAGTATCAAATCCACCAATTCTCACCATATAAACTTTAGATTTCAAGCCGCCACTTATTAGTCGAGCAACGGTTTTTAGCTGATTGGAAAGGTCTGTGTCTGGATAAGTAACATCATTTCTACCGCTATTAAAAGCATCTGAAATAGATTGAGAGTATTGATTTGATAAATTACTAGTGTTAATAATATATTGTAATTCAGTTCCAAAATCGGAGTTTGGAATATTGGAAGGAGCAGTTCCGCCTAAACCGTTAAGTTCAGTGTAAAATCCAGCAGGATCTTGTCCTGATATATTGATAGAGAGTCCATGTTCTTCTTCTCCATGAAACCCTAATTCAGTTTTACTAGAACCTATTTGAACCCCCAGAGGATAGTTTTCTCTTAATTCTTCTGAATAATACTTTTCAATGAATCTACCAATCCATCCTGAATCATTTCCATTTTCCCAGCTATTTCCATCGTTTCCGGTAGAGTAGAGGTCCTTGGATGCAAAATGACTTTTATTTTGAGAAGGATAGCCCACCGATTGTAAGATTCTTAGTGTTCCTTGGTCATATAACGATTTGAAACCTTCCAAAGCTGGGTGTAAACCTAATTGTTGATTTTCTGATAATGTACTATCTAAGGTAATAAAGCCATTATTACCAGAGTTTGGAATTTTAATAGTAGGTCTTAAATTTACGTATTGGTCGTATTGATTTATTGGAATTAAGGTGTTTAATCCATCATTTCCTCCTGCTAAGTTAATCAGAACCAATTTACGGTTTGACAGATCACCACAATCGGTAAGAGTATTCGATTTTAGCATAGCTCTTAACTCAAAAGGCATTAACCCTAAAACAGAAACAGTAGAAGTAAGTTTTAAAAAGGAGCGTCTTTTCATCTTGTTATAATTTTAGAGGTTACATTAATTGAAATTCAGGAGCATTAATCATTCTCGTTATTAAAGCATTTAAGCGAGATTTTACAACAGAGTCATCACCAGTTCCTTCATATTGTAACCAAGCATTGGTCCAGTAGTAGTCAGGAAATCCTTCTAATAGGTTTTCTACAAAGTAATCTTTTCTGTCACTATCAATTCCTTCGGAATACAGATAATCAGAAAGTTCTGTTATGAGTTCCGTTGCATTTGAAGGATTAGTCATATTTGCTTTTATAAAGTTTGGTAGATCTAATTCTACTCGAATTCTTCCATTATTACCAACTCTATTTCTTCCTGAAATCAAGGAATCGATCATTTTGTATCTCGATAACACGGTGTTAGAAGAAAACCAATGACGATCAAAATCGGGTTCTTGATAATGAGCAGGATAGCCTGCTACAGAATCTGGTCCCCAAAGATTCATTCCGGCCGCGGCCAAATAAGAATTGTGAATGAAACTGAAAAAAGTATAAAAATCACTACTGTTGTCAGTAGGATGTGGTATGTCAAGTTTAAAGAATGAAATCGTCTCACTAATTAATTGTAGAGGGCTTTTTACAATGCTACCCAAAATTTCATCAGTTGAGTCCGAATCATCTAAATCATAAAAATGTTGAGAAGTTAATAATGTTTTTAATGTTGGAAGTATGTTGTAATTATCATTTTTAAGCTGAGCAGCAAGTGGCGTTATAATGTTATTTTCCACATTTTCATCCCACTCACTTTTAACAAAAAAGCGATAAAGTTTTCTACAGTAAGAAATAGCGGTGGCATCCATAGAAAAAACCATCTCTACATATTCATTAAGTTCATCTACAATACCATTTTCTGTGTTTCTTCCTGTAATAGTTTGATAATTAAAAGCACTGCTAAAGGTTTTATCGTTTTGGTCATGTTGATTTATAACGATTCTTCCCATAGGTAAATTCGTATCTGAATCTATTATACTACGATCTGCCTTGGTTTTGATACCTGAAAATACTTTCGCCGTTTGTTGAATATCGTGTTCTGTATAATTGGTGTAATTTCCATTACCATTTTGCGGTCCTTTTAAAATTGTAAATAATTCTAAAAATTCTCTGGCATAGTTTTCATTTGGGTTATTCGCATTATTTTGGGTATTATCCAGATAGTTTAACATGGAGTTGTCAAACGTAATTTTTTTCGCTAATGCTTTTAAGTTACCAAAAGCATAATATTCCAAAAGCCTTAAATGATCAAAAAAATGCGTTGAACTTCCTGCTCCATCGTCCTTAGAAACAGTAAAAGAAGTATGTAGGAAAAATGTGAGTTTAGCTTTGAGAGAACTCTTGTTAATTGTGTTATACCACCACCAAGAAGTTACAATACGTCTTTTTCTTCCTTGACCACTAAAAGAATTCGGATTTTCAGAAGAAGAAGTCCAATTACCATCTGGCGAACCATTAGGAAGAGGGTCATAAGGTTCTGTCCATTCTATATTCTGATTTTCAGTGAGCTTTGAGAAAGCCTGTTCAGGAGTTAATTCAGCAAATTGATTCAGTGCTTCAACAGAATAATTAAAAGAAGCTCGGCGTAAAAGGTGCTTCGCTTTTCGAAGCCCTAAAGCTTGCGTATATTGTTGTAAACCATTCATTAATTTAGGGGATAGAAATGTTTACTCAATATAGTTAAAAAATATTAAAGTATTGTAAAACAGGTGTTAAGTGCTGTTTTTCGGCGTTCTTCGAAGGAAATTAACTGTTAAAAGACTACTTCTTTACAAATTGGACTCCATATTTTTTAGCAATGCTATCTACAATGCTTTTTGAAGGTCTTCCATTTTTAGAAACTTTGGCCATTTCACTAAAAAAATTTTCAAACCCTCCAGGTGTAATTGTATTCATTGTAATACCAGTTATTGTATCTGTATTTACGAATTTATGAGGTACACCTCTTGGTAGTCGGATGAAATCCCCTTGCTTGGCGTTAATTTCTTTTTTTCCACAAGTAAAGGTGTAGGTTCCTTTTAGTACATAAAATAGCTCATCTTCATTTGAATGTACATGTAATGGTGGACCACCTTCTGGAGGTGTTTCAGTAACAATAACAGAATATTCGCCATTCGATTGACTACTGATAATTTTACCCGTTATTTTTACACCAAGTAGATTCCATTGTTCTCCCTTATCAGAAGAAATATAAATAGGCTGGGTATTGTTATGGCTATGAGAGTGTGTTTTTTTACAGCAAAAACTTAATACTGAAATTAAAGTTAGAAAAAGAATATGTTTGATATTCATATTTGAAGGGGTGTTATTTGAATAATTTCTATAAATACTTGTGGTTAAATATATAAAATGTTGCTTTTTAGCGGGACCTTTTCTGAAATTATCTTTTGTGATTTTCTTAAGATGGATATTGTTATTTTTGATTTTTAACAAACTGATACTATCCACTACAAAACAAATTAATTTATAAAGAATGAAAGAGATCGATAAGATAGCATTTATTGAAACAAAAAATGGACAAATATTAAGTACACGTTCAAAAGGGAAAAGTACATTTTATATTCCAGGAGGTAAGAGAGATGAAGGAGAGAGCGATGAAGAAACGCTAATACGTGAAATGCATGAAGAGTTAAAAGTAAATATTAAGAAAGAGACAATTAATTACATTGGAACTTTTAGTGCTCAGGCTGATGGCGCTAGAGATGGAGTATTTGTAAAAATGACTTGCTATGAAGCAGAATATACAGGGGCTTTAGAAGCATCAAGTGAAATAGAAGAATTCAAATGGCTGAATTATAAGGATATTGACATAGTTTCTGAAGTTGATAAAGTAATTTTCGATTTTTTAAAAGAAAAAGGTGAACTTCAGTAGTAAGAAAAGACTGATTTATGTTGATAAAAAAGAAAAGCAAGTAAAAACTTAGAGATAGGCGTATTTACTTGCTTTCGGGGGACAACACTAAAAGTTTGGTTAGTATGATTCACTACATTGTCATAGCAAACATAGCTATTCTTTTTTGAAAAATTTTACGGATTTCCGTAGATATGGTGATTTTTTTTGAAAAAAAATATGTTAAAGTTTAGGGGCTATTTTATTGAACATGAGTTTAATAAAAAATGATTTGACTTAGGTGCATAAAAAAACAATCACCGAGTGAACGGTGATTGAATGCTATCGGGGGACAACACTAAAGTACATACATTTTGTATATACGAGATTGTAAGTTTGAATGTATTACGGGGGCAAATCTACAAGCTCTTTTTGTAATTTTCTTACGGGTATCCGTAGAAACCTAAATTTTTTAAAAAAAAATTAAAGAGCCTATTTTTTGTATAAAATCTATTGTAATATCAATAAAAAGAATGTAGGTTTAATAGCTTGTCTTTTAGTGTTTTGTATTTGCTGTGAGCTCATCGAAGAGAGTTTCAAATTGATTTACTGAAGTATAAGGAGAATGACCACTAAAGTAATAGGAGGCCAAATCATGGATCAATTCATACGCTTTGATATAATATTCTTTGGGAAATTTCTTTGGGAAGTTTGTGTGGGAAGACCAATCTTGAATGAAATAAGAAATATACCAAACACCTTCAGCAATATTTCTATTTAGCTTTGATTTTTTAGTGATCTTTTTACATTCTTCTGAAAGCTTTATAAGAAGATTTAAAAAAGCATTGTGGTTCCAATTTAATTCCGTTCTTAATTCGAGTAAAAAAGAACCTTCTTCGGCGTTTAATTCGTCAATTAGTTTCATATCGAGCAAAATATGAATTATAAGAAGATCAAAAAATTGATTAATCTAATTTGTTAACTATAAAAAATATAGTTACATAAGTAATTTAAGTTTAGTATTTTTGTTGAAACTATATAAGTAAAATATGTATCAAATAAAAGGTAAAGAATATCCTTGTTGTACAAGTGTAACCATGGGGATTATTGGAGGGAAGTGGAAAACAGTTATTTTATTTTACTTAATGGATGGTAAGCTTCGTTACAACGAGCTTCGAAAAAAAATGAAAGGAGTTACGGAAAGAACTTTGAGTTTACAATTGCAACAACTACAGGAAGATGGAGTGGTAAAAAGAAAAGTATATACTTCGAAACCACCCTTAAAAGTAGAATATTCGTTAACTGAATTTGGAACCACCTTAATTCCTCTACTTAAAGCGATTGCAGATTGGGGAGTGGTGGCTGTCGAAAATTACTCTGAAAACCCAATAAAAAATTAATCGTAATAACGTATTATTCTTCCATTGTCTTGACCTAAAACACTGCGTGCGTAGGCGTTTATAACTTTATTCATTGGAATAGGGTTATGTCCAGGAAAGTAATCTTTGTACTTTTCATAAGCATCTTGAACAACTCCTAATGATACGGCATTAACTCTTAAATTGTTTGGTAATTCAAGGGAAACGGCTTTTACAAAACTATGAATAGCACCATTTACCATGGCAGCACTTGATGTTTTTAAAACAGGATCATCAGCTAAAATACCCGTTGATAGTGTAATCGAACCACCAGGTGTTAAATACTTTTGAGCAATTCTAACCAAATTAACTTGGCCCATTAACTTACTTTTTATTCCAATATAAAAGTCTTCTTCAGTTAAGTTCTTAAAAAAGTCCCATTTCGCTTCACCTGCAATACAAATAACGGCATCAAGACTATCCACGTTTTTCATTACATTTTCTATTGACTCACTATCTGTTATATCAATAGTTACATCTCCTGTCTTTCTTCCAGCTATAATAACATCATGGTTCTCTGAAAAGTGAGCAGATACTTTTTTGCCAATGATTCCTTGTCCTCCAATAATAAGAATTTTCATACTTTATGTTTTTTGATTTGTCATAGCCAACAATGTTGTCATGGCTTTTTCTTTGTCTTTTACATCAACGAAAATATGATCATGATAATATCCAGCAATAACATTACAACTAATGTTATTATTTCCTAACTCATTAGAAAAAGCAGCCGTTAAACCAACAGCTTCTAGTGAGGAATGAATATTAAGTGTAATCCAAGCAGCTGTGTATTGATAGGTTAATCCATATCTGTCCGCATTCTCTTTCGAAAGCACTAGCGTTATTCCTTCAGGTTCCTTTACTTCACAAATAGTAATTTCTCGAGGAATATGGTTGATATCTTTTAAAGTAGTAAAAACATATTCCCCCTTATTTAAAACAGGTTCCATATTACTTATAAGAGCATTGAGGTTAGTTTCTCCTGACATAAATTAGAGTTTCGCTGTTGATTGATCATTTCAGAGAGATTATCGTGTTAAACAAATATCTCTGAACTTTTCTATGAAAGTAAATTTAGGGATATTATTTAATAAAAAAGGCAGTAATTTTTGGTTACTGCCTTTTCTTTATTTTTTAGATAATTACTTGATATTCTTTAGTATTTCTTCAGGGTTCGCTCTTTCAGTATAATCTTCAGGAACAAAAGCGTATTTTATTATTCCTTCAGAATTTACAACATAAGTAGCGGGCATTGGAAGTTCATAATCTTCATTTCCGTTATGTTTCGGTACATCAATATTAAAAGAATGATAAACCTCTCTTAAATCATCTGGTAATTGAAAAACGAGTCCTAATTGCTTGGCTACCTTATTATCGATATCACTTAAAACTTCAAATGATAAATTGTTTTTTTCAACTGTGTTTAACGAATTATCTGGAGTTTCTGGAGAAATAGCTATCAGAGAAGTATTATATTTTTCAAATTCTGGTAATAAGTTTTGTAAAGCACGAAGTTCTATGTTGCAATATGGACACCATCCTCCTCGGTAAAAAGAAATTACAACTGATCCTTTGGAAAGGAGGCTTTTAAGGCTTATTTTATTTCCTAAAGCATTAGGTAATTCAAAATCCGGAATTAAATCTCCAACTTTTAAAGCTTTCTCAGACAAACTATTATTTTTTAAGGCCTCTGTACCTCGAGCCATGATTTCTAATTTTTCTTTAGGAATGGCTTTTGATGATGCCTCTTTTTTGGCTTTTAACTCTTCTATTAAGTTCATAATTCTATCTTTTTTAATAATTATAAGACAAAGATCAATTAGAATAGGAAGCGAAAAAATGTGAAATTTGTCTAAAAGATGTCATATTTTCCTAATGCTGTTTTCTATATTGAGTTGGTGTTACTCCAACATTTCGTTTGAAATATTTTATAAAATAATAAGGTTCTCGAAAGCCTAATTGATAGGCGATTGTTTTGCTTGAGTCTTTTGTAGCTATTAATAGCTCTTTAGCCTTTTTAATAACTTGCTGGCTAATCACTGTACAAGGAGTTGTATTGGTTTCTTTTTTAACCTCGTTTATCAATTTTTTTAGCGGAATGTTAAGCATTTCCGCATAGGTAGCAGCACAATAATTATTTTCAATGTTTTCTTCTATAAGGTTTATGAAGTTTTTGACAATTGAAGTTTTATCTTTTTGGAGAAAACTTTCTTCAATTTTTTCAAATATGATGGTTAAGTAACTATGAATTAATGCAATGTTGTCCTTTTTTTCAGAGGATAATGATAACAAGAGTGATTTTACTAGTTGAATATTGTTTAAGTTATTGGTCTTATGTTTGTTCGGAAAGCAAGAAAGCAAAGGGAGTAAATCTTCTACAAATTCTTTTTTGAGAGTTAAAATATAACCTTCATAAAAAGGAGACACACTTGTTACCTTGAAGGTGTTTTCAAAACAAAAAAAACTCTTTTTAGGAATTTTATAAGTGTTTTCTTGCGATTGAATTGATATGTCACCTGCAATCATAAACAGGATGTTTAAATCTAAACCAGTGTAGTTAGATTGATTTTCTAATTTTTGTACAGACCACATAAAAGCTTCAGTTGAAATTATAGAATTAAAAAGTCGCTTTTTTGAGTGAAACTTACGTTTTGGAAAGTTGCTTTGCTACTTTTAATTCGCAAAAAATCAATACACATATAATTGAAAGCTCGAGTAGGATATAAGCCCAAGCTAAATAGGTTAGTTTGTCTCGATGGATAGCCACTAAAATTAAGGATATAATACAATAAAGAAAGTTAAAAAGAGCAATAACTCTCAAATTGATATGACTCTTTCTTTTACTGTTAAAATAAAAATAAGCGTCCAATAAAGCAAAAAAGCAAGGAATGCTGGCAAGTACGTATAAACTTGAAATAGGAATTCCAACGAGTTTATTAAATTGAGTGAAAATAATACCTAAGAAGAAGGCAGAGCACAAAGCTCCAATACCATCAATTAAAAATAAGTTTTTGGGTGAAATTTTTGTTTTTTTATTAAGCAATTTTAGTTCCATTTTTTACTTTTCTTTCAGGGCTTAATAAAGTTACTTCTTTTTCATCTCCTAAACCACCTAGAATAAGACACTCGCTCATAATATTCGCAATTTGTTTTTTAGGAAAATTGACAACGGCTACAACTTGTTTACCAATTAGGTCTTCAGGTTGATATAATTTCGTTATCTGAGCTGAGGTTTTTTTAATACCAAACTCACCAAAATCTACTTGTATTTTATAGGCTGGATTCCTTACTTCTTCGAAAACTTCGGCATGAATAATTGTCCCGATTCTCATATCCACTTTAGTAAAGTCCGTCCAAGAAATTAAATTACTATTTGTATCGCTCATTTTGGTGTAGTTTTTATCAAAAATACATGTTTTTTCCTTTGACTGTTATTCAGAAAAATGTTAAATAATAAGAAGTGATTGAAGTTGGTTTCTCTACTCAATACATTCATACCTTTTTTAACTACGTTTATTCTTATAAATACGACGCTAAGTAATTTTATTTTATACTGAAACTATTATTTTTTGATATTTGAAATGTTAATAATGAGTTTTACTATTAAAACGATTGAGAGGTAAAGAAATACCGGAATGAAGAGAAAAAGGTTTAAACTTGCGGTTTTTAAACCTTTTTTTTATTCTTGGATACTTCCAGTAATCTACTTGCTGCACTAAAAGGAGTGGTTTTACCTTCTTCTAATTCGGAGAATTCATTGTTTAATAATTCTTTTATTTTGGGGTCATTATAAAAATTATCTTTTAATTTTTGATTTATAGTTTCAAGTAACCAGAACTTATTTTGATTATTACGTTTTTTATCGAAAAAGAGCTCTCGTTTGTTGTCAGTAATGTATTCATCAATCATACTATAAATAGCATCGATACCCTTGTTTTCGAGTGCACTAGCTACCATTACTTTTGGAGTCCAGCCATTTTCCTTTGGAGGGTATAAGTGTAATGCCCTGTTAAACTCAATTTTGGCAATTTTGGCATTTTTAGTATTATCTCCATCAGCTTTATTGATAACAATAGCATCAGCCATTTCTATAATACCTCTTTTAATTCCTTGAAGCTCGTCGCCAGCGCCTGCCAGTTTTAATAGTAAAAAGAAATCCACCATAGAATGTACAGCCGTTTCGGATTGTCCAACACCAACAGTTTCAATAATAATAGTATTATAACCAGCAGCTTCACATAGAATAATACTTTCTCTTGTTTTTTGGGCAACTCCACCTAAAGATGTTCCCGAAGGAGAGGGACGAATAAAGGCGTTTTCATCCGTAACCAATTGTTCCATTCTGGTTTTGTCCCCTAAAATACTTCCCTTGTTAATGGAACTACTTGGATCAACTGCTAGTACAGCAACTTTCTTACCTAAAGAAGTTAAATATTTACCAAAAGCTTCAATAAATGTACTTTTACCAACTCCTGGAACTCCCGTAATTCCTATTCTCGTCGAATTATTGGCATGAGGTAAACAAGCATCTAAAATTTCATTTGCTTTTTGCTGATGTTTTGGATTGGTGCTTTCAACTAAGGTAATGGCTCTGCTTAAGAAAGTGATATCACCAGATAATATTTTCTCAACGAATTCGGTAACAGAAGGTTGTTTTCTTCTGTTAAACTTAATTTTTTCAGCTGAAGATTTACTAGTAGTTTCAGGTTGTGAAACACCATCTTTTTCAGTAAGTGCAGACTTGTTTTTTTTTGCCATTTGTGTGATGAACAGTTGTTGTTGTGTAGTCATAAAAAGATAAGTAACTTCTTGAGTATCGATTGTAAAAAAAGAACGCTACTTTCATATCTACGCTACATAATGTAAATTTAAAAAGAAAATTTTAGGCAAAAATGCAACGCAGTAAAAAAAGTGTCGTCTATTAGAGCAAGAAACCAAAAATGAGAGTGACTAAACAGCTTCATCAGCCCATCATAGAGGCATGTAAATTAAATGATGCAAAAGCACAAATGCAATTGTATGATTTGTATTGCGATGCTATGTATACAGTTGCTTTACGGTATGTAAAGGATACTTATGAAGCTGAGGACGTAATGCAAGATGCCTTTATAAAGGCTTTTAAAAAAATAAATTTATATAAAGAAGAGGTAGCTTTCGGAGCTTGGTTGAAAAAGATAGTTATTAATCAAAGCATTGATTGGTTAAAGAAGAAAAAGCTAGCAGTTGTACCTATAAACGAGGAGATAACTACCATAATTGAAGATGATGATTGGCAGGTTACATCGAAAGTAGGCTACGACGAAATTGTTGGCAGTATTAATAAGTTGAAAGAAAAATATAGGCTTGTACTCACTTTATATCTGTTAGAAGGATATGATCATAATGAGATTTCTCAAATTTTGGGAATCTCGGAGGTGACCTCAAGAACTCATTTAATGAGAGGAAAAAAACAAGTACAAGAACATTTAAAAACCTCGTATTATGGATAGAGATATTAGGGAGATATTAAAGGATAATACTAGTAATAAGGAGAAATTATCTAGTAACCATAGAAGTCGTTTTCAGGAAAAGTTAATGAAAGAGCTTCATGAAGAAAAAAAGGAGAAATTCTCATACAAATGGTTACTTGCTGCAGCTTCAATTGTATTGTTGCTAGGAGTAACATTTCAGGTATATGTGAATACTGTTGCAGTTGATCCCCAGCCTATTAAACAAGATGGTGAAGAGGTGAACTCAAATGTTCAACGTATTAGTTTGGGGAGTATATCGCCAGAATTAAAAACAGTAGAATCTTATTATATCAACAAGATAAATTATGAGTTAAGTCAATTAGAATTGACAGAAGAAAATAAAGAACTTTTTGATGGTTATATTGCTCAGTTAGAGGAATTGACCAAAGAATATAAATCGTTAACCGATGAGCTCAATACAAAAGGGATTAACGATGATACTATCAATGCATTGATTGGAAATCTGCAATTACGTTTACAGCTGTTAAAACGTATGCAAAAACAATTACATGAATTTAAAAATCCAAATCAAAATGACATTCAAACCATTTAAACTAAGTGTGCTCTTATTGTTGATAACAGGCGGTGTTTGGGCACAAAAAGTAGAGAAGAAATTTAACGAGAAGTTTTATACTAATAAAGATGTAGTAATTGATATTAATGCTTCAAATGCTGAGATTGATGTAACTACATGGGATAAAAATGAAGTGGCTGTAGAGGCCGTTATTGAAGTAGAAGGGCTTGAAAAAAAGGAAGCTCAACAATATTTAGATAACTGGGATTTCGAGGTTTTAGGTAATAAATCTAAAATAGAGGTAAGAGCGAACAAAGGAAGATATAGAACTTTTGGAAAGGATAATTTTATTGTTTTTAATGAAGGTAAACAGATATTTCCCGGAGATATTAAGATGATAGAAATTCCAGAGGTTGATTTCGGGGAAATTATTAGTTCAAAAGTTGTTATTCCAGAAATAGATTTTCCTGAAATGGAGTTGGGAGAAGTTATTATCCCAGAAATTGGAGAAATAGCATTCGATTTTGATAAGTATGCAAAAGATGGAAATACCTATTTTTTTGAGTGGAAAGACGGTGTTAATGATGTGAAAATTCGTTCAAAAAAGGAATGGGAAAAATTTAAAAAATCGAAAGAATATAAAAAGCTTAAAAAGCAGCAAGAAAAGATTAAGAAAGAATTAAAAGCGAAACAAAAAGAGTTAAGAAAGGTAAGAGAAAAGCAAAGAGAAGAGTTGATGAAAGCTCGAGAGGAGCAAAGAAAGGCGATGAAAGAGCATAAAAAAGAGTTGTTAAAAGCTCGTGAAGCTCAAAGGGAAGCTTTAATTGAACAAAGAAAAGCTTTTGTAGAAGCACGAAAAGCAATTGAAAAAATTAATTCTAAAGAAATAAGAGAGTCTATTGAAAAGGCGAGATTAGTAAGTAAAAATGGAAATACTTTTGTGTATTCTTTCCCTCCAGGTGATTCGAATGACTTGTTTGTAAATGGGAAAAAAGTTAAGATCACTAAAAAAATTACAATCAAAGTGCCAAAAGGAGCTACTTTCGATTTAAATACACGTCACTGTAAGGTGAAGTTACCAAAAACCAAAGCTTCTGGTAAGGTTAGCTATGGTTCGTTTAAAGCAGATGCGATTAACGGAGGTAAATTGAATGTATCATTTTCACCTGTAATAATCAATTCATTAAACGCTTGTTCTTTGTTTTTAAATAATGTAACCGATGCTCAGTTAGCATCGGTTACTGAAACTATTGTTGATTCAAAGTCATCTGATATTTTAATAGGGAATTTATACAAAGATGTGCAAGTAAGTAATAGCTTCGGAGATGTTGATATTCAAAAAATTCATAAAGGATATAATACCTTAAAGGTTTACTTAAATTATTCCAATGCAGTTATTGATGGAACTGTAATTGACGATCAAATTATATATACTATTAATAATAAATCTCCTATGTTTCCAAACAGACCCTCTATGGAACTTACTATGGAGAATGGTGAAAAAAAGTTAAATGGAACTTTTAGCTTAACATCAAAGGATAATAAAATTCAAATTAAAGGGAAATATTCTCAGTTAAGGGTTAAGGAAATGTAGGTTGTTTGCTTAAAACTTAATAAACATTGCTAATTGTATTTTAATAGATCTATGAAAAACTTTAATTAGTAGAATACTTCAATTTAGAAATTTTAAAGGGAAGCATTCTTTTAAACACACCAAAAAAACTTCGTAAGTCGAGCCTTTCAAAAGATGCTAATAAAAAAAGAACTCAAAAATGAGCTCTTTTTTATGTTATGGGAATCTATATTTTAGGGAATCTCTTTCTTAAATACAATTTAAAATTAAGAAGGTTTTAAAGGTTACTTTTCACTTTTTAGATACTTAGAATGATTTAAAGGATGAGTATTATTAGTTATTGGGTAAACCATTAAACGATCGATTAATCGACAAATGCGTTTTTTTCAAGGGTTAAATAAAATTGCTATAGTATAATTACATATATTCTCTGTAAGTTTATGGAATGAAATTAAAGAGGTTGTAATTGTTTTTGAGAAGCTTACATATATTTTATGCCATTACCATTTTCATCTCAGTGGTAAACTGTGCTTTGGCGCAGAATTATACTTCTTTTAATGTAAAGCATTTCGATACCAATAGTGGATTGTCCAATGATTGGGTTTCTGATATCACTCAGGATAAAGATGGCTATATATGGTTTGCCACCCAATATGGACTTAACAGATTTGATGGGAAAAAGTTTAAGCCCTATATATATATTCCAGGAGATTCATTGGCGATTAAAGCTAATTGGGTGAGATCAATTGTACAACTTAATGACAAAATTTATGTCGGAACTTATGGTGGTGGAGTTGACGAATTTGATTTGTATAAAGAAACATTTTCTTCTTTAAAAATTGTTGGTCCTGAAGAAAAAGAGGCTGTGATTATTCACAAACTTTTAAAATTGGACTCCGAACAATTATTAATTTCTTCTTCAAATGGAGTGTATTCTTTTGATCCTAAGAAACGAAATTCTACTTTAAAATTTAGCAAAAGAGTTTCTAATATTCAAAGAGTAGAAAATGAGGTTTTAGTATCTAAATCAGAAGAGCTTTCTTTGTTAGAAAGCAACCGATTACATTTTATTCATAAACTTAACTCTAATGTTGTTAGTTTTAACAAGATTTCTGAAGATACCTATGTTGTTTGTAGTGAAAATGAGTTATACTTACTAAAAAGAAACAAAGAAAATTGGTTTAAAGAAGCGATAAAATTTAATGGTAATTATAAAACGCTGTTTAATAGTAAACCATTTATTTATAAAGATAAAAATAAGGGGTTTTGGATAAATGGAGGAGATAGGCTGTATAGGTTTTCCGATGATTTTAAGGATTCAACAGTGTATAATATAAAAGAGTTATTAGAGGTAAAACTAGAGGAAACTTTAAGACTTAATTGTATGTTTCAAGATCGAGAGGGGAGTTATTGGCTAGGAACCAATAGAGGTGTTTTTCAATTGATCGCGCATAAACCTTTTCGACATAGTTATTTAAATAATGTTGGTGCTGTAAGAGAAATTGCAGAAACTGATGGGAAAATTTGGTTTTCCAATAACAAAGGGTTATTTGTTTGGGATAAAATAAATAATGTAAAACGCAAACTCAGCGGTCAGCAGTTTAGATCTTTTTGTATAGCCAGTGATCAATATTTATATGCTTTTGGAAAAACAGAAAGCAATGTTCCCGCTATTTTTAAAATTAATCCACAAACCGAAAGTATTGAATATATTGAGAATGAAAACCTAAGAAGATTTTCCGATTGGAAAATACTAGAAGACAATAGTAACAGACTTTGGATATCGCAGTGGGGGTCAATCACAATTTTAGATTTAAAATCGAATGAGTTTAAAAACATTCCAATTTTAAAAAAAAGCAATATAGGAATCATTGATATGCTTTTAGATAAGAACGATAATTTGTGGTTAGCTACATCTGGAGGTGGTTTGTATAAAATAAAGAATGTAAGCGATATCATAGATAATAACTTCGAAATTTCAAAATACCAATACAACTTAAGAGATAACAATAGTATAAGTTCGAATATAGTTCAAGCGCTTCATGAAGATGTAGATCAAAACATTTGGGTGGGAACCGATGGTGGATTGAATTTGTATGATGATACTAAAGATAATTTTACTCGATTTATTAGAGATGAATCAATGGTAAGTGATAAAATTTATGGTATTACTTCTGATAAAAATAGTGGGTTATGGCTCAGTACAGCGAGTGCTGGGATTATAAATTATAAAAATGGAAAGTTTATTGGATACACCCAAGAAGATGGATTGTTTGGTAATGGAATGCTTATTGGATCTATCTATAAAAATAAAGATGGTTTTATCTGGATAGGCGGTGAAAATGGACTTCATTATTTTCATCCAGATGATTTTAAACCTGTTGAAAAGGAAAAGCAAAACTTAGTATTAGAGTCATACAAGAAGTATAAAAAAGATACACTTGAAGAGTTTAACTTTCCTTGTAAAAATGGAATAAACACGTTTAGAGTAGCACCGGAAGATCATATAGTTTCATTTGAATTTAAAACACTTACTTATGAAAAGTCAGAAGATGTTCGATATTCCTTCTTCTTGGAGGGCTACCACAAAAATTGGTTACCACCACAAAGTAATGGAGTATTAACTTTGTCAAATCTTTCAAAGGGAGACTATAAGCTTAAAGTAAAATCATTTCAAAAGGATAACCGTTGGATTATAGAATATCCGAGTATTCCTGTTACTGTGATTCCTTTTTGGTATTATTCAAATACAGCACTCTTTATTTATGGTTTATTGTTGCTACTCTTAGCTTATACTTTGTATAATTTACAATTACAGAAAAGACTAGCAAAAAAAGAAAATGAACTAACAAAAGAACTGTCTGAATCAAAAAATAAATGGTTTCATAGAATAGCTCATGAATTCAGAAGCCCTTTAACGGTTATTTTTAACGCAATTCATCAATTAAAAATAGCGAGTGGTAATTCAGATACTTTCCAGAACAAACATCTTACAAGCATTCATAATCAGTCAAGTTATCTCTCAAATCAGGTAGAACAAATTCTTGAAATAGCAAAAATACAAGACAATCGAATGAGTACCCATATAACCGATTTTGATTTTATCTCATTCATTAAAAATATGGTTCACTCTTTTGGATCGCTCGCTGAAGATAAGAATATGAAAATTACATTAACAAGTTCTCACGATTCATTATGGATAGCCACCGATGAAGATAAATGGAGAAAAATTATAACAAATCTAATTTCAAATGCAATAAAGTATACTCCAGAAAAAGGAGAAATTCATGTCAATGTTCAATATTTTGATAAACTTAGAAGGTTGTTGGTTAGTATAAAAGATACAGGTAAAGGAATGTCTAAAGAGTTTATGAAAGAAGTGTTTAACCCATTTACAAAGGAAGATATAGAAAGTTCTGTAGGAGTTGGGTTAGGTTTAACTTTAACCAAAGAGTTGGTGAACTTATTAGCTGGTGAAATAAACGTTATTAGTGATAAAAACCATGGAACAGAATTCATCATTACAATGGGTAATATTGAAAACTTAACTACTCCTTTACATATCGACGAGGTTGTTACTGATCAAACTGAAGAAAATCTTTCTACAGTATTAATTGCTGAAGATCATGGTGAAATAAGAAAGTATTTGGAATTAAGTTTGCAGCCATATTATAATGTAATAAGCTGTGAAAATGGAAAAAAGGCATGGAAACAATGTGAGAAACATATTCCCGATATAGTTATTTCTGATGTAGCAATGCCAGAATTGGACGGAATAGAATTAGCTGAAAAAATTAAAGGAACAGAAATTACCAGTCATATACCTCTGATTTTGTTAACAGGGAAGTCGTCCAAAAAAGATCAGTTGAAAGGATTAAAAGTTGGTGCTGAAGCCTATGTTACGAAACCTTTTGATAATGATGAATTATTAATTCGAGTAAGCAACTTGTTAAACCTTAGAAAGAAGTTACAATTAAAATACCAACAGAATATACATTCCAAATCTGAAAATGAGCTAATAAATACTTTTGTTTCGAAAGTACTTTTATCTGTTAAAGAAAATATTCATGACGAAAATTTCGGAGTTCCTGAGTTGGCCGAGACAATGAACTTTAATAGAGTGCAATTGTACCGTAAATTAAAAAATCTAACAGGGTATTCGCCTTCAATGTATATCAGAAAAGTAAAAATAGATACGGCGAAAGAGCTATTAAAACAAAAGGATATTACCATAGCAGAAATAGCATATTCTCTTGGGTTCAAAGATCCATCTTATTTTTCAAAAGTATTTACTGAAGAAGTAAATAAAACTCCATCAGAATATAAAGAGCAGTTGTAAAAAGGAGTAGAGAAGCTCTTTTTAACTGTGTTTAAAGCCTTATAAATAGTGAGATGTAACTAAATTACCATGTTTTGTAACGAGAGTGCAAGTAGTCGTGGTTTGATAAAACTAGTTTTAACTATTGAAAAGTTAAAGTTAAATTATCAATCATTTGTCGTTATGGAATTTCAAGTTTTTTTAATCATTATCTCTATCTTATTCTTGATGGTAAAGTCCTTATCAAGAGTACCAGAATTACAATTAAGTTATAGCTCAAAATTTGCCCCTAGTATTTTAAAAATTGATCTCAGTTGCAAAGGGAGTATTGATTATTTTGATGACTGCCCATCAATGAAAAATACGATAATTCCAAAGGGATATAAAAAGCAAATCAAAGAAACTTTACCCGAAACCTTAACAATTCTGTCTTATTTTGCCACATCGTTGTTTAATAAGAATAGTATAGAATCTGTTTTCTGGGATATTGTAGAAAACTGTATTTCTCACCTAGGTTTAGAAGACTGTGTTATTTATTATGTAGAAAATGATAAACTTATCCAAAAGGCTGCTTTTGGTAATAAAGGTAATGGAGCAGAACAGAAAGTACTAAGCCCAATCACGATTAATATGGGAGAAGGAATTGTGGGTGCCGTTGCTCAAAAAGGGGTTTATCAGATAGTAAATGATACTAGCATGGATAATAGATATATTGTAGATGATGCATTGAGAAAATCTGAATTAGCAGTGCCTATTGTGGTTAACAAAGTAGTGATTGGAGTTTTAGATTCTGAAAGTAGTATCCCGAATTTTTATACAAAAAACCATTTGTTTCTATTTCAATTATTAGCAAATTTGATTGAAAAGAAAATTCAAAAAATTTATGAAAAAGGAATTAAAATAAAACATGACAATATTTATTTTGAACAGGCCACTGAACTAATGGAAAAATCGAAAATCTATAGAGATAGTAAGCTAAGTTTAAATTGTGTGGCTTCAAAATTGAATATTAGTGCTAATTATTTATCACAAATTATAAATAAACTTCAAGGATGTAACTTTTCTGATTTTCTAAATGCTTATCGTGTAAAAGATGTAAAGAGAAAAATAAAAAACCATCATTTTTCACAGTACACTATTTTATCAATAGGGTTGGAAGCTGGTTTTAATTCGAAATCCGCTTTTTACAACGCTTTTAAAAAACATACAGGTGTTTCGCCTAGCCAGTATCGCGCTAAAGTTATAAAGAAGTCCTGATTCTTTGAAACTAAAAAATCTAGGATATTGTTACTTTCAAAGGAAGTTACTTTTGATAAAAAAGTAATGATGAAATTAATTAAAATATTTGTAATACTTGGAGTGATAGGTTTTTTTTTTGGATGCTCAAAAGATGAGGTTTTACAGGCAAATGATAATAAACCACCTAATAGTTTTGAAGTTAAGGTTGTAGAAGTAACAACGAATTCTGCAAGAATAGAATGGGATGAAGTGATGGATCCTAATGGTGATGAAGTTATGTATTCTATTTATATTAATAACACAACAGTTGTTGAGAATATTAAAGAAACAACGTACGATTTACATAATTTAATTCACAATACACAACATGAAGGTACAGTAGTTGCCTCTGATCAAAATGGTGGGGAAACTTCGGCTACATTTATGTTTAACACATTTGATATAAGTCCGGAATCAGGAAGTGTTTTATGGCAGAAATCATTAGGAGGTAGTAAAAATGATAATATACTAGGCGTTTTAGCAACAGAAGATAATGGGTATGTCGTCGCAGGTCGTTCTATTTCTAAAGATGGTGATTTTTCGATAAATAGAGGGAGTTACGATTGTTGGTTAGTGAAATTAGATGGTTCAGGTGAAATTGAATGGAAAAAAAATTATGGAGGATCAAAACAAGATGTTATCCATGATATTGCCAAATCAAATGATGGCGGATATTTTTTAGGAGCATTCTCAGCTTCTAATGATTTTGATGTTACAGAAAATTCTGGAATGCGTGATTTTTGGGTTGTCAAAACCAACTCATTTGGTGATGTTTTATGGAAAACTTCAGTAGGAGGTGACAAAGACGATATCGTGGAAGGAATTTCTTCAACGCAAGACGGAGGGTGCGTAGTGGCAGGATATACAAGCTCTACCGAAAATGGGGTAAGTGGCCAATCAGATGCTTGGGTTGTTAAATTAAGTTCAAATGGAACTTTTGAATGGGGGCGTGTATATGGTAATGAGCAAAGAGATTTAGCTTGGGGAGTTTCTGAAACTTCGCAGGGTGATTTTATTGCTGTAGGATCTACTGAGAACGCTCTAGGGAAACGAGATATTCTGGTGTCTAAATTAAATTCAGAAGGAGAGCTTTTATGGACTCAAACTTTTGGAGGAAGTCAGAATGATTGGGGACAATCGTTGGTACAAACAACTTCTGGAGAATTTATAATAGGAGGCTCATCAGATTCTAATGATGGAGATATCGTTGGTAATTCAGGCGAGTCGGATGCCGTTTTTATTAAACTAGACGCATCTGGAAATCATGTTTGGACAAAAGTTTTCGGAGGTACAGGTTCAGATTATATTGAAGGTATCTGTCCGACTTCCGATGGAGGAATTATTGCAACTGGAAGCACAACTTCTACAGGTGATGCATTCAGTAATAATGGAGGGTATGATTTTTGGATTGTGAAATTAGATGCTTCAGCCAATATAACTTGGCATAAACAATATGGTGGTACTGGGCATGATTATGGAGCTTCAGTTACTGAAGATACTGAGGGGAACTTTTTGGTTGGAGGAAGCTGGTACACCAATATTTCTGGTGAAGGAGAAGGAGAAACTGGTGACTACAATTTTTGGGCATTAAAATTAAATAAATAAAATTCCCCCTTAAGTTCATAATTTTT
Source organism: Tenacibaculum xiamenense (assembly GCF_964513065.1). Lineage (NCBI taxonomy): Bacteria > Pseudomonadati > Bacteroidota > Flavobacteriia > Flavobacteriales > Flavobacteriaceae > Tenacibaculum > Tenacibaculum xiamenense. The sequence goes on from NZ_CAZEQU010000038.1 coordinate 117,005, forward strand.
ATCCGCGTTAATGTAATGAACAAGACTTAAACCGCAGTATTTAAAACTGTCCGTTAGATTAGGTCTTGTTCATTACGTATTTAAGGTTAACAGAGTTTTAACTTACTGGTGTACTACTAGTTTTAAGGTTAATAGAGTCTTGTTGCGGTGATGAACTATTAGTTTTAGGGTTAACTGAGTCTTGCTGCACTGATGTAACACCAATTTTAGGGTTAACTGAGTCTTGTCGCACTGATGTAACACCAATTTTAGAAGTAACAGAGTCTTACCGCACTGATGTAACGCCAATTTTAGAAGTAACAGAGTCTTGCCGCACTGATGTAACACCAGTTTTAGAGCAACAGAGTTTTGTTGCACTGATGTAACGCCAATTTTAGAAGTAACAGAGTCTTGCCGCACAGGTGTAGTACCTATTTTATAAAAAAGGAGACTCGCTTTAAGGGGATAATGGAGTACTAATGAGCTTTCTATCTACATGCTTCCCTGTTAAAAAATAAAGCGAAGTGCAGTTATGTTTTCGTCATAAGCTTCAAAACGAATAAAAAACAGCTATTTCTTATTTCAACCAAAAAAGTCTGAATGACTTCATAAGATTATAATAATATGTCCTGATTTTTTGAAACTAAAGCAAATAGGACATTCTAGTGTTATCGTAGAGGTAACTTTGGTTTAGTGAATATAAACAATCAAAAAAAATGAAAAAAACAGTAAAGTATTTAGCAATTGTGTGTTTGGTTTTAGGGATGGTGTCATGTAACGGAGATGATGGAGAAATGGGACCACAAGGACCTCAGGGAGAACAAGGTGTTCAAGGAGAGCAAGGACCTCAAGGGGAACAAGGCGAACAGGGAGAGCAAGGAGAAACAGGAACAGCGAATGTAGTGTATTCAGCATGGCTCCCTGTTGATTATTTGCTTGATGGAGCCCAAGCGAGCAACTTGATGGGATTGGGTGTTTTAAACACTTCAGAATTTAACAGTGATACAGATGTTGCTCTAGTTTACGGAAGACGAGACTCGGGAGATAATGCAGGAGTGTATTTACTACCATTTACACTACATTCTCAGAACGAGTACTACTATTTTACAATAGTTGGAGTTACAGGAGGTACAAGTATCAGAGTTAGGGTGAGTACTACAGATGGAGGAACGAATGTTTTCGGTTTTTTTGATGCGTATCGATATGTAGTTATACCAGGAGGTGTTTCAGCTGGAAGGCCAGGTGGCGAAGATGTTGGAAGTAGCCGTAATGATTATGAAGAAATGAGTTATGAGCAAATCGTCCAGTTGTTTGGAATTACCGAGTAGAGAGGTAGTGTAATTTAAGATCGTATTCAATGAGAAAAAATAAAGTTCTGCAGTTTCTATTATTAATCGTTTTCCTGTTTTTGGGAATAACAACTGCAACATCACAAGAAAAAAGAACTCAAATAAAGGTTCAAGGTAGAGCGGTTCATGTTGATGCGAATCCGTTATTAAAAGCTGTAATCAGTATAAGTGATGTTAAACAGTACTATTCAGGGCAGTCTGATACAGCCATTATTAGTTTTGAAGAGGTGAAACAGAAATACGTAAAGCAACTTCAAAGTAAGGGAATCTCTTGGTCAATGTTTAGCGAAAAACCTTACGAATTTGGGTATGAAGTATTAAAATCAGGAATAGATATAGAAGGGAGAATATATGAGTTTCAAACATCTTCTGTTGAACAAATGAGGCTTTTCTTAAATATACATACTTCTGGATTAAATATTTTAAAATCGGTTGCTCTTATAAGGTTAAACGAAAAGGAGAAGTTTCAACTTTATAAAAAAGCTCTTGACGCTGCGGAATATAAGGCAAAATTAATAGCTAGGGCAATGGGTAAAACACTCGATAAAGTTCTTGAGGTTTCGGATAATAGATTGGATGTAATTCCTATAGAAAATTATATCTATTATGACCGCCCAATAGGTGAGTATATCTACAATCTCGAAGTGATTTATAGTGTTCAGTAATTGAGATTAACAGAAAGAGTCCTAATTGGTTTTTTAATCTTGAGAAAGTTTTTTGCTAAACCGTATTGACTTTTGAAATAACAGTAAAAAAATAAACAAATGAAAAGAATAGTTATAGTTTTTTTTGTAATACTTCTTTCTTGTAGTAAAGAAGATGAAGTTGATAAATTGAATATTTCTTATGAGCAAGAGCTTATAGAAGTTGATTTTTTAACGACTGGAGAAACAGCTGAACCAACTGTTAACTGGAATCAGAATAAAGGCTTTTTTAAAGCAACAAGTCGACAGTTTCATGGTGATGAATTTGTAGGGAGAGTAGTTTTTCTGGATAGTTTAACTGGAGTGCTAAGCTGGAACAAACGATTACCATTAGGTGAAAATAAGATTGAGGTAACGGCTGTGGGAGATAGTTCTGAAGCATCAGTAATTGTAATCATTAAGAATTCATTTAAGAAAGGTTTTTTTGTAGGGGGATTCAGTGATGAGGTTCCCGAAGAAATAGATTATTCCATAGTAACCTACGATACTTTTATGAGGCTGGAGGAAAATGGAAGTACAACAATGTGGAACGATGTTCCTTTAACAAATGTAATTGCCTTTGGTGAATGGTATATGAATCGATCTCAAATAACTATTAAGTATTCCAGAGAAAGCCAACCAGATGAAAATTATGTTATCGTAGGTCGTTTGTACGGAAAAGAAGGAATCCCAAAAATGGAAATAAAAGGGAAATGGGGAATTGGAATAACTCCAGATAATGAAGTAGATAAAGAGGAAGGTTTAGTGAAATTTGAAAATGATTAGTAAAAAAAAATATTTGTTAATCATCCTAATTTTTGGATGTTTAAACCTTAAAGGTCAAATAAACCTAGAGATAAACGCAAGTTCGGTTTCTGGAACGGCACCTCTATATGTTTTTTTTGATGCCACGGAAAGTTCAGGTTTACAAGATGGAACAGACTTGATAAATACTGACTTTTCGTGGAATTTTGATAGTACTGGATTGGTACAAGAAACGACAATATCAAAGGCGAAAGGAATGGTTTCAGGGTTTGTTTTTGAAGAACCTGGGAATTATACTGTAGAGTGCACAGCTCGCGACCCTGAAGGAAATATTGAAACAGAGACAATTCAAATATCGGTATTGCCATTTTCAGGAATAACTTATTATGTTTCTGAAAATGGGAATGATAACAATGACGGTTTAACAGAAGATACTGCTTGGCAAACTGCCAATCATGCCTTTCAGCAATTAACTACGAATACCAGAATTTTATTTGAACGGGGAGGAATATTTCCCAATATAACTGAAAGCCTAAATAATCTTCATGGAGGTTCCATGATTATTGGTGCTTATGGAGAAGGTGAATTACCTGTCCTTCAAGCCAATGAAAATTGGGTGGTTTTTATTGATAACTCGGAGGGAATCGCTTTGGTAGATTTACACTTAGAAATTAATAATGCTTTTGCAACTGGATGCTTAGATGTTCAAAATAATTCTACCGATATTTTGGGACTTCGCGTCGAAATGGAGGGGGCAACTGGAAGAACCATTTATCAGGATGAATCTTCTCTTTTGGGTATTTTTAATTGTTATTTACACGATACAGGAGTTATAGGAGTATTTTCTGGAGATAGTTCACAATTTTCTTTTGTAAACAATATAATTGATAATTTAATAGGAGCTCCTCAACCCGAACACGGTATGCGAATACAAGGTGGAGAAAAGCAGTTTATAGCGCATAATACGCTATCAAGAATCAATGATACAAAAACAGCAATAACAATAAGAGGTGATGGTCAAAGACATGTGGTAATTTACAAAAATAAGATCGATAGGATATTGGAAGTGAACCCAGAAAATGCATCAGCAACAGATGCAATTAGTTTAGTTACAATTGAAGGGAATTATATTGGACATAGCATCAATTATGTTGGTCAGGATTTTCAGAATGCGTTCAGTGCAATTAATATAGAGGCTACTCAGGTAGCTATTAGAAACAATATAATTGATGGCCATACGAATGCGGTACGCGTTCATAATGATGGGAATGGAGTTGTTTCAGGGGATGTTACCGTTTATCATAATACGTTTAATTGGAGACCTTCGGCCGATCTTTCGGCAACACTAGGGCGTTTGGTGTTGGTTCAAAATTCAGCTAATGTAAATATCCGCAATAATTTAATGTCGATTCCGGAGAGTGATATGGGAGTGATTTTACAAGTATCGGGAAGTTCTAATGTACACGAAAATAATAACATATTAACAGTAGTACCTAATTATTTGGAAGTGATTCACGAGGCAGATAGTCATATTAATGATATACTCAATTATCAATTAACAGGAGAAAGTCCAGGGGTAAACTCAGGAGATAATAGCGTTCCTGTATTCTTCGATGCGATAAATGTCAGTCGTCCGTTAGATAGTCATAAAGATGTAGGTGCTTTTGAATACGTAGATGAAACATTGTCAAATCAAAAGGAAGAATCGATTGATTTAGTAAAGGTATACCCTAATCCATTTAAAAATTTCCTCTCTATTGAAACTCCATTGAAGGAAGAAGTAGAGATCATAATAGTAACATTAGTAGGCAAAGCGGTTTTTAAAAGTCAATTACACTCATTCAATAACATTTTCGATACGAGTGATTTTAAGAATGGAATGTACTTACTTCAAATAAAAACGAGTAAAAAGAGTAGAGTGTATAAGTTGATTAAATAAGTGTTTTCGAATAAAAAGAAATGAGAAAAAGAGTTTGTCAAAGCTCATTTTCTCATTTAAGGTCTTATACTGTTGTATCTTTCTTAAGGTTAAATAATTTCGGGGGTACTATTATTTAATATGTTATAAAGATACATTGAAAGAGCTTTACTTTATTCAAAAAAAGTTATATGAGAATACTAAAAAGATAAGTGCTACGTATTTATCGATGAATGGTTTTACTTGTTTTTCTATTTAAGATTATCTTTTCTAATTTTAAAGAGTTCAATTTCTATTTTATCTAAAGTATCATAGAAAAAATATGGAGAAAAGAACTAAATGTGAGCATCAATGAAAAATAGTTATAAAAGAAGAAATGAGAAAAGAGTTTTAAGGATGCTCGTTTCTCATTTAAGGTTAAATAATTTCGGGGGGTACTTTATATTTAATACCTTAAAGATAGTTTTGAAAAAGCCTTTTTGTTTAAAAATAAGTTGTATAGGGTGGTTTTAAAGATGAATGTATCTATTTCATAGATAAGTGGATGTGATATCTAAATAACTGGTTTGAAGGTGCTGTGTCTCATATAATAAAAAAGATTGCCCAAAAAAGGCAATCTTTCAATTTTAATTATAACATTTTATAATAAAAAAATAGATAATTAGTGAGTCAACTAATTATCTAATAACTTCGACATTAACGGCGTTTATTCCTTTTTTCCCTTGTTCGGTTTCATATCTTACTTTGTCATTTTCTCTAATATTATCGATTAATCCAGAGTTATGAACAAAAACATCTCTTCCTGTTTCTGATGATGTGATGAATCCAAATCCTTTTGATTCATTAAAAAACTTTACTGTACCTTCTTGCATGGGTATTAAATTTTATGTTATTAATTATTTTTTCGTTCAATTAGAACACTATAAATTTTCATTCTTCGTAAGAATAATGAGTACATTTAATGTTATCAAAAAACACTAAAAAGAATAAAGGAATAATGAAATAAAAAAAGGCAAGAAGAGTATAAACTCAAAAAACTAATTACTAAATAATACCTTAAAATTGATAGCCGTTCTTATTGAACACTACAAACATAAGTCTTTTAAAATTATAAACTAAGGCTATTTCGTTATTTATTTTCTTTAGGAGAAAATTACTTTAGTATTTTCCTTTAAGTTTGAAAAAATTAAAAGACCTTGTATAAAAAAAGAGCTCAATTCTGAGCTCTTTTTCAATTTCAGAAATAGTTTATGATGAGATTTTTTCGAAATTGACAAGCAAACATATCCGAAATAGATTTGCAGTAATTATTTTTTAGTTAACTAAGCCAATTATTTTGATGACTTTCATTTATCCTTAGTTCATTGGTAATATAGTTAAGACACATTTTTGAAATGTTTTATAAAGAGCTGTTTGTTCAGCTTTTTTTTGTAACTTCTTAGCGCTATAAGAAACTTACTACAAGTTGTTTTGATACTAGTTTTCAAATCAATCCTCAACAAAAACAACAATTTTTAAAGAAAAAACAATTCGTTTAAACTTTTTGGAAAATTAAAGGTCAAATAAAATTGTAACACCGTTCTGTGTAAAATTAGCACTGGTAATTCTATTCTTCATAATGGATTATAACATGTTAATGGCTTTACACAACTAACAAAATAATATACCGATGAAAAGAATTGTAGTAAGCATTTTAATTACACTCTCATTATTCATAACAGGATGCTCAAAAGATAGTGATACTTATACACCAGTTGAACAGGACCCTTTAGAGGAGCTAAATTTACCTGACGAATATTTTAACTATGCTAATATGCCGTTACCAGAACATTATACTAATAATGCCTTTAGTCCTCAATCTCCGTTTCAGCATGCAGCAACAGAGTTTGATAATACCCCTTCAAATAATCCTATTACAAATGAAGGAGCAACCTTAGGAAGAGTCTTGTTTTATGATAAGAAATTAAGTGCCAATGGAACAATAGCTTGTGCTTCCTGTCATAAACAAGAATTTGGTTTTTCAGACCCTGATGTTTTAAGTGAAGGTTTTGATGGAGGAAGAACGAGAAGACATTCTATGGGCTTAACTAATGCTCGATTTTATTATAGTGGTAAATTTTTCTGGGACGAAAGAGCCGCTACCTTAGAAGACCAGGTATTAATGCCATTTCAAGATGAAGTTGAAATGGGGCTAACCCTTCAGCAGTTAGAAGAAATTGTAGGAAGTCAATCTTACTATCCACAACTTTTTGAAGCTGCTTTTGGCGATGATGTAATTACTAATGATAGAATATCAAAGGCTTTGTCTCAGTTTATTCGAAGTATGGTAAGCACAACATCTAAATACGATATTGCAAGGAGTGAAGTACAATCGCCTACCGATAATTTTCCAGGTTTTACACAACAGGAGAATCAAGGGAAAACCTTGTTTTATTTACCCTTAGAAACAAGTAGTGGAGATCGAGTAAATTGTTCAGGTTGTCATGTTTCTGAAGCGTTTGTAGGACCAATACCAAATGGACCTTTAGGAACAACGACATCAGTAACCAATGGTTTAGATGCTGTTTCTACAGATGATTTAGGAATTAATGAAACTACAAACAATGCAAATGATATAGGGAAATTTAAAGCTCCTTCATTACGAAATATTGCAATTAGACCTCCGTATATGCATGATGGACGCTTTGCAACATTGCAAGAAGTAATTGAATTTTACAATTCGGGTATTCAGAAGCACATGAATTTAAGACCTCCTTTGTTAGGGTCGGATGACAATCCTGTAAGACTTAATCTAACTCAAGCTCAAAAGGATGCCTTGGTTGCCTTTTTAGAAACGCTTACCGATTATGAAATGTTATCAGATGAAAAGTACAGTGATCCTTTTAGAAATTAGTAAAAAGCTTAATACAATACCGATGAGAATTTATACATTATTATTTATCGTAGGTCTATTATTCCTTTCTTGTGGAAAGGATAATGAAGAGGTTTCTAATCCAACTCCGACTCCTACTGAAGAAGGAAATTCCAATATTTTATTAATTATTGTGGACGATTTAGGAAAAGATGCTTTGTCAGGTTATTCAGAAGGAACTATAAAGCCCAATACTCCAAACTTAAATGAGCTTAGAAATAAAGGATTGTTATTCAATAATTTTTGGGTATACCCCACATGTTCGCCTACCAGAGCTTCTATTATAACGGGCAAATACGGTTATAGAACAGGAGTAAAATGGGCTGGAGATGTTCTAAATGATTCAGAAACCATACTTCAGAAGCATATTAATGAGCAAACAAACAATAAGTATTCAACCGCAGTTATTGGAAAGTGGCATCTAGCAGGAAGTAATAACCGTACATATAATCCTGAAAACTTAGGAATTGATTATTATGCTGGGGTGATCTCTGGAACAGCAGACTATTTTCAATGGGAATTAACAGAAGATGGAGCAACATCTACCCAGAACAATTATATAACAGAAAAATTTACAGATTTATCAATTGATTGGATTGCTGAGCAATCAAAGCCATGGTTTTTATGGTTAGCTTATACGGCACCTCATACTCCTTTTCATTTACCTCCAAGTGAAATGCATTCACAACAAGGATTGGGAGAGTATACGAGTGGAGCAGATGTTTTACCATATTATATGGCAGCTATTGAGGCAATGGATTACCAAATAGGTAGGCTTTTAAGCAGTCTATCTGCAGAAGAAAGGGATAATACAACGATTATTGTACTTGGCGATAACGGAACACCTAATCAGGCAGCCCAATCTCCCTATGCATCTAATAAAGCAAAAGGAACCCTATATCAAGGAGGAATTAACACACCTATGATTGTTTCAGGAGCACAGGTATCGCGAACAGGGAGTGATCATAATATAGTATCAAGCACAGATTTGTTCGCTACAATAGCGGAAATAGCAGGGGGGGCTACTACAGAAATTAACGATAGTAAGAGTTTTAAATCACTTCTTTCCTTAGGAAACCAAACAAGAGAGTTTCAGTATTCTGAAAAAAATAATGATACCACAGATTCATGGACAATTAGTAATGGTAGTTTTAAGCTTGTTGTAAATGCTAATGGGGAAAAAGAATTTTTTAACTTAACAAATGATCCATATGAACAAGAAAATCTTCTAGAAGGTACTCTTAATGGAAATGAAACTTCAGAAAAAGAAAAATTAGAGGAAGAATTGTTGAAAATTAGAAATTAATTACCTTGCTATAAACTAATTTAAAATTTAATTTATGAAGGGGATAGGGAATACGCCGCTAATCAAACTAGAAAAATTAGTGAACGAAGATATGGCCGATATTTACGTAAAGTATGAAGGAGCCAACCCTACAGGAAGTATGAAGGATAGAATGGCTCTTTCAATGATTGAAGGGGCTGAAAAAAGAGGAGATTTAAAGCCAGGAGGTACTGTTGTTGATTATACAGGTGGAAGCACTGGAAGTTCTCTAGCAATGATATGTTCAGCAAAAGGATACAAAGCACACTTTGTTTCATCGGATGCTTTTGCCAAAGAAAAACTTCAAACGATGAAAGTTTTTGGGGCAACATTAGAACTGATCCCTAGTGAAAATGGAAAAATTACGGCAAATGTTATCAACAAAGCTCTTCAAAGAGTCAGAGAAATAGCGAGTAAACCAAATACATTTTACACGAATCAGTTTAAGAATTTAGATAATAAAATAGCTTATCATGCAATGGCCAAAGAAATTTTAAATGATTTAGGTAATGATATAGATGAGTTTATTGCAGGAGTTGGAACAGGAGGCTGTTTTTCGGGGAATGCTGAAATATTTAAAAAAGAAGTACCATCTATTAACTGTATCCCCATTGAACCATTTAATGTAAGAACCCTATCAGGAGGAGACACTTCAGGAACTCATAGATTAGAAGGCATGGGAGCAGGGTTTGTTCCTGAAATTTGCAGATTAGATTTGGCCGATAAAATAATCGCAGTAAAAGATGAAGATGCTTATACTACAGCAAGAGTTTTAGCTAAAAAAGAAGGGGTTTTTGGAGGGATAACCTCAGGAGCCAATGTTTGGGCAGCAATAGAGAGAGCTAAAGTTTTAGGAAAAGGGAAAAGAATTGTCACTGTAATTTGCGATTCAGGGTTAAAGTATTTACAAGGAGATTTATATAAATAAGTTTTAAAACACCCCATGATAGATAACAAGAAACGGGTATATAAAATGTAGCAAAGAAAATTTATTTAACGATGTTTTTTATTGTAACAACCCATAATTTTTTAACAAAAACTTCACTAAAATTCCATTTCTCTATTCTTTATAAAGTACCTATCTTAGCGACTGTTAAATGCAATTATATCTATGGAATTATTTAAGGAAAACAAACTTAAAATATACAACTCGTTATCTAAAAGCAAAGAAGTGTTTAAACCTGTAACAGAAGGGAGGGTAGGGATGTATGTTTGTGGACCTACAGTATATAGTAATGTGCATTTAGGAAACGTAAGAACCTTTATGTCATTTGATATGGTATTCCGTTATCTGTTACATTTAGGATATAAAGTACGCTACGTTCGAAATATTACTGATGCAGGTCACTTAGAAAGCGATGCTGATGTTGGAGAGGATAAAATTGCGAAAAAAGCTCGCTTAGAAGAAATTGAACCTATGGAAGTAGTACAGCGTTATACTGTAGATTTTCATAAGGTAACTGGTTTGTATAATTTTTTACCTCCAAGTATTGAACCTACAGCTACAGGACATATTGTTGAGCAAATCCAAATGATTAAAGAAATTATGGATAAAGGTTTTGCTTATGAAGTAAATGGATCTGTATATTTTGATGTACTAAAGTATAATGAAAATAATCATTACGGAATTTTATCGGGTAGAACCGTTGAAGACGCTATTCATAATACAAGAGAATTAGATGGACAATCGGATAAGAAAAATCCTCAGGATTTTGCTCTTTGGAAAAAAGCTGATGAGCGTCATATTATGCAATGGCCTTCTCCTTGGAGTGATGGTTTTCCAGGATGGCATCTAGAATGTTCAGTAATGAGTTCGAAATATTTGGGTGAACAAATAGATATTCATGGTGGAGGAATGGATTTAAAGTTTCCTCATCATGAGTGTGAAATTGCTCAGTCTCATGCTTGTTCAGGAGAGCAACCAGTGAATTACTGGATGCATGCGAATATGTTATTGTTAAATGGCCAGAAAATGGCAAAGTCATCAGGTAATTATATCTTACCAGAAGCAATTTTAACTGGAGAAAACGATATTTTACCAAAAGCTTTTAGTGCAGGAGTTGTTCGATTTTTTATTATGCAAGCTCATTATCGAAGTATTTTAGATTTTTCTGGAGAGGCTTTATTGGCTTCGGAAAAAGGATTTAATAAGTTAATGGAAGCGGTTAAGAGTTTAAAGACTCTAAGTGGAGGAAAAACTACTTCTGGTTTTGATGTAAATGCATGGAAGCAGAAATGTTATGATGCAATGAATGACGATTTTAATACACCTATTTTAATCGCTCATTTATTCGATGCAGTGAAGTTTATTAACCTATTAAAGGATAATAAAACTTCAATTTCTGTTGATGATTTAGAAATACTAGAAAATACACTAAACACGTTCTTATTTGATGTATTAGGTTTAGTATCCGAAACAGGTCAGCAAAACACGAAAACCTTAGATGGTACGGTTGAATTATTAATAAAACTGCGCAAAGAAGCTAGAGAAAATAAAGATTGGGCTTTATCTGATCAAATACGTGATGAATTGCAAGCTTTAGGTGTGCAATTAAAAGATGGAAGAGAAGGAACAACTTTCACAATTAATTAATTGAAAAAAATACTTACATACCCATTCATTCTTTTGGTTCGTTTTTATCAAACGGCTATTTCTCCGTATACACCTTCGAGTTGTCGGTATACACCAACTTGTTCTCATTATACGATAGAAGCCTTGAAAAAACATGGATTATTTTATGGTGGATGGCTATCTATAAAACGTATTTTTAGTTGTCATCCTTGGGGAGGAAGTGGTTATGATCCAGTTCCGGAAAAGAAAAATAAAAAATAATATAAAATACATGAATTTTTTATCTGTTGTTTGGGACATAAATCCAGAAATTTTTAAAATAGGAGGTTTCGGAGTTAGGTGGTATAGTTTAATGTTTGTTTTGGCATTTATTCTGGGACTTCGATTAATGAAAAAAATTTACATAGAGGATAAAATATCTGTTGAAAAATTAGATCCACTTTTTATGTACGTATTCGTATCTATGTTAATAGGAATGCGTTTGGGTGATGTTTTCTTTTATAGTTGGGATTATTATCAGAATCATTTGTTGGAAATCATCTTACCTTTTAAGAAACAGGAAGGAGCTTCGGCGCTTTTTGGGCTTATTGATGGGTGGAAATTTACTGGTTTTACTGGTTTTGCAAGCCATGGAGCTGCTATTGCTATTCCTTTAGCTCTTTATTTTTATGCAAAAAAACATTTACAGAAACCTTGGTTGTTTATCTTGGACAGATTGGGAATCATGGTTGCTTTAGCTGGATTCTTTATTAGATTTGGAAACTTCTTTAACTCAGAAATCTATGGAAAACCAACAGGTAGTAGTTTTGGAGTTATTTTTAAAAGAGCAGGTGAAACGGTACCTAGATATCCAACACAGTTGTTTGAAGCATTTAGTTATTTAGTATTGTTCTTCGTATTGTGGCATTTTTATTGGAAAACAGATAAGAAAAATCAAACAGGTTTCTTATTCGGATTGTTTATGGTGGTATTATGGTCACTCCGTTTTTTTATCGAGTTTTTAAAAGAAGCTCAGGTGGAAGGAAGAGAAGATTGGGTACTAAATTCATTAAACACAGGTCAAGTGTTGAGTATTCCTTTAGTATTAATTGGATTTTGGCTAATGTTTAGAAAAACAAAATAAACAGTATTTATAAATAAATTGAAACCGAGCTTTATGCTCGGTTTTTTATTTAAAATACTTTTCTTTTTACCTCATTTAGTGGAAATGAGGTAAAATATCACTTCCAATTTCGTCAATAATTTCATCCGCTTTTCGCGAACTATATTTTAAATTTAATATAACATGACTTACTCCAAAGGATTCTAGAGATTTTAAATAGGAGATTAGAAATTTGCTTCCAGTTCTTATTCCTAAATGTATAGGCGAAGGAGGTGTATTTTTGTTAGCGACTAAATCAACGTATAGCGATTGCATATAAGGTTTCCATGATTGTTTGGTCTGTTCAAGGGCTTTGTGCCAATCATTCATTGATCGCTGTAGTACGTCAAAGTTACGAGGATAATAAAGCCATCCATCTGAATTTTCTGCTATCCAATTCAATGATTGCCCTGAATGACCAGTAACTAGTAAAGGAAGTTTATAGCTAGATTTGGGGACTAAGTCTGTACTTCCATTCATGCTTCCGTAATGAGTGGATTCAAAAGTTGGGTAATCTTTTAAAAGAGATTGTATGTATTCATAATTGTCTCTGAACAAATCACCTTTTAGATGTATCTCCTTTTTAAAAGAAGGATATTCAGAAGGTCTATCTCCAGACGCAATACCGAATATAGCTCGTCCTTTTGAAAGTTCTTGAATACTTAGCATTGATTTAGCTGTATGTATGGGATGACGAAGTGGTAATATTATAGAACCTGAAGCTAAAGCTATTGTTGATGTTTGATTCATGATGTGTGTCATGTATATCCAAGGATCAAACATTTGTCCAGCATCGCCAAAATTAGGATCATGCAGAGGAATGTCTCGGAACCATAACGCTTTAAAACCCAGTTTTTCCGCTCTTTTGGCAAGCATTTCTTGATCATGCATGGAAGGAATAGACCCAGAATAAGCTTCTAAGGGAAAAACAAGTCCAAAACTTAACTTTCCTTCTTTTGCTATATCGTTTAACTTATTCATCAATAGTTATATTGAGATTTCGAAGTATTTCATGTGTAATTCTCATAAGTTCTTTTATTTTTTCTTCATCATAACAATCAGAATGTGCAGATCCTAAAGAACCTTTATCATTATCAAAATACTTACCGCTAATGCCTTCATATGATGGAGCCAAGGCTAGATCATATAAAATTTGCGCTCCCTTATCTGCTGAAGACCAAAATTGACCATAGGCTTCTTGCACCATTTTGGTGTTTAATAGCGAGCCTGGGTTGACGGCTATAGTGTGTATATTAGGGTGTTTTTTCGCTAGATAAAAAGACCACATTGTAATGGCAAGCTTACTTTGAGGATACGCTTGTTGCATAGCTAATAATTCGTTGCCTTTAAGTGCTTCAGGTGAAACAGATGCTTGAGCGGCAGAACTTAGATTGATGATTTTCGATGAGTTCTTTTGTTTTAACAGAGGCAACAACTCAGAAGTAAGAATTAGAGGCGCCAAGAAATTAACAGAAAAACGAACGTCAAGTCCTTCTTTGGTAATTGCATTTTGAAACTTGAACACACCAGCATTATTAATGAGGATATCTATAACATCATACTTCTTTTGAATAAGGGAAGTGAACTCATGTAAAGATGATAAATCAGATAGATCTGCTGTATAGCCAGTTATGGCATTATTGTTTGTCTTTTTCTTTAACTCCAATAAGGTGTTTTCAAGCTTTTCTGAACTTCTTCCATGTAAAATTACTCGATGCCCGTCGTTGGCCATTTTTAAAGCAGCTAGTTTCCCAATTCCATCAGTACTTCCAGTTATTAATATTGTTTTCATGATTATTTAGCTTTTAAGATTATTGAGCAAAGTCATCATTACCTTTAACAAGATAATGGTTACTTATTGAGCCTTTCGTTCTAGCTTGTAAATGAGGAATGTAGTCGGGATCACTCATAAAGTCTTGGGCTGCCTTTTTAGAGGGCCATTCCAGAATAATTCTTAAGGTAACTTTTTCTCTGTTACCTTCAAGTTGTATGTGATCTGGAGTTCGTACTATATATTTTCCTCCATATTTTTTTACCAGGTTGTTGGTAGCAGAAAGATATTCAGGAATCCACTCGTTTGTGGTTGGTGATACATCTAATATTGAATAATATTTCATTGCTATAAAATTTATAGTAACAAAATTAATTATAGTTTTTGTTTTCCACAATAACCGTCAAAAAGGATAGTTCAATTATTGATACATATACCTTTAAATAAAATTGGTTATGGCTTCTTTTATGAACAACATTGTTTCTTTTTCTTTTGCAGATACTTTTAGAAATAAATCAGAAGCCTTGTTTAAATGGATCTCATTTTCCGTTTCACCGATCAAATGGAGTAACTCCGATATTTTTTTCCAATCTAAGGCGATTTCATGATAACTTTGACTTGCTTCCAGTAGCTTCTGCGAGCTTAAAAAATTAGCACTTTCTTTCAGAAAATCTCTGTATAAATTTCGAAATAAGGAACCACCAGTTCCTCCTCGTTCCATTAATGAGGCACATAGTTGGAAGTCTTTTTTTATAGATTTACTAGTATGAAACCATTTCTTTATTTCTAAGCTAGTTTTGGCAATACCTTTATAACCAATGTTTTTAATTGGTGGATTTAAAAAGTCATTGGCATTATTGAATATTGCTTTAGGGATTGCTTCTTTTAGAGGTGTCAGATTTTTCTTTTTTGAAATTGTGTATGAAAGGTTTTTTGAAGACATAGGACCTTTCTCATTTCTTGCCAGAGCTAAACTGTTTAAGGATGTTACAGCATTTCTACCTTGCTGATTGGTGTCATTAAGATATGCCTTCATACCGTCATAGCCATAAATAGAAGCATAATGTCCTGCAAAGTGGATTTTACTTGTAAAATACTCCAAATGATAACAATCTAATTTCAAACCAACGGGTATTCCGTTATCAATATGGTTTTTAACTGTATTCCACGCTTTATTTACAGATGTAGTTTCGTTTATTTTTAACTCTAGGTCTAAATTTTCGCAAATATTTTTGGTTAGAAGATCTGGTTTAATTCTACCTCCTATAAATGGAAAGTCCATGATTTTCATATTCCAGAAAATGTAACCCAAGCCTTGACCAAGACCAAATAACATGGGCTCTGATAGATTTATACCAATATGTTTTAAAAGACTTCCAGTGGTGGTTGTTTCACAATGCTCACCGATAAATGGTTCAAAATTTTCTATAATCATTTCTATAGTTTTAGCAAATCTAAAGTGTTCCAATGACAACTTATTGTCAGGGGAGGAATTGCTTTTGTTTGTTTTTAACAATTGGGTGTCGTAATACTACACTTTTAGGTAAGATAAGGTACAATTTTTGAGTGTATTTTTGTTTGACACTTATTCAAATAATTATGGAAGTACGTTATAGCAGAAACAGAATTTATATTTCAAAAGAAGAACAAGAAATGATTAAAGATTTTCCTATTTTACTCGGAGGGAGCGGAATAGGAAGTGCTATAGCTGAATGTGCGCTTCGATTAGGTTTTGAAAAAATAACAATAATAGATGGAGACGAAGTTGAAACTTCTAACTTAAATAGGCAAAATTACACAGCAAATGATGTAGGGACAATGAAAACTGAAGCTATTATGAAAAGGTTGAAATCAATAAATAGCAATGCAGATATTGTTCATCATAATTGTTTTCTAACTCCTGAGAACGTGCATGAGTTTATAAAAGGACATAAGGCAGCCATAAACGCTCTTGATTTTACATCTGAAGTCCCATTAATGTTCGATAAAATTTGCCAAGAAGAAAATATAACGGTATTGCATCCTTATAATTTGGGCTGGGCTGGATTGGTAACAGTTATTGCTCCAGACAGTTTTTCATTAGATATCATAGCTAAAAAAGGGGAGAGGTTTAACGAACTAAATATGGTTGAATATGCTTCTAGTTTTATGAAATTTTGGGGGAACCCTCAAGATTGGATTGACGATGTTATTAGGGAGTTTAAGAACGAGGAAGAGCCATTGCCTCCACCTCAATTATCCGTAGCTTCTTCTCTTGTAGCAGGTATGTGTACCCATATTCTTTTTAATCTTGTTACTGGACGTGAAGTGAAGAAATTTCCTGATTTCTATTTAACTTCATTGTTAAACCAATAGTTGCAATATTTTTTATTAAAGAAGTCTATTATTAGTAGCGTGAGAAATTGCTTCTGTAATATTGACTACTTCTAATTTTTCAAATAATTTTTTTCTATGGAATTTTACAGTATCAGGCGAAACAAAAATAGCTTCGGCAATATCATTAATTGTATATCCTCGAATTGAAAATTGAACAATTTCTTTTTCTCTGTCCGTTAATTTGATTTTTTGAGTGGTTTTCCAGAAATTACCCTTTAGGTCATATCTGTGAATTTCATTTGACCCCGCTTCGTATATTTTGATATTCCCTGAACTTTCCTCAGAAGAAAGAGAAATAATACAAATAGCCTTCCAAATTTTTCCATCTTTGGTTAAAAACATTGGGGTAAGTTTTTGATTTATAAGAATGGACTTTCCCTCTTGAGTCTTGAGATGAAAATCATATGAAATGGTATAACGTTTTCTGTTTTCAATTGGAATCTGCTCATAGAAATCAAAGCCTATGTTATTAATTTTAATGAGTAAGTCAAGATCTTCTGGAACTACATATTTAAAGTAAAAAGCGTATCCCATTTCTTTTACCTCTTGTGCGGTATGACCACATAAAAATAAAGGGTTGTCAGAAACGTATTCAAAACCTTTGCTCTGATAATCGATTACATAGATACTTTTGTAAGTGGCTCTCGCAAAGGCTTTAATAGGCTCAAGATAATTTTCCGTTCCTTTTTTGTCGTTGTCGGAAATATTATTTACCGTGTTTTTAAAAGAAAAAAAGTCATTAATATCAACCATTTGGTAGTAGTTTGTTTTATTCAAATTTAATCCTTTTTAACTTAAAAAATAAGATAGTTTGCAATTAATTAACAATTTTAGTTGGTTTTTTGTTGTTTTTTATAATAGTTTGAAGGTGTCGATGGGTGTTGATTTATAGTCGTTTATCGCCTTTTTTATGTAGTAAATAGAAAGCTTGAAATAGCCCTACACTTTTGTGTAGTTTTTACCTAGTAAAATATAGAACTACCCTTTTGTTTAATCAATTGCTCCAAAAACGTAAATAGATTTGGGTAAACTATTAATTATGATACTCAAAGAAAACTACAACCCAAAACTACATCAAAAGAAGCTTAAAAAGCTAGCTGAATTTGTTGTGAAAGAAAATTTTAAGCATCATACTAATAACGTACCTCGAAATTGTAAAGAGGATATCGAGCTAGTTTATGATGAGGAAATAAAATACAAAGAGCATTCTAATATCTTCGTGGCAAAAGATAACTTAGGAAATATCGCTGGAACTATTCGAGTTTTGAAATGGAATTATGTAGATAAACTTCCCATAGAGAAAATTTTTGGAATCAATCCATTAATGATTACGGGATATGCTCCAATTAAACCTATTTGGCATATTGGGAGGTTTGCAATTCGAAAAGAAATATGTGATGTTACCTTATTTAAGAAATTGGTTGTTTATGGAATTTTGGAAATATGTAAGGATGAAAATGCAGTAGCATTTGCGGAAATTGATAGCAAATTGATGCGTGTACTTAGATTAATGGGGATTCAAGCTACTATTATTGGTGAAAGTATTAATTACTTGGGATCAGAAACAATTCCAGTTTGTTTTACCTATAAAGGTCTTATTAATTTCTATAATAAGAATAAAAAACTTATCATAGAAGAACAACATAACAGCAAACTTAACAAACAAAATGTATTAGTTAGTAATAATAATCTTGCATAAACAGGTTTTTAATTACTAAGTAAAAATTTACCCTAATTCCTTAATAATGGAATTAGGGTAAATTTTTATTGAATTTTTACTTCGATATATTTAAAACTTCATACCAAGTTTTACATTTAAAACGCGTCCTGTCATAAAATTAGGAATTCCATATTGCCTCTTGCTATAGGCATCTCTAACCCAAGTGTTAGTAATTGAGTTTCTTACGTCAAAAATATTAAACAGTTCAAGCCCAATTGTAAATTCTTTAAATTGACTCAAAAATCCATTAGAAACAGGCTTATTTATATCTGTTAGAACATAAGAAACACCTAAATCAGCACGTTTGTAATCGTTAAGCCTATTTTGAAATTCATATACATCGGAATAGGCAGGAGCTCCACCTGGAAGCCCTGTATTGTAAACAATGTTTAAATAAGCCTTTAAATCAGGTAGATTAGGTACATAGTCTTGAAACAATACTCCAAATTTGATGCGTTGGTCTGTTGGGCGAGCAATATATCCTCTATTATCAATATTTTCCTCAGTTTTTAAATACCCAAAACTAATCCAACTATCACTACCAGGAACAAATTCACCATTTAGCCGAACATCAAGTCCGTACGCATATGCTTTAGTTGCATTATCAGCTCTATAACGTATTCTAACATTGTCAATAGAATATGCATTGACATCTGTCAAGTTTTTATAATACATTTCTGTAGTTAACTTAAAAGGGCGGTTCCAAAGATTAAAACTGTAATCATTTCCGGCAACAATATGAATTGATTGTTGGGCTTTTACTTCGGGATGAATTTGTCCATCATAATCTCTAAGCTCTTTGTAAAACGGAGGTTGTGCATACCATCCTCCTGATATTCTAAAAAGGAGATCGCTTTCCCAATCTGGTTTAATTGCAATTTGTGCTCTAGGGCTGAATACAACGTGATTTTGTGAAGCTTGAGAATTAGCTGTTACATTCCAGTAATGGGCACGAACACCAAAATTCATCCATATTTGATGATTATTTATAAATGTTTTTCGGCTTACTTGAGCAAAACCAGATACTCTTTGTATATCAATATTGTTTCTAGCCCGAACATTTTGATAGGGTTCAATAGGGCCAGTAAATGGCTCATATGGTTGTTCGTTTATTGAATGATGTGGGGGACGAACCGAAAACCCTAAGGAGTCAATAACTTCCCATTCATTAATTCGATCTTTTATGTTTTCTTTTTGATATTTTATACCAGCTCTCCATTCGTTTTTTCCTTGTTTTAATGTAGCCCTAAGTTGAATAGCATTAATTAAAGCGTCTAAGTCGTTTCTTGCATGATTTATTTGTGAACCTATACCTTGTGAAAATTCAACTTCTCCAAAGTTTTCAGATCCAGCATTAGTGTCAACTTCTCCTATGTTGTACGCCGCTGCGATATCAAAATGTTCCTCTTCTTGAGTATTGAATGATGAAATTGTCCCAGTTAATTTTAAGTTTTCATTTACAACATAATCCGCAGAAAAAGCTCCGAATAATGTTTTGAATTGATCTTGCTCTTGACCCTGATAAAAAACAATTAATTCTAATGGGTTAGCAATGGTACCAAATCGAGTTCTTCTAGTTAACGGTTTGTAATTATAATCGTTCAAAGAAAAGTTACTAAGAAAATTGAGCGTAAGTTTTTCCGATAAACTATAAGATAGATACGTTTGAACATCTGTAAATTGTGGTCTAAAATTGACTTCAGTCTGTTTACTATTAACAAACAGGCTATTATCACGATATCTTACTCCTAGAATTGCACTGAGTTTATTATTTAAAAAAGAATCTTCAACAGTTATACTTCCTCCTAATAAGCTTAAATCAATTTGAGCACCGAAGTTTTTAGGCTTACGATATGTAATATCCAATACCGAAGAAAGCCGATCACCATACTTTGCCTGAAACCCTCCAGCTGAAAAATTAATGTTTTGAATCATATGAGGGTTGATAAAACTAAGGCCTTCTTGTTGGCCAGAACGAATTAGGAAAGGTCGGTATATCTCTATACCATTGACATATACCAAATTTTCGTCAAAATTCCCTCCTCTAACATTATATTGAGTACTAAGTTCATTGTTATTACTCACTCCTGGCAATGTCATTAATACATTCTCTACACCTGCATTAGCGCCAATCAAATTTTTGACTTGTTTCGTTTCTATTTTAGTAATTCCCTGAGCCTCTTTTTTTCTGTTTTTAACAATAACCTCCTTTAGGTTTTCGTCCAAAGATTTTAATTTCGGAGAAAAATTAAAAGTTTTACTTCCTCGTGCAGTAAATTTCTTAACTATTGTTTTAAAAGAAACATGGCTAAAGGTTACTGTTACCGTTTTTCGTATAGGAATAGAAAACTCGTAATTTCCATTCTTATCGGTGGTGGTACCTTTACTTAAATAAGTAATTGCTACGTTTTCAATGGGAGAATTATTACGGTCAGTTATTCTTCCCTTAACAGTAGCCGTCTTTTGAGCGAATATTAGTGCAGGGAAAAAAAATATAAAAATAAGCTGTTTCAAAGTGTATGGTGTTTACTTTTTAAAAAACGTTGCTTTTAACGTTTTGGTATTTCCAACGTTATCAGACACTACAATTTTAAAAATATGTTTACTTCCCACCAACTTTTTATCACTAAAATCGTAAGTTAATATACCTTTTTTGTGATTATACTCCATCAAAATCCACTCATTATCAATTGTTGCCTTGTAATCACCAATACCTGTTTCCTTATCTTTTATTTTTACCTTAAGCGTTTTATTTTTGGTAATCCACTTACCATTTTGAAAGTTAACTGGTGTAATTGAAGGCTTTTTAGTATCATAATTTAAAGTATACTTACCTAGCGATTTTGTAGAAGTATAAACTTTATCTTCTTTTTTCTTTGTTGAAACGTATCTAGGATATTTAGGATTATTAACATTAGAAATATAAACTTGTTTTCTTTGAGCTTCGGACAGGTGTGATATTCCAAATGTTAATGTATATCTTTTATCCAGAGGTATAGTAGGTTTGTGGATTGATGCCACTCCATTTTTTAGTTTAAAATCGATAAAACAATCTTCATAGAAAGTGTTTTTAGGAAAAGCCACAGTAACATTTTGAAGCTTAAACTTATTAAAATCTGCTGTATTTATTTTGTAATTAGATGTGTCTAATGCTCTAAAAGTAGCACTACTTTTTACTCCTTTAACGGGAATTTTTATTCTAGTTTTATTTTTTTTGAAATCACTACTGATAATTTCAATGCTATAGTTAGAGTTTTCTTCAATATGAATCTTACCATTATCAACTAGATTTTCATATAAACTAAGCTTATTGGGAGCAACTTTATGTGTTTTTTGAAGTCTTTTTCTATACTTTTTATAATGGGCATAATCAATATGTAAATTGATAAATTTACTCTCCGCAAATGAAAATGTTTCAACATCATGATAATAAACTCTATTTCCATTGACTTTCATTTCAAGACTAAAAATTCCATTTTTGTTTGAGGCACCATTTAATCTATCAAAAACGTTTATTCCAAAACCAATTGTACCAGCAGCATCAATACGGTCAGTTACGAATTCACCTTCTTTAATTTTTTTTAATTCTAGAGTAGTTTTTTTTGCGAAGTTGTTTATACGAGCATTATCACTAAGAGGATAAACCATTAATTGATTTACAGTAGGCTTAATGGTGTCTTCAACGTCGAAACTAAAAAATAATGGATTAATTATGTTTTCTGTTTTTGTATCTCTTATTTCGTAATGCAAATGTGGTCCACCTGAGCTACCAGTATCTCCCGTATACCCAATAATGTCTCCTTTTTTTATAGAAAATACATCTTGCTTCGGGAAAAGATTACCAATAGCGTATTTTTTCTTTTTGTATTGAGCTTTTTTTACATAAGCTTCAATTTTTCCAGCGAATTTTCTTAAGTGAGCATATACAGTTGTATATCCGTTAGGATGATTCATATACAAAGCTTTTCCAAAGCCATATTGCCCAACTTTTATTCTGGAAATATAGCCATCCGCAGGAGCGTAAATAGGTAAACCTTCTTTTCCTTGAGTTTTGATATCTATTCCCGAATGAAAATGATTGCTTCGTAGTTCTCCGAAAGTACCAGAAAGGATAATTGGAATTTTTAAAGGAGAATCAAAATAGTTCTTTGGATATTGGTCTTGAGCAAGAATAGTTCCGCTTGCCAGACAAAAAAAAAGTATAAGGTAAAGTTTCAAAATTGCAACAGTTTTAAAACAAAATTAATAAAATAAATATAAAAATGATAGTATCTTTGTTATCAATAACTTATTAAAAACATGCAAAAAATTTGTTAAATTAATCTATATTAATAACTTTGTAGAAATAGTTTTATTCTCGGAAATTTAATGAGTAACACTCAAGAAGCAATTCATCTACTGGAAGTTAAGTTAAAGACGTTAATTTCTAATTATGAGTTTTTGAAGGAAGAAAATAGTATTTTATTCCAAAATAATGCAAAGTTACAAGGTTTGTTACAAGAGAAAGAGCGACAATTGAAAGAAAAGCAAGAGGAATACGAATTGCTGAAAGTTGCAAAAACTATCGAGGGCAGTAATGATAACACTAGAGAAACAAAACTCAAAATAAATACATTAGTAAGAGAGATTGATAAATGCATCAAACTCTTAAGTACCTAAAAGTTCTTTACATGGCGAAGCTAAAAGTTAATGTTGTTATAGCAGGTAGAACATACCCTTTAAGTGTTAATTCTACAGATGAAGAAGAGGGAATGAGGAAGGCAGCTAGGAATATTAATGAATTAATTGCTAAATTTGAAGAAAATTATGCGGTTGCTGATAAACAGGATGTTTTAGCAATGTGTGCTTTACAATTTGCTTCAAAATTAGAAATAGAGTCAATTAGTAAGGAAAAAAAAGATAAAGAAGCGTTACAAAAAATAAAGGCATTGATTGAATTAATTGATGCCGAGATATAAATAAAAGTTCTTTTAAATATAAAACATTAATATACTGCCTGCATTAGTACTATAGTTTAATAAACTCAACACTATTCAATTAAAAAGGATGAGTCTTGATTAGTAAAGTATGCCAACTTTGTTTTGGATTCTTGATCAATCAGTTAGTCCTAAACCTGTCTATACGGAGTTTATAAAACCCTATTAATGTGGGCTTTTTTTATACAATCAATTTAAAATTATGGAAGGAGTATTATTTCCTGCTTTGGCAGGAATTATAGGTTTAGTGATAGGTTTTATTATTGCTAAAATGTTAGAGAAGACTAAGGCGAATAAGTTAATAGTTGATACTAAAGATAAAGCTAAGAATATAATAAAAGAAGCTAAGGTTGAAGCTGAGGCAATAAAAAAGGATAAAATTTTACAGGCTAAGGAAAAGTTTATTGAATTAAAGGCTGAACATGAAAAAGTTATTTTATCCAGAGAAAAGAAAGTTTCTGATGTAGAAAAGAGAGTAAGAGATAAAGAAAGTCAGGTTTCAAGTGAATTAGACAAATCGAAAAAGCATAATAAGTCGTTACAGAAAAAAGAAGCTGACTATGACTATAAAATAGAGTTTTTAGAGAAAAGAGAAAACGAAATCGAAAAACTTCACAAGCGTCATGTTGATATGCTGGAACAAATATCAGGTTTATCAGCAGATGAGGCTAAAACGGAACTTGTGGCTTCTTTAAAAGAAGAGGCGAAGGCAGATGCTATGGCCTTTATTCAAGACACGGTTGAAGAGGCTAAGATGACAGCACAGCAAGAAGCTAGGAAAGTAGTTCTAAATACTATTCAAAGAGTAGGGGTGGAGCAAGCTGTTGAAAACTGTGTTTCTGTGTTTAATTTGGAGTCTGATGATGTAAAAGGAAGAATTATTGGTAGAGAAGGTCGTAATATTAGAGCCTTAGAGTCGGCTACAGGTGTTGAAATTATTGTTGATGATACTCCTGAAGCAATTATTCTTTCTTGTTTTGATCCAGTAAGGAGAGAGATTGCAAGATTGTCAATGCACAAATTAGTAACTGATGGAAGAATTCACCCTGCAAGAATTGAGGAAATAGTTCGTAAAACTGAAAAGCAAATTAACCAAGAGATTATTGAAGTAGGTAAGAGAACTGTAATTGACTTAGGAATCCATGGGTTACATCCAGAGTTAATAAAAACTGTAGGAAGAATGAAATACAGATCTTCTTATGGTCAGAATTTATTACAACACTCAAGAGAGGTAGCTAATCTTTGTGGAATTATGGCTGCTGAAATGGGACTTAATGCGAAGGCGGCTAAAAGAGCTGGACTATTGCATGATATAGGAAAGGTTCCAGAAACGGAAAGTGAACTACCTCATGCTTTATTAGGAATGCAATGGGCGGAAAAATATGGAGAAAAGCCAGATGTGTGTAATGCTATTGGAGCTCACCATGATGAAATAGAAATGAAGAGCATGCTTTCTCCTATAGTTCAAGTTTGTGATGCTATTTCTGGAGCAAGACCAGGTGCAAGACGCCAAGTGTTGGATAGTTATATACAACGATTAAAAGATTTGGAAGATATTGCGTTTGGATTTACAGGTGTTCAAAAGGCCTATGCCATTCAGGCCGGTAGAGAGTTAAGAGTAATGGTTGAAAGTACTAAGGTTAGTGATACAAAAGCGGCTGAATTATCATTCAATATATCTCAAAAAATTCAAAATGATATGACATATCCAGGGCAGGTGAAGGTAACAGTTATTAGAGAAACTAGAGCTGTCAATGTAGCGAAATAAATAATTTTCAGATATAATAAACTAAAAAAACCGAGTCAAATTTGACTCGGTTTTTTTTATCTATTTCGTCTAGATCTCCCTTCTTGTTCAGGGGTGGTACTTCTAAAATTACGACTTTTACCGCGTTGCTTTCTTCTTTTTATAACTTTGCTTCTTTTACCGATATCGGCGTTAGGAGCAGCTCTATAGTATAAATAGTCGTCATCTTCTCTGAATTGTCTGTAGTTGTTTCTAAAGTTTCTTCTGTAGAAGTATACATCGTCATAATCATAAACATCACCAATGTTAATGTCAATATCTATTGAGTCATCACAACCTATTCCGTCATCGAAAAACACTCCATTTTTTACACGTCCTTCATAAAAAGGGTTACCCCATCTGTCATAACGAATTCGTAAATCGCCAACTCTTACCAAGTGCCCTCTTCTGTATCTCATGAATACATTACCTATTCTGGTAACATTTCCTCTTAGACCATAATTTACAAAAATGTTTCCTACTCTGCGTATTCTACCTCTATGATCTCTTTCAATTCTTACTCCTCTGTTGATTCTAGTTCTTCTACCACGATAATCAACATATCTAGTATTTCTATAATGGGTATTAAAATCAAAATCACCATTAAGAAAAACATGAAATTCTACACCTCTTTCAACGAAAGAAATTGAATTACCATACGATCGTTTGATATTCACCCCAAGTTCGCTAGTTGATATTTCATTAGTATTTGCTTTTATAGGTGTTAACAGTATTAATGTTAGTATAAAAAGTATCCCTGTTCTCATAATTGCTAAATTTAGGGTTATGCTTACTCTATTTGCTTTTCGGCTTCCGCAGTTATTTGTAAATATTCAAAACGTGTGCCAAAATTTTTTTTAATAGTATTCTATTAATGATAATAGGAGGTATGTATTTGTATATAAGTTTGTTACAAAAGAGTAATAAAATATTGTTGATTACTCGTAAAATACCCTATATTTATACGACTTAGTTAAAAAATAAGAAATAATATAATGATTGAAGCTATAGATGAGAACTTACAAAGAGGTATTAAATTGTTAAATAGTATTAATGATGAAGAATATTGTAATAAATCGGTAGCTCCTTATTATTCTAGTATTGGAACTCATATGCGTCATGTGCTAGACGTTTTTTCTTGTATTTTTAAAGGGTTAGATACTAAAAATGTTGATTTTTCCGATAGAGAAAGAAATACTTTGGCTGAAGAATGGATTGCTGAAGGATTAAAGTATTTTGAAGAAATAAGGTCTAACTTGCTTAAAATAGATAGTGACGATTTTAATAAATTAATATACGTTACAGATGATTTAGGAAAAGGAAGTGTAACTGTTCAGTATACATTAGGAAGCGCATTGGTTCAAGCACACAGTCATGCTATTCATCATTTTGCTAGCGTAGGTTATATTATTAATCAATTAGGAATTCAGCTACCCGATGCAGATTTCGGTTATAACCCAACTACACCGAAGGAAATCAATAAGTCTTAAAAAATTGTACCTTTTACTATCAATGTAGTAGTAAGTAGTAAGTAAATTTTTTGCGTTATTCTTTCTATGTGTTAACTATTATCTGTGGATATATACCCAACCTCTTTGAGTTTTACTTCCGTCACCAGTATCAATATCTAAAGTATAGAAATATGTTCCAACAGGTAGGTCTTTCTTTTTATTGATAGTTGCTCTACCAGTTGATTCACCTCTCCAGTCGTTTTTATAATCAACAGCTTCGTAAACAACATTACCCCATCTGTTGAATATTGTTAAACTATTACCGCTGAATTGCTCTAAACCTTCAAAAATTAAAGTTTCATTTGTTGGATCTCCGTTAGGTGTAAAAATTAAATTTACGTTGTCAAGAACTCCGTTAGAAAATTCAGAACCAATTGTAATTACAGTATAATTATTAGGAGTAAAAATGTTAGAAGTAACTTGACCTGCGTTAAGATTTCCGCTAACACCAGTTCTGCCCAAATCTATCCATTTACCCTCAGACTCACTCCAACCAACAACTCTTAAAAGGTTTATGTTTGAGCTAATATCGTTAATATCACTATTGTTATCCCAAGTAAGAGTAACTCTAGTTTCCGTAGAACCTTCTAAGTCCCAAAACTCCGTGTTACTAACATTATCAAGGAAAATTTGCTTTTGTGCAGTATCGTAATTATAAGGAGCATTATTTGGATTTATAGCGAAGTAAGCACCTTTAAAAGTAGATGCCGAACCTTGAGTTGAAAGCATCATTGGTCTTAAACTGTTATCATCTCCAACAGGAAACACAAAATTGTTAGATCCTGTTACTGAAACATAACCATCAACATGTCTTTGGTCATCTTCTCCAGCATAAACATTATGGTTGATAAAATCAAGGGAAGTATTAGAATTATCTCTAGAAGTAAAAACTTTTCCATTGATAAAACTTAAATCATTAGTTACTCCAAGTGAAGCATAAAGCTCTACATCATTAACAGCGTCAATTTCAACATCGTTGAATACAGCTCTATTATTTCCTGATATACTTCTGATATCGTTATCACTGTAAAAACCAGCTAAACCTTCATTATTGTTGTCTAAGTTTCCATCATTTATGAAGTCAGTATGGAAACCAACGTTTGCATCACCGTGCAATTTTACTTCTCCGAAGTTATGAAAAGCTGTTTGAGCACCCAAAAACATAGGCATAACAAAAGCCATCATAGATAAAAAATTTTTCATAATACCCCCGTATTTTTATTATTTTTTATTACTATTAATTATATTTAAAACTGTCTGTCTTTTTAAATGCCGTTTAATTTTTAGAAATATGTTAGTTTTTAATGGTGCACAAATATAATATTTTTTTTGTAATTCACAAGTTTTTTTATACCATATATACTTGATTTGTAGCAAAGTATATAAAATTACATACTAAATTCGGTTTTTTGCGCCGTTTCATCAAACTAAAAAGTCTAAATCGTAAACTATTATTAAATTTTATAAATGTTTCTTTTTAGGGAACTCCTCTTTAAATTATGAGTTTTACTTTATGTTTCATTTACTTATTTAACAAATGCATTTTAAAGAACTTCTTGTAATAGACGTTGGGTTAACATCTTAATTACATTTATATGACACAAATAATTTAAAATAGTCACATTGAGTGTGTTATGATTGATTATTTGCTCATTAATCTCTTTTCAAAGGTAGATTTTTTATTACATATTACATTTCAATTTCGACAAGAGAACGAAAATAGCTGATAGAGACCTTAAGCTGCTTAATCTTGAAAATTTTACCATTTATCGCTTTAGATGCCCCAAAAAGTGATGGAATTGTCCTCTATATCCTGATAAACGGTTGCATTTATATCAGTTCTGTACATGATTAACTCCATAAAAGAGGTCGTTGATCGTCTGGTAGTACCATTTCCATTTGCCCAACAAATAGTAAAATCTTCGGTACGAGTACACCTTCCAGTCGTGTGAACACCATTAAACCTTTGCGTACCTCCTGATCTAGCTACTGCATTTGTGTTAGTTTTTATAAACGTATAAATTTCCCAGACATTTACATTACCAGCATTAGAAAACCAACGAGTACCATTACAGCAAATACCTGGGTCAAAATAGACTCTGTTATCACTCCAATTCATGTGTGTTGACCATCTATCTCTATTTGTTAAAACACCAAAAGAGTGTTGACTTTTTGTTGTAGCTCTGGCTATTGTAACGACGGTTCCTTCGTCACCAGCGTTTGTGACATCTTGTATACCATTCGGTGTGTCAACAATTAAAAAATCATCAGTACCATCTCCTTGAAAATGAGGGCGAGTTGTATCTGGGAAAAAACGAGGTTGTTGAGCATTATTCGTTTGAACTGCATTTCTTCCGAGACCACTTTGATCATACCACGTATGAACAAAAACGTTACTTCCACCACGCCAAGTATTAATGGCATCAATGTCTACAATATCGTTATCACCCCAAGAAAAGTCTTGTAAAGTATTATCACTTGCCCGTCTTAACCTAATTAGAGGACCATTATAATCACTTTCTAAGACTCTCATAGAAAAGGCAAAACTAATATTAGTTAGTTTGTCATCTAGTACATGAAACGGTTTCATGGTAGGGAAGTGGTTGTAATGACCAATTTGTGCAGATATGGTATAGCTAATAAAAAGAACTATACAAGTTAATTTTATTTTAAACATTCCTATAATCTTAAATCACCAGTTAAATGAAAATTGTTAGTGCTTGTAGACACAAGGCCAGCACCTGCATGTTGTCCAGCTGTTCTAAACCTTGATAAACGATTGAGTATGGTAACTCCTGCCGCCCCACTAATAGTTACCCTACCTGTATTTGTTTGATAAATACTTATATTAAATCCAACCGGTAAACCACTTGGAACAGTTAATGTAATATCCGAAGTGCTATTAAATGTGAAAACTTTACCGTTGTCATCGGCTATAAGAGTATAATTTGATGTTCGGTTCACTACTTCGGCAGTAGCGGGATCTCTCCATTGAGTTCCTGTAGCCGTAGATGTTAAAATTTGACCACTCGTTCCTGTAGCTCCTGAACTGTCAGAATAAGAACCTGCTACACTTAAGTTGTTGGAAACAGAGGTATCACCATTTAAGGTTATTCCATTTGCGGTAGCTGTTATAGTAATACCCAAAGTACCTGTTATTTGTGTTGTACTACCAGTGGAACCTAATTGTAATGGACCAATCGCAAATATTTGCGTTGAATTATTGGTGGATAATTGAAAAGCATTAATATTATTGAAGGTAAGAGAATTTCCACCTCCGTTTAGTGTTCTTGCCCCACTTAATGTTCCATCTATCGAATAAATATTCGACCCTAAGCTAGATGGAGAAATCCAGTTTGTACCATCAAAGAAAAATATATTTTTTTGACTTGAATTGTATAGGAGAGATCCTTCATTTGCACCTGTAATATTATTCATTTCTGTATTATCGGATGCAGAGGGCAGTCCGATAACTGAATTTGAATCTAACTGCGAGTAGCAGTAATGAGTTGAAATTAGAATAAAAGAGGTGGCTATAATTATACTTCTTATCATAAACCTAAATAAATAAATGTGTTAACAACTAAATATGGTTGGTATCTTTCAAATGATTGGTTACTACCACCACTGCTTACGGTGACGGTATGGTTATGGTTTCCAGCAAAGCTGGTATTGGTCGTTCCTCCTTGGTTAAAAAAAGTTCTGTTGGCATCTGCGCCATTTCTTACCCTATCAGTTCCGGTTCGTCTGTTAATAGTATGACGATGATTACCATTTGTAGATGTGGTTCCTGTAAAATTAATATTAGGCAAGTTAACTCTTGTTAACACAGTGGTGATAGCTCCACCAGTGTCATTAACATTTTCTGTTGATGCTGGATGTTTTAATATTCTATTTTGAGAATTGGGTATGTTCGTTGCAAAACCTAAACTCGTTGCATTTGTTTGAGCATTAGTGGGAAGAGAACTTGTCATTCTTCCATTAAGGATGTACCATCCATTATGATCGGATGTTAGAACACTGTACTTAACCTCTCCAACTGAAATTGACTGTTGATTAACAGGTACCCAATTTGTTCCATCAAATATATATATGTTTTTATTTGCAATATTATATACCATAGAGCCTTCAATAGCTCCCGTTACACTATTCATTTCGGTATCGTTTGTAACTACGGGAATCCCTTTAACAGAATTGGCATCTATCTGAGAAGTAATTGTTTTAGTCATTAAAACAAAAATTATAGTTAAAATATAATTTCTCATAACCCTAAATAAATAAATGTGTTAAATACTAAATAGGGTTGATACCTTTGAAAAGGTTGATTGCTACCTCCAGTGGATACTGTAACAGTATGATTATGATTACCTGTTGTACTGGTATTTGTTGTTCCGCCTTGGTTGAAAAAAGTTCTGTTGGCGTCACTGTTATGTCTTACCTGATCCGTTCCAATACGTCTTCCCACTGTATGACGGTGATTTCCATTGGTAGATGTTGTCCCAGTAAAATTTACGTTAGGTAAATTAGCTCGTGTTAAGGTCGTTGAAGCCTGTCCACCTGTATCTCCAATGCTTTCACCTGTAGTTGGATGTTTCAAAACCCGGTCTTCAGCATTTGGTAGGTTCGATGTAAAACCTAAACTAGTGGCATTTGATTGTGCATTAGTAGATAAAGTTGAAGTAGCTCTACCGTTTAATAAATACCAACCTGAATGATCTGATGTTTGAGAGCTGTATTTAATGTCTCCAACTGTATTTTTTTCTTTGTTAACAGAAACCCAATTTGTCCCATCAAAAATGTATATGTTTTTTTGAGAAACATTATATATCATTGAACCTTCATTAGCGCCGGTGATACCATTCATTTCTGTATCGTTAGAAGCGGAAGGAATACCCATTACGGAATTGGCATCTATTTGCGTTAGGGCTTTCGTGCCGAAGAGAATAAATAGAAAAAAGACATAATAGTTTCTCATAGTAGTGGTTATTTATAAGCAGTAAAAAGAACAACTAGGTTTTCCGAACCAGCAGTTCCTGTTTTAGAAACATTAATTGTAAATCCGTTAGTATTAAAAGATGTTAGTGATGCTGAAATTACACCAAGATTATCTCCATTTTGACTTCCATATCGAACACCGATGCAATTAGAACTGCTGGCATATCTTGAAATGTCATTGATTGAATTTCCATGCCCTCCTACGTAAATCACTTGTTGTGCTATAGTTCCACTGTCATTTCGGGCAAAACCGTTCATTGTTCCAAATGAGTTGTTGAGGCCCGCGTTGTTATTCCCAACGGCATTGTCACTGTTAATATTAAGACTTTCTATATTAGCGTGAGCGTTGAAAGTTATGGAAGTAGGAGAGAAGGGAAGTCCCGAAATAGTTTGGTTTCCTGTAGATGATATGATAAAAGCACCAACATAAATATTACTCGAAGTCAACATTTCTTGCCAACCTGAGCTCGTATACTCAACAACTCTATCTTTTGTTGTATCGAAGGCGAGGCTTCCTAATATTGGCGAAGCAACATTATTTAACTCTGTTGTTGTTGCTGATGGAAGACTGATTAATGATTGTTCATCAATTTGTCCTAAAAGCAAGTGGGTAGAAAAAATAAAAAAAAGAAAGGGGATTAGCTTATTCATTTTATCTATTATTATCAATTTATACGTTGCCAACTGGCCCCATCACTTTGTAACCATAACACACTATTGTTAAAAATAGTGGTAGAAGTACCATTGCTAAGAGTCCTATAAGTAGATATAGACCTGTTACTTCCTGCAATATTTTTAATAATATATAAACGACCAGCACAACTATTTGCTCCAGGTAAAGTGATGTTATGAGCACCTGTTATAATAACAGTATGATGGTCTTCATTTAAAGAGATACTAGATGTTGTTCTTAAAATGGCTGTTGAAACAGAACCTCCAACTTGAAGAGTCGAGTTTGCAACATTATAACCTGAGCTAGATGTATCGTTATAAGTAGGGTCAAGAGAAACCTGTTGAGGGTTTATATTTATTCCAAACCTTGGTTTAGCATTGGCACTACCATTACTTCCTTGTACTCTAAATAACTCTGTATGAAATCTACCATTACGATAATCATATCGTTTGAATACGATGGGTTCATTTCCATCATCGCCAATAATAAATTCCATTCTTCCGTCATTAGAAGGACCCGCTGAGCCTATTTCAAATAGATCAGTTCTACCACTACTTCCTTTTAATCGAAAACTTCCATTTGAAGTAGTGAAAAACATTGGTCTATAAAAAGAAGCACCAGACGCCGCGAACTGAAGTGCAGCAACATTACCATTTCCATTTAAATGTATAAGAGGTTGGTTGTTATCAGTATAATCTGGGAAATTTTGAACTAATCCGAGAGTTTGTCTCCTTCCGAATTCTAATAAAGGTAAGTTATTAGAACGGATTTGCATTTTAACGTCATTGGTGGTTCCTAAAAAATTAGAAGAGGTTGTCCCGTTATTTCCAGTAATTAACCAATTATTTCCACTAGTGGAAACCCAATTGGTACCGTTAAAAATATATATCCCTTTTTGAGCTACATTATAAACCATGGAGCCCTCTTGGGCTCCAGTTATAGAGTTCATTTCTGTGTTGTTCGTAACTTGAGGAACTCCTATTACAGAGTTGGCATCAGTTTGAGAAGCAACAACAGATGAAATTAAAAAGAATAGTATTTTCAACGAGATTTTCATAATGATTAAAAATCAATTACGTTAAACATAAATTCTAAATCAATATCATCTTTTTGGTTTGTTCCATTATCACTATCTCCGATATTAACTCTGAAACCAGTTGTTGTTTGGTTGTAATAAGTAATACCTGGATCGTCATAGTTTGCCGTTGTATTTCCTGGGCAATCTCCATTACAATCTAAGATAGATAATTGGATAACATAATTGGCATCTGCTCTAGCGGTGGTAAATGTAACTTGATAATCACCTTCATTCACTCTGGTAACAGTTGCCCCATAAATTTTTAAGGCAGCACCGGCACCACTTACTTTACCAGCAGCAACAGTTGTTGGTCCAGCGAAATATGCTCCTCCATTTGCACCAACTGTTAACTTATTATCGGTTTCTGCAGCGACAACATTTGCAGTTTGATTAGTTCCTGCTTCATTATTATAGGTAATAACACCTGTTGTTGTATTTTGAGAAAGTGAGGTTACACTTTCGTTAATTGTTGTATCTGTTCCATCTTCAGAGGTATAAGTTGCAATGGTTCTTGCATCAGTAGAAGTAACATCGGCATCGGCATTACCAGTAGCTTGAGCAACTTCTGTATTGGTTTCTATAATGTTGACACTAGAAGTTCCGTTGTTATGTGTTGCTATAGTATTTCCTGAAGTGACAACTTGTGTAACAGTTGATGTTAAATTGGATTTAGCTTCCCATTGAACTGTTCCAGTAGCACTTGTTGTAAGTACTTGGTCATTTCCACCAGAAGCAATATCAGCAGTGGCAATTGTACCGTCTAAAATTTTAGTTGAGTTCACGGCGTTATTAGCTAATTCAGTAGTACCTACCGCACCAGCTGCAATTTCAAGAGTTACATCATTAAGAGCAGCGTTTGTACCT
The DNA here is from genome assembly GCF_964513065.1 of Tenacibaculum xiamenense. Lineage (NCBI taxonomy): Bacteria > Pseudomonadati > Bacteroidota > Flavobacteriia > Flavobacteriales > Flavobacteriaceae > Tenacibaculum > Tenacibaculum xiamenense. The sequence continues at coordinate 151,397 of NZ_CAZEQU010000038.1, forward strand.
CCAGTAACAGTTAAGTCCGAAGAAGATATAGTTCCGTCACCAGTAATAGCTGTTACGTCTACATCAAGCGCTCCAGTAGTTGCGTTTTGCGTAAGACCGCTACCCGCTACATCTGCGTTAATAGTTGCTGCATTTACAGCGTCATCAGCAATTTCAAGAGTTACA
>NZ_CAZEQU010000039.1:0-205587 GCF_964513065.1 Tenacibaculum xiamenense
TATTATTACAATCAAGAAAGACCACACCAAAGTCTGAATGGTGTAGCTCCTAATATTTTTAACCAAAACTGTCAACGAATTAGTTAACCTTTACAATTTCGACTGAAAGGAGAAATCTTTTGTTTAATAGGTTTTTGAACAACGTATAGATTTCTCAGTTATTACCATTCCTTCGAAATGACCGCAATTAGATGATGATTCGTTACTCGTACTTTACTTGGCACGTGTCACAAGTATAGGTATTCTTATTAATGGTGATTTTATCTAGTTTTCTGACAACATCAGCAATAAAACTATTGTAAATCTCTTTACTCGGATTGTCATTTTGACCTTTCATAAATGAATAAAACTCACCATCGTATTCATGTCGTCCCCAACAGTTCGGACAAACACCTTCTGGAGCTTTTTCCGTAGTTTCATTTTTTCTTTTTCTATTAAAGAAATCTCTTACATTTTCAATTAAACTCATATGATTTACTTTTTTAAAATTATGTTGGTGAAATAATGTTTGCAATCTAAAAAGTGTTGCTCTACAGTAAAGTTAGTTGTTTGCGCTAGTTGGTTAATTTCGTTTAAATTGTATTTTTTCGATAGCTCTGTCCAAATCAATTCGTCATAATTAAAATGAAATTCTTGGTTTAATTTTTTTAAGAACACACTTTGTTTTCTTAAACTGATGAGGTAGCTGTTTACTTCTCCATTTTCAGGATTGTAATGACAATAAAAATCAAAATCGTCTAACCTGAAATCGCCCTCAAATTCATCGTTGATTCTTGTTAGCAAATTTAAATTGAAGCGCTTTGTGATTCCATAAGGATCGTCGTAGGCATTTTTTATTGTAATCGGATTTTTTTGTAAATCGACACCCAATAACAGTTTATCACCATCTTTCATGTTTTTATTGAATAGCGAAAGAAGTTTTACGGCTTCGTCGTTACCATAATTTCCAATATTACTACCTAGAAATAATAATAAACTAGGAATGGTTGTTTGTACATTTTCTTTTGAAAGTACTTCAAAATAATCTCCAACTCTTGGGTGAATATTTAATGTTGGAAGTTTAGCTTTTAATTTGTCTACTAAACTATTCATAGCTCCTTGTGAAATATCAATAGGGACATAATAAAAGTCAATATTATGGTTCACTAAATATTCCAAAAGCTTGAAAGTTTTCATACCATCTCCGGCACCCAGTTCTACAATATTAAAGGGTTGATTGAAATTTACCGCATCAATGATTTGCTTAGCTTGAAGAGAAAGAATTTCAAATTCACTCGAGGTTAAATAATACTCTGGCATTTCCATGATTTCCTGAAAGATTTTACTTCCAGTATCATCATAAAAGTATTTAGAAGATAGATGTTTGTTTTTCGAAGATAACCCTTCGATGAGATCTTTTGCAAATGTTTGATTCATAAATTGATCTTTATTTGATATCTGTTTAAGAGACGAATTATTTTACCAATCGGATTCCAGAGAACATCCAACGTAATTCTGGATGAAAAAAGTTTCTATATGTTTTTCGGCTATGATTTTTCGGAGTAGCCATAGAAGCCCCACGCAAAACATGTAGATTTACCATAAACTTACCATTGTACTCTCCAAGTGCTCCATCAGCTTTTTTAAAATTTGGATAAGGTAAATAGGCACTAGCTGTCCATTCCCACAATTGTCCCCAATTGAATTTTTCTGAAGCTACTTCCCATTCAAATTCTGTAGGAAGACGCATTTTTTTCCATTCGGCAAAGGCAAAAGCTTCGTAATAAGAAATATTCATCACTGGAAGCTCCAGGTCGATTTCAGTAAAACCGTTGGTGTGATAATAATGCCATTTGTTCTGAAAAAAATGCCAATACAGTGGTGCGTTAATGTTGTTTTGTTGAACCCAATCCCAACCTGCGGCATGCCATAAATTAAAATTACGGTAACCACTATCTTCAATAAATTCAATGAACTCTCTGTTTGTAACCAGTTTGTTGGCAATAGAAAATGGTTGAATGTAGGTTTTATGTACACCTAATTCGTTATCAAAACAGAAATCATTCGATACATGTCCAATTTCATACACACCTTCTTCTACGCTAAGGAACTTAAAGTCTTGTGTTTCTTCTTGTAAAGAATAGTCTAAAGGAATGTTTGGAAACGTTGGTTGATGACCTAAAATATATTTAATATCATAGGCTAATAACTCTTGATGTTGTTCCTCATGATTAATCCCTATTTCTATTATTTCTTTAATCTCCTCAGTTACATCAGTTGATAGAAAAGCTAAAGTTTTCTCAGTAACGTAATTTCTATAAGCATATACTTCCTTAACTGTTGGGCGTGTCATTAATCCACGATTTGGACGTAAAACCCGATCTCCAGCATTGTTGTAATAGCTGTTGAATAGAAAGGCAAAATCATCATTATAAACCTTATAGTTTTTGTCAAAGGCAACTAAAATAAACTGCTCGAAAAACCATGTGGTATGTGCTAAATGCCATTTTGGAGGGGATACATCCACAACAGGTTGGACGGAGTAATCCTCTATTTCTAAATCTTTACAGATAAATTCCGACTGCTTTCTACATTGGAGAAATTTTTCTCTTAAATATTCAGTATCTATCATTTTAAATTTTGGTTATGTCTTATTCTTCAATTTTTACTCCTCTCCAAAAAGCAACGTGGTCTTTTATTTGAGAAGCTCTTTCTGAAGGATGCACATAATACCAAGCAGCATCTTTATTCTCTTTCCCGTCAACCGTAATAGTGTAATATGAGGCTTGTCCTTTCCAAGGGCAAGTACTGTGGGTTTCTGTACTTTGAAAATATTCTTTATTGATGCTTTCAGGTGGGAAGTAATGATTTCCTTCTACCACAATAGTGTTATCGCTTTCAGCAATGATTTTGTTGTTCCAAATAGCTTTCATAATTATAATTTTAAAATGAATAAAATAATCCTAGCGATAGTAGTTAGGTCTAGTTTAGTAGTTCAGTGTCAAAATAAACTTCGCTAGCAACGGTTTTATGCACAGGGCATTTTGACGCAATTTCCTTTAATCTTTGTTGTTGACTTTCATCCAGATTTCCAACAAATTTTAATTTTTTAGAAATATGATCTATTCTTCCTGGCTTTTCAACATCCAAGCTTAGTTCATCGCTGTGTTTTTTAGAGTAGGTGATGTACACATATACTTCTTGTAAGTCCCATTTTTTTCGTTGCGCATAAAGTTTGAGCGTCATTGTAGTGCAGGCAGCTATACTGGCGCTTAAATAATCGTATGGAGATGGTCCGAAGTCATCACCACCAAAACTTGTAGGCTCGTCTGCTAAAAATGAATGATTCTTAGTTTGTAATGATGTTGTAAAATTATCTTCCAACAAGTTTAAATGCCCTATTAATTGCTCTCCATTAGTATCGAGCATAGTGTTTTCTTTCGGTTCAAAAAAACGTTGTGCCCAAGAACCAATCATATTTCCAACATACAAACTATCTTTATTTTGAGAGAGTAAATGATCCGCATTGTCTAAACTAATGAAGCTTTTTGGGTGTTTTGCATTGTGATACAAGTCATGAGCATTGCTAATTTCAACCACAGAATCCACTGGAGAATGCATGATTAAAATAGGTTTTCTTAATTTTTTTGTGATTTCAGGCAAGTCGGTTTTATGGAAATCCTCAACAAATTCCTGATTGATTTTAAATGGTCGTCCACCAATATTTACCTCAACTTCCCCCTTACTTTGTACCTCATCAATTGCATGTGAAAATAAATGAGTAACATGGCTGACTGTAGCAGGTGCACCAACGGTAGCTACTGCTTTTATATTTGAAAGTTTCGAAGCGGCTACTACTGCAGCGGCGCCTCCAAGTGAATGTCCAATGATTAAACTTGGCGCTTGAAAGTTTTCAGAGATATAATTATTCACAGCAATTAAATCGTCAACATTTGCAGAGAAATGACTTTCAGCAAATTCTCCTTCACTTCTTCCTAGTCCTGTAAAATCAAAACGAACCACACCAAATCCATGATTGGTTAAAGCTCTACTAATATTTTTAACGGCATTTAAGCTACTTGAGCAAGAAAAACAATGCGCGAAAATGGCATAATAATGCGGCTTTTGATTGGCAGGAAGTTCTATATAGGCTCTTAGTTTGTATTGCTTGTTATTTTCAATGTCAAGTCGGATGGTTTTCATAATGTGCTTTCGTTTTTTAAATGACTTAATTCCTCAACTTTTACCTCTTTCGAAAATCGAGTCAGTAAGACTTTTAGTTTTGGATTAATAAAGGTTTCACAAAATGGTTTGGTCGGATTTTTTTTATAATAATTTCTAATTTCTTCCCGAGAAACTTTAAATTCTACAAAAGGAAGAACTTTCGTAATAATTTGGTGATCAAAATCGGGTTGGAACGAATCAATATATTCTTTGCAAATTTGTTCTTGCTCTTTAGAAAATGTATAAATGGCGGATCTATATTTTTTTCTAAAAGAATGATTGCTGGTACTTTTGTGGGTATGTAAATGGATTTCGACCAGTGTTTTTAAATCGATTATTTGTTCATTGAAATAAACAATAACCGCTTCTGAAAAACTCTCATCTTCATCCGAAGAAGCAATCCAACCTTGTTCAACACGAATAACTCCTTTTAAATGTTGAAAAACAGCTTCCGTACACCAATGGCAACCGCCACCAAATCCTATTTTAATATCATTATTCACTTATAAATTATGATTGTTTTCAAATTGGAACTTTCTAATTCCTACAGCGCGGAAGGCGTAAATAATTAGAATGACAAAAGCAATGAACATAAAAATAGTTCCAGTGTATAATAACAAACTAGGAATATCATAAAACGACTTGTTTTCGAATATGGCTCCTAAAATTCCAGATAAAACATATACTCCCGAAGCTAAATAGAGTAGGGCACTTGCCCTAGTTAATAAGCCCAGTTGCTTTATTTTTTTACTCGAAATTATATGTTGAAAATCGGTGCATTTATTACTTAATAATTGATTCAATTCAGTACTTAAACTTGTAATCTGACTGGTAGTTGATAAAATCAACATTCCTAAAGCGGGTAAAATCGTTATGGGTAAATACCAATCGTGCATTATCTATGAGTTTAAAAGTTCATTAATTTTCAAGTCTAATCTGTAAAGAGCATTATTAGGATCTGATCCAAAAATTGAATATACCAGATTACCTTCTTTATCGGTCAATAACCAGTGTGGAGTACCTCCCGCTTGATATTTTCTGAAGGTATTTGTATCGTTTAGATCTTTATAGAATGGGAACCGGATATAAAATTCTTCCTTGGCATTTTCAAAATCTTTTAATTCATATTGCGGACCTTCAAAACGCGAGTGAATTCCGATAACCTGAATATGCTCTCCATTTTCAACAACAACTCTGTTGGCATAAGGTAAGGCTCTTCCTTTACAGCCAGGACACCCTAGATTAAAAAAGAGAATTAAAACAGGTTTTCCCTTGAGTTCTTCCAAAGAAGGAATGTTCCCTTGAAAAATGGATGTTAATTCCCAATCAGGAAGTAGTTTACCAATTTGTAAATCGTTCGTATTCATTAATTCCAAGTGAGTTTTTTGCGTTCATTCCAGTAAAATTCAGCGGCTACTTTAAACTTGGAAAGTTCATTGATTTGAGTATCCGTAAGTTTTACTGTTGTTGCATTTAAATTACTTGCTAAATGTGTTTCATTATTGGCTCCACTTAGCACAATTGCTTCAGGGTAAATAGAAGTGCAATAGCTTAAAATAATAGCGTCTCGCCCTACTTGAAATTGGTTTTCGAGTTTTTCCAAATAGGAATAAAACGAATTGTATTCAGGGTAGTTGTTATTACTAAAAACTCTGCCATTAGCTAAAGCTTCTTTTATAATGAGCTGATTTCCGTTTTTAAATACATGATCAATTTCACGTATGCTTTGTTCAAACATATTAAATGTACATTGATACACTGAAAACAAAGTTTCATTCTCTATTGATATAGCACTGGCTTTTTTAAGTATTTCCAATTGATTAGCTCCTGAAGCTGTAATTCCAACTTTAATATTGTGTTCTTTTTTTATGTCATGAAGTCGTTTTAAAACATCGCCATTTTCCAGAACACCAGTATCTAAGGTAGCCGAATGAATTTGGTAAAAGCTTAAATGTGGTAGTAATTGTTTTGATACTTCCCACTGCTCATTTAACTTACTTAAGCTATGTTCTTTTACCTCATGAATTTCTGCATTTGGATCAAAATTGGCAACGTAGGTATAACCCCACTTTGTTCCTACTTTAATAGAAGGATCATTTTTTTCTTCCAGCCACTCAATTAATAATTGCTCAGACATTCCATAACCAGGAGCTGTATCAAAATAGCGAATGCCTTTTTCGTAGGCAGATTCTAAAACTTGTTTTCCTTTCAGCTTAAAATCATCAAGATTAAAAACACCACTTTCTTTTGTGGTGTTTTTAATATTAATGTATAATGGTCTCCCAATAGCAGCGGTTCCAAGACCTATATTGGAAATTTTTGTCATATTATTCAATATAAGGTATTTGACCTTGGGCAAGTTTTAAACGAGTCCAAACATTCATGTTAATTACAATAGCGGCGATTTCAGCGATTTCTTTTTCCGAGAAAAACTCAGTCATGTTATCGTGATATTGTTGAAAGTTTTTATGAGTTCCTTCCGTTAAAACATCACAATATGCCAAGGCTGCTTTTTCTTTGTCGGTAAATAATTCGCTATTCCACCAAGAAGAAATGTTGTCGGTTTTTGCTTCGTTAATTCCAACCTCTCTTGAGGTTTTTGCATGTAAAATAACACAGTAGGCACATTCGTTTTTCTGAGCAACACGCAATCGTAATAATTGAGCTAGTTGTTTGTCCACTTCCAAATCGGCAGTGTAGCCGAAAGCTCGAGCCATTTGTTTGGCTAGGTCATGAAAAGGTGTTTCATCAGGGTTAAAGCGAATGTTTTTGAATTTGGTTTCGTTCATAATTATGCTGGTATAAATGAGTTGTCAAATCTTTCAAAATGACAGGTATATCCATTTGGGTTCTTTACTAAATAGTCTTGGTGATAATCTTCAGCAACCCAAAACTTTGTAAAAGGTTCTATAGTCGTAACCACTTTGCTTGGCCATCTTTTTGAATCGTCAACAATTTTGATAAAGTCTTCAGCGATTTGCTTTTCTTCATCATTCTGATAAAAAATAGCCGATCGATAGCTTGATCCACGGTCATTTCCTTGCCTGTCAACAGTTGTTGGATCGTGCATTCTATAGAAATAATCCAAAATCTCTTTAAAATTAGTTTCATCAGGATTGTAGGTAAGTTCAATACCTTCTGCATGTCCTGGGTGATTTCTATAAGTAGGGAAGTCATTTTCTCCACCTAAATACCCAACTTCCGTATCTACAATTCCTGGTCTTTTTCTAAAAAGGTCTTCCATTCCCCAGAAACAACCTCCTGCTATGTATGCTTTTTTGTAATTGCTCATTGTAATATTTGATGTATAAGATTAATGTTTGTTCACTAAGTGAAATTTAACTCACAATTCCCTCTGTATTAAATGGGGTAATTGACTATGTCAAAGTTACGATCAAGAAGCTGTTTTTTCCATATACATTAATCATATATACTTGTTTATTTTACTCACTAAATTTACTATTTGTAAAGTGTAATTCAAAGAAAAGTCTGATAATAAGATTTTTATGCTTTGGTTAAGTTTACTTTCGTATAAGTGGTTCTACATTGTATAAGAAATGAAGTACCTTTTCATCAGGCATTTCACAAGGTTTTAGTTTTTCTTCTGTTGAAGTTATATAGTAATTCAAGCTAATAAAATCTGCGCCTCCCAATTCTTTGGCATATACTTTAAAGGATTTCCCTTTGTTAAAAGAGGCTTTTGTAATTCCATACTTTTTCTTCATGTAGATACCTTCTGAATATCCTTCAGGTAAATCTTTAATTATTTTTAAAACTACAGAGTTCAAAGAATTCTTTTTTAAGATAAATCGTTTTAGGAAAGTAGTAAGCAAAATACAAAGTTTAATATACTGATTCTATTTTAAATGTATTCCCATTAAACACAAAAGACTCTCCAGTTTTTTTTCCAGCCAATTCTTTGTAAATAGGAGCATTGGTTGAAATTCCTATAAAATTTCTACCATCAATAGTAAACATTGGTTTTGAAACCGCAACAATCATGCATCTTCCATTTACGCTTATAACCGCACCAGGTTCCACAACTTTTTTTGGAGTAAAAGAAATTTTATGGATGGTTTCAAGATGTTCTAAATGCACATGTGCTTGTTCTTCTAACTGATCCGATATTTCTATACTTTGTCGATGATGTGATTGATCGTCATCATCAATAACCTCTGTTTTATCGAGTAGATTTCCAAGTAAGAAATCGTCATATTTCATTTCAGCTTCATCGATATGATGTTTTTCTAAAGCAATTAATGCTTCCTTCAATTTTACTTTGTCCATTATTGAGTTTTAGATTAGAATTCGTAACTAATATGTAGCCCTCCAAATATTCGGAAGTCTTCTCCTGCAAGCACTCCTATCGTAGGGCCAAAATGTATTTCACCTACATGAAAGGCAAATTCACTTTCTAGATATGCCGAGACTTTTGTGTCCTTATGTTCATTAGGTAATGAAAAACTTGGTCCAAAGTTCAGAGTTAGAAATTTATATGGTTTATGACTCACAAGCGCGGCAATTTCATGCTCAAGTTCATCTTCGAAAATGATAGAATACCCAACACCAAAAGCCCATTTATGAGTGGTCCAATAGGTTAGGTGGGTTTCTATAGCACTATTCCAATGTTTGTGCTCAGGACTGTATATTCCGATTCCTGATAGTACAATCTCAAACCCAGGATCCTTTTCTTTTTTATGTGAAGTTTCGCTATGTTCAGGATGCTCTTGAGCACTACATAAGGCTGTTGCAAATAGAAAGGCTAATGTAAGTATTGTTGTTTTCATATATTATTTGTTTTTAATTAGGCCGAACCTGGCTAACATTTTCTTTTCCATATTCCAGAAAAACTTATGTTGACCTACCAACCAGCCCATAGTTACTAGGAGTATTTGGTAAATAATAAACATGATTAAAATTCGTAGTGGCCAAAAAAATAGCGGTGACAGGGCAGTTTGGGTAATATTCAAAGAATGTAATAGTGGTTTGGCTAAGAATATAGAAAGTGAACCATTAATTGTAAAAACTAGCAAAATAGTAATAAGTTGAATGTTCGAAGTAATGTTCCACTTTTTCTTGAGTTGTTTCATTTTTATAATTTGAGTTTGTGAGATGAAATAAAAGAGACTCACTTAACCAAAGCAGTAAGTTAAATGAGTCTAAAGATGTACTTCTAATGAAGTACTCAATCAATCTATATAAACTAATAAGACTCTAGTTTCTAGTTTAAAAATGTTGCACGAACCATGTCGTTTCCAATAGAGTGACACGATACGCATCCTTTTACTCCATTTCCATAGGCAGCTTTCTTCGAAATATCCTTTCTATCTAATACTTCATACCAAAACCATCCACTTCCATTGTCAGTTTTTTCTTGAGTTTTCAACATTACTGACCATCCTAGTTGCTTACCATCTTTAAATTGCTCTTTAATAGCATAAGATCCTACGGGATGCTCTTTATTACCAGCTTTCACTGATTCAGCTAATTCAGTACTAATGTAGCTTCTAACGGTTTCATGAGGCCCTGCTGATTTATGAGTTTCTTTTTCTTGGTATTTTAGTTTTTTATAAGCTTCTGTATTTAAGAAAGCGAATAATTTATCCTCTTTTAGAGGAATGTCGAATTTTTTATCAGTTGGAGTAGGAGCAGTAGCATCCCAAATTCCAACCTCCTTCGATTCTTCTTTTTTCTCAGCTACACGTTTAGCACCGTCTTCTGGGTTTATGTCTCCGGCTCCTTTTGCTGCACGTAAAACAGGGTAGTATTGCGTGAATACAAAATCGTCGTCGGCATTTGTGTCATGGCAGGCTGCACAGGCTGCATAAGGAAATTGTTTGGTTCTCTCTTTTAGAATTCCTGTTTTTGGTTGTGTAAAGCTAAATATAGCCCAGTTCCCTGGTTCGTTTGGAAAGTGTTCCTTGCTTTTTACTGAAGCTTCCAAACCAATAAATTCACCTTCAAAATATCCATTTCCACTAACAGCTGAAGTCGCTCCAACGCTAACAAGTTCTTTTACTAATATGGTCCCTTCTTTGAATATTCCAGTTTTTTTATAATGATCATAACTTGCTGGATCAATATATACGTTATGCATTTCAGGGAAAGGAGCCTTACCACCATTTAGGTCATTTGGTGTAACAGGGGTTCCAACGAAAACCCAAGAACGATAACCTGTAGGTCTTATTAGCTCTCCATTTTCCATAGTGAAAAAGCTTTTGTTTTGATAGCTGTTGTCACTCATTCCTTTTGAACTACCATTGGAGCATGATGTAAAAATTAGCAAAATGAGTGCTATGTTACATAAAGTAAGTTTAATTTTCATTTGAAATGTGTTTTAGTTATTTATTGAATTTTGTTAATGTTATTTTAAAGGTAGTGAGTAGGTTAAGATTTTTGTTGGACTATTTTCCAATGGATTCGTTGTTTGTTTTTACTAAAAGTTGCTCGTAATTTTTTTTAAATTCCAATGCCGAAATTCCAGTGTGTTTTTTGAAAAAACGAGAAAAATAAGCTGGGTCGTCAAACCCTAGTTCAAACCCAATTTCTTTTACACTCAAGGACGACTTCATTAATTTTTTTTGAGCTTCCAGAATTATAAAGTTGTTAATAATTGTACTTGGTTTATTGTATCCTTTTTTTGTAAACTGTCTCAATAATTCTTTTGGAGGAGTGTTTAAGCCTTCACCATAAAATTTCACGAAATGAGTTTCTTTTTCTTCAAGAGAAAACAACTTTTTAAATTGAGTAACTTTAAAATCAATCGTATCTAAAAATTTTGCATGTAAAAGACATATTACCAAGTTAAATAGGTAATGAGTTTTAAAATACGGGGTGTTTTTCGTATTAAATGATGATAGTTTAATTTGTCGTGTTATATGATCTATTTCGTTAACAATCTCTTTGTTTTTAATTTTGAAGAGACTATTAAACTCATTAAGTTGATTACAAAAAGCCGTGTTGAAAAAACTTTTAATCGACTCTTCTTTGGGTTGACCAAATGAAATTTGATATAGTTTTTGAGCCCCATCTGGTAAATGAAATACATCATTAGGATTTAATGCTATTAATGTATTAGAAGGGATTTTAATTTGTTTATAGTTAAACCAACAGTTTTCAATAGTGTGTTTATTCCATAGTATTTGATAATCGGTTCCGTTTTCTATTTGGGTTGTTGATTTTGTAACTATTTCTTGATATTCAATATCTTGAATCAATATCATATATTCAGTTTGCGTTTCATAGCAAATTTATGGGAACAAGGTCTGCGAGGAAATGGATAATTTTCCTAAATAGTTGTATATATTTCTGTTAGGTGTGGGTTGCCATTTTTAAGTTGACACTCTTGTGAGAAGTCTAAGAGGTGTTCTTAGAAAACTGACTTAAAAATTTCAATATAATTATTAAAGAATTTTAATCTTAATTGGTGAGTAAACTATTTTTAAAGTGAATGGGGCTCATACCTTTATGTATCTTAATAAATTTAGAAAAGTGTGAGCTGCTGCTAAAACCTAATTCAAAAGCAATTTCTGATATATTTTTATCCGAATGAATTAATAATCTCTGTGTTTCAAGAATGATTCTATCAATAATAATAGAACTAGGTGTTTTATAGTTGTTTGAATTGAAAACATTGGTAAGTGTTTTGGGAGATTTATTTAAAATTTCGGCATATTCCTTTACTTTGTGCTTTGTTTTAAAATGTTGTTCAACAAGTAAGTTAAAACTTCTAATTAAATCAACGTTTTCTTGGGTTTCATTAGTAATATTCAGATTTTGTTTGATTAAACGAGTTGATAGAATTAGAATTTGTTTCAGTATTGTTCTTAGCATTTCCCCTTGAAGAGAATCTTTAAACATAAATTCTTCTTCTAGCATGACATAATACATGTTAAATAAGTCTATTTTTAATTGTGAAAGCTTTATTTCCGTGGGTAAAGATGAGCCATAGAAAAGAAGCCCGTTACAAGAAACTTCTTTGTCGTGATCGCGAATACAATAAAACTCTCTATTAAAAATGAAGGCGAGTACTTCTTCGTTTTCGTTTTTATGTAATTCTATTTGATTTTCAGGAGTGCAAAAAAGAAGACAGTCCTTGTTAAGATTCATTTTATATCCATCAATGGTAATAGAGGAACTATCGTTTTTTACCCATAAAATTTTAAAGTAAGCAGTGCTTTTTATAAAGCTTTTATATGAAAGGTCGCTAAAATCAGTAATAATAAACTCACTCTGATTGGAGATTTTTTGGTATTTAAAGTTCATATGATTTCATGTTGAGGGAAACGTACATTTAAAGGTACTAAAATTAGTTGATTTTAAATGAGGTGGTTGCGTTGAGGTATTTTGTTTTTTGGGATTATGGATACTTAAAAAAAGTATAAGTAAAATCTTATTTCAATGTGATTCTACTAATATTTTCAAACCAGTTGATCAGATACTTTCTTTCTTCAAGCGTGATTTTTTTGGAAGGACGTGCTAAAAGATAATTTTTAGGAGGCATACTCTGATTTTTTATATTGAAAGTACTAGCAGATAAAGTTGATAGTTTACGCCATTCTTCATAATTTTTCCATTCTGAAAAGTTTACCGTTGTTTTTCCTTTTTTAATATTACTGTTCACTTTCCATGAGATAGGAGCTATATAATCGAACCAAGCATAATCTGTACGATTTGAATGGCAGTCGAAGCAACTATTTTGAATAAGATTTTTCACCTTTTCAGGAGCTTTTAATTCGTCGAAAAACTTGTAGGAGTTGACCTTACTCTTATTTAAAGAGAAAGGGCGATAGAGTTGAATTAGTAGAAAGCTTACAACGAGAATTAAAAGAAAGCTTTTTATTCTACTAATGAATTTATCCATTCGGTTAATTTGTTTTGTTGAGTCTTTGATAAGTTGGCGCTACCGTGAATTTTAGTGTAGATGGGCAAAGGCATTTTGCCTTCATACATTTGAAACATAATTTCTCCAGCGAGTTCAATCTTTTTCTTACGAGGATAGGTCTCCCAATCTGAGAAGTTGAGTTTTTGCTTCCCTTTTGAAACATCGTAATCTATTAACCAAGCAACTGGAGCAATGTTAGAGTACCAATATTTTTTTGTTTGATTGGAATGGCAATCGTAACAAGTGGTTTTTATAAGAGTAGCTATTTCTTCGGATGGTTTATTAGAATAAATAATATCGTTAGGCGTAAGTTTCTTGTAAATGGGTTTGTTAGGTCTGTAAAATTGTATTGCTGTTAAAAGAATTACAAACGATATGATAAACTTTTTCCTAACGATATTATTCTGCTTTGTCATTTTGGGTTTAATTAAATTGGTTTATTAGTTAGCTATGATTCCGAAAGATCCAGTTTTAGGTAATAAGGGTTCGTTGTGCATCATCATTGGTTTTAAGTTTCCATTAGAGAGTATTTTGAATACATAAATGGCACCTTTGTTCCCTATTAACTGATATAAATATTTTCCATCTGTACTGTGAATTAGATCTCCAAAGAATAAGCTTTCATCCTTTACTTTAAAAGCTGCTCTTTTATCTAATTTTATAGCACCAGAATCGCTAATATCATATAAGCTATATGAGCTCGATAAAGCATTTGCTGCCCATAAATGTTTCTTGTCTGGACTTATTTCAATCCAACAATTTGCAATTTCTCCCCCTTCGGAATTATTTCCTGTTAAAACATCTGGTGATAAAACCGAAATCATACCGTTTTTATCAATTTTATACGCAGTAGTTGAGCCCGTTTGCCAAGAGTATTTTGATGATTGAGGCACAACATTGGCTTCTTCTCTAAACATACCTTTCTCATTTAAAAAACGAGCTTCGGCGGCATATAATACATGATGATCTTTGAAAGATGCGATATCAAAGCCAACAGGAATCGCTAGCCATCTCCCATTTGTTCCATTATTTGGTGATTGAGCTTGCGAAATTGGATCCTTTGATAACTTTCCGGTCTTTTTGTTGACTGCGTAAACTTTTGTTAAGCCTGTAACCAATTCATTTACTGCTAAAAACTTGCCGTCAGGTGTGAACATGGTACATGAAGGACGTGCGTTTAAGTTTCGCATGGAGTTTTCAATAGGGGTTAACTTACCATTATTATCAATAAAAAAACCTTTCAGATTTCCAGTAAACGGAGGTGTTGGTGGAGCTACACTTCCAGCACTAGCCACGTAAACTATGTTTTTATGTACAGCAATACTTAGTGGATGAATATCTCCAGTTTTGACGATATTTACAAAAGAGAGTTTCCCATTTTCCTTTATTTTAAAGGAGGTTAGTGAACCATCTCCAGGATTTACGACTAAGAGGAATTTATTATCATTAGTTTTATAAACACTATATGCCGAAATTAATGGGTCAATTCCATCTTTAAGGGGATGGGTAATATCATAACCCCAATCGAATATTTCTATATTTCCGGTACCTTTTCCTTTGGTTCCGAATTCCCCAATTTCTTCAATTTTATTTTTGAAATGTTTGAATGCAATTACAGAATTTTCATGCTTATCGTTTGTGGCAACATATATGTAGTTGGCATTTTCTGTAGTTCCAGTTTTATTCTGACCGAAATTGTAAGAGTTGGTTATTAGTAAAAGTAATAAAATAGTATACTTATTTTTCATTATTATGATTGGATTAAGTTAATTTTCTTAAAATGTTGTTTGTAACAAAGGGGTAACCGTGCCCATTTCAGTACTCAGCTTTTCTTTCTGAGATGTGTTTAAAAGACTTCCTTAAATAGTTTTATTTATGGATATAGATTTTGCTTTTGTCGTTTAAAACGCAAAAAGAACCCAATGCTTTGTTTTTGTTGTTAGTAGTGTTAGTAAAAGCTGATTCTTTGGTTCATAAATGAATTTTAAGAAACCGCTAGATAGATTTATCTAACGGTTACATTAAATTCATGATGTTAATAATTAAAGAGTGTTTTTTTGCCCTCTTCTACAATCAAAATTAATTGATAGAACGCAAGAAATATGGTACTTTTTTCGGAGAAAGTTGGTTGCCGTTAAAGCCCTAATTTGAAGTTAGTATGTTATATAGAAATTTAACTCTAATTCTACTCAATGATAGTCTTCCAGTACTCATCTCTATTTTTTACATGTTTAATGTAAGTACAAATGGCAACGGCTTGATGACCTTCATCGTGAAGTTTTTCAAAGGTTTTTAAAACAAGTTCTTTCCCAATTCCTTTACCTCTAAGGTTGTAAGGAACTTCAGAGTGAACCAAATACATTTTGTCATTTTTCCAAACATATTCTACTTTGGCTTCCTCACCGTTTATATCTAGACTAAACTTCCTGTTATCTGTATCGTGTTTAATTTGTAACATACTTGGTATTAATTTATGCATCCATTTAATTAGTTCTTCCTTATAAGGGTTTCTTAACTTTTTACTTCCTATGGTAATTGTTGGAAAGTTTAATTTTCTATTTATATAGAGATTCCTGAGTTCCTCTGCATGATATTCATTAGCTTCAACATCTAAAAACTGATATGGTAATCCAATTTCATCCAAAACAAGTTTGTAATAATTTGTTTTATGGCACCCAGAGGCGCCATAAAGTTTAATTTCAGGAACATTTCTAATCATTATTTTACAGTTTTTAAAACTTCAATAGCTGCATCAACGTTTAAGTGGAAATCAGCAAAAACAACATTGTCATTTTGATCAATTAATACAAACCAAGGAGTTCCTCCTGTTTTATAATTAATCATAATATTTGATCTTGATTTGTCATCATCACCAGCGTCATGACCAAATGGTATTTTTAAGTCGTATTTTTTCTGAGTTTCCAGCATCTTTTCATAGGTGTTTGCATCATGACCTTCAAAAACAGTTTGGACGGCTAAGAAAGCTACTTTATCGTTACCTTCAAGTGCATTTACCATTTTTTGAAGGTTAGGTAATCCTACACTATGACAACCCGGACACCAGCTTTGAAAACAATATAAAACTTTAAATTTACCTTTAAAATCGGATAGTTTTATTTCGTCAGTTTTATTTCCATTTGCATCCACCCAATGCTTTACATTAAATTCGGGTGCTTTAAATACTTTATTTTCGGTGTTGTTCATTTTTCAATTGATTTAAATTTAGACAATAATTTTTCCTAGCTACCTAATAGGTAGATAGCCTAGGATGTGATTAATTTGAAAGAATACTTAGGTATTATTCTTTTTGTAAAGTCATAGACTCTGAGTTAATACAGTATCGAAGTCCACTTGGTTCTGGTCCATCAGGAAATACATGTCCTAAGTGCGCATCACAAGTATTACACATAACCTCAACTCTTACCATACCAAAGGAAGAATCCTTTTCATATTTAATAGCATTCTCTTGAATTGGTTGTGTAAAACTTGGCCATCCAGTACCTGAGTTAAATTTAATTGTAGAGTCGAACAATGGAGTGTTACAACATACACAATTATACTTACCAGCATCGTAGGCACTACATAAAGCTCCAGAGTGAGGCCTTTCTGTTCCTTTTTGTCTTGTGATTCTGTATTGTTCTGGTGTTAGGAGTTCCTTCCATTCAGCTTCTGTTTTTTCAACTCTTCTGTCAGGAACAGGATTTCCATTTACAGCAAAACTAATTACGTCTTTCCAGGTTAGTATTTTGTCTTTCATTGTATTATTCCTTTCTTTTGTTATACAAATATACTATGGAAGAAGAGTAAATAACGTAACTATTTTCCATCGCTTTTTATATATTTTGCTCACTGTTAAAATTCGCCTTTTTATAAAAATTAGGAGATTTTCCAACGTGAGTTTTAAAAAACTTTGAGAAATGAGAGGCTTCCTCAAAACCTAATTCGAATGAAATTTCGTTGATGTTTTTTTCTGAGAAGGATAGTAATCGCTTGCTTTCAAGAATTATACGTTCATTAATTACTTTAAGTGGTGATTTGTTATAATAACGAGTGAATATATTAGATAAGGATTTCGATGTCAAATTCATGAGGTTAGCATATTCTGAAACTTTATGCTTTTCTCTAAAATGCATTTCTACTAATAAATTAAACTTTCGAATGGTATCTAATTTTGGTTGCGGCATGTCGGGGTAAGGAAGTGTTTTCTTAGCTATTCTTAGTGATTTAATGAGTAACCTTTTTAAAAGCACCAAAAGCATTTCTCCTTGAATATGATCTATGGTTTCAAACTCTTCGATAAAGAAGTTATATAATAGCTCGAAACTTTGTTGCTCCTTTTGATTTAGTTTGACTACTACAGGTGTTGAAGATCCAAGAAATAATAATCCATTACAGGAAACCTCATTATCATGATCTCTAATACAGTAGAATTCTCTATTAAAAGAATATATTACAACTTCCCTGTTTTCAACTTCGAAGTCTAAAAGATTTAAAGGGGTGCAAAACAACATTTGATGTTTTTGTAATAAGACACTGTAGCCATCAACACCAATACGTATTTCATCATTTTTTGCCCAAATTATTTTATAACAATCTCCTCTCATTTTGGGAGCGCTATAACTAAGCTCAGTTGTATCTATTAAATCGAATGTAGCTTCATTTTCTCCAGTATAACTAAATTTCATAAAAAAGAGGAACCTGTTTAAAATTTTAATAAGTCGTTATAAAGTTGGAAATTAACGCAAAAGGATTAAAAAAATGTACAAAATGTATAAAAAAATAAAAAAGTGGTTTAAATATTTGGAAATATCGAATAAAAAGCGGTATATTTGCAACCGCAAATCGCGGGATAGAGCAGTAGGCAGCTCGTCGGGCTCATAACCCGAAGGTCACAGGTTCGAGTCCTGTTCCCGCTACAAATAAAAACGGATTGTTAATTAACAGTTCGTTTTTTTTATGTCTTAATCTTTATTACTTTTTTTATTTTAAAACCAACAAGAATATATAGTGTAGTAGCGATTTTAATGAGATTCATAAGATAAGCTTTTTAAATGCTAGGCTTTGAGGATAGAGCGTATTATAAGCTTTGGACTCAACTGAAATAATTTTAAGATATTTGTTTTATGTTGATAAATCTATAAATATTTCTTCAGCATGATTAAATAATAATAAATGCCCTTCGTCAGGGTATTTTTTTAAGGTAGCCTCGTTAATTCTATCAGCCATTAATTTTGCCCAGTTATAGGGGGTGTTATTATCTTTTTCTCCGCACCAAAATATTGTAGGAACTTGAATTTCGTTTAGTCTAAACCCCCAGTCTTTTACTAAAATATTCGTAATTTCATAGGCAACACCTTTGCTTCCATTTCTAAAAGCTTCTTTATACATATCTTCAATGACTTTTATTACAGCAGTGTTTTTAAGAATTTTCTGATCGGGTTCACTCATGATTTTAAAAAAATGCTGAAGTGATTTTTTAGGGTTGTTTGCTACTTGTTTTGCTTGTAATTTTAGCGACCATTTTAATAAAAGTGGAAATAATTTTGCGAAGTTCAACATCAATTTGACTTCTTTTGATAAATATTTTTTACTCTCCTTAGTATACGGGGCAAAACCGTTGATTATTGTTGTCTTATGGATATTTTTAGAAAATAAATAAGCTATACCTAAAGAAAAAGGTGAGCCCGCCGACATTCCTGCAACAGAAAATTTATCAATCCTCAAATAGTCCAGTAATTGTTTTGTGTCTCTTGCAAAACTTAAAATAGTTCCGTTGGAATTAAAATCTGATATTCCATGACCAGGTCTGTCAATGGTGATTATTCTTAGGTTATTTTTAAAAGCAAACGAAAGATCGTAGTGCATTTCTAATCTCGAACTTTGAGAACCATGACAATAAACAATCGGGAAACCATTTGATTCTCCATATTCGGCAAACCCTAATTTTCTTTTATCTTTTAATATAAAATATTGGTCAGTTTTACTCATTATTTAATGCAAATGTTTATTCTGGAAAAGATTACGTTGCCTTATTTAACAACACAATCTATAATGAACCAAAAAGCGAATTAAAAAAACACTATTTTGAGCGTTTCAAAATTTTCAAATAATTGTTCGTTATAACGAAATGGTTTTTGTTCGTTCGTATTCTTTTGGTAAATATCCCATTCGTTTTTGATTTGTTTTTCGATGACTATATTTTTAATTCTAATATTTCATAAGTTAACTTAGTATTTTGAATTTCTTTAACAGTGCCTTTTAAAATTGTATGTTGAGAGCAACAGACACTCTATAGAAATAAAAAAAGTAAATTCTATTGATGATATTGAAAAGAGCATTGTATTATTGTAATAGAAAGTTTGATATTTTTCTAGCTATTGAGTACACGTATTCTTCTTGTGTATTACTCAATACAATTATTGTAATTCCTTTATTTGGATACATCCACATATCTGTAGCAAACAAGTCACTTGCTCCACCATGAAGTACCAACTTATGCTCAGAACCATTATTTTCAATACCCCAGCCGTATCCATAATTACTATATAAACTTTCGGTTTGTAAATGCGGATAAAGGTATTTAGAGGTTGTTTTTACATCAAGTACTACATTATTTCTAATTGCTTTACTCCAAAGTAACATATCATTAGCATTTGATAAAATACCTCCATTTGCCTTAAGATTTAGATATGGACCTTTAGCACTCCAATTTTCTTCATTTGGTTTTTTAGCTTCTTTACCGTCTAAAAAACCGTTGGCGACCTCGTCTTTTTCCCATTTAGGAATTACATAACCTGTATGATACATTTTTGAAGGTTTAAAAATGGTTTCATTTAAAAAGGTTTCATAATTTTTTCCACTAACTTTTTCAATGATTAGCCCAAGTAAACTATAACCAATATTTGAATAATTAAAATTTTCACCTATTGGGCTCATTAGTTTACTGCTAAAGACTTGATTTAAAAAATCTTCTTCTGTAATAGTATCATAATCTCCTCCTATTCCATCAACTAAACCAGAAGAATGGGTGAGTAATTGATGAATAGTTATATTTTTTTTATCATTTGGAACTGTGTTAAAGTACTTTAATAGCTTGTCATCAAGCGATATCTTATTTTCCATAGATAATTTTAATATTCCAGCAGCGGTAAACTGTTTTGTAATAGAACAAATATCAAAAACAGTATTGATATCATTCAGTCCATTTTCTTTACTGTTTTTCTTGCCATATGCTTTGTTAAATATGATGTTGTCATTTTTAGCGACTAAAATTACTCCTGAAAAGCCTTTTTTAATAAGTTTTTTATCAATGGTAGTTAAATCATCAATTATTGCTTTTCCATTACGAATTCCTTTTACAGTTCCATGAGGTTGTCTTAGAATTAATTCTTTAAAAACACCGTTTTCTAGTTTTTCGAATTCTACATTAAATCCCTCTTCATTTTTCAAAGAAAATTTGTGAGCTCCTGTGGCAATTAATTCCGTTTCTCTATCTCCAGTTACAAACAAGTAGAGTTTTGTATGATTCTCTCTTTCCTTTGTATAAATACTTATTGGAATTCCTACTGCTTCATAGATGTATTCACCAACATATTGTTGTAAACTATTAATAGTATTAGCTTTTTTAGTTTTTGTTTTACTATTTGTGCAACTAAAACTCATTAATGATAATGAAGTAATTAGAAGCAATAAGATTGCGTTTGTTCTTTTCATTTTTAATTTGACTTTTATTTACGAACAGCTTTGTATACACCATCAGGTTGCGTTAAAACTAATTCTTTAAAAAGGTTGTTTTCTACATTCTTAAATTCAACTTTGAGCTCTTGTCCTGATATTTTGAAAGAAAATTTATGCTGTGCAGTTAGGCTTAATTCAAATTCTGGTTGGTCATCGGAAATAAAAAGATAAAGAGTAGTGCTATTGTTTTTTGTGTAAACCTTTAATGTCATTCCTGAAATTTCATACTCACCAACATATTGTTTAAGAGTAGTAGTATTTAAATCTAAAGTTTTTGGTGTATGCTTAAAAGCAATAGCATCAAGTGCTGGGGCTACTTCTATCATCGCTTCAGAAATAGCACCATCTCTATTGGTTCTAAAATTAATTTCAAATTCTGTTTCTAAAGTATCTGCTTTTCTGTTACGAACATTAACTACTTCAAAAGTGTCATAATGATAATGGTTTAAATAAAACAACCTCGTTTTATCTGTGGTTTGCATGAATAAAGAATCATTTTTTATAAATACTTTAAACTTACCATATCCAGGATTGTAGTAGTTGCCTACGTAATCTACTTTGCTATGAGATGGCTTTGTGTTTTTAACATTTGAAGAAGTGTTCACAACGTCATTACCTTCTTGCAATTCTCTTGCTCTTTTTTGCACGTTTGTATAGCGTTTTACCCAATCGGTTTTTTTTTCATTTAACATTCTGTCAGAGATTATATTTCTGACTAGTGATGGAACTTCAGAGAAGCCTTGATTACTTAATACAACGATACCAACCTTATCTGTTGGGAAAAATGCTACACTTGCTGTAAAACCAATGAGATTTCCACCATGTTCTACACGATAATGTCCTTTGTATGAACTCAAGTTCCATCCATATCCATAATTTTGGAAGTGTATATCAGGAGAGTTTTTACTAGGTAATGTAGATGACATAACCATTTGAGGACTTATAGCTTCATTGAGATAGGATGAAGGGATAATTTCCTTATTATTATACTTACCGTTATTTATCCATGTGATTAACCATTTAGCCATATCATTAACACTACTGTTAATGCTCCCTGCAGGCGCCATTCCCGCAATATCTTGGTAGTCCATTTTTCTAATGCTTCCATCGTTTTCTTGCTGATAACCAAATGCTGCATTGGTAAAAGATTTCATTTCTGTAATGGTCGCATTTGATCTGGTCATATTTAAAGGTTTAAAGAAATCATTGGAAACATTTTCTTCCCAGCTTTTACCAGTTATTTTTTCAGCTAGAACTCCTTGTGCTAAAAACATATGATTGTTGTAATGCCATTGTTGACGAACTCCAGTAATAGGAGCTTGGTATTTAACACGAAAGAGTAAACTGTCTTTGTTGTATGTAGGGAAAAAATACCATGAAAAATCACTGCTTGGAAGCCCAGTACTATGGCGCATTAAATCCTTAATGATGATGTTCTTATTCATGTCATCATTGTAAAATTCTAGTTCAGGAATATATTTACGAGGACTATCGTTAAAAGATACTTTTTTATCTGCTCTTAATTTTCCTAAAATGGCAGAGGTAAATGCTTTGGTAGTAGAGCCAATAGCAAATAATGTATTAGCATCTACTGGAATTTTATTTTCGTAGTCTCTATAACCAAAACCTTTAGCATAGACTACTTTGTCTCCTTCTACTACAGCTATTGCAAATCCTGGGGTATTAGTTATTTTAAGGAGGTTGTTTAGTTCTTTATCAATCCCTTTTAATCTTTTGTCTCTTTGTGCTGTTATGACTACTGTTGACAGTGTAAATATTAGGCTAAGTATTACTTTTTTCATCCTTATCATGTCTTGTTAAAATTGAGTCATTTTTACTTGTAGTGATGTAACTAAAACTTGTTAGTATTAATATAAAGGCACCTATTACTAAATTGTTTTTTGCTTTCATAATATTTAGATTTTTAAAGGATATTATTTTTTCTCCATTACAAATGGACGTAATTTCTTTTTTAAATCTTCAAATTCTTCGCGAGGTATCATCTCTATATCTAGTAAAGTTTTGGCTTCTTTTAATTTTGAAATGGCTTCCTCTCTAGTCATTTTTCTATTTTTTAATAAAATCTCGCCAGATTCAACTGCCAATTCAGTGTCCATAACACTTATATATTTATTTATTCCAAAAGCTCTACCATTTATTTCTCCTAATACCATGACTAAAAACAAAGGTTTCTTTTTACTCCCTCTGTGATAGGTTTTTATTTCTTTAACTATTGCTTTGGTATTTTTTAAGCTATTACTAACCATAACTTCATCTTCTCCAGCTAAAGCATTTATAATATTACCAAATCCCGCGGGTCTTCCTCTTTTTATAAATTCATAAGTTTTTTTAGTGGTACTTCTGGTTCTAGAATATCCGAATTTTACATTTTTACCATAAAGTCCAGAAAGGGTTCTAGAACTTAACTCTTGAGAGGTTGGGGTTCCTAAAATAACGGTATCGCCAACTTTAATTACGTTATTGTTAACTGTTCTATATTTTTTTACTAAAGTTCTATTCCTAATTTTTTTAAAGAACTTTATGTCTTGTGTATTTTCATAAGTTAGTGAATCAATTGTTTTTTGAGCGCTTACAACTGATACTGTTAATACAATTGTTATTAATAGAATAAATTTTTTCATCGCTTTCGGATCAAG
This sequence comes from Tenacibaculum xiamenense, assembly GCF_964513065.1. NCBI lineage: Bacteria > Pseudomonadati > Bacteroidota > Flavobacteriia > Flavobacteriales > Flavobacteriaceae > Tenacibaculum > Tenacibaculum xiamenense. The sequence continues at coordinate 23,482 of NZ_CAZEQU010000039.1, forward strand.
TTATTTTCTTCAAGGTTTTAACTTATTACTAACTGCTGTCTTTGCAAAAGATTAGTTGAAGGCTTGAACAACTAACCTTTTACAAAAGCAATTAGGAAATGAATAATAGGAGGGAATAAATAATATGGTAAAATCTACTTTGGTGCAATTCCAAAAAAATCTTTAATTGCATCTACAGTAAGATTATTAGATGTTTCATCATGATTTCCATTTCCGGAAATTACAGTAGCGTTTTTAGATTGTAAAAAATGAATTTCTTCAGCGGTAAGACGACCAACAGCTTGATCTTGTGTTCCAAAAACATACATTATATTAGATAGGTCATTAATAGAATTTAAGCGTTCTGTATATCTGTTTTTCGCTATTCCTGCAAATAACTTCATAGTATTTCTTTCCATTATATTGTCTTCAATACCTGGAATTATTATGGGAGTAGTGCCATTTTGGAATCTAGAATTTTTCCCTTCTAAAGCTGCTTGCCAAATAATATCATTAATATCTAATCTCCCAGTAATAATCAAATATTTATCTGCAACATTAATTCCATGTTTTGCAATGAGTTCTTGAGTTAAAAAAGCTCCAAAAGAAACGCCTAATACATATACAGTTCTTCCTTGTTCTTTGAAAAAGTTTATAACTTTAAATAAACTCTCAACACTTTCTCCATCAAAATTAATAGCTTGTTCTAAGGTTATATTATTATTCGTAAAAGGAACCAAGTTTTTTGTTTGAGCTTGATGTACATTGGCCATTAAAACATCATCAGTGTTATAATTTTGGAAAAATAAATTTACAATGTGTTCATCTAGTTGATAGCCTGGACCACCTTGAGAGTTGATCAAAACTGTAGAAGCACTTTCATTTCCTTTAAAGTAGATTAATTCTTTAATTTCTTGAGATATTTTTAAAGGTTCGGTATCATTTTTTTTAGAACAAGATATAATGATAAGTACTAAAAATATCATTGAAATAAACTTTCTAATTAAAGAATGATAATTGATGTTTGCAGTTTTTAAGTATACTCTTTTCATTTTTATATTTTAAATTTATAAAGCAAAAGTATAGCACGCTTGTAAAAAAGAAACTTGTTTTGGAGCTAGAGAAGTGCTAAAATGTTAGGATTATACGAATTAGGACTTTTTTAAAGTTATTCGTAGTCTCCTTTAAGTAGTACTTAGAAAAGTTAAAGAGATTGTTTAACCATTAGTATTTCTAAAAGGTATTTTTTTCTTATAAAAAAACCAAGTATAGTTACTTGGTTTTTTGAGAGTTGAACTTTCTTTGTTTTAAAAAAGGAAGTAACCAATAGATAACTGGAATACTTCATTTTTAATTTTTGTGCCGGCGTATTCATTAGCGACTCCAGTACTTAAATTAGATAATCCATAATTGTACTTTGCACCTAAATTTAATCCGTTTTTAAATTGATAACCTAATCCGAAATCAACTCCAAAATCAAGAGTTTTGAAATTGCTCTTTACATTTACTCCATTGGTATCTGCAGAAAGTAAAAAACCTATTTGAGGTCCTGCTTGAATATTTAATCCTTCAGTTAAATAATATTTCCCTAATAGGGGAATATTCAAATAATCTAAATTAACTGATGATCCTTGTCTTGAATATAATAGTTCTGGTTGAAAAAAAAACTTTTCAACGATAGGTATTTCTGCCATAATACCTAAATTGAAATCAGTTTTTCGGTCAGATTTTAGTGAATTAGCACCTGTAATTTGTGCAAAGTTTAGTCCTCCTTTAATACCAAATTTACTTTCTTGTGCGTTTAAGCCTGTAAATCCTAAAACTATTATTAGAATAGTAAACGATAATTTTTTTTTCATCTTTTTAAATTTATAATTAACAGATTCAAAAGTATATTTGAAAGGAAGATAAAAGTTGATTTTTAGTAGTAAGAAGTACTGAAATAATAAGAATTAACGAATTAGGACGTTTTTTGTAATTTTCTATAAGCCCCAGGAGACATTCCTATATTATTTTTAAAAACATTATAAAATGCACTTTTAGATTTGAATCCAGACTCTAAGCCTATTGCTTCTACAGAGTATTTGTTAAAAATAGGGTTGTGAAGTAAGTTTTTTGCCGCTTCAATTCTATATTCATTTACAAATTGAATAACACTTTTATTAATTTCTTGATTTATAATTTGAGATAGATACCCTTCACTTGTTCCTAATTTAGTCGCTAAATCTAACCTACTTAAAAAAGGGTTTTTATACAATTCATGGTCCTCCATTAGTTTATATAGCTGACTTATAATTTTAGAAGTAGTATCGGTTTTTATTTTCTTTTTAGGGTGAAGATTATTTGTTTTTTTAGAAACTAAATAGTTGTGTATTTCCTCTTTTTGTTCGATTACTTGTAATCTAAATATTCCGTGGTATAATACCCACCATAAACATAGAGACATAAGTATCCATTGAACGTATATAATATGAAATGATTGGAACACATAGGCCTCCACTCTTGTTAAAATCCAAATGATAATAAGGTATATAATAAAGAGATTTAATCTTAGTAACCAATGTTTTTTATCATCTGAAATTGTGGTCGAATTTTGTATCAGTTTTCGACTTTTAAGAATTAAATATAGGTTAAATCCAATAGAAAAAAAGTCTCTAATTAAAAAAGCTAGAAATTCAAGAATCGAATTATATAGATTGAACGCATATATGGGGATTTCCAAAATTAGAGATGCAATAAAAGGGAAGTATATCCAAATGTATCTACTTTCTTTGAGTAACCCATGGTTAATTTGAACTAAAAAATAAGTAAACAAAGTAGCTGCAAAAAGGAGGTCTAATCTAAAGTTACCTAAAATTTGAATACTAAGGGAAGTCATGTTAACATCTCCCCACTCTAATAAAGTTAATGTGGCTAGCAAGAATAATGATAGCGAAAGATAATTATTCGCACGACTTTTATAAAAAGAAGATGTGACTAATGAGATGCTTAAAAAACACCCAATAATTACACTTGTAATCATTATAATATCTAGCGCTGTTTGATTCATTCTTGATGCTATATTGAAAGCTTAAGTAATTGTTTAGCTATTACGAACTCACTAATATATGATGTAAGATATACTAGTTCGTTAAATAAATTATAAATTATTAAATAAATATTTAATGCATAATACATTTTTTTAGTAGAACAGGTAAGGAAAAGTTACCCCTTTCAAACTCATAACCCGAAGGCCACAAGTTCGAGTCCTGTTCCTACTACTAGGAAGCTTCACATTTAGTGAAGCTTTTTTTATGCTCTATGATTTGCTAAATACTTCAAAATTTCTGCGGAGACATTGTAATATTAATGTAGTAACCTCAAATGGAAATAGATATTCAAAGTATAAATTTGTTTTTCTTATCATTGTTGGTAAGTTTAACCAACTAAAATAGAATGATGAGAATAACCACTGTATTTATGGTGCTTTATTTCTTCACTGTGAATATATCAGCTCAGAAAAGTAAACAGGTAGATTCTTTATTAAAGCTATCCGAAAAGTATTGGACCAATAATGCGGATTCATCTTATTTTTATGCAAACAAAGCTATTTTTATAGCTAAATCTCTTCAGGATAAGAACCTTCTGGCAAGAACCAGATTGGCACTAGCGTCATCAAAATTAACACAAGGGGGGTACACTTTTTCGGAAAACACATTACTTCTTAATGTTTTAGATAGTACCAGTTTACATGATGAAATATTGGGGGATACCTATAAATTCTTAGGGTATACTCTTTATCAAAAAAAGAAGTATTCTGAATCTAGCAAGGTCTTTTTAAAAGGAATTTCGATCTACGAAAAAATAGGAGACAGTGTTGGTATTGCACGATTATATAATGGACTCGGAATGATTCAATATAAATTGAAAAGAGAAGTTGAAGCTGAGAAAAATTATGAAAAAGCTTTAGATTATAACAAATCCAATAAGGGCTATAAAGACGTATGTACTTACTTGAGTACACAAATGAGTATGGCAGATTTGAGTAAAAATAGGAATGTCGCGGAAAAAACGTATCTCGAATCTGTGGTATTGGCAGCTGAAAGTGGAGCTGATTTTTTTATACCTACCATTTATAGGCAGTTGAGCGATTATTATATCAACCAAGGAAATTATGCAAACGCCATAAGTTACGCTAAAAAGTCCTTTTCTGAGTCTGCAAGAATGAAACTAGGCGGAGAAGAGTGTTTGGTTTACAAAAATATTGGTGCTGTTTACTTTCTTAAAGAAGAATACAAAAAGGCAATAGAATATTATTTTAAAGCATTGCCTTCTTCCAGAGCAGAAGTCCGAGATACTATATATAAACAATTGTCAAAGAGTTATTACAGATTGAATGATATTAAAAATGGAGAGCATTATTTTAACGAGTTTTTAAAGCATTCTGACTCTATACATAGGTTACAGAATGAAAAGACGGTAGCCGATATTGTTGAAAAGTATAATTCGGATAAAAAGGATATGGAAATTCAACTGTTACAACATGAAAATTTTAATGTATCTCAAGAAAACAAGCGAAAGAAAACTCAGTTAATTGCAACTTTATTTTTAGTTACACTTTTACTGTTTGTGTCTTATGTAATGTGGAAGTTTTTTAAGCGGGAAAAAGAGCAAAATAATATACTTTATGCTAAAAATCAAGAATTGGTTCTTCTAAATAAAAAGACTAAAGAAACTAGTTCTAAAAAGATACTTTTTGAACAAGAAGCAAACAAAGAATTACTCTTACAGCTTGAAAATGTAATGAATTCAAATCTCTTCTTAGATAAAAAGCTAACCTTATCTAAATTAGCAAAAACGTTAAATACAAATACTAGCTATCTTTCTAATTTAATAAATAATCATTATCAAAAGAATTTTACGGATTTTATAAATAAGCATCGTATTACCTATGTGTTATCAAGGTTGGAAATAGATGAGGTGTTTAGAAACTATACCATTGAACATATTTCAGATAGTTCTGGCTTCAATTCTACTTCGGCATTTTATAAAGCCTTTAAGCGACATACGGGGTTAACACCGTCCTATTATATTAAGCAACGATTAAAAAATCAGAATTCTAAAGTTTAATCATAATTCGTCGGAATATAATTCAGAGGAAATATTTTCTCTCAATTTATAAATTGAAATAGCTTGGTTTTGATTATCAGTGTTTTTGGTTTTGATTTTGTCTAATTATGCATCTCTATATTTAAAGATTTTTTTCATGTATAAACTTTTTAATTTTAAACTAGCTATTACTTTTTTATTTTCATTAACGCTTTTTGAATGTTTAACTTCATTAAATAGTTAATATGGAAAAGGAATATAAAAATCTAGGATTTGTTTTATTGATATTGATTCCTATCACCATATTTGGATTTTTGAAGAGTTACCTCTCTGGCTTTCCAGATTTCGAAAAAGATCCTGGTACTGCCATTCATTTTCATTTTACCATTTCTGCAATTTGGATTGTTTTATTTATTGTGCAACCTATATCTGTGAGATTTAAGAAGTTTACTCTTCACAAAACATTGGGCAAACTATCGTATTTGTTATTTGTGTTACTGATGATTTCATTTATTCCATTGTTTATTGAACAAATAGAATATAATTACTTACCGCTTACTATTTTGACTACTTCAGACATGGTTTCTGTAGTGTTGTTTTATGGTTTAGCAATTTATTACAAAAGGAATATACCTATTCATATTAGATATATGATTGTATTATCTATAGTATTTGCATTGCCAGCCATTGGAAGAATTTTTATGAATTGGTTAGGTTTTTCATTAATTGAAAATATGATTGCAGGATATGTTATATTGATATCCTTACTTATAGTTCTTATAATACTAGATAAAAAGAAAAAGAAGAACGTTAAACCTTATTTACTGGGTGTCGTATTTTTTACACTTAAACAATTTGTGTTTATACTGGCATTTTATAAGGTTATTTAAGTGTTAACTGTTGTGGTTAATACTTTGAAGATTGGGGGCTAGGTTTTTTACTACGATAAAAGCTTCACATTTTGTGAAGCTTTTTGGGTTGAAAATTTCTTTAACTTTGTTCAACGGTCTCAAGTTGTTGATCTACGTTTTTTGATAGGTAAGAAGGAATGAAATTTTTTATACTGCCAATCATGTCAAACAATAGTTTTTCTAATAAAACCATCATATCAATAACAGTACAAGGATTGTCATTGGTAATGTTTTTCATTATTGGGTATATTTCATCTATTTTATACAATTCAAAATAAGCACCAACGTGTTGATAAAGTGCTTGGAGCATGAAGTTTGCAAGTTTAGAAATATCCTTCCATAACCAATTAAATAAATTCATTACATAATCTAAAATATCATTTTTACCTTTTAAAGCCTTTATCAATGCATTGGTTAGTCTTTTTCTAATGTTTGCAAAAACACTAGTAGGCTTCATATCGAGTAATACCTCACGTAATACAGGTTTTATTTTTTTTACAATGGATTCAGGTAATTTGGTTGTAGGTAAATACGATAAAAGTGTATCAATTACAATTTTACAAATTAGATTAGTTGGAGGCTTCAAACCAAGATTTATTTGTCCATTCAGACCTGGAGTTTGAGGTAATAACTGTGTATAAGGATTGTTGCTTATTGGGGAGGCGCCTTTTGCACTTCTCAATATTGCTAAATTTGCAATACCAGCTAATATGGTTCCTGAATTGAAATAAGGAGCATAAATGGAAGGAACCATTTGTAGCATGCCAATTTCCCAAGCATGAGGAACAATATCTAAACGATTCCAAACTCTAATTGTTTGTGTTCCCAAGGCATCGTTATAATAATTAGAGAAGTCTTTATTTCCTGGAGTTGCGCCAGCTGAGGGAAGACAGCTTATGATTGCTTTACGGTTAAAATTCCAGTTATTTTGGGTGTCATGCAGGGCGAGTGCTAAGGTCGCTGATAAAGCACCTCCAAGACTATGACCTGTAACAACTACTTGAGATGAATGATTTAAATCTGATTTTAGAAATTCAGAAACGGTTTGCCCCTGAGATTTCATCTGGTTCATAAGGATATCTAATCCAATACTTGTTCCTTCAGAAATTCTTAAATCTTTACCTTCTTCATTTGAATAAGGCCAAGAAATCGTGTTTTCTACTTTAAAATCTTCGGTTAGCCAACCAAAAGAAGAAGGACCGTTGGTTCCCGATACAGCAATAATGTATTGTGAACGATCACTATTTGCGGCAATATACATGGCATTTGTCACAACATTTAGTTTTTCCTCTGGGGAATGATACACTTCTGGTCCCCAAACTACATCCCAAGTACCAATAAGTTGTTGTACTCTATCATTATTTAATAAACTTACTAGTCTTTTAGCCAAGATCGGTTGTAAGTCTTTAGGGTTATCAGCACATACTCCACTGGCTATATTTGAAAAAACTGAATGTGTAAAAATTCTTTGCTGATTATTGTAAATAGTATTCATAATGCTAAGTTTTGGTTTTTATTAAATTTTTGAATAAGATTATTAAACGGTAAGGGCTTCTTTAATTTGTAAGAACTCTGAAAGTAAATCATCAGTTTGAATTAAATTCCATTCAGCGATATTTGCTAGCATATTAATTTCAAATGGATTAAGTCCTAATAAGGTGGCCGGAAAGGTTTTATAAAATGGGAATTTACCTGGAGGTATAATGCCTGCGCTATATTTCTCTAAAACTTGTATTCCCTTAGTGTCAAGTTTTTCAAGAGCATTGGTATCCATTTCATTTTCCCAATTTTTGGGTCTGCAATTGTAGTGCCATAATATCTCTACTTCATAATTTCCACTAACATCCCAATTTTTATTTGGCAATACTTTTAGGGTGTTTTTAGATACTAGGGTTTCTCCTTTTTCTTGGCACTTTTTGAAATCGTTAATTAGATTTTTAAAAAGTGCTTTGTCAAAAACTTGCATATTTTCTAAATGAATTCCTTGGATGGGATCATCTTTTTGAGCCATCCCAAAGAAAGCACCAATAACCGTATCAATTTCAGGAGTACTTTTTTGGTAATTGAATTCAGTCTCTGTATTAACAAATACTACAATTCTTTTTACTTTTCGTCTCAGTAATGCCATCAACCCAAAATTATCAGATAACCCAGCATCTCCAAAATTAAAAAGTTGATTTTCAGTAGTTGTTTTTGCTTGAGCAGGTGAAAAATAATTAGCCTTTGGAGTTAAGTTATCTAAATGATCTATTATAAAGGTAATTGTATCTGAAATATTTTTTTTTGTGAAATTCTTATAGAATTCATTATAATCCCAATTTTTTAAAAATGAACTATCATTTGGGAGTTGTTCAGAAAGTGTTTTTATAAAAGTATTTAGCTGATCTTGTAATTCCTTGTTAGAGTGGGAATTGACAAATGACAGTAAAAATTTAAGAAGTGATAACATATTAATGATACCATCCGAGCTTGTGGCTCCTGCAAAAGCTGAGCTACTAATTCCTGTAGCTGTTGTTAAACTGGCTAACGAATTAGAGTTTTGCCTCATAACCCAAACTTTTCCGTCTTTTAGTTTTGAAATAACTTCAGTGTCAAAGGCAAACATGGGTAAGTTTCCTCCTCCAATACGCAACTTACTACGATCTAATTTTCCATCAAATCCGGCACCTTGGTATAATGGAGTGTATTCGTAAGGAATGTACATTCCATTTCTACCTTCTGTAGGTCGTAATATAAGACCATTGGCAATATAATAAGGAGGATAAAAACCATTTTCCCTTTTGGTATTCATGAACCTAAATTTTTTTTCCTCTATTTTTTGAAGGCTTCCTTGATTTTCTAAAATAGTTTGTAAGGAAGAATTGTTTAAAGTAAATGATTCAAGTGATTCACTAAAGGGGGTAGATAGCTCATTTTTTGCTAAAAAAGTTATACCTACAGCTTCAATCCACCATCTGCTTAACATTTCATTGGTATAATTTTTATTCTTGTTTTTTATAAGAGGAGCAAGACTACATAGTAAATTAGATATAAAGGTTAAACTTTTAGTTCCGTAGGCCATTTCAGGAACTTCTGAAGTATTGATTAACTTCGAAGATTCACTTGCATCGATATAACTTCCTAAAAGCTTGCTACTATTGTTTTGCGGAGCGAAACCATAAATACTGGCAGCCCAAGAGCCTCCTGATACAGAAGAATAATACCCTATTTCTTTTGCATAACCTTTTTTATGCAAATAGCGCATTTGCCCCATAGCTAAAATCATGGCTCTAGTTCCTCCACCGCTAAAGCATACTCCCGTATCAATTCTGTTCTTATATTGATCCAATTTACGTTCGGGGAATAAAGCTGTATTATCTGTGTCGTCAGTGAGATTAACCATAACTTGACTGAATAAAAGGATTCTTTCAGATTCATGCTGTTCATTATTTTCTTTATAACGCACCTGAAGTCTCAATACTTTGTTCAAATCTTTCTCGTTCAGTTTAAAATCAAAAGTACTTTTACCACTATCGTTTATAAGCGAAATTCTATTTTTTATGCGCCAATGTTTATTTTTAGAACTAGTAGAGTTGGCATTACTACTAAAAATTAAATCGGCATTACTTCGTGAAGATTGTTTACTGGAAATGTTCACTTGTAGCTTGAAATGATTTGATTTTTCAACTACAGTAACCTCGAATTTTTTTATCCAAGGAATGTTCTGGGGGTCTGATTTGGAATAAATCATTATTGATTAATTTAAAAGGTTAAACTTGATTTTTGTAGTGGTAAGAATTGTTAAATGAATAACGATCTATCATTACTTAAAATTCTTAAAAAGAAGTTGAGTACAGATACCCAGAAAATTGTAATTATTAAAATACCCAGAAAAGGGTATAGGGATAGTATGGAAGTAAAATGATAGGAAAACCTAAAAGGAAAGGAAGCTTGTAATAATGAATAATTACACTACAATACCTTCTTCAACAGCATAGCGCACAAGAGTAGCTACTTTATTCAAACCTAGTTTTGTGTAAATGTTTTTCCTATGGGTTTCAACTGTAAGTAAACTAAGAAACAAAGTATTTGCTATTTGTTTGGTGTTCATGCCTTCAGAAATTAGGCGAATAATTTCTTTTTCTCTTTGAGTTAAAGGTGTAGGAGTTTTGGCAATAGATTTTTTCTTGTTGAAACTATCCATCATAATTTCCGTAATTCGCGAGTCATAATAAGTTTTACCTTGCATTATTGTTTGTATTGCGGTAATAAAATTATCCTTTCCCGAATCTTTGAGTATATAACCATCAACACCTATTTTAAGCATTTCTTTAATACGTTTGGGGTCAGCATAGGTGGTTAGTATCAAAATTTTAATTCCTGGATGCTCTTTTTTTATTTTTCTGGTGGCACTAATACCATCCATAATAGGCATTCCTATATCCATTAAAATTAAATCTGGCATTAGAGGTATAGCCTCATTAATTAATTCTTGCCCATTGCTAGCCTCCGCTATAATTTTGTATTGTTTTTCATTCTGTAATAAGGCTTTTATGCCATCTATAATAATTTGATGGTCATCCGCTATTGCAATGTTAACATTCATATTCAATAGTTTTAGTTATAGGGACTCTAATTAATGTTGTTGTTCCTTTGCCAGTATTTGAGCTTATTTCTATCTGCCCATTTAAGTTTTCTATGCGACCGAATATATTGGAGATACCAATTCCTTTCGATTCTTCTTCAGTATTAAACCCAACACCATTATCTTCAACAATAATGCTTAAATAATCAGAGTCATTATTTATTTGTATTATTAATTCAGTTGCTTGTGAATGTTTTAAAGTATTGGATAATAATTCTTGTATAATGTTATAAATTCCAAGTTCCGTTTCTTGTGAAAACTGATAGTTATTTGTTAAATTTTCGAAATGAACGTTAATTCGTTTGGTAGCTTTTATTCTATCTAAACTACTTTCAATTGCAGTACTTAAACAAAAATCAAAACCTTGGCCTGTTGCCATTCTGTGTGATATTGAACGAATCTCGGAATAAGTATCTTCAATTAATTGGGACATATGGGAGTAATTGGTGTTTTCTTCTGGATATGTCATAACAGGCCGATTAGCTTCGTGTTGATATTTAATAGTAGCCAAATAACTTCCTAAGTTATCGTGAATGTCTTTAGCAATTTTTTTACGTTCCTCTTCTTGTGCTTTTAATACTGTTTCTAAGGTTTGAATTTGTTGTTCTTGAATTAACTTATTGATTTGTTCTTCATTTTTTTCTCGCGTACGAAGTAATAAAGCTTTTTGATTTTTATTTCTTTGATAGAACAATAAACTAACGGAAATAGTGGCTAAAACACCTATAATTACACCAAGAAGTGATATTCTCAATTGACCTTTTTTTATTGAGTTTTCCAAAGATATTTTTTCATTATCGGACTTTAAATTGAGTATTTCTTGTTCTTTTAGCTTTGCTTCATACTTTTCTTGTAGGGCTAAGAGTTGAGTATTATTGGCCGTGTTAAACAATGAGTCTTTTAGAATAGAATACTGTTTATGCCATTGCAATGATTGATTGAAGTTTCCTAAAACTTCAGTTACCTCATAAAGACCAAATAATGCTGTTTTTTGCTCATGTAATGTTCCAATTTCTTTGCTTAAGTTATAACTTCTTTTATAGTAAGGAATGGCTTTATGATGATTTCCTAACTCAAAGTAACAAACCCCGTATAAGTTGGTTATGTAGATTAATGAATGTTTTTCATTTAAGAGAAGTGCTTTTTTTTTCGCTTTTTCTAAATAGTGAATAGCTTTTTTATATTCTTTAAGTTTAGTTAAGGCTAAAGCAATGTTATATTCTGTTAGTTGTTGGTTTTTCTTAAGCCCATTTTTTTTAAAAATAAAAAGTGCTTTATGTAAATCTGGTAATGCTTTGTTGGGTTCCTTTAAAAGAATAGTGAGTGTAGCTTTATTCATCCATGTTTCGGCGAGTTTTATAGAATCTTTGGCAGATAAAAAATAAGATTCACTCATTTTAAAATAACGTAAACTTTCTTCGTATCGTTTATGTTGTTTATATATTGCGGCAATATTACTATGAATTTTAGCAATCCCCTTCAAATCATTTAGTGATTCTTTTATTTCAATACTTTTTAAATACCATGAAATGGCGGAATTCCAGTTGCCTTTGTAATAAAGAATATTACCAATATTAAGATAAGCCCTACCCTGAGCTTTAGTATCTGACTGTAATTTCGCGGCTTTTAAACTTTGTTCATAAAAGGTTTTGGCTTTCGTATACAGTTGTTGTCTTGCATATATATTGCCTAGGTTATTTAATAAGCTTGGTTTTTTACTTTTTTTAATTTGTTCAGCTAGTTCTAGTGCATCTTCAAGGTATCCTATTGCTTCGGAATAATTTCTTTCTTTAACAGCTATTTTTGATAAATACATGTATAAATCTATCATTAGTGCAGAAGAAGTATGATGCTCTAATTCTGTTCCTCTTTGAAGGTGTTCTTTCGCAATCTTATATTTTCTTTTATTGTAGGCTAATTTACCAAAGTAAAGGAAGTACCTTCTCTTATCAGTTAGAGAAGGCACTTTATCTAATAATTTGGTTGCAAAATCTAAATATTCTTGCGCTTGCTTTAGCTTTCTTTTCGATCTATAGATTTCAGCCAATTGAATATAGGAAATGAATAAATCTGACGTATTATTTAACTCAGAAGCAAGTTCTAAGGCTCTTTTGGCAAAAAATAGCGCGGAGTCATTCTTTTGTTCATAAAATATCCAAGTTTTCTTATTTAAATATTTTAAAGCTTTGATTGAAGAAGACTGTGGTTTAAAAAACTTAAATGAATCAGTAATATTTAGATTAGCATATAAACAATAATGAGTCATTATTGTTAGTAAAAAAAACTTAAGCTGGAACTTCATCGGCTTCTTCAAAATGAATTTTTAGATGTCCATCCGCTTCGGTTCCAAAACCATCAAGATCAGTATTTATGTAATAATTGATTAGAAAATCCTGAGGTATTTTTCCACCGATTTTATGTTCATTAACAGTTGAATGCCCTAAGCTTGATTTGAGAAAAACGCTAAATTGTTGCTCACCATTATTGTTAATTCCATCATTTTGAATATGGTCTATGTAGTAGCCTTCTCTAAGAGACTCTACAAATAGTCTATATGGATGTTCTTTTATAACTGTAGCTCTTAAGAAACTATCTTCGTCTGAATTTTTGTTTGGCATGATCGTTTGGTTTTAGAGTTAATTAATAAATGTATACCTCAAATGATATTGTTTTTATATCGTTTCGGGCTTTAAAGTTTTAAAGTATGAGTTTAAAGTAATGGATGGTTTATTTCTGAAGGAAGCAGAAATAGATGTCTTACTTTACGGAATTAAGTTATCAATTGGATTCTTTTCATTGAATAGAAGTAGTGGGGATAAATATTCATTTGATTTAGTTTTTAAGGTTATAATGTTGGTTATCACTAATATATGGTTTTATTGTGAGAATTGAAAAAATATATCCTATTCAAAAAAAAGTTTTTGAATCTTTGTTTGTTTAGCCATTTCTACTAGTAATGAAAAATAAGTGTGTTAGAATATATTGTAGTATTACAAAGGAATAATATTTTTTACCTTAACTAAATGGAACATATTGTGATTTAAAAATTGGATTGTGAAGATGTGTAAAAATAAATAGATTTTTTCTTCTTTGTTGTTAACTCTTATTTTGTTGATAAGTAATGTCAATTTTAATGATTTAAGTGAATAAATCCAATCAGTTTTTATTCTTTTTTACCATGATGCAGTTTTTTTACTAGATCAAAAAAAAAATAAATATCTTAGCTAAACACATGACAAAGAGTTTGATTAAGTTAACTGCATCAATAGTATTATTTAATAGTGATTTAAAAGGTTTAAAAGATCTTTTACATGACCTGACAAACTCGTATCCTGAAGTTTTTGTTTATGTTTTAGATAACTCTGAGACTAATCTATCTGAAGCCTTTAGAGGTATTGATAATTTGGAATATATTTTTAATAATACCAATTTGGGCTATGGAAAGGCTCATAATATAGGAATAGATAAGGCGTATAAGAAAGGATCCAAGTTTCATATGGTCATTAACCCAGATATAAGAATTGATGAAGAAACTATTCGAAGACTAATATCTTTTATGGATAATAACCACGATGTTGGTTTGTGTGCTCCAAAAGTTTTGTACCCATCTGGAGAATTACAACATTTATGTAAGTTAATACCTAGCCCTAAAAACTTGTTTATTAGACGTTTTTTACCAATAAAAAAAATAGTAGAAAATAATGATAACAGGTACGAATTGAGATATTTTGATTATAATCATGAGATAGAAATACCTTATGCTTCTGGATGTTTTATGTTCATTCGTACTGATCTTATTAATTCTATTGGAGGATTTGATGAACGATTCTTCCTCTACTTTGAAGACTTAGATTTGACAAGAAGGATTAGGAGGTTGGCTAAAGTAGTTTTTTATCCTAAGGCAGTTGTATATCATGGTTACAACAAGGAATCTTATAGAAATAATAAGGTATTGTTTTATCATATTGTATCAGCATTAAAGTATTTTAATAAATGGGGGTGGTTTTTTGATAGTGAAAGAATGAAGCTTAATAAAGAAACCGTTTTACAGTTGAATTATAAAAAATGAATGTATTAAAGACAATTTCTTATTTTTCTATTTTCAAATACCCAATAACTTTTGAAGAAATTTATAATTTTTCGAACATAGAGGATAAAACTCTTTTAGTTGAAGAGTTAAAGGAACTATGTGCTAAAGGAGTTATTTTTAAAATAGAGAAGTATTATTCCGATAATAAAGAAGATAATAACGTCGTAAGACGGATAAAGGGTAATATTGAAGCCAAAAAAATAATGCCACGTGCATGGAAAATGGCTCGGTTTATTTCCAAGTTCCCATATATAGAAAGTGTTTGTGTATCAGGGTCTTTGTCTAAAGGGTATTTTGAAGGAGACAGCGATATTGATTTTTTTATAATTACAAAAAAGAATAGACTTTGGATTGCAAGAACTCTTTTAATTTTATATAAGAAGGTTTTTCTATTAAATTCTAAAAAGTTTTTCTGTATAAATTATTTCATGAGTAGTGGGTATTTGCAGGTAGATGAGAGGAATAGGTTTACAGCTACCGAAATTGCTACTTTAATACCAATGTATGGAAAGATTAAATATGGAGAGTTTGTGCGCGAAAATAATTGGATTAATGAGTATTTTCCAAATTTGAAAAGAAAAGATAAAAATGTAAAGGAAATTTCGAAGGGTTTTTTTTCTAAAGGAATAGAAAAACTCTTTAGAACTAAATTAGGAGATTACCTTGAATACTTGTTTATGAAAATTACTATAAAAAAATGGAATAGTAAATTTAACCATTTATCGGAAGAAGATTTTAAACTGGCATTTAAATCTTCAGAAAATGTATCAAAACATCATCCTGGTAATTTTCAAAAAAAAGTACTTCTTTTATTGAATGAAAAATATAAAGAAATAGAGAAAAAGCATAAAATAAAATTCATACAAGAAAATGTTTAAAGTAACTTTTTCACATTCTTATTTTTATCCATTTGATGATAAGCAATGGAAAAACAAAACTCCATTTCCTCCTCTTGGAACAATATATGCAGCTTCTTTTTTGAGAAGCCATGGTTATGATGTAAATTTATTTGATACTAGTTTAATAGATAACATTAGTAACTTAAATTTTTTTCTGGAAAATAGGTTGCCAGAGGCCTTTGTAATTTACGATGATGGGTTCAACTATCTTACGAAAATGTGCTTAACCACCATGCGGGAGGCTGCTTTTGAAATGATTCGAGTTGCCAAGCAAAAACAGTGTGTAGTCATAGTATGCAGTTCAGATGCTACTGATCATTATGAAAAATATTTATATGCTGGAGCTGATTTTGTTATACAGGGAGAAGGAGAAGTAACTTTAAAAGAGTTACTAGAAACTTTAAGAAAACAGAGTGATATCTCATTTGTTTCAGGAATCGTCTATAAAGATAACAATGAGCAGATTATCAAAAATCCTAAAAGAGCTGTTCATAAAGAATTAGACAATTTTCCTTTACCAGCATGGGATTTAATTGATATTGATGCGTACAAAAATATTTGGAAACAAGGGGGAAATGATTTTACCCTAAATATAGCTACAACAAGAGGGTGTCCATATAAATGTAACTGGTGTGCAAAACCCATATACGGAAATAGGTATAATTCACATTCACCTGAATATATAGTGGGGCATATAGAATATTTGCAAAAGAACTTCGGGGTAAATAAATTTTGGATGTGTGACGATATTTTTGGGTTAAAACCACAATGGGTTCAGAATTTTAACTTAATACTTAAAAGAAAGAAATTAAAAATTCAATATTATATACAAAGTCGTGCTGACTTGTTGTTAAGAGAAGATACTATAAGTGCTTTAGCAGAAAGTGGTTTAACTGAAGTTTGGATTGGAGCAGAAAGTGGATCGCAAAAAATACTTGATGCTATGGATAAAGGGACTACAATCGAGCAAATAGAAAAAGCAACTAAATTATTAAAAGAGAATAATATTAAGATAGCTTTTTTTATTCAATTTGGGTATTTAACAGAGACTAAAAATGATATTGATTTAACAATAAAAATGATAAAAAAATTATTGCCAGATAATATAGGCGTTTCTGTATCCTATCCTTTACCAGGAACAAAATTTTACGAGAAGGTAAAAGAGGATTTGAAATTAAAGGCTAATTGGACAGATTCTGATGACCTGGCTATGATGTTCAAAGGGACATATAACTCTCAATTCTATAAAAAACTTCAAAGGTATGTTCATAAAACATTTAGAGAAAGCCAGGGAGAGGCTTTTCTGAAGAAAATGATCAAGAGCCCATTTAATATAAGTTCTAATGAACTGCGATTAATTTTTTTACTACCATATTATATATTGACTTCCAGATTAGATAAGCTTCTACTGAAAAAATTACAAAATAGAAATGAATGATTTTTTTGATTTTGCGGCTAAAACATATGATGATACCTTCACTAACTCCAAAGTTGGCATTGAACAACGTAAAAAAGTATATAAAAACTTGGGGTGCATTTTTTCTTCTGAAAAAAGGTTAAATATTTTAGAATTAAATTGTGGAACAGGGGTGGATGCAATGACTTTTGCCAAAAATAATCATTCAATATTAGCAACAGATATTTCTCAGGAAATGCTAAAAATAGCGAGAGAAAGAAACAACGACTTCGAAAACGTTGACTTTGAAGTATTAGACTTTAAGGATATTAAAGATAAAGTATTTACAGAGCCATTTGATGTAGTATTTTCGAACTTTGGAGGACTAAATTGTTTACCTTTAAATGAATTAAAAAATTTGATTGATTCCATTTCAAATTTACTAGCTCCTAAGGGTAAATTAATAATGGTTCTAATGTCAAAGAAATGTCTTTGGGAGCGAATCTATTTTTTCTCAAAAGGTAAGTTTAGAGAGGCAAAAAGGAGAAATACAAATAATAGTTTACTTGTTGATGTTAATGGAGCTAAAGTACCTACCTGGTATTTTAATCCTAGAGAAATTGAAAATATTTCTGAAGAGAAATTCAGAATTACTAATTGCACGCCAATAGGTATTATTATTCCTCCATCTTATTTAGAAGATTCTTTTTTAACGACACCTTTCATTTGGAAAAAGCTAAAGAAACTAGAAAGGGGGTTCTCAAATAGTTTTTGGGCGAAATACGCGGATCATTATCTAATCGAATTAACAAAAAAATGAGTATAATTCTTAGTCATGCATATTATTTATTCGAAGATGAGAAAGAGCAAAAAATTATGCGTCCTTATCCTCCTCTAGGGCTGTTGTATGTATCAAGTTATTTGAATTTTCATAATGTAAAAAATGAGGTTTACGATAGTACTTTCAATAGTTTTAGAGAACAACTTAATTTTATAAAAAAAAAACAGCCTAAGATATTAGCAATTTATACAAATTTAATGACAAAAGTAAATGTTATTAAGTTGATAAAAGAATTGAGATCATATAATGTGGTTGAAGATCTAAGCATAATTTTAGGAGGACCAGATGTTACTTTCAATAGTGAAAATTACTTAAAGGCAGGAGCTGATTTTTTAGTAATAGGTGAGGGAGAACAAACTTCCTTGGAATTATGTTCTGCTCTATTGAAAAAAACTCCTTTTGAAAATATTCCTGGGATAGCATTTCTTGTTAATGGAAAAGTGATTAAAACGAATGCAAGAACGAGAATAAAGGAGTTAAAGGATTTACCATTGCCAAATAGAGATGCAATTTCGATTGAAAGATATATGGAAACTTGGAAAAACTATCATGGGAAAAGTTCCCTGACAGTAAGTACCCAAAGAGGTTGTCCATATACCTGTAAATGGTGTAGTACAGCTGTTTACGGACAAAGTTATAGAAGAAGACCTGCCAATCTTGTCGCGGAGGAGTTAAAAATGCTGAAATCAAAATATAACCCT
This sequence comes from Tenacibaculum xiamenense, assembly GCF_964513065.1. NCBI lineage: Bacteria > Pseudomonadati > Bacteroidota > Flavobacteriia > Flavobacteriales > Flavobacteriaceae > Tenacibaculum > Tenacibaculum xiamenense. Next base: position 42,011 of record NZ_CAZEQU010000039.1, read on the forward strand.
GATTATATTTGGTTTGTAGACGATGTTTTTACGGTTAGTCATAAATGGCTTAAAAGCTTTCGAGAAGAAGTTCTAAAACAAAAAGCTATCATTCCTTTTGAGTGCATAACACGCGCAGAACGTTTAAATGATGAAGTTTTAAGACTTTTAAAAGAATCAGGGTGTTATAGGATATGGATAGGGGCTGAGTCGGGGTCACAAAAGATTATTGATGCTATGGATAGACGGGTTGAAGTAAATGTTGTTAAGAAAGCTATTCAAAAAGCAAATGCATTGAATATAGAAACAGGGACATTTATTATGGTTGGCTATCCTGGAGAAGATATCTCTGATATTGAAAATACTGTTGAATACTTAAAAGAGGCAAATCCTACAAGTTTTACAATAACAATTGCATATCCAATCAAAGGAACTTCATTATATGAGGAGATTGAAGACAAGATTACGGTGCAACCAAATTGGGAAGTTACTACAGATAGAGAAATTGATTTTAAAAGAACATACCACAGGAAGTTCTATGATTATGCTGTTCGTTATGTTATTAATGAAGTAAATAGTACACGTAGTAATAACTTTTTCTTATTTGGTAAGCTTAAGTTAAAAGCGTTTTTAGCGAAAATCGGAATGTTATATTACAAATAATATGAAAATTAGCTGTAAGAAATATATCAGTTGTTTCGTCTTTTTGATTCTATTATCATGTAGTAAATCGGTTATAGAAGAACAAAAAATTTCGGATAACGAATTTTCCATTAATTTAAAATGGAATAAAGCATATACAGATGATACTTTTGAAAGAAATAGGATTGCCTTAGATTGGTTTTTATCTTATTTGGGAGCGAGAAATAATTTTACTGAAGTTCACAATGAAGGAGTTTTATATAATACCCCATTTATAGTCTTAAAAGTTGATAAATTAGGGTTTAATTCAGAAGCTTTAATTGTATTTAAAAGAATTCATAATGAAATAAAAAAAACAGAAGAGTATTTAACCAAAGGAGCAATTGATTTGGCGAGATATATAACCTTAATTTTAGGAGATTCGCGAACATATTTTGATATTACCGGAGTGCCTAGATCTTTGGATATACTAAAAGATAGGTATACTTTACAGGACTCCTTAGGATATGTAAACAACTCAAGTGTCTCTATAACACATCGATTAATTTCGTATTCCAATTATGAAAATAATGGTCAATTTTTTCTTGCGGCAGAAATAGATTCGATTACTGGTGAGCCGCTTGAATTTGAGTCTTTAGAAATACTAGGAAATGGGCAGTTGGTTTTTGGAATATTTGATAAAAATGGACAGCTTAAAGAAGCTGCAAACCCGCAGTTTACAATGGCTGGGAAGCCAGGTAAATGTATGTGGTGCCATGAGGTAAATATTCAACCGTTGATTACCCCTCAGCAAAACTTAGAGGGATATTTGAATTATGAATCTTTCAAGGAACTTTTAAGAGAATCGAATAGGAAGTTGCAAGAATTTCAAAATGAAATTTGGGAAAATGAAAGCTTAAAAAACAAACAAAACCATATCTTTATGGAAATCGCATATATTTCTTATTTAGAGCCTTCTTTGGAGAGATTATCAAATGAATGGAATATGTCAGTTCAGGAAGTTCAGGAGAAATTGAGAAATTTAGAGACTCATGAACATGATGAATTTGATTTTTTAGGAAATTTATACACTCGAGAAGAAGTTCAGGAGTTTGCACCCTACGAGAGTATAGTTACACCAAATAGTGTAAGAGAAATTGATAATTAGAGAATAGAATAAATATAGTTTTTTTCAAAAAACACTTTCTTTTCTAGAACACATTTTAATTGTAGATTATTTTTTTCTGCTATTTCGTTAATTGCTTTGAAATCACAATCTTCCGATAAAATTAAATATGCATTTTTATGGTCTGCTCTGCTAACCAACTGGGAAAACAATTTTTCAAAATACTCGAAATCTTTTCCACAAAACCAAGCTTTCTCTTGGGTGTTTTTGGGTGATCTAGGATAATATGGAGGATTAATGATGATGTAATCAAAGAAAGATTGATTAATATTATCAAATAAATCGGAGTAAATAACTTGAATAGGTAAATTGTTTTTTTTACTTTCTAATTTCAAGTTTCTTAACGCTATTTTGTTAATATCTGATGCCGTTACATGTGCATTTTTAGAAGCGGAAAACATAGATATTATACCTGAACCACAGCCCAACTCTAACACTGTTTTTCCAATTAAATCTAATTTATTTATGAAGTTTAACAGTATCTTTGTACTCAAAGTAAAATGAGGGGGAAAAACTTCAGGTAAAACGGTAACGGTAATTCCATGATAGGAATATTTTCTTGGCTTAGAATGATACCATAAGAATGCTTTTTTGATAACAGGATCTAATATGTATTTTATTACAGATCTCATTTATTCAGAGTAAAAACCTTGTATTTCGGGTTGTCTATATTTCCAAATTTTATGTAAAAATTTGATTTCATAGGGGTATTTATAAATATCGAATTTATATCTATAACCTGAAACTAATTTTAATAATTCTTTTTTATATCCTTTTATTCTAAAATCTGAAGCCGTAGGATAATAGCCGTTTAACACAGTTTCAAAGTTTTTAATCGTATCTACCATATAGGGTTTTAACCAAGGGGTTAAAGGGTTTTTTCTCAAGTCAAATTTCTCCCAACTAGGAGCTATCCATTCTTCCAAGGAAGACGGAAAAGAAAATCCGGCATCAATTATTTGTTGATAAAGTTCAGATCCTTCTGTTGGGACTGGGCTGTAAAGGTATATTATAATTTCCGCTTCAGGATTAATTTTTTTAATTTCTTTTATAAAATTAATATCCCATAAAATTTGTTGGTAAACTTGTTTTTCAGTTTTAGCAGGCATTCCTAAAACAAAAGATAGCTCGGGGATAATACCTACTTTTTTCATTCGAAGCACAAAGTCTTTTATCATTTGACCAGATTGCGTTCCCCCTTTGTTCATTTGTTTAAGTACTTGGTCATTTCCTGTTTCCGCTCCTAAAAAAATCATTTTACATCCTGCTTTTCGCATGATAATTAAATCTTCATCGGAATATTTATTTATGGTGTCAATTCTACCTTCTCCCCACCATTGTATGTTATCATTCATTACTAGATTAGCAAAATTAATAACTCTTTTCCTAGAGGTGAAAAAATTGTTGTCATGAAACTCAATGGCATCTACATTATATTTTTCTTTAAAGTATGATAGATCTTTATAAATTGATATAGCGGATTTACCTTTCCATCGAGCATTATATATCGGAACTACTGCACAAAAAGAACAAGTAAATGGGCATCCCATGCTGGAATGATATGATAAAGTTTTGGTACCCATGAATGTTTTTGCCAAATAGTTTTTTAGAGAATAAAATGTATTCATATACTGATATGGTAAATCAGGAAGATTATCTTGATCCAGAAGTGCTTCTTTTGCCGTTACTAAAATTTGACCCTCTTTCTTGTAAATCAGATTTTTAATTTTGGGGATTTGTTCAAGATTATTTTTAGTTAAAGCTTCTAATAGAGAAGGAAAAGCTACATCACCAGGACCACTAATAATATAATCTACATATCCTGAATTGATAGAAACTTTGTATTGATTCGCAGCAAAATAACCACCCCAAATGGTAATACACTCAGGATATAGCTTTTTTATTTTTTTTGTAAATGGAATGGCTTGTTTTAGTTGAGGACCAGGCATTACCGTAGAACAAAAAAATTTAAAGTCCCCAGTTTTAAAATATTCTAAAATGGTTTTCCAGGGATTTTTTTCCATGTTACCATCGATAAATACATAATCATATTTACCGTGAATAGAGGCCCCAACTTGTAGAATAGAATTTGGTATTCTATGTTTAGCATTAGCACTTCTAGGATTGAATATGATGATTTTGTGGTTCATGTTTAAGATAATTTCTGAGTCATAAAAAGTTGTTTCAAGTATCGTTCAAATGTAAATAAGTAAAAGTTACTTTTGATTCTCCAAAAGGAGAGTTTTTGACATAAAAAAAGTAGTAAATTGTGTTTTTCATTCTAAAAAGCACTACAACATCTACTACAAGCTGGAAATAAACCACCTGCTTTATGTAAATCTGTTCTTAATTTTTTTAGTCTTTTTGATACCCATATAGATTTTAACGATTGCTCATATATATTTCCTAAGTTCAAATTGTAACATCTTCCGTGCGCAGGAATAACAGTTCCATCCGATTTAATCATAATACTTGAGTAAACCGCATGACATAGTTTTCCTATAATTTTTTCTGTTTGTTTATAATAAAGCTCTAATTTTTTTTTCGAATCAATCTCTGGTGAAAAGTAAACTTTAAAGGGGAAGTTTTTACTTTTTATGCTTTTAATTTCTTGTAATAATTTGTCTAAATTCATATTGTCAAAATCAAGTAAGTCAATATTGGAATCAGAGGCGGGATACAGCAAATTCCAGGGAGAGGCTTCATGTAAGTGTGCTGCTTTTTTTGTAATAAATTGAGTATGCATAAAACCAACATTATCAAGATTTAGATGTTTTAGCGATTCTAAAAATTCTTGTAAATAACCAACATTCCATTCTGTTATAGCGCAAATAATTTTTACATCTGGTTTTTGCCCTCCACTGAGTAATTCTTCGATACCTTCTACGGCTTTTTGAAATGATTTTTTATGCCCCCTAATTTCATTATGAACGTCTTGTGGACCGTCCAGCGAAACATATACTTCGTTAATTCCTGAATCAACTAACTTTTTTGCTTTATGTTTTAGTGTTAATGCGTTTGTAGTAATTGTGGTGTGTAAATTTTTATCATTGGCATATTTCAAAGACTCCAACAAGTATGGATATACTAGGGGTTCTGTAAAAGCATAAGCTAATTTCGATTTCGGAAAATATGTCGCCGTTTGGTCAATTATTTTTTTAATTAACTCTAAAGGCATATTTAAAGGATGTGTTCCAACTAAGTTTTGAGCAAAATTACTTTCCAGATTTTTATTTCCAACATCACACATTTTACAATGCAAATTACAGACATTATTGACTCCTAAAACAATCCATTCTGGAGAGAAGAGATAGTTTTCTGGTAGTAATTGTTTATTTATATTCTTTAGAATACTCTTCATATGTTAAAGGTAAAAAATAAATTATCATTGTAACAATTTGCGTAATTGCATTAGCTAATAAACAGCCTAAAATTTTAAAATTGTAAAAAGAGAAAGTTAGTGATAAAATTAAATTTAAAGATAATCCAATAATACTTACAATAACGACCTTTTTTTCTTTGTTATGCTTGAATAGTTCAAAAACTTTAATACTATAGAGATAAGAAGGATATCCAATAAAGAAACCTAAGAAGAGTTCAAAGGAGGTCAGATATATATTAAAATACGTTTTTAATATAAGTGCTATTGCATATATAACAAAAGTATTAACTAACAATCCTAAAAAACTAATGTTAAAACGGATTTTTTTTATTGCTTCAGTATTTAGCCTGTAGATGTTTTTAATATAGGGCAGCAATAGTATGGTAATAACAGACTGAGAAAAAATAAAAAAAGAAGAGACAATTTGGTATTCACCAAGTGCTATTTTATCGTAAAAAAAAGCGAAAACATAAATATCAATTTTAGAATGTAAAAAGCCCGTTATGCTAATTAGAAAAAATGGGAGCCCAAATTTTAGATTAGATAAATGGAATTCAAACGTAGTGAATTTTAAAAAAGTTTTATACTTTATAGATACACATAAAGCCTTCAGCAATATATGAATTGTATAAAATAAGATGAAGTGGTCAAGAGTAAGATTTTTATTTCCTGTTAAGAGTAACAGGTTTAACAATAAGAAACTGAACAACTCTATGGATATTAGAAATAAATAGTTTCTGTTATAAAATAAAATTGACAAAAAAGAATTGTAAATAAAAGCGGCTATATACCAAAATATTAAAAGGATAGTATTTTCATAATTGACCAATATAACTAATGTTAAGAGGCTTAAAATGACAAGAGGAGTTCTTGCTAAAAGTTGTTCTTGCCATATTTTAATCATGTTTTTAGGAGTTATACTAAAGGCTTTTTGTAGGTAGGTTTTGGTTCCCCAGTCGGATAGTATTAGTGCGACGAAAAAGTAAAGTTGTATTTCAATAAAGTTACCCCAAAGTGATTTAGAAAAATAGTTTACAATAACGAAAGATAACATTAAAGAAAGGGAAGGAGTTAAAATACTTCTTAGAAGGTTTGTGAGAATAGGTAGATATCGAATAACTTTTTTCCTTACAATCATTACGCGTTGAATAGAACAGGTGAATAAAATTTAAAAAAATAATTTTCGAAGTTATTCTTTTACTAAAACATGCTTATAGTTTTTAATGGCAAATTTAAATGTTTCCCAAAAATTACGTTTTTCAGATTTTATATATACGAAGAAATAGATAATTCCAAACCAGGCTCGAAAGAAAAAATTAGGAGGTAGTTTGATTACTTGCTTAATCAATGGAAATGTCCAGGGCCAAAGCACTGCGGTTTGAAAAAATTTTTGAAGATTCTGTAATTCCTTTTTGTGAGGTAATTTTAATTGTGAGGAGAGAAAAAATGATTTATCCAACTCTTCAACAGAAAAGGTTGGGCTTAAATAACCTTTTTGCATCGCATAATCGGATAGTTCTGTCCCAGGAAATGGTGAAAATATTGAACACCAAGGATAATCAGCTTTAATTTTTATATTCAATTCGACTGTTGAAAAAGCATCTTCTAAGGTTTCATCGGGTAGTCCTAGAATGTTATATGTTCTAAAAGTAATTCCAGCTTCATGAAGGAGTTCAGCGGCTAGCACAATTTGTTCGTCATTTAACTTCTTCTTCAGAACTTGATTTCTCAAATCTTCATTACCCGATTCAATGCCAAAAAATACTGATTGACATCCTCCCTTGGCTAAATTAAAGGCATATTCTTTATCTGCAGCAACCAAATCAGCTCTTACTAAGCAAATAAAAGGAAGGTCAACTTCTCTTTTGTAACGCTCTAAGAATTCATATAGCCATGATCTATTCATACCAAAGACGTCATCTGCAAAATAAATTACTTCAACAGGAGTGTTTTTTTTGAGTTCTATACATTCATCAATTACCTTATCAATATCTCGAATTCTTACATATTTACCTTTTCCTTTGTATAAATCGCGCATGGCATCTTCAAAACAGAAAGAGCAATGAAATGGACATCCTCTTGAGGTAATAACATTTCTCACTTGTCTGTGTTGTTTTTTATCAAGAGTTTGATACAATTGCCTGTCAGGGTATGGATAGTCATCCATGTTTTTACGTAAATTTCGAATGGGATTGTGTTTTGATTTTCCTTCAGAATCGATGTATGATAAGTTAGGGGTATTTTTAAAACTTTTGTTTTGATCTATAGCATTAAGAATTTCTAAAACAGATTCCTCTCCTTCACCACGAATCAGGTAGTCAATACCTTCTTCTTTTATAAATTCTGGAAAAAATGTAGGATGAGCCCCACCAAATAGAGTAACTATATCATATTTTTTCTTCAGTTTTTTTGCTATTTTTCTTCCCCAATTATGACTTCCACTCATTACGGAAAAACCAATTATATCTGGTGAGAATTGCTGAATTATTTCTTCAAAGTCTTTTGTTTCATGTCCTATTTCTAATTCACATTCATGTCCATGATTTTTTATCATTGAGGATATGTACATTGGTCCTACAAATTCATAGTCCATATTTTGTAGAAATAATAGTTTAGCCATAATATCGTGAAGGATAATTCCTATAATAAAAAGATGTTAAAAAAAATAAAAACAATACCCCCCAAAACCTTGGGTAGTGTATTAATAGGTTAAATATAAGAAGTTTATTGAAATTTGGAATATGATGTGATTGTAGATTAAGAGCAATTAACGTGATGACAAAAAAAACTGCTGTTTTTCGTGGTGAATTTAGGTTTAGTACCCAAAGAAAAATAATCGTAAGCGGAAATAGTAATAATAGTAAATGATATGAGGCCGTTGCGGGAAGCAATGAGAAAATACCAAGCATTCCAATTGAGATTAAAACAGGAGTAATTTTGTATTTATTCTTTTTGTATAAAATGAATACTATTGCAAGTATTACAAGCTTTAATAGTAGTTTAAGAATGGTTTTTATGGTAATAGAATGGATTAAAGGTGATGGATTCTTTTCAGTATTGTAGACAAAAAGATTGTTTAATAATGAATCTAATGATTGAAATGCTACGGAATATTGTCCTTGACCAGGTAGTTTTCCTTGTATATGAGAGTTAAAGTGTTCAAAGAAAAAAGGAAAAGCTAAGTTGTCATTTACGTAAATAGCGATACTGGAAAATAGAATAGTTAACATAGTAACTAGAATAATAGTTATTCTCTTTTGATTTTTAGTTATATATGCTAAGAATAAAATAGGTAGATATTTTAGGCTTGCTGAAAAACCAATGATAACACCAATAAGTACCCCTCTTTTTTTATGGTATGTATTTCCAATTATTTCTAATAAAGCAAAGCCTATAACCAGATATATTTGTCCCGAATTTAATGTGCTAGCTAAAGGTAAAGTAAACAATGTAAGGAAGAGTAGTGTGTTTTCAAAAGACCATTTTGTTATGTTTCTTATTCGGAATGGTAAAGCCATTATTAATAGAAAATTAATCAACAGCCATAACCGTTTTGCTGTAATAGGGCTTAACACCGTTAAAGGAATAAATAAGTACGCTGTAACTGGAGGAAATGGTGAAAACTTAGCACCTTCTTGAATGTTTATTTTTTGAGCTTCTTCATTAAACCAATTATTATTATAGAATTTGTGAATAGGTTTTCCTTGTAGCACAAGTTTTGAGGCGGTGTAATAATTGTAAAAGTCAGCTGTTTTTTGTTGCCAACCTAAAATCCCTCCTTTCCAAATTAATAAAGCTATTGTAAATGAAAACCATAAGAAATACAGTATTTTTCTAATTTTTATTTTCATAGGAATATTAGCTTATTTTGTTTTTAAGGCTCCTTTAAGAATGTAAAACCCTTCTTTCAAGTGAATTTTGAACTCTGTCCAATTAGTTATATTAATTAGTCTTTTAAAAATATATTTAGGTCTAAAATAAAAAGATTTGTAAGCTTTTCTTTTTAATTTTTCCAGTTCATTTTTACTTAAAACTCCAGTTCCTATGGTAACTTCATTACCCGATTGATCCATAACCTCTAAAGATTCATCAATCAGCCCTTGTTTTAAAGCTTCTGTTCGAAATGAGGTATTACTTCTGGGAACGGCAATATTAAAAGAAGCATAATCGGCTTCTATTTTTTTAGCAAACCTTATTGTATTTAGTATTGATTCTTTTGTTTGACCAGGAACTCCCAATAGAAAAGTACCTAATCTTCTTATACCTAATTTTTTTGATAACGCAAATGTGGTTTCAATTTGTTGCGTAGTGTATTGCTTTTTATAATGAGATAGTAATTTATCTTCAGCCCATTCTACTCCAAACATTATTAGAGTACAACCAGCTTTTTTCATAAGTTTTAGTTCTTTTTCTGAAAGAACATCTACCCTTGAAAAACACATCCATTTTAGACCGTAGTTTGTGTCAATCATCCAGTTCAAAATTTCGGTAGTAATACTTTTGGATTGAAAAAATGTTTGATCAGAAAAATATAAAAATTGATAGCCTTTTTCTTTTAAATATTTTAATTCTTTAATTATAGAATTCGCAGTTCTGGTCGTATATGGTAATGATGACATTATACAAAATGTACATGGATAGGGGCAAGCGTAATTTGTTAAAATTGTGGCGATAGGAGTTGCATTAGCAAAGGGCATTCTATAGTTACCTTTGAATAAATGTTGTTTCGGAATACCCATATTAATAGGTTTTGAACCTTTGTCACTTTGTACAATTAATTTGTTTTGATAATAATAAACTAAACCATCAATTCGTTCATCTTTTTCTATAAAACGTTTAAAACCATCTTTAAAAAAATTGGTTATAATAGCAGTTAACCAATCATATTTTTTAAATTTCTCTTGGAATTTTTCTAAAAGAGCATCTCCTGAGCATGCTATTATGGTAGAAGGGTTTTGAATTTTAACTTTCGAATAGAAAATTTGGTCTTCTAGTAAAGAAACTGACCCAATTAAACCAATTATATAGTGTGGGCTAAATTCTTTTATTTTCTGTAAAGCCAATAATTCGGGTTTGTTTTCGGCAATACAATCCATAACCAAGATGTTATAGTCAGATTCATTGAAAAAAGAAGACTGAATAAGTAAATCAACAGGTTGGGGCAAATAATATGCTTTAGAAACTTTTGAGCAATAGTAATCTCTAATGTATATTTTTTCCCCAGGAGGATTTAAAAATAATATTCTTTTGGGTGGTTTCATACTTTAATACATCTTAGGGATTATGAACAAATTTTGTGATTTCTAACGCCATTTTTTTCGGGATGAATAGAGAAAAACATGTTAACTTACCATTACATTGTTTCGCTATTTTCGATTTTGGATGTATAAAACAAGGTGAACAATCTATATTTAGATCTAAATTAAGCATTTGTTTGCTATTCTGGTAGCCAATTAATTTAGAGGATGTTGGTCCCCATATTCCTACGGTTTTGATGTTAAAAAAATGAGCTAAATGTAAAGGACCTGAGTCATTTGTAATAAGTACTTTAGCTTCTTTTAAACGAGTTATAAATTGACTCAAATCGTATTTTCCTGCTATGTTAAACAAAATTTCTTTTGGAATTTTATGTTCGATTAAGCGTTTTTCAAACAAAGTAACATAGTTACGCTCAGAATTTGTACCAGTTAGGTAAAAAACCCAATTAGGATTTTCGGAATGAAGTTCTTCAATCAAAGAAACATATTTATCGATAGGAAACTTACGTTCAGGTAAATAGTCTCCTGCATTAATGTTTATAAATATTTTATTAGTGTTTGTTTTAAGAAAATGTTTTTCCGCTTGATTATATTGTTTATGAAACATCTCAGCAATGGCTTTTAAAGTAGATTTGTTTTTAAGAGAAACAAAATACTGCCCGTTTTTAGCTTTGTTGTTTTTACCATAATAAAATGAACTACACGGTTTTCTGAAACTTAATATTAACCTTAAAATACCTGACAAGTTAGATGTTCTTTCCATATCCAATAGTGAATATTTCTTCGTCTTCCAAACATATGATATTACTTTTAAAAGACTCACAAATAAAGCCAATGGAGTATTTGTGTAAACGTATATTGCTTTTAAGTTAAGTAGATCAATTAATGCTTTATTATTATATAATGTAATAAAAGTAATTTTATTCTTAGGAATTCCTATATTGTCAATAACATGAGAAACCCGTGTTATACTTCCAAAGCCAAAAAATTTTAAGATAAAAAAGTTATGATTCTCTTCTTGAAGAATTTTTCTTTTTGGTAATAAACTAGCTAAAATATAAATGGGTTTAACCAATTGATCTGCAAAAATTAGAAATTTAAGGTTCATTTTATCTTTACAAATTATGAAAAATGTTGATCAATAATAGTACATATTTGATGTTCAATAAATAGATGTACTTCTTGAATTATAGAAGTTCGATTTGAGTTAACAATAATGTTTTTATCAGAAACTTTATTTAATGCTCCACCTTTATTACCACTTAACCCGACTACAAAACAATTTATTTCTTTTGCGTACTTAAGAGCATTAATTACATTTTTACTTTCTCCACTTGTACTAATACCTATAACAACATCTTTTTCAGATGCTAGAGCTTTTAATTGACGACAAAAGACAGTTTCATATGAAAAATCATTGCTTATTGAGGTAAGTATTGAGCTATCTGTTGTCAAAGCAATTGCGGAAAGTGGAGGTCTTTTTTTGTTGTTAAAAGATCCAACTAATTCTGCAGCCATATGTTGTGCATCAGCGGCACTACCACCATTACCTAATAAGAGAATTTTTCCACCAGATTTTAAACGATGTATACATTCGTTTGCAACAAAATTAATGTCATTTTGGTAAGAGCTAATTGTTTCTTTTAATACTAGAATATGCTCCTCTAGGTTTTCTAATATCATTGTTTTATTTTATTAATAATCTCTGTTGTACTTTTTCCTTCAATAAAGTCTAATACCTTAGTTTCTTCGGCGATCTCACTGCCAACAATATCTGAATTTTTGTAGTCTCCTCCTTTTACTAAAATATTGGGTTTTATTAAATTAATTAGCTCATATGGAGTTTTTTCATCAAAAACAACTGTGTAATCTACTTGCTTTAAGGAATTTACTAAGTAAGCTCTGTCGAATTCCGAATTTATTGGGCGTTTATCTCCTTTTAATTGTTTAACTGATTTGTCTGAGTTTATTCCTACAATTAAAATATCACCAAGTTTTTTTGCATTTTCGAGGTACTTTATATGCCCTAAATGAAGAATGTCGAAGCATCCATTTGTAAAAACTATCGATTTATCCTGTTGCTTTAGTTGATCGGTAATTACTTTAATTTCTTTTGTTGTTTTAATGGAGTATTGTAGTGAATAGATTTCTTCAATTGTAGTGGTAGCAACTCCCATTTTTCCTACTACTACCCCCGCAGCTAAATTAGCAAACCGAATGGCATCTTCAATGGAATCTCCATGAACTAATTTATAGGCTATAGCGGCAATTACCGTATCTCCAGCTCCTGTTACATCAAATACTTCTTTTGATTTGGTTGGGAAAATTTTCAAGCTTTCATTATAAAGGGCAATACCATCCTGACTAAGAGTTATAATTGAGGCAGATAGTCGATAATCAGTTTTTAATTTACGAATTGCTTTTAGTAAAGTATTACTTTCACTATTAAGGTTAAAACCTGTTATAGAGAACGCTTCTTTTTTATTTGGAGTTAATAAATAAGCTCCTGTATATTTTAAGTAATCGTTACCTTTAGGGTCAACTAAAACTTTAATGTTTTTTTTATTGGCAGCTGTAATAATTTGCTGAGATACTTCTTTTGTTAAAACTCCTTTATTATAATCAGAGAGTATTATGATATCATAATTATTAACAATTTCATTGAAAATTTTTATAATTTTATTAATACTATCTTCACTAATTTCGTGGGTGTCTTCTTTATCAAACCTTACAATTTGTTGGCTAGAAGATAAGATTCTGGTTTTTTTCGTTAAAGCTCGTTTTTCTTCAAAAACCAAATAATTAGTACTTATATTTTTTTCTTTAAACAATTTATTGAGTATTAGAAAATCTTGATCTTTACCAATTACGCTTATTATATCTGCTTTTCCTCCAAATGATAATAAATTATTAACTACATTTCCCGCTCCTCCTAAAACTGTTGTTTCCTTTTTAATTTTTACAATTGGGACAGGAGCTTCGGGAGATACACGGTTTGTACTACCAATTAAATAATGGTCTATAATAATGTCTCCAATGACCAAAATATTCTTCATTACTTGCTAATCCATTTAAATGTTTCTTTGATATATGGAAGATAATCCTTTATACCCTCTTCTAAATTATAACTGGGTGTATAATTCAAAAACTCTTGGCTCAAACTAATGTCAGCCCTAGTATCTATTTGATATTCCTGATAAGGATTTTCAAAATAAGAGATACTCAAATCTGTATTCAATTCTTTTTGTAAGATTTCAACGATATTTTGAAAACTTCTATCCATACCACTACCAATGTTATATATGCCGCTTCTTTGAGAATTACTTGCTAATATACATGCTTTAACAACATCTTTTATGTAAACGAAATCGCGCATTATTTTATCTGATTCATTAAATAGACGAGGCTTTTTACAAGCTAAAATTTGATGTCCTAGTTGTATTATCATAGATGCGGTATTACCTTTAAAATATTCCTTTTCTCCATAAACATTAAAAAAACGAAGACCAATAATTTTTATAGACGGATTTTTTTTAACGAAATAAGAAGCTATTTGATCCATTGCATATTTCGAAAAACCATAAGGAGTATTTGGGGTTTCATTTCCTATTTTTTGAGGAGATGGAGACAGACCATATACTGAGGCTGAACTAGCGTATACCAATTGAGCCTGATGATTCTTAGCAATGTATAAAAGTTTATAAAAACTGTTGACATTAGTTCTCATAATAGTCTCCTGTTCATAAATACGCGTATTAGAGATAGCTGCAAAATGAAAAATGTAATCTATGTCATAATAATTGAGACTCCTTAAATCATCGTCGTTAGAAATATCTCCGCAAATAATATTCCCTTTAAACCCGATCAAATTTTTGTAATGACCAAAACTCTTTGGATTATGCTCAGAATTTATATCCTCTTTTCTAAATATATCGAAAATAATAATATTGCTTTGAGGATAGTTGTTTTGTATAAAAAACGCTACGTTTGAACCTATAAAACCAGCTCCCCCTGTAATTAGAATAGTTTTATTATTAAAACTGTGCTTCATGTATTTTAATTTTTATTTATTTGTGGGGTTTAGGTAATACAACTATCTATGAATTTAATAGAAGGTAAAATAAAGTTAGCTTTACTGTTTTTTTTATCAATTTCTTGACCACTCTCAACTAAGACGGTATTTGTGATACCAAAATTAATAGCGGTGTCTATATCACTTTCTTTATCGCCTATTAACCAAGATTCTTTTTTTATTATATTATACTTTTTATTTATTGTTTCAAGCATGCCTGTATTAGGTTTACGACAAGTGCACAGATCTAGTGGCTTGTGTGGACAATATAAAACGTCAAGGATATTTACGTTCTCATGGCTGAATTTATCTAGCATCCAATTATTTACTACGTGAAAGTCATAATCACTAAAATACCCTCTTCCAATTCCAGATTGGTTAGTAATAATCACCAAGGAAAAACCTAAACTTTGCAAGTATCTAAAACTCGTAAAGACACCATCGATGAATTGAAAGTCTTCAATTTTATCTAAATATCCGACATCTTTATTTATTACACCATCTCTGTCTATAAATACTACTTTCATAATTTTTTCATATTGAGATATAAATTCTGTTTTTTCTATTCGTAAAGTTTAAACATAGATTTTGGATAAAAAAATGTGCGATAGCTTAGGTGTTAATTACTATCTAAAGTTAGAATTATTTTTAAGGTTTTTAATAGAATAATACAATCAAGTTTTAAAGAATGATTATTTACATAATATAAATCATGTTCTAATTTTTTCAAATTATCTTTGGGAGTCGCTCTAGGTAAGCAAACTTGCGCTAACCCTGTAATTCCAGGTTTAATTTTATGTCTCAGTGAAAAAGAGGGGGTTTGTTTTAAAAATTGTTCAACATATTGAGGCTGCTCGGGTCTAGGACCAATAATCCTCATATCACCGATAAAAACATTAAAAAGTTGAGGAAGTTCATCTATTTTCGTTTTCCTTAGAAGCTTTCCCAAGAAGGAAACTTTTCTTTTTTGAACACTGCTAATTGTTTTAATTTTTAGAATAGAAAAAAGCTTACCGTTCTTACCAACTCTTATTTGAGAGAATATAGGATTTTCTTTCAAATCTAAAAAGCTAATTAAACAGCCTGCTAAGAATAAAGGAAAGGTAACAATGATTAGTATCATGGCAAATAATATTTCGCCGCATCTCGATAGTTTGCCTTTTTCTTCAGTTTTAAAACTTAATAGTAAACTTTCCATATTTTCAAGATGTTAAAGGTTCTCGAATATATATGTTTTAAGTGAAATTAATGTAAAAAATGTTGTAAAGTTAATTCATACATTAAGAATGGACTATTTATTCATGAATAGGTTTTAATAGTTTTTTTGAAAATAAATATTCACAAAACTAACAAGTGCAGTAAACTATTTTATCATTAAAACCCAAACAAACCAGTATAACTTGGAATAAGTTGTACGTATACTTTGTATTCAGGTTCTTCGTTATTTTTAATAGTGAATTTGAAGTGACTTAAGCTTCGTCTATAATTACAGTTTTTTATTGATATTTTACTAAAAGTAAGGATGTCCTTTATTGCCTCTATTTTTTTTGAAGAGCAGACTTTTTTTTCTACAAAATCAGAAAGTAAAAGATCTGAATATTGAGTTCCTTTTTTTAAATGTAGTTCGATACCAATGGTAGGTTTCAATATCTCTGCGAATTCCAGAGCAACACTTATATAATCTAAAGAATAATGCTCGTGTAAATGATCTTTTAAAAGCTCTTTATTTCCTGTCCATTCAACTTTATCTAAATAGGAAAGAAGTGACGTTTTGTTAAACCCTCTAATATATAATCGTGTTGTTTTATTGCTTTTTCTTGAATGCATTACACCAATATGTTCAATGTATTGATTCTTTTCCAAAGCATTTTGGCAAGTCTCCAGTATTTTGAAATTATCTGCATTAACATGTTGAAAACTCAAAACACTAACTATTTTTTTTAGCTTATCAATTGTCGAAATTTCAGGCTTTAAACTGATAAACAAACTAGGAATATTATTAGTCTCTTGCCCATCAAGATCAATCTCCAACCAAAAGCTTTTAATTGAATTATCACTTGCTTTTAGTTCTAAACAACTACTTAGCCATTTTTTAATTTCTTCATTTTTGTAAATATTTAGAGAGTGTTTTTTTAAAAACTCAATGTCTTCCTCTTGATCAAACGCAATAGCTAAATCTACTTGGTCATTTTTCTCTGATAGGCGAAATTCAAAAACATATGACAAATGTTGCCTAGGATAAAAATAAGAAAGTTGCTTTTCCAATCTGCTAGCACCCAAAGAAGAAACCATACATTTTTCCCCAACGGGAAAAATATATGGAATCAATTTATTTTTATCTTTTGTTACCAAGTTTTAGGCTCTACTAAATTATCAAATAAAGTTTCTAATTCAGCTTCCGAGGCTGGATAGCTTGATTTTTGAACAAGCGTATCAATTAAATGTTGACTCATTTTTGGGTCAATTAACTTTTGAACTCCTTCGATATACTCTATAAAAGCTTCGCGGTATTTCTTAGCATTTTCTTCTGAAGATCTTAATTTAATAGCAAGGTTAGCAAAGGTATTCTCTTTATCTTTTGCTACTTCGTTAATAAAGGCGATAAAAGCATCTTGATCAGATGATGTCCAAGTGTATCCCCAAATTAAACCTGTTGTAGAGGTTCCAATTACTTTGTTAACAGCCCACCAATTTGAGTCTAAGTTTCTGATGTCAGAAAATATAGCCGAATACATTTTTTCCGCTGCTTCTTTTAATGGAATGTTTGCAGTTATTAGTTCAACAATTTTATCTTGGTAATATAGAATATCTCCTTCATTACCATTTTGAACTGCCTTAGCTAATTGTTTTTCAAAACCTTTCATTGTTGTTTTGGTTCCGTTCGTGTCATTAGCTAAGATCTGCATAAAGTTAATTAACGCACGATTAATGTCATTTGTAGATGGTGTTAGTGTTTCAGTTTCTTGTACTGCTTGTGTTTGCATAATATATTAAATTTAAAATTTAACTGGTTAGGCTTATTAAGTTAGACTCTTCAGGAAGGTTAAATAAGGTGGTTTTTTCAATATGATCTATGAGTTCCTGTGATAGTCCCATGGTATCTAATAAAACTGTTTTGATTTCCTCTCTGTTAAGCGTAACTTTTTTTACATTGTTTTTAGTTTTAGTGTATAAGGTGTCTCCAATAATTGTGTTAATACCAAACTCATTATTTTTTTTAATATAAACACAGTCATTAAATAAACTATTGGTATAACTTTCTTTATGAGCGTTATAAAGATCTTCTGTTGAAAATGTGTTGTTGTAAATAGCACATTTCATAAGGTCCTTTTTTGAAGGGAACTCGAAAAATATTGAGCGTTTTTCTCCTTCATCCATTAGTTGAATTGAATGTGGAGCATTGTCAATAGTTTTTGGAGTAAGCTCAATAGGTGTTTCATTTGATATTGATGTATCAACGATGAATTCTTTGCCATTATTAGTTGTAACGATTAAGCTTCCATGATTTACCATTCCCATGTCTCCCATGGATCCACCTACAATTTTTGTCTGAAACCCAAGTTCTTCTAATAAATATTGTAAGGCATTCGTTGTCGTCCAACATGTTCCTCCAACACCGTGTTCTAGCCAAGCTTCGAAAAAAGCACTAGGATCAATTTGGTCTTTACTAATAAATGGAGTTTTCTCCAGTTCAAGACGTTTCCAAAAGTTGTCAAAAGGAATGTTTCTACACCAAGCTTGATATATTTTTTTTAGTCCTTCTTCATTACATTCTATAGTTGTTATGTTAAAACGACTTAGAATTTTTCTTATAATTGCTGAGGAGGTTATTGTTTCTATGCTCATACTTTTATTTAAGTTGGGTATTTATATTATC
The DNA here is from genome assembly GCF_964513065.1 of Tenacibaculum xiamenense. Taxonomy (NCBI): domain Bacteria; kingdom Pseudomonadati; phylum Bacteroidota; class Flavobacteriia; order Flavobacteriales; family Flavobacteriaceae; genus Tenacibaculum; species Tenacibaculum xiamenense. The sequence goes on from NZ_CAZEQU010000039.1 coordinate 60,386, forward strand.
ATCAATTAATTTGAAGTTTTTTCTATAGAGTTTTTGAGAGTCCTTTTCTTTTGTAAGAAAGCTAAAAAATTCATTGGATACAAATGACTTGATCCAGTTTGCTCTTTGACTTTCGGCTATTTTTAGTGATTTGTTGAATGTATTAAACGCCTCTTCCTTTCTGTTTAAATTATAGAGTGCTTTTGCTTTAAAGCAATAGGCATAAGCAAGAGCGTAGGTTATTTTGTTTTTTTCAGCAAAAAGAATTGATTCATCTGTTATTTTCAATGCTTTTTTATATACTTTATTTCTTAACAAAATACTTACTTCAATAAGGTTATAATAAGGAATTGAAGAAGTTTTTGGAGCCCATTTTTTTCTCGCTTCTTGGAAATGTAAAAACGATTTTTCATCACCAGATAAAGCTAATGAAGCAGTATTATTTAAATGAATAGCACTTTCCCAATAAGGGAATGATCCTTTTTGTCCAAATAAAAAGATTTCGTTATTTAGCTCGTTGAATAACGATTTAGTCTGCTCATCTAGATTAGAGAATGAGCACAGATAAAGATAGAGTCTTGATGTTTGAGCATAGGCTCCCATGGTTAAATTCGACCAGCGATAAGATTTAGCTTGACTCAAAGCATCCTTCATCAAACCAATGGACTGCTCGGTTTCTCCTAGAAATAATCGAGATAAAGCTTCAAAACTCATACATACCACATACGGATCTAAGCCGTCTAAAATAGGTTTTCGTTTTCCAGTACTTTCATCATAACAATGATAGCAATTATGACAAGATTGGATACATTCTTTAAACTGACCATTGAAAAATTGTGTTTGACTTAAACAATCATAAGCTTGTGCTAAATAATTAGAATCTCCAATTGCTTGTGACGTTTTTTTCATTTCTTCAGCAAGCAGGAACATTTGGGAAATATTTCCCTCGGTACATTCGTATACCCACATACCTTTTGCTAGTGCAAACTTTACTTTATTCGTAAAATTGGTTTCTTTAGCTAAAGACTTTACAATTCTATAGTTCTCTATGATTTCTGGGTGTTTCCATCCTGATTTATACGTTAGAACGGCTGCTTTGTGAATTCTTAATTCGGCTTCTTCGAGAGGAATATAATCTCTAGAGTTTTCACTTTTTAATTTTTCATTTATCTGAAGTGCTTTATCAGTAAGATAAATAGATTCGGATTGCCCTAGCTTTTTTAACAATTCTAAGTTAGCTGCTTCTTTATAGAAGTTTATGGCGTCCTTATATTCTTCTGCCTGATGAAAATGATATGCCAATCGCTGAATGTTCTTTTCACGAAGCGTTCTTGGATAGCTTCTAATATTTTCTCCAACTCTCTTGTGTATTTCTCTTTTAGGAAATTTAGCTATACTCTCAAATGCAGCATCTCTGATTAAGTCATGTTTGAAAATATAATCTTCATCATTTTCTGAATTGTTATAAATAATATTTGCCCTTTTCAGTATTTCAAGATCATCTTTAACAAAACTTTCTTTTTTTAATGATGAATTAACGAGCAGATTATATGAAAACTCTCTACCAATAATTGCTGCAATTTGAGCTGTTTCAATGGCTAAACCAATATTTTTTAATCTCGATTGAAGCAATCCAGTTAAGGTGGAAGGGATGTTTAAATTTTCAACTCTCTCTGATAGCTCATATGTGTTGTTTTTCTTTTGTATAAGATTTTTCTCGGCCAACATTGTGGTTAACTCTTCCGCATAAAGAGCGATTCCATCAGTTTTACCATAAATAAGATCTAATATCTCATCATTAATTTTAGCATTAAGTGAGCTTTCTGCTAAACTCTTAATGGCAACTTTTTTCAATGGAGATAATGCAATTTCTTTAACTGAATTTTCTTCAGGAGAAAAGCATGGTTTGGATCTAGACGAAAGTAATAGAAAACAATTAGTTTTAATATTTTTCGAAATGAATTGCTCAATAAAAATTTCACTAGTGGGATCAATCCAATGAATGTCTTCTATTATGATTAGAAAGTTTTCGTCACGATCAATACTTAAAAATAACTCTTGAAGCAGGTTTAAAACGAACTCTCTTTGGTTTTCTGGTGGTATAGAACTGGTTTTTTCAGTTTCATAAGAAATAGAAAACCAAGAGCATAAAATGGGAAGTGAAACCTCAATATCGGAGTTTATTAACTGGATAGCTTGCTCTAGCTTTTCGATAGTCTTTTTTTGTGTGGTGGTTTCGTCAATCTTTAAATATTTTTTTAACAGATTGAAAATAGGGTAAAGTGTATCGTTTTGATGTTCTGGTAGGCATTGACAATGGAAAACAAGATTATTCGTTCTTGTTACTGCTGATTTAACTTCAAATATAAGCCTAGATTTACCTATACCTGCTTGCCCCGAAACAAAAACGGTGTTGGTCAATTCTTTTGATTTCCAATGTTGGAATATTTCTTCGAACTCTTGTTCTCTTCCTTGAAGTGTTTTTTGGGTTGAATTAAACTCAGATTCTTTTTCTTGTATTTTTTTAGAAACTAATTCATAAGCACTTTTACATGGTTTCAGTATAAAATGCTTTTCAAATAGTTTCTTTGAATTGTTATGTATTAAAATTTGTTGTTCGTCTGAATCATGAAGCAACTTTAACGACTCGTTCAGAATTAAACCTTTTGGAATTTCATTTTTGTTAGATAAAAGTGTGCCAGAATGAATAGCCGCTTTAACATTTAAAACCAACTTTTCCTCAATAAATAAAAGGTTTTTGGAGTTGTTAAAGTAATTAAGAGTTTCTACAGCACAGGCTCCCGTCATTCTTATATCATCATCTCCAATATGTGGATATCCAAAGTAAACAACAATAATGTTCGCTACTTGTTCAGCTACGGAGCCACCATATTTAGTTACAATGTCAATGCAATTATTAATCTGATTTTTTTGAATAATATCGAATGTTTCTAAATCTATAACCTCATCAGCTTTGGTATCAAGATCTATTTGAATACAAAGAACAGATAAAAAACGTTTTTCCGCTTTTATATGCTGCCAACCGAGTGGATTTGCTATAGTTAAATAATCCTCTTCTTGAGAATTAAGTGAGACTTCATTCTGAGAAATTACTAATGTTTCTAAGTTAACATCCAAAAACTCTTGATAAATTCGTTTTGGGTCTCCAGCTCTTAAAGAAGGAGTTTTTGTTAAAACTTTTCTCAATATTGAGCCTACAGGGTGTTTTATAATATGAGAAGGTAATGGTATATGATCATTGCTAAGTTGAAGTTGTAAAACATGGGAAATACTTTCTCCTTGAATAGCCATTTCACCTGTTAAACATTCAGCTAAAATTAAACCCCATGAATACAAATCAGACTTTATAGAAGGGGTTTCACCTCTTAACTGTTCGGGTGAGCAGTAGTTAGGAGTTCCTTCAATATTACTCGATTGAAAAATTTTCTTTTTTTGATTGTACTTGTCGTTTTCAGAAAAAGTTCCAGTTCCAAAATCTAATATTTTTACATGTTTTCGTAAACCGCCATCTAGAACCATTATATTTTGTGGCTTTAAATCACAATGAATTATACCTTTTTCAAAGGCATGATTTATTCCATCAAGCAGTTGACACATAATTTCTTTTACTAAAGAAAAAGTGCGAAGTTTTTCATCAATAATGATATCCTTTAAACTAATACCATTAATATATTCAAATACAAAAAAAGGCTCGTTTTTATTAGTAATCCCTTTGTCAAGAAGTTTTACGATATTAGGATGATTCATTTTTGAATACAAGAGTGCTTCTTTTTCAAAATGATCCATTGGGAATACGTAATCCTTGCGATTAACACCTTTTGGAGGCTTTAGTAACTTTACAGCAACTATTTGACCAGTACTAATTTGTTTTGCTTTGTATATAATACCATAAGTACCTTCTCCAATAATTTTTTTAAGCTCATAAATATTGGCTAAGTGAGGTGCGATTTTTCTGACAGGGAATTCCTTCATTTAAACTTAAAGAATGGATTAATTAAAAAAGTTGACACTTTTTCAAAAATAATTATCTATCGCTTAAGCAATAGATAAATGAGATTCTTGTGAAATATTAAACAAAGGGTGTGCGAAACGAATTCTTCCTTTTTTTCGTTCTATAACTTCTGAAAATAAGTAACCATAGGGCTTCAAACCAAAAAGCTGCTTTCTAAATCTATGAATCAAAATATTAATATAATATTCGTCAACAGTTTTATATAATTCTTTGGAAAGTTGAGATACTAGGTTTTCAACATCCAGCCAACCGCAATTGTTAGTTAGACTATCTTCTTTCGAGTCAGAAAATCTTTTTCTAGCGAGAATTAAAAGTAAATGATGATGACTTCGTTCTCCTAAATCAAGTTTAAGCCCATCGATCGTAATATTTACTTGAACACTTTCTTCATCTTCGCTAACTTTAAACTGGAATTCGGCTTGATCTACCAGATTTCTTGTATCAATGGTAGCATCAAGTGGTTCGTTTTCAACGAACAACCAGTTGTCATTATTTAGCCTATATGTTTTTTCATGCTCAAACTTTATAGAGTAAGATTCAGTTTCAGCCTTCCAGCACATATCACTCGAATAATAGAAAAGAATTTCTTCGTTTTCATCATTTGTTATTTTTTCAAAATTTCCCAGTTCCATAATCGTTTCTGGGTTTGATAATGAAACTAAATAGCTAACAGGTGGATTGAGATTTACTACTTGATATTTGGTTGATTCATCTCTACCAAATTGAATAATATCGTTTTCTTTTAATTTCGTTGAAGCGTGATGAAAGTACTTCTTAGAAATGAGAGTTCCATTTCGACTGCAATCCTGTAAATACCAGTCTCCGTTTTTCCATTCTATTACAGCATGTGATTGAGAAATGTCGTTTTCAGCTATATGTATTGTAGAAACTTTTTTGTTTCTGCCAATTCTATTTTGGGTATGAAGTATAATAGCTTTATTAGAATGTATGCATTTAATAATTGCCATAGGGTTTGAGGGGATAATAGTTAGTACTAGTTTCCTTAAATTTGGTTAAAAATTAAAAAACTTCAAGGGTCGTAACCAAAGTTAATGAAAGTAAGTAAATATTACAAGTAATTGTTTAATTTTGAAAACTTTGCGTTTTGTTAATCAAGTTAATGATTAGATTTTAAACGTTTGTTTACTTACTTCAAAACGAAGTGTTTATACTAAATAACAATACACTTTCAAAAACTCATGTTTTTACAAATTTAACTAGAAATTTTCATTTTTTTCTTTTTAAAATTAAAGAAAGCTTAGATGTCTTTTTGCATTATTTGTTTATGGTTTTGGTATTCAAGTTTTTGTAATTATATAAAGAAAAAGGATAATTTTATTGAAGAAAATAACTAGTGAAATTAACGTTACTTTGAAGTTTTTTAGGGTAATAAATTAAAATAAAACCCCAAATACATTTATTTAATCAGTATTTGGGGAATTTTTATCTCTTTATGTTAGAGAGAGTAGTAGTTAGTTTTCAAAGCTGTTTTTTAATTCATCAGTAAGTAAAGGTTTGGTTTTAACATAAATTGATAAAAGGAAATAAGGGGTATTAATAAATATATAAATAGGCATAATAATAGGGAGATAAGTTGAAAATAAAACCTTAGTAGTTTGAAAAGTATATTATCAGAAAATAGCTTAATGTTTGTGAAAAATAAGAAGTAAAGAAACTTAGGTATAAAAGACTATTATTTTAATTGAACCTATATGTAGTTAATTCTCAGGTATTTTTTATTTTTATATCAGGATATGGAACTTATATCAAAGTAAGAAGGGAAAACTTTTAGTACGAAAGATAAATAATATGGGGAATGGGTTTTTTTCATCCTTGTTAATTGCTGGCGCAATTCAAGGTTTTGCATTTAATGTATTTACAATATCAAAGCAGAAAAAAGTTAGTAAGGTAATTTTATATTTAAATCTAACTGTGTTTTTTCTATCTCTCAATAACCTTCAAGCTTGGTTAATTGACAAGGGCTATGGAGTAAATAACTATTTTATTCAGCAGTTTGAGGTGCCGTGGTACTTGTTGCTATTTCCTATGTTTCATATGTTTCTACTTCATTATTTGAAGGTAGAAGATAGAGGCAATCGTGTTTTATCTTTTTTTCTAGCTGTCTTTTTTATTGAACTAATAGTACGTTCAGCATTTATAATTCATTCTTATTTTTTTACTAATAATTTAGATGAAACCTTTATTCAAGTATACGAGAGAGCTGAAGAAGTTTTTAATGCTATTATTGGCATTGGGATAATCAGTAAATCAGCATATTTAGTATTCAAGCAAAAAGAACTTTATACATTCATTACAGATTACGATGATATTTATTGGATTAAGATATTTTTGAAACTAGGAGGTCTTGTACTTTCGTTTTGGGTTTTTGCCATTTTTATTAATAATATTACTGGAAGAAACTGGGCCTATTTACCATTAAGATTAGGAACTTCTATGTTATTATACTGGATAGGGTACCAAGGTTTTTTTAGATACAGAATTGTAAAAGATAGAATATCTTTAAGAAACCATTTAATTAATGAAGGAAATGATAAAAACATAATTCCCGATAGAAAGAAATCACCAGTAACAAAGCACGAAAAAGATTTTGATAAAATTCATAGTTATATTTCAGAAAACCAACGTTTTCTGGACCCTAAATTAACTATGAATATTTTAGCAGATGAATTAAAAATGAGCCCTAGCCATTTTTCAAAAATAATTAACGGACAAAGTAGTTCGAATTTTTCGGATTACATAAACTCTTTTCGAGTAGAGCAAGCGAAGAAACTACTTTCGGATAGTCATTTTGGAAATTACACTATAGCATCAATTGGTTTAGAATGTGGCTTTAATTCAAAGTCTACATTTTATTCTGCCTTTAAAAAGATGACCTCTATAACACCAACGGAGTTCAGAAAAATGAATTAAATATTTAATATTGTCCGATATCATTTAAAAACATCCGATTTTATATAATTTAGATAATTCCGGACGTTCAAGTTTTTGATTTGTAGTAGTTTAGGTTTGTGAAATTAAAACTATTAACTAATTTAACTATGAAGAAAAAACTATTATTCATTATTACATTTCTTATTTGTAGCATTGGATATGCTCAAATAACAATTGAAAAGAGCACAGAAAAAAGCTTGGATCAAATGTTGAAGAAAGTTGACAAAACAAACTTAAAATCTGGAGTATTGTTAAATAGGTCAATGAACTTCTCAAAGATTCATTTATTTAATTCTGATGAAAACGATAAGCCAGCTAATTTTGCCTATATGAGGCAGGCTTTGCTTGATCTTCACAATGCTTCAAAAGGACAAAAATTTATTTCTTATACGGATTTAAAGGAAAAATTAAAGAAAAGTAAAGAAGCTGAAAATGTTGTGTCATTAGGGTTGGTTAATGCCGATTTTGAAACCTTGAATTTTTCCGAAAATTCAAAGAAAGAAAGTGGCTTAAAACTTAAAGATGATTCGTTTACTCAGGTTGAAGGGAAGAAACCGTTCATTTCCCATCATAGTTTACTTATAGCTCCAATGAAAGAAGCGGTAAAAGGAAATTCAATTGAGTTTAGGTTTTCTAAAGAACATTGGTATGAGAATTCAAATAGAAAAATTCAAAGTTTAACTCTGTTATTTGATGATCATAATTCCGTTGAATTGATTACCAATGGAAAGATTGTTAGAAATTCAATAAATCATTCGTTTAAAACTACTGGGGTAAAAACGTTGAATTTCAAAACTACATTTACCAATGGTGAAACAAAAAATACAAAAGGTAGTTTATATGTAATTACGGATGATGCACTTAGAAGATTATCCCCTTCAAGAAGTGGATGTAATTTGGGTGGCGCTATTGAAAATGGAACAGTAACCGCGGATATTTCATTTAGAGGTTATGATGAGCCATCTCCAATATATGGTAAAATCGATTACAGAATATTTTTTAGAACAAGTGGAGGAAATACGTCTAGTACTTTGCGAAAGCCTGTAATTATTATTGACGGTTTTGACCCTCAAGATCGTAGAAGAATTCAGGATGCCGATTGTGCGGCGGATCCCACATGTGCTTCAAGATACATTTCTGGTGGTCAGTTTAGCGCGGAGGAGCATCGTTCTATCAAAGATATGATGAATTATCGCGATTCTAATGGGGCACAACAAAACTTAATTTGTGTTTTAAGAAGTTTAGGGTACGATGTTGTCATTGTAAATCATGCTACCTATACTTCAGGAGGAAGAACCATTGATGGTGGGGCGGATTATATTGAAAGAAATGGACTAAACTTAACTAGATTAATTAGAAACTTAAATACAAGGTTATCCAATAATGGATCGAATGAAGGCTTAGTAATTGTTGGACCAAGTATGGGAGGGCAAATTTCTAGATATGCTTTATCTTATATGGAAAAGAAATATGCGCAAACCAATCAATCGCAATGGAATCATAATACACGTCTGTGGGTAAGTGTTGATAGTCCACATTTAGGAGCGAATATTCCATTAGGTTTACAAGCTTTAATTAATCAAGTAAAAGGCGATAGTTCTGCAGCGCAAGATTTTGCAGATAACCAATTAGGTTCAGCAGCGGCAAAGCAACAATTGATTGAGCAATATAATGGAACAAGTGGAAGTTACTTGAATGCAAGAACTGTCTCGCAAGGGTATTCATATTCAAGAGGTGCACCATTTTTTAAGAACTTCTATAATAATTTATTTAACAATGGGTTGCCAGGATCAAAAGGTTATCCTCAAAACTTACGCAAAATATCGCTGGTTAATGGATCTATGAAAGGGTCAAGAGCTTACGAGAATCCCTTCACAGGAAATGTCAATGATGCTTTTGCAAATCATAGTCAACAAACCGTAAATTTAAGAGCGTTTCAACGTATAATTACAGCAACCGTTCATATTGGTAGCATTGAAACTTATTTCTTGCCAAATACTTCTGGGTATGGTAAAATATCAAGGTTCAAAAAAGCTTTTAATGATACAAGTATTTATACAAGTAACAATAACAATCGTGGGAACATGGATAATGTTCCAGGAGGGTGGTTTCCTGGTCAATATGAATTAGCAGCTCCTGTTTTAGGAACAAGCCCGGTAGGAGTTAATGGAAGTTTTTGGACATCTTTTGAAGATGCATTTGATAATATAGTTTCTGGGTTATTAAATCTGCTTGGTGGAAACTATTGGAGTTTAAGAACATTAAAACATTCACACTCGTTTATTGCGTCATTTTCAGCCATAGGGCACTTAAGCCCAGATAGAAGTTGGGCAGGACGTTTAGATAAGAATTTAGTGTGTCAAAACTTAACTCCATTCGATTCGTATTTTGGTCATGATAAAAATACCCAGCATACAAGTTTTAATAATGAAAGTGTACCATGGCTATTAGCCGAGTTGGCTGGAAATGCACAAGCACCATATTTTCCAGTGAATGTGAGTAATTTAGTGGGGACTTCAACAATTTGTAGAAACGAAACAAAAACATATACATTTACTAGTTGTTCAACACCAGGGAATGTACAACAATGGACAAGCTCATCTAATTTACCAATTATTAGTAGTACAGGGAATTCGGTAACAATTAGACCGCCTGCGGATAATAGAACTTCTGGGTGGATTAAAGCAAGATTTAGCAATGGAGTAACTGTTCAGAAGAACATTTGGGTAGGAAGACCTGGAAGTCCAGCAAGTATTTCAGGACCAACAATAGTAAACACTGGAGCACTAGTACGATACAATGCAGGAGTCGCTCAAGGAGCTACAAGTTATGTTTGGTGGTTGCCGTACCCTTTTGATGTATCAAGCCCTATTGATTATTTTGCTCAGAACTGGCAAATGGCGCCGACAAATCATCGAAATTTAACAGCCATGACTGGATATGCAAAGAACAATGGTTTGGTACAGGTAATGGGTAATAACCGTTGTGGTAGAGGAGGAGCTAAATATTTAAGTGTTTCTCATGCGTCATCGGGTGGTGGCGGTGGTCCAGGAGGAGGAGGTCCTGGAGGAGGTGGAATTCCAAGAATAGGTCCTCAAGGTCCTAAGGATGCACCTGTTTTAAGAGTCTATCCGAATCCGGCAACGGAATCAATTTTTGTGAATCTACCGAAAGTTGAGCAGGATGAGGTTTTTAATATTATAGTTTCTGATTTATCAGGAAGAGTAATTTATCAGAGAGAAACTATTAATGAAAGAGCTTCTCTTGACGTATCTAAGTTTTCGAGAGGGTACTATATTGTTAGTGTGACAAGTGAGCATCAACAATTAAATAAAAAGATTTCTGTAAAATAGAATCTTGTTTTCTAGGCTGGTAATGCATTGATTTTTGCCAGCCTTTTGAAAACTAACTACTTATAGTGACTAATTAAAAATCTACATTATTGTAGATTTTTTTTGATAATACAATAATTGAAAATAATGAAATAAAACACTATTTGGAACTTGTCTAAATAATATATATCTAATATTTTTGCTGTTAATTTAAAATTAGTCTAAATAAATATAGATATGAAAGGTATATATTTTTTTACACTGATGTTATTCATAACGTCGGTTATGTATGGTCAAAAAAGCTATACATTAAAAGGGAAGGTTCTAGGGAATCATGGGGCTCCCATAGAAAATGCCAGTGTATTCATAACCAAAACAAATAAAGGAGTTTATACGAATACAAATGGAGAGTTTAGTTTAAGTGCTATCAAAAACTCTAAGATTGATATAGTAATTTCAAAAGTTGGTTATTATAAATTGAAACAAACTGTTTCATTACTATCTGAAGTAACCACTAGAAATTTTGTATTAAAAGTTAAAACAGAAGATCTTAATGAAGTTGTTGTAGATGCCAGTTTACAAATGCATAAAAATAAAATGAGTGTTACATCAAATCGTTTGGGAGCAAAACCAATTGATATGCCTAACTCATCTGATGTAATTGGTAAAGCTTTACTTGAAGAGCAACAAGTATTAACATTAGGAGAAGCAATGCAAAATGTTTCTGGAATATATCAGTTTAATCAAGGATATGGAGGAGTATCTGAAACTTTTGGCGCACGTGGATTAAGCCAGCGATATTTAGGATTTATGTTTCGTGATGGTATCCGTTTTGGAACCAATCAGTATTTAAGTGTCCCTGAAATACAGGCTTTTGAAAAAGTGGAAGTATTAAAGGGAGGATCAGCAATCAATTTTGGACAAATATCTCCAGGAGCAACAATAAACTATGTTACTAAAAAACCTTTTTTTGAAACAAAAGGAAGCGTTGCCTTGAGATATGGGAGTTACGATTTTATAAAACCTATTTTAGATGTCAATTTCAAGTTGTCGGATAAGTTAGCTTTTAGGTACGTGTCTACTGCCGAGATCGCAAATAGTTTTAGAGAAACTGTAAAATCAAGACGTTACTTTAATTATGCTGCATTTAGATATTTGGCATCTGAAAATACTACAATCGATTTAAATCTGGAACATTTGAAAGATGAGCGTCCATTCGATTTTGGATTACCTATTTTTGAGGATAGGATTATTACTGGATATACTACAAATGGAGGAGAAACAACACCGGTGTATCTTCAACAAAGTGGGAGACAACGTTTATACAGTAAAATTACTAAAGACTTAAGAGGTCGCTTCTTAGGAAGTCCATTTAATAACAGAACGGCCAATCAGTTTAATTCTAATTTAATTGTGAATTCAAAGTTAAACGAAAACTGGAATTTCCGTTTTGTTGGAGGAGCCTCAATATCAGAATATGATTTCGTACGAACTGGAAGTGGTTTTTATAATAAATACGAATTGGAAGGAGACGACATTAAAATCACAAGAATGTTAGAGAAACAGGCTATGCAAGAAGATGTTTTCGGAATGCAGGCGAATTTAACTGGTGATTTTGCCGTTTTAGGAATGAAAAATAAGATGAGCTTTAGTGTCGATTATGATAACAGAAATCAACAAACAGACTTTTATGCTCCTGTTCCTAATTTTGATGTTATCTATTTGTTTAATCAAAATACTCCACAACGAGAACTTATTGATCAGGATAAAACGTATTTAGGAGATAGTAGATATCAGGGGTTCGGAGTTGCTGTTCAAAACTTGTTAAGTATTACAGAGCAATTAAATCTATTAGCATCGGTAAGAATGGATGTTATTGATGGAAATACTAAAAACACATATCTACAAGATTATCGAGGCAATAGCCAGGGAGATGTGGTTAACAGAGAATATGATGATATTGCTTTTACTCCTGCTGTTGGACTTACCTATAAGTTTACAGATAGCAATGCAATTTTTGCTAGTTACACAAACTCATTTAATCCAAATAGTCGTTTTAGGTTAGGGGAGGATGATCAAATATTACCCTCTTTTTTTACAAATCAATTTGAAATAGGAACAAAAAACAGTTTCCTAAAAGATAAAATAACAACGAATGCTACTTATTTTATTATCAATGATAATGGTTACATTACCAGTCCTACGAGACCAGAAAGATTTGTTATTGGTCCTGGGACAAAGATAAGAGGATTAGAGTTTGATTTTTCAACAACTCCAGTTGATGGATTATTAATTTCTGCCAACTATACTTATACAGATGCAAAATATGGAGCAGGAGGTTTCTTTAAAGAAGGGACAAGACCGCAGCAAACACCAATGCATCAATTAGGTTTTTGGTCTCAATATAAATTTAATAGAGGAGTGTTGAAAAACTTTTCGGTTAATTTAGGAGGGCAGTATACAGGTGAACGTTTAGGTAATGATTTTTACAGAGGAAATAATCCTTATGTTCAAGAAGCTTATATGCTATTAAATACCGGTGTTACTTATCAATACAAAGCGTTTGATGTTAATTTAAGAGTATCAAACCTATTGGATGAATTTACTTTCTTCGCATATCGCTATGGTAGTGTAAACCCAATAGCTCCAAGACAGTTTTCTATTGTTACTCGTTATAAGTTTTAACCAAATTTAATTGAGTTTTAAGACCAAATGATATAATACTATTTATAAAGAAATAATTTAGTTAAACGTAGAGGCTACTTAAAAAGTTGTTGTTCCGAAGAAAATAGAAGGGTTTTTCGAAATGACGTTTGAAAATTACTTTTTAGATAGCCTCTTTTTTACTATTTAAACTCTAAATAGTATTATTTATAACGTTCAACTTCAAATGGGGAGACATCAATACTTGTTTTCTTTTCGGAAATTAACTCAGAAACTAACTTCCCTGTTGCAGGGCCTAAGCTCCAGCCCATCATGGCGTGCCCAGTTGCAATAGTAACATTGTTGAATGAAGACAGTTTTCCTATATAGGGCAATCCATCAGGAGAGCATGGTCGTAATCCATAATCTGCATCATTAATAAACTCTTCATCAATTTTTAAATCAGAATAATATCTCTCGGAAGATTGTGCAATAGCTCTTACCCTTTTTGTATTAATTTTATGGTTAATACCTGCTAGTTCCATATTACCCGCAAACCTTGTAAAACCATCCATCGGAGTTACCGCTACTTTTGCTTCCGTTAGTATGGCTGGAATCGTAATTCCAGTATCTTTTTTAACATTAATTCGGTAACCTTTTCCGGCTACAACGGGAACTCTTAGTCCTAATTGTTTTGCTAAAATTGGAGTCCATGATCCTGAAGCCATTACTAATTCATCAAAATGAATTTGTTGTTTTTTTGTTTGGATGGAAGAAGCTTTTTTACCAGATATATTAACGGAGATAACTTTTTCATTTGTAATAATGTTTACTCCATTTTTTAAAAGGTATGATGTAAACTCTTTCATGAAGTCTGAAGGAGTTGTATGAGAATCGGAATGATAATAAACAGCTCCTTTAATGTTTAATTTAGCTTTTGGTTGTAATTGCTGAGCTTCAGATGCACTTAAATGTTCAACGAGCAAACCTTCCTGTATTGCTTTTTTACCAACTATCCATTCTTCTTCACCCATTTTATCAGATTGATAAAACATCATGAGTCCTTTCTTTTGATAATAAAAATTAAAATCAGAAGAGTTTCTTATATCTTCATAGAGTTCTTGACTAAACACATTAATATTTTTAATAATGGGAATCGATTTTTCTACTTTTTGCTTGGTAGAAGCTTTTTTGAATAGCCAAGCCCATCTAAGAAAATCAGGGTTTAATGTTGGTTTTATTGATAGTGGACTTGTTGAACTGAACATCCATTTAATTCCTTTGTTAATAACACCGGGTGCCGCTAAAGCAATAATATGACTGGGAGTAATAATTCCAGCATTCACATGAGAAGCACCAGAAGTTAAATCGGATTGATCAATAACCGTTACCTTATGTCCTTGCTTTTGTAGATAATAAGCAGAACTTAAACCAATAATTCCTCCTCCAATAATTAATACGTTTTTGCTCATAGTTAAATGACTTGAAATCCGTGAGCGTAAGGATCGTCTTTATCATCTATAATTATGGTATTATAGCCATAGACTTTTGCCCATCCTTGAATACTCGGGATAATTGCTTTTTTATCTTGTAGGGTAGTTTCTTTTTCTATTCTTCCAATAAACTTACTACCAATATAACTTTCATGAATAAAATCTTCATGTAGTTTAAGTTTACCTTTGGCGTGTAATTGTGCCATACGAGCTGAAGTTCCAGTTCCGCAGGGACTTCTGTCAATAGCTTTATCTCCATAAAAAACGGCATTCCTACTTGAAGAATTAGAATCTATTGGATCACCAGTCCATAACATGTGGGTTACATCCTTTATAGTTTCATTTTCAGGATGAATAAACATGTTCGGATATTTTTTATTGATTCTCGATCTAATCACTTGAGAATACTGAACTATTTTCGAAGCTTCAAAATTATGAACACCACTGAAATTTTCTTGAGGATCAATAATTGCATAATAATTTCCTCCATATGCAACATCAAAATTGAGTTCACCTAGTTCTGGACAATCTATAGATAAGTTTTCAGCAGCTAAATAACTTTTGACATTCGTTAATTTAACCCATTCAACTTTTCCATTGGCTTGTTTATATTCTATATCAACCAAGCCGGCAGGAGCCTCCATTTTAATTTTCCCTGGAACTTTAGGTTTTATCAGGCCTTCTTGAACAGCAATAGTAATGGTACCGATAGTTCCGTGCCCACACATTGGTAAACATCCAGAAGTTTCAATGAAAAGAATAGCAAAATCATTATTAGGATCATGAGGAGGAAAAAGAATAGAACCACTCATCATGTCATGTCCTCTGGGTTCAAACATTAAACCTTTTCGAATCCAATCGTACTCTTTAAGAAAGTGTTGGCGTTTTTGGCTCATGGTTGCTCCAATGAGGTTTGGAGTTCCTCCAGTAACAACTCTAACAGGATTACCGCAGGTATGAGCATCTATGCAAAAAAATGTAGTCTTCATGAGTAAACTTTTACCCCAACCTAACCCCCCTTAAGGAAAAACACCCTTCTAAACTTTTCCTTTCAGGAGAGGTATAGGTCAGTATATTATATCGGTTGATCAGTTAACTTGTTATTAACTAATCGTAATATACCTAATGAATTTTCATTTTTTAATTCGTCAGGTAGTAACTCATTCGGCCAATTTTGATAGCTAAAAGGTCTTACCCATCTTTTAATAGAACTTGTGCCAACAGCTGAGAATCTCGAGTCTGTTGAAGAAGGGTAGGGACCACCGTGAACCATGGATGGACAAACTTCCACACCTGTTGGTACACCATTGAAAATAATACGCCCTACCTTATTATTCAAGAGCGAAAGTAAATAATTATACTCACTTATTTCCAAATTATTTCCTAAAATTGTACCTGTTAGCTGTCCATCTAAGCTAGAAATTGCCTTTTCTAGCTCTCCTTTGTCTTTACATTTAACAATTAATGAAAAAGGGCCGAATACTTCTTCATGTAAATTAGCGTTCTGTATAAAGTCTTCTCCTGAAACAGTAGCTAACGTTTGAGAAGCATAATTTTCATTAGCAATATCCTGCTTATAGGTTGTTTTGATAGAGACTTGCTTTTCGCTAAGAATTTTCTCCTTGTTTAAATGATATGCTTTTTTTATTTGCGGATGAAGCATACATGTTGGATTTATTTTTACAATTTCGTCACTTAAATGATTAATGAAATTATCTAAAGCATCACTTTCAATTCCAAGAATTAAACCAGGGTTTGTGCAAAATTGCCCAGTACCTAAAGTAATGGAATTAGCATATGTTTTAGCTAATTCTTCTCCACGAGTTTTAAGTGCATCAGGAAGAACTATCACGGGGTTAATACTTCCCATTTCAGCAAACACAGGAATTGGGGTTTTTCTTCTCGAAGCAATATCGAACAAGGCTCTTCCTCCTTTTATACTTCCAGTAAAGCCAATTGCTTTTATTTGCGCGTGTTCCGCAAGTTTTTGACCAACTTCAATTCCGCTAGAATTTAAATTTGAAAAAACACCATCAGGCATTCCTGTTTCTTTTGCGGCTTTTATGATTGCTGAGGCAACCAATTCGCCTGTACCCGCATGCATTGGGTGAGACTTTACAATAACGGGGCAGCCAGCCGCAAGTGCAGCAGCAGTATCTCCTCCTGCAGTAGAATAGGCGAGAGGAAAATTACTTGCACCAAATACTACGATTGGTCCTAGGGGAATATTCATTCTTCTCAAATCTGGTTTTGGCATAGGAGTTCTATCAGGATTTCCTGTATCGATACTTGCTTCAACCCACGAGCCACTTGAAACGAGTTCAGCGAAAGATCTTAATTGAAAAATGGTTCTCGTTCTTTCACCGACAGCTCTTCCTTCGGGAAGCCCTGTTTCCGAGCAATAGGTTGTAACAAGGGCATCTCCTAGGTTTAAGATTTCGTCAGCTATCTTATTTAAGAACTCAGCTTTTTTCTTTCCAGAAAATGTTTTGTAACTGTCAAAGGCTTTACTTGCTAGCGAAACTGCCTCATTTATTTCATTATCTGAGGCTTCGTAAAACGGTATTGAATTTTCTTCTTGTAATTCAGGGTTATAAGTTTTATAGGTAATTTTACCTGTTACTGATAATTTATTTCCAATATAGTTTTGCCCCGAAATGTTTGCAATGGTAGTGGTTGCCATAAGTTAATTTTTAGTTTTTTGTTAGTTGGAATAGAACTTTACTAAGTTGGGTCTTGTTTTTATCCCATTTTCTATTATTTGAAGAACATTTTTACGTTCTTCTCCTATGAGGGGTAATCTCGGAGCGCGAACATTTTCTGTGCCAATTCCAGTAGCCACCTCTGCTAGCTTTATATTTTGTACTAATTTAGTATTAATATCTAATTCAAGCAATGGCAGAAACCATCTGTATATTTCCAAAGCATTATCATATTCCTTTTGAACCATGTGGCGATAAATAGCAACAGTTTCCTCTGGAAAAGCACAAACCAATCCAGCTACCCAACCATCAGCACCTAAGGTTAAACTTTCTAAGGCAAGTGTATCAACTCCACTTAAAATGGCAAGTCTATCTCCGAAGCGGTTTTTAATGCGTGTTACATTTGAAATATCTCTAGTTGATTCTTTTACAGCTTGTATGTTCGGACACGAATTTAATAGCTCTTCAAACATATCAAGAGTAACTTCTACACCGTAATCAATTGGATTATTATACACCATGATTGGTAAAGAGGTGGCATTTGCGGTTTGTTTGAAATATTCAATTGTTTCCCGAGCATCGGCTTTATACCTCATTGGAGGTAACATCATTAAACCAGAGGCACCATCCAGTTCAGCCTTTTGCGCTGCCAATATGGCGTTTTTCGTGGTTTGTTCGGCAATATTCATAATTACAGGAATACGGCCCTCAACGATGCGAACTGTCTCTTTAATTAAAGTGCTTTTTTCCTGATTAGATAAAGTGGAAGCTTCTCCTAGTGTTCCTCCAAGGATAATTCCGTGAACACCTGAGTTTAATTGCGCTTTGATATTTACCTCAAACATTTCTAAGTCTAAGGTATCGTTATTCGTGAATTTAGTGGTTACTGCGGGCATAACCCCTTTCCATTGAATGTCCATATTTCCGTTTTTTTGAACAAATTTAAGAGCAAATAAGAATGTAAATTAGCCTGAAATTATCGTCTACTGATATTATATTAACCTTTTTGTGGTTTAATAATATATTTATGTGTGTATATTTTATAAATTTAGGGTGTTATGATTGTTTTACCATTTAAAATTCCAAAGGCGAAAAATTTAGGAGTCATTTATCAAGAGGATAAGGGTAAGTTCTTTTTTGATAAACTGCATGAGCACGATGAAATACAAATAAGTAGAATTGTTACTGGAAGAGGAACTGCATTGGTTGGAAACGCAATTCATGAATATAAGGAAGGAGATATTTTTGTTATTGGATCAAATCAACCACACATATTTAAAGCGGAAGCTTTTTCAGAAAGAGAATCATTTATGCAATCGTTATTTTTTACAAAACACTCTTTTGGTAAAGAGTTGTTTGAGTTAGATGATTTTAACGAGGTCAATAGTTTCTTTTTGAATGCTCAATCTGGGTTTGTTGTAGAATCAGGTAAGGAAGAGCTTTTTAGTCATTTTGATTTATTGGCTAAAGGAAGTGATTTTGATCGTTTCCTTATTTTCTTTAATGTATTGGGATTGCTTTCTAAAGTAAAAATTAAGAAATTATCGAGTTTTATTTACAATAAGGAATATTCCGATAATGAGGGTAAACGAATGCGCAATATTATTGATTTTACCTTGGGAAATTATCATAAAAAGATTGATTTGGTTGATGTTGCTGAAGTGTCCAATTTAACGGTCAATGCATTTTGTAGATATTTTAAGCAAAGAACGAACAAGACGTACTTTACTTTTTTGAATGAGATAAGAATTGATAAGGCTTGTAAATTGTTAAAAAATAAAGAATGTTTAATTACTGAAATTTCTGAGATGGCAGGATTTAAAAACTTGTCCAATTTTAATCGAAAATTTAAAGAATTAAAAAAAATGACTCCTTCTGAGTATCGTGATAGTTTCTAAAATGTTAGGAAGAACTAGTTGTTTTTTAAAAAATTAACAATTTTTTGAATGTGGTTGTTTATATTTGACAACCTATTACTATATGCTATATGAAAATTAACGTAACTCTTCTATTTTTGCTAGTTTCGTTTGGCCTGAAAGTTCGGGCACAAGAAACACTACCTATTTATTTTGATTATCTATCTGATAACGTGTTTTTAATTCATCCGGCTGCGGCAGGAGTTGGGGAGTGTGCAAAAATTAGATTAACGGCAAGACAGCAGTGGGCGGGAGTTAGAAATGCTCCTGAGTTACAAACACTGAGTTTTCACTCTAAAATTAGGCCTGATTCGAAAGCGGCTTATGGAGTTGTGTTATTCAACGATAAAAACGGTTTTCACTCTCAAAAGGCCTTACAAGGAACATATGCTTATCATTTGTTTCTAGGAAACGAAAATCAATTTAATCAATTATCTTTTGGTTTGTCAATGTCGGTTGTTCAAAATCAGGTTGATCAAACTACATTTTTTAATGATCCAACAGTAAGCCAAGTTATAGAAAGTAATTTATATGTGAATGCTGATTTTGGAATGGCTTATCACTATGGTGGTTTTTCTTCGTATTTAACGATAAAAAATATTTTGCTTTCAGCAAGAGGCCAATTAAATCAGGAGTTTGAATCTCTTAACTTAAGAAACTACATTCTTGGAGCAGGATACTTTTTTGGAGATGAGGATAAAATTCAATTTGAACCATCATTCATGTTTCAATATAAAGACCAAACAGGTGAGAAGCTTGTCGATTTAAACATGAAGGTGTACAAAACTCTTAAAAATAGTAAAGCTCAACTTTGGGGAGGAGTTTCATACAGAAAAGGTTTTGATGGAAGTGTATTTGGAGATTCTAATTATGTCTCGCCATTTGTTGGTGTAAACTATAAGAGATATATGTTTGGATATACTTTTACAAAACAATCGGGAGATATTGTATTTGGAAATGGAAACTTTCATCAATTATCATTCGGAATGAATGTTCTGTGTGCTAAGAGAAGAGGTTCTGCGTGTCCAAATATTAATGGTAGACTGTTTTAAAAGTCTACCTCTTCAATATTTATTCTTGAAGAATAATCACTTAGTATTTTGGTTAAAACAGTTTTATTTTTATTGATCAAGAACTGATTAATAGGTGTTCTTGTACCTGTAACTAAGAGATTATGTTCCGATAGGATATTTTTAGTCTGAATGGCTACCGCGTTACCTGAGTCTATAATATTCACAGATGCTCCTACAATACTCTTTATTTGGTCTTTTAGATAAGGGTAATGTGTGCAACCTAAAACAATATGATCGGCGTTCGCACTTATCATAGGTTTTAGATACTTGCTGAGTAATGTGTTCATTTCTTCTGAATCAATCTTACCATTTTCTATAAGATCGACTAAACCTTCTCCGATTTGTTCAATTATGATGGGACTAGAACTTAAATTGGAAGATGTTTTTTCGAATAATTCACTATTTAATGTTCCTTTGGTAGCTAGAATACCGACAGTGTTTGTTTTCGTCCTTAAAGCAGCAGGTTTTATGGCTGGTTCTATACCAATGAAAGGAACACTATATTTTTGTCTTAAAACCTTTATAGCGTTTGTTGTGGCTGTATTACACGCAACAACAATTATTTTAGAATTTCTTTCGAGTAAGAATTCTGTATTTTTAATAGCTAAAGCAATGATCTCATCCTTGGTTTTATTTCCATAGGGGGCATTTTTACTATCTGAAAGATAAAGAGTGTCTTCAAATGGTAAAAGGTCATGAATTTCTTTCCAAATAGAGGTGCCTCCAATGCCGGAATCAAATATACCAATAGGTTGAGTAGTTCTTGTCATAGTATTACAAAAATAAAAAACCTGCTTTATAATAAAAGCAGGTTTTTTATTATATCCGTTACAACGTATTAGAAACCTAATTTTGTTTTTACAGCATTGTAAATATCTTCACCTTTATCGTAAACGATTAATCCTTTACCAGGAGCGGCATCAAATACATAAATAATACTTTTTTCTGCTGCTACTGCTTTAATAGCCTCCTCAGCTTTCTTCAAAATAGGAAGTGTTCTTTCTTGGTACTTCTTTTGTAATTCTTGAGCAGCTTGTTGTTCAGCTTGAGCAATCTTTTGTCTATCTTGTTGAACTTCGATAGCTCTCTTTTGGTTCTCTTCTTGAGTTTGACTCTTACCTTCAGCTTCGTATTTAGTTATCTTAGCTTTAAGCTTGTTAACTAAGCTTTCAATATCGTCGTTGTAAGTTTTCTTTAATTTCTCTAATTCTGCCTGCATAGCCTTAGTTTCTGGCATGCTAGCTAACAATTTATCAGTGTTAATATGTGCAGTTTTTTGTGCGTTAGCAACACCACCTAATCCAACTGTAAAAATTGCAACTAATAATAACTTTTTTAAATGTTTCATTTTTGTTGTTTTGATTTAATAATTGTCTTTATTCTTGATTTATTTGTTTTTCTCTTCTTGTTGTTGTTTCTCTAATTCTTTCTTTTTCTTTTCAGCCTCTTTGGCCTTTTTTAAAGCTTCTCTCTTCTCTTTAAGAAGCTTTCGTTTATCGGCTTGAGCCTTTAAACGAGCTTTTCTTTGCTCTTCTATTTTTTTAATTCTTTCTTCTCTTTCATTTATTTTTTTCTGTTTTAACTCTTCTTTCCTCTTTTGCTTATCGGTAAGCTCGGTACTATTTTTTATAAGTTCCTTTTTAGCTTCGATTTTTTCCTTTTTAGCCTGTTGCTTCTGATCAATTTTGATCATTTTCACGATAAGGTCGCTAATATCGTGTTTTTTATTAGAATATAACATTACTAAGTCAGAAGATTTGTCAAAAACAAAGTCATATTTCTTTCTTTTTGCTATATCTTGAATAGCATTGTATACTTGATCTTGTACAGGCTGTATAAGTTGTTTTCTTAAATTAAACATATCACCTCTTGGACCGAAGTATAAAGACTCCAAACGTCTTAATGCTTCCTGCTTAACTTTTATATCTTCTTCACGTTCGTCAATTAGCTCTTTTGTTAATATAGCTTTTTCATTGGCTAAATCGGTTTTTAACACTTCAATATTACGAGCTTCCTTATCTAGTTTAGCACGCCACTTTTCAACCTTCGCATTTAATGCATTTTGAGCTTCAATGTACTCTGGAATATTCTGTAGAATATAATCCATGTCAATGTAGGCTAAGCGTTGACTTTTTTGTGCAAAAGATACAGTTACTATAAGTAAAAGAACGATTGTAAGAATGTTTTTTTTCATCTTGTATATAATGTGTTTAGAAAAAACCGTGCCAAAAAACCGGACACATTACAAATGTATGGTTTTAGAACTGTCTTCCAATAATAAAATGTGTTTGCCAACCAGATCTAGTTGGGTCAATAGTATCTTCAAATCCTGGTAATGGATCAAACCCATAACCAAAGTCTATACCTAGTAATCCAAAGGCAGGCATAAAGATACGTACACCAACTCCAGCTGAACGTTTTAATCTAAACGGATTAAAGTCACTAAAATTGTCATAAGAATTACCTGCTTCTAAAAATCCTAATGTATAAATAGATGCTGATGGTTTATCGGTTATTGAATAACGTAATTCTAATTGGAATTTATTATAAATAGCCCCTCCATCAATTGAAGAAATTCTATTGTTTTCATATCCTCTAAGACCAATCACTTCTCTACCATCTAACTGACCTTGTGCAATTCCATCACCTCCTACAAAATAACGTTCTACTGGTGTTAATCCTAATTCATTATTGTAAGTACCTAAATAACCCAATTCGAAATTAGACATTAAAACTAATTTATTGGCTAATTGAGTATACCACTTTCCTTTAGCAGAAATCTTATAGTATTCTAACCACTTGTATTTGTCAGCAAAATATGATTGCTCTTCTGGTGAACCTGCTAATAATCCTTCAGGTCTTGTATAATCTTTACCATTAAGTAATGAATATGGTAAAGTCGCCTTAGCACGAATTGTAAATTCAGAACCATAAGTAGGGAAAATTAAACTTGGACCAGCAGAGTTTCTTGTCAATGCAACAGTATAAGCAAGGTTATTTAAGTCCCCTTCACTTAATATTGCATTAGAAGAACCGACTCTATATCCATAGTTTTGAAGCTCGATACGTTGGTAACTGATAGATTGAGATAATTGAAAATAATCATCAGGCCATCTTAAACGCTTTCCTAAACCAATTTGAGCACCAATAATACTTAAGCTCTGATTTCTGTCTACAGTATTTGTTCTAAAATCAAATCGATATTGATTTGAGGTATATACAGAGAATGATAATGATTGTGGAGTTTTTCCTCCTAACCATGGTTCAGTAAATGAAAAACTATATGTATTAAATGTTCTACTTGCTTGCAAACGTAAAGAAAGACTTTGACCATCTCCCATTGGTAATGGTTTATAAGCTTCTTTGTTAAATATGTTTCGTACCGAGAAGTTATTGAATGATAAACCTAAGGTTCCAATGAAAGATCCTCCACCATAACCTCCTTGAAGTTCAATTTGACTACCTCCCTTTTCAACAACTGAAAAGTCGATATCGGCAGTTTTATCTTGATAATTTGGTTTTACATCTGGTGTAACGTTAGTATCAAAGAACCCTAACTGACCAATTTCACGGATAGATCTAATAATATTTTGTCTACTAAAAAGATCTCCTGGTTTTACACGAAGTTCTCTAAAAATGACATGATCATTCGTTTTATCATTACCAGATACAGTAACCTTTTTAATTGTTGCTTGCTCGTCTTCTCTAATACGAACTTCTACTGTAATAGAGTCATTCTTTACCTTAGTTTCAACAGCATTTACTTGAGAGAATAAGAATCCATTATTGTGGTAAAGTGTTTGAATATCTTGAGAAGTAGGAGTTCCATCACCAGAAATTCTTTCTTTAAGAACTTTTCCGTTATAAATATCTCCTTTTTCAATTCTTAATAAAGCTTGAAGTTGTTCATCGGTATAACTCTTGTTTCCAACAAAAACAATATCAGCAAATCTATATTGACGACCTTCTTCTAAATCAATTTCTAAATTAATAGTATTATCGTCATTCCATGTAACTTTATCTGATAAAATTCTTGCATCTCTGTATCCTTTTTCACTATACATTTCAAGAATACTTTCCAAATCTTCTTTATAATCTTCAATTACATATTTTGACGATTTCCAGAAACGCCCTAGGAATTTGCGCTTTGTGTTTTTCATAGCACCTCTCAGGGCACCATCAGAAACAGCTTCATTACCATTAAAATTTATTTCTTTAATTTTAATACGATCTCCTCTATCAATGAAGATGCTCATGGTAACCGTATTAATATCTGTTGTATCTTTTTTAGTGTCAACAGAAACCTTTGCTTTTAAATAACCTTTATCGGTATATTTTTTCTTTATATAGTTTCTAGTGGTTACAATTAGGTTGTCCGTAACCATTACACCTTTTCTAAGTTCTGTTTCTTTCTTTAAATCTTTTGCTTTTGATTTACTTACACCGTTAATGTTTATTTCGGTAAGTTGAGGAAGTTCCTGAACATCAAATTGAAGATAAACTGTTTCTCCATCTCTTTTTGATAGATAAACATCTACTTCACTAAACTGCTTACTTTCGTAAAGTTTTTTAATTGCACTGGTAAGTTTATCACCTGGAAGTCTAAGAGGTTGTCCAGTAACTAATCCAGTATAAACCCTAACGGTTTGTTCACTGAATTTTTGTAATCCTGTAACTGTAATTCCCCCTAAAATATATTCTTTTCCTTTTTCGTATTGAATAACACCTGTTGTACTTGTGCTATCTTTAGCTATTTCTTGTGCTTTTACATTTACTGCAAAAAAAACAGTAACTATTAGTGCAAATAAAAATGAATTTCTATTCATTGGTTTCAATCTGTTCACTTGTTTTTCCAAATCGTCTTTCCCTGTTTTGATAATCTAATATGGCATTAAAAAGATGTTCTTTTCTAAAATCAGGCCATAGTACATCAGTAAAATATAACTCTGCATATGCCATTTGCCATAGTAAAAAATTACTAATTCTATGTTCCCCACTTGTACGTATCATCAAATCAACGTCAGGCAAATTAAACGTATATAAATGATTATTTATAATTTTCTCGTTAATTTTTTCGATTTCCATTTCATTATTAACAACTTTTTTAGATATGTTTTTAATAGCGTTAACAATTTCCTCCCTTGCTCCATAACTGAGGGCAAAAGTCAATGTAATTTTCTGATTATCTTTAGTTTTCTCAATTACGTTATTAAGAACTTTTTGAGCAGGTTTAGGCAAGCTTTTGGTGTTTCCAATAGCATTTACCCTCACATCTTTTCTCATAAATTCTGGTAGTTCTTTTTTAAGAGTGGTAATAAGTAAGCTCATTAAAGCATCTACTTCAAATTTGGGTCTGTTCCAATTTTCGGTAGAAAAAGCATACATTGTTAAGTATTTTACACCTAATTCCGAAGCAGTGTCGGCGGTTTCTCTAATTGCCGTAAGAGCATTTCTATGCCCAAAAACACGTTGCATTCCTTTACCTTTTGCCCATCGACCGTTGCCATCCATGATGACAGCAATATGATTAGGAACTTTATGTAAATTAATGCTTCGTAATTTTTCTTCCATATGTGTTATTCTGTTAATCCACTATAACATTGTGGCCTTCCAAAGGTATAAACAATTGATAAACCCGTAAAGGTATATAAATCATTTCCATTTCCTCCATAATTTAAGTTGTTAATTTTTGGAGTGCTATAGTCAATATCGTCTGTGAAGGTATATCTAGCTCCTATTTCAAAAGCAATAGCCAAATCGTCAAAAAGTAATCCTTTAATTCCAACCCCAAATGGAATTGCGTAAGAAAATTTACTTTCAAGACGAATTATATTACTAGAAACCATTTCAGCAGGGCTTCTATAATTAAAAAGAGCTATTTGAGTAAAAATATAAGGAGTGTAGGTTGTTCTATAGTCGCTAATATTATAATCGTAAAAATTAAATTCAGCACCTGCTGCAAATTCATGAATTGTATTAGAAAAGCTTCTTCCTTGAGTTTGTCTAAAAGGGTTGTCAGCATCAGCATCATTTCCAGAAGTTGGTATGTAGGTATAATTACCTCTAAGTGCTATTCTGGGGTTTATATTAAATTTATAAACAACTCCTCCAGCAAATTTATTCGGATAAATATAATTTGTTCTACCAATATCTCCAATGAAATTAGAGCCACCGAAAAACGCACCTATTTCGTGGCTTTGAGCTAGGGTAATAGTTGAAATTATTGTTAATAATATGAATAAAACTCGTCTTTTCATTGTAAAATTAGCGTGCAAATATAGTAATTTGAATTTGCTTTAAAAAGTTAATAAATCGTCTTTTCTGATTAACTTTTTTTTTGCCAAATTATTGTGGTGCCTTTCCTTAAAGTGCTTCATTTCTGGTGTCTTCTCCCCACAATAGTTTGCTTCTGAGCGTTTTTAAGTATGATTGATTTTTTAGTACAATGCTTTTAATTGTGAAAGGAGCTTTTTTAATAAAAATACTCGTTTCTTGGTTTACAGTGGCAATTCTTGAGTCTAGGGTAACCAAATAATCTTTCTCTCTTGCACTAACTTTTAGTTCAATTGAAGTTCCATCAGGAATGATCATAGGACGTGCATTGAGGTTATGTGGAGCGATTGGAGTTATAATTAAACTTTTTGAATTTGGAAGTATTACAGGACCATGACAGCTTAATGAGTAACCAGTTGATCCCGTTGGGGTGGCAATTATTAATCCGTCGGCCCAATAGTTGGTTAAATACTCTCCATCTAAATAAGTTTTTACCCCAATCATCGAAGTTGTATTTCTTCTGGCAACTGTAATTTCGTTAAGAGCGAAATTAATTTCCGAAAATTCCTGAGTTTCTGGGGTTGTTTTAATTTCTAATAGAGTTCTTTCTTGAATAGTATACTCTTTCTTCAATAATAAATCAACAGCTTCTTCTATCAAATCCTTATGAACAGTAGCCAGAAAACCTAATCTTCCAGTATTTATTCCCAGAATTGGAATATCAAGGTTTCTAATATAGGTAACAGCCCTTAAAATTGTTCCATCTCCTCCAATAGTAAATAGCATATCAAAGGAGTCAGATAGGTCATCAAAATGAGCATAGGTTGGATACTTTTTATCCAAAGAATGTTGCTTAATCAATAAATTATAAAAATCTTGCTCAAAGAAAACGACAATATGATGCTTGTTTAAAACAGAAAGCAACGTTTTAATTTCTTTTTCAGCAGAAATTGTATAAGCTTGGCCGTAAATAGCTACTTTTTTCAAAATATTAGTTATAGTTTAGGTTGAGATTCTGATTACATATCTAGGTACTTTCTCAAGTATCTCGCTCTATCTTTGAGTTCCTCTAGATAAGAGTCATCTTCATGTTGTGTAATCACAGTGTAATCATACCTTCTAAAAGTTTGAATGATATCGTTTATAATATCTGTTGATACCTTTAATGTAATCTGAATAGTTTCTTGACTTTCAAAAGAAATATACATTCCTAGGAGTTTTCCTTTGTTGCTTTCAACTATTTGCGAAACCTCACTCATTGAATAGTCTGTATTGTTTTTTTCAACAATTAAGGTTTCACTATCCAAGTGAAGAAAAGGGCTGTCGGCTAAAACATCCAAAATATCTCCTAATTCATAATATCCAATGTAGTTCAGTTCTTTATCTAAAACAGGTATTAAGTTACTATCGTTATCTGCGAATAAAGAAACTAAATCAAGTAAGGTTGCTTTTTCACTGGTGTAAAAATGATCCAGAAGATAATCGTAATCTTTTAAAAGCCCGTCTTTATTATCTAATGTTTGAATATCGCTACCTGGTAAACATCCAACTAACTTTCCGTTTTTTACAATTGGAATGTGAGTTATAGGTAGTTCTCTACATAATTCCTGAGCAGAACCCACAGTATCATCAAGGTGAAGTTCTCGGATTTCGTTAAGTATAAAATCGTTAATATTCATTAGCACGAATATAGGTTAAAATGATTTAATGATTTACTTTTGCATAACAATAAAGCTTTACTAAATATTCCAAGCAAATTTTATAATGACAAAGTTAAGTGTAAATATAAATAAAATAGCAACGTTACGTAACTCAAGAGGAGGGAATGTTCCAAATTTATTGAAGGTTGCTAAAGATGTTCAAGAGTTTGGTGCAGAGGGAGTTACTATTCATCCAAGACCAGATGAAAGGCATATACGTTATCAAGATGCATATGACTTAAAACCAGTGGTTGTAACTGAGTATAATATCGAAGGAAATCCTATACCTAAGTTTAAAGATTTGGTATTAGATATTAAGCCAACACAAGTTACCTTGGTGCCAGATGGTGATGATGTTTTAACATCAAATGCAGGTTGGGATACAGTAAACCACCAATCATATTTAAAAGATGTGATTGCCGAGTTTAAGGAAGCTGGAATAAGAACATCTATCTTTATTGATACAGATTTAAAGTTGATAGAAGCTGCGGCTACTACAGGAACTGATAGGATTGAGTTGTATACAGAAAATTTTGCAACTGAATTTGCAAATGGTAACAAGGAAGCTGTTAAGCCTTATACGGAGGCAGCAATTTTAGCTCATGATTTGGGATTAGGTATCAATGCAGGACATGATTTAAATTTAGAAAACATTCAGTTCT
Source organism: Tenacibaculum xiamenense (assembly GCF_964513065.1). NCBI lineage: Bacteria > Pseudomonadati > Bacteroidota > Flavobacteriia > Flavobacteriales > Flavobacteriaceae > Tenacibaculum > Tenacibaculum xiamenense. Next base: position 89,144 of record NZ_CAZEQU010000039.1, read on the forward strand.
TTAAGCAAAATATTCCAAACTTAGCAGAAGTGTCTATAGGTCATGCTTTAATTTCAGAAAGTATTTATTTAGGTATAGAGAATGTTGTAAACATGTACTTACACCGACTAAAAGGATAATTTTTTCTGACTATGAATATTTTACATTCAAGAATCGTTGGTGAAGGCAAACCCTTGCTCGTACTTCATGGTTACTTTGGTATGGGAGATAATTGGAAGTCTCATGCAAATAAGCTTGCGGAAGAAGGTTATGAAGTTCATTTAATTGATCAGAGAAACCATGGTAGAAGTTTTCATACGGAAGAATTTGATTATGAGTTGTTAGTTGAAGACTTAAGTAATTATATAGAGCATCATGGAGTTGAAAATCCTCATATTTTAGGGCATTCTATGGGCGGGAAAACAGCAATGCTTTTTTCTGTTGAGTATCCTGATTTATTAGATAAGTTGATAATAGTAGATATTTCACCAAGAGATTATCCTCCGCATCATCATGACATTTTAGGAGCTCTAAATTCAATTGATTTTACTATTCATAATTCAAGGAAGTTAGTTGATGAAAAGCTTTCTGAATTAATTCCTGAAGTTGGAGTACGTCAGTTTTTATTGAAGAGTGTTTACTGGAAAGAAAAGGGAGTGCTTGATTTCAGATTTAATTTAAAATCATTAACAGAGAATAATAGAGAGGTTGGGGTAGCACTACCTTCGTTTACGATGTTTGAAGGAGACGTTTTGTTTATATCAGGAGAGAAATCGCAATATATTACTGCAGATGATACTCCGTTAATTAAAGCTCATTTCCCTCAAGCTCGAATAGAAAGTGTTGCAAATGCAGGTCATTGGCTCCATGCAGAGAACCCAACTGACTTTTTGAAAACGGTTGTGAACTTCATCTAGTTTGAGTGAAAAAATATTTGATCACATATATAATTCCGACTATTTGGTCGGAATTTTTTTATGACTAAAATAAACATTTAACATTTAGTTAATTTGATTAAGTGTTTTTACTAGCTTGTATTTACTTTTTGCTGAGTTCAGTTGTAGTAAAATTCCTAGTTGTTTTACATGATAGTTTTAATTTGCTTTGCAGGCTAATTATAACCAAACTAAAATTAATTAATCATGAAAAACAAAAAAGTACTTATACTACTAGTTTGTACATTGTTTCTAAGTTTAGGAATGATGGCTCAGTGTCGAGTTTACAAAAAAACAAGTGTTTATTATAGCGGAAATCCTGAAGGAGGGAAAGAGTTAGGCTTTGTAAAAAATGGTCGAGTTTATAAGAAAACAAGTGTTTATTATAGCGGGAACCCTGAAGGGGCAAAAGAAGTTGGATTCATCCAAAATGATAGAATTTATAAGAAAACAAGTGTTTATTATAGCGGTAATCCTGAAGGAGGAAAAGAATTAGGATTTATTCAGAATAATAGAATTTACGAGAAAACAAGTGTTTATTATAGCGGAAATCCTGAAGGAGGAAAAGAACTAGGTTTTTATGCAGATAACCACGTATATCAAAAAGCTTCAGTGTACTATAGTGGTAACCCTGAAGGAGCGAAAGAAATTGGTGTATTAGGTGAAGTTGGAAGTGATGGAGCAAAAGGAGCAGCAGCTCAATTGTTATTACTTGCTGACGAGAACTAAACACTAATATTTTAGATTCAGTTTTAAGTCGAGGTCGTCTAGTTTCTAGGCGACCTTACACAAAAAAACAATTAGAAAAAAGTTAGTTTAATTAGAAACGAGGCGGAAAACCTTACATTTCCACCCCGTGTTGCCCCATCCGTATATTGCTAATATTTAAGAGATATCTTTTGGAATGTCGGCAGTAATTGTATTTATTTTAGAGGTAATTTTCTCTGTTTCTTTTTTATAACTGCTGAATACTTCATAAATAGCTTCTGTTATTATTATATTATTTCTCTTACCAGAATAAACTTTCTGAATGGTTTCTAAGGAAAAGTTATGCCCATTTTGAGCTAAATATTGTTTGACTTTTTCCCTATACTTTGGCGGTTTAACCCTTTCTAATTCTTTTCGTTGCGTAGGTGATATCATAAAACTATAAGTCTTTTTTGGAAAATGACAGCACTTTTAATTTATATTTGTACGAGTTTTGTACTGAATGCTTTACAAATATACAAACAAAATTCTAATTGTAAAACAAAATTATAAAAGATTTAGAAAAAAGTTGTTTTTAAATGGTTGATTTCATAGATGATACTTATAAAAGAGTAGCAAAAATTATTGAAGTAAATAAGTTAAACATTAGGTCTTTTGAAGAAAAGATTGATGTTTCTAACAATTCAATAGGTACTGCTATTAGGAGAAAGGCTTCATTTAAAAGCAATGTGTTAAACAAAATTCTCCACGCTTTTCCAGAAGTTGATCCTACTTGGTTGTTAACGGGTAGAGGAACCATGTTTTTGGAAGGTAGTTCGCATGGGCTAGTTCAAGAGCCGCCTTCTTCTTATGAGGTGTCAATGTTGAATACTAAGATTAAAGAAAATCTTCTGGAATTACTTTCAAAAGATGAAGAAGTTGGAAAACTATTAAATGTCCAAATCGAAAATATTATAAAAAGTAAAACCTCATAAGAATGAGGTTTTTTTTATTGTTCTTAGTAAAAAGTTTCTTTAGCTTTCTAGAAGATTAGATTGTTCTTGTAATTGGTGATGAAACATCAAAATAAGTCCAATGCTTTTTTGTTCCAAGCGCTGACAATTATTAATAGCATTATCTATTTTCATAACCGTTCTGTCAAAACCTCCATTTTCAAAAAGATTACCAATTTCTTTTTTAAACTCACCTTCGTCAACAATAGCTTCTTTAAACTCTTTTGCATCATCAATGTTTGACATAGGAATGAATTCAGTTTCATCTATTTTATTCAAGTAAGTGTTATTAACTTCAGTTAGTTCCTTAACCTTGTTTTGAAAATTATTAATCTCAATTTGTTCAACTTCTGATTTAGATTGTAATCGTTGTAAATCATCAAAAATTGTGTTTTTTACATTAACTATTCCTTTATATATATCAATAATAACTTGGTGTTGCTTGTATATTTTCAACAACTCCTCTTGCTTATTGTTTTTAATAGCTAAGTTCAAATGAATAGCACAAAAACGAGTGTCCCAATCTTTAAAATTTTCATTAAATATTTTCTCACGTTCAGCAATCATGGTTTCATATCCTTTCTGAAGATCCTTCTTTCCGTATTCTTTTCCTTGAAAACTAAAAGAAACCTCCTTTGTAGTTCCCTGAGAAATTTCAACAGCTTTATTCATTAAGCTTTCAATTTCTTTTACAGGATTCATTAATCCAGTAAGACTTTCTTTTAAGTAGGTAATGTCTTTTTGGGAAACCGTTTCTCTTTCATTAGCTTTTTTAAGCAATTCATCATGAGAATTAATGAATAAAAACCTGTTTAAAAAGGTGTCTTGATATTCGGCAAGAAGTTCTTTTCCTTGCATTTCTTGAATTATGAAATTTTCAAACACCGTCGAAGTTGAAAATTCAAGAGACTCTTTACCCATGTATTGCTTATATACGAGTAATGTCATTTCTTCCTGAAGTTCGTTGGCCTCGTCAAAAAGTAACCAAGGAGAACGATCATCCGAATCACATTCAACATATGGAGCTTTTGCATTCTCCTGTCTTAAATTATTTGGCGGGTGACTCGCATACATGCTTACTTTCGAGTTTTCTGATGAAGAAAAATATTTCTTTCCACCCATTGCATGCTCAGGAAGGTTGATCAATTTTTCAAATTGAGAGTCTTTTATTTTCTCATGAGCTATTTGGTTATGAGTATATAAGTTTTTTGTAAATACTTTCTTCTTAGAGGCAAGGTAGGCATGTTCAATGGTGCTGTTCCAGTTTTCAAAACCAGCATCTAGTTTCCATAAAGCAGCAATAATAGCATCACTTCCTGAAGTACTTACAGCAACTTTATCTGCATTAAACTCCATTTCTCTTGATAATGAAGAGTACATAATGTTTAAAAACTGATAAAATAACGAAAGTGTTTGCCTGATAATCCATATAACAGGAGTAATAATCCAAGCCGCAAAAGATAATCGAATGTCTGAAGCCCTCCATTCGTCTAACAAATTATCCCAGCTATCTCTATTGTATATCATATCATGAATAATAGTATTTGCTGAATTGATATAGCTTCCAATTTTCATGGCTTTCTGAGCAAAATGCCCAAATTCATGAGTAATAACCGCTTTAAACTCAGTTAGGCTTAACGAATCTATAAGTCCTAATCCAATAGTAAGCTCTTTTTTTATAGGTAAAAATAAACTTAGCCAAATATTGGAGTATGATACATAGGCATTTACATCAGGATCAATATAAATGTTTTTAGGCTTTGGAGCTCCTGTTTCTTGACAGATCCTGGCTACAAATCCCCAAAGGTTTTGATGCTTTTGTTTATCTAGTTTGATCCTGTTTTGAGGTTTAGGATTTTTAAGCTTGAAAATAAACTTTAAAGTAAAAACAAAGAGCATAGCACTTCCGGCAACAGCTCCAATTTTCATTAAAATTGTTACTTTATTAACAGAGCCAATATCATAAATCAAAGCAAGATATGCTAAGTATCCAGTAGCAAAAACCAAGCAAGCATATAAAATAAAAAACAATATGATAGCCAGTATTGCTAGTATTGATTTTGTAATATAAGATGAAGGTAGTTTTGTGAAATTCTTAGAAATCCCTTTCGGGCTTTCTGGATAGTAATTGGTAGCAATCATTTTTAGTTTTCTTTTTTAATAGGGTAAATATACTAAAACAGAGTTAGTAAGAAACTTGTTTTGTGATTTTTTAATCAAATTACACATTATAGATGTGTTTAAGTGTTGTAACAAATACCAATCTTAGAAGTCTTATTTTAAAATACTTAATTATGAATATACTCAAAATTGTGAAGAAGCTATTGTTAATTTTAATAGTAGTAATTGGTGGGGGCTTTGTTATTTTTTTACTGAGTACATCATCTGTAAATAAGGAAATTTTGTTAGAAAACCCAGATGAACTATATAGTCGATTCGGTGATTTTGGCTCAGATGAAATTTTGAAAAAGAAAGAAGTTGACGGAGGAGCTTTTCAAATTTTAAAATCTTTTGGAACTTTTTTCCCTAGATTTAAAAGTATTAAACATTCTTCAGTGTATTCTATTGCGTATAAAAGTGATGATTTAACTGTGTCGGGAAGTCTTGTTGTTCCTAAAAAAGAAGGTAAGTATCCTTGTGTTATTTTTAATAGAGGAGGAAATAGGAATTATGGAAGATTAGATTTTCGAATGATTAATAAATACATGACCTTTTTAGCTGAACAAGGGTATGTAGTTATTGCATCAAATTATCGAGGGAATAATGGAGGAGAAGGGAAAGATGAATTAGGAGGTGAAGACGTACAAGATGTCTTGAACTTAATTCCTGTTTTATCTCAAATTGATAAAGCAGATACCTCTAGAATTGGAATATATGGTCATAGTAGAGGTGGAATGATGACGTATAAGGCATTAAGAGAGTCTAATAAATTTAAAGCCGCTGTGGTTTTAGCGGGAACGACGAATGCTTTTAATACAGTGAAAAACCGTCCTGAATTAGAAGAAAGAGTGCATTCGCAAATAATACCGAATTATAAAGAGGATAAAGAAAATCAATTAAAAGAACGCTCTGTAGTTTTTTGGGAAGATCAACTGAATAGAGTTCCTCTTTTAATGTTGCATGGAACAGCCGATAAATCAGTTGACTATAATCAGCCAATTGAGTTGGTAAATAAGTTTGAGTCCATTAAGTTTCCATATCAATTTGTAAGTTATAAGGCAGATGATCATAAACTGAGTAAGAATAGGAAAGATATGGAGAAAAGAGTAATTGATTGGTTTAACAAGTATTTACGCGATCAAAAAGCATTTAAGGAAACTGAAAAAATAATTGAGATTAAATAGAGCTTTCGAGGTGGTTTCTTTTCACCTCGAAAGCTTATTATATTAGCTCATACGAGTACCAAGTTCGTATACTTTGTTTAACCATTTTTTTCTTTGCTCGTCTGTTGAACTTTGAATAACAGAAAAGAAAGTAACCTTTACAGGAGAAATTCCGCAGAATTCTAAAATCGTTTTTTTGAATTGGTTAATAGCAGGTCTTTTCAAGAATAAATAATCATACCACGAAGGAGTATCAGAAGTTATGATAATTCGAGCTGTTCTACCTTTTAATAATTTCTTTGGAAAAGGTTTTCCTTCTACTGGTTGAAAGGTAATTCCTGGTAAAAATGCTCTGTCAATAAATCCTTTTAAAATAGCAGGATATCCACCCCACCATACTGGGAAAAACCAAACTAAATGATCTGCATTTTTAATTTTATCCAAAGCATTGAGCAAATCTGGTTCTAGGTCCATTCTCTTTCGATAACCAAATTTTAATACCGGGTCAAAATCTAAATCGATTAAATCGATCTGATCAATAATAGCATTTGATTTTTCCAGTCCTTGCCTATATGAATTAGCCAATGCATGATTAAAACTTTTTTTATCAGGATGACAGTTAATTATTAATACTTTTTTCATGATGTTTTTCTAAGTTTAACTATACCACAAAGAAAAACTCATTATAAAAAAAATGAAAGGACATATGTCCAATTAACATTACTCTATAAAAGAATCTTTACGTATTCTACTCAAGTGTCTTTGAGTAATACCTAAATAGGATGCCAAATAGTTTAATGGAATTGACTGTATGTATTCTGGATGATTTTTTAAAATGTGTTTATAACGCATTTCTGCTGTTTCTCGCTGAAGTAACATCATTCTATTTTCTAGTCCAATATATTCTTGTTCAGCAAGGGTTTTCATAAATTTTAACCAATTAATATTCGATTCCTGCAGTTTTAAAATATCTTCTTTAGAAATACTTAGCATTTCAATATCTGTTAAAGCTTGAATGCTTTCAGTCGTTTTTGTATCAGTGATAAGAGAGGTGTAGGCAGTTACAAAATTTCTTTCCCAGAAAAAACAATAGGTAACATCTTCGCCAGTTGATGATAGGTAAAATGAACGAAATAGTCCTTTGTTTATAAATGCTACTTCGTTACACATATTTCCAGCTTCAATAAAATAATCACCCTTTTTTAATTTTTTAAGAGTGGTTAATCTACTAAACTCTGAAATGTCTTTTTCAGTTAAAATATTAAAAGATGCAAGAAATTTTCTCATGTTAATTAAGGTTTTAGGGGTTAAAAATTGTCAGAAAATAAATAATGATATGATTTTACATTGTCCAAATACGCACCATCAAAACCAGCATCAATTATTTTCTTTAAGTATGAATTGTCATTACCATAAATAATGGAATGCCATTCAATTGACCAATATTTTACAAATATTTCATTTTCATAGCCTTTATAAGGTTTTACTAGCCAGTGAGGATCATTAATATTCCAGTTGTTGTTAAAATAATAACGATACTTCTCCGCAGAACCAATATTTAGATATGAAATAACAAGGCGTTTACCGCCATTTTCTTTTACTTTAATTTTTTGCAAATCTTCTTGAGTAAGTGGTCTTCCGTGGAAAAACAAGTCAATAAGGATAACATCAAAATTAGTGTTAGCTAAATTAGTAATTAATTCTTGTTTTGTAGAAAAATTACTAGCGTTGATCAGATAAAGATAGTTTTGGGCATCTTTTAGATTTAGAATGTCTTCACTATTTTCATTTTGAACTATAGTTGGAATATGAGTATAGTCATAATTAAAGCTCATTCTAGGGAAACTTAAAAAGCCTTCTCTATTGTTTTTTTGTATGGCATCTTCAAATAAAGTATCATCAGATAAATAGTCAGAAACCATAACCCGTTTATTTTCAGAAAACTTTTGAAGCATTGTAAGTCTATCATATATCGGAAGTTCATAACCATCATAAAATAAAGCTTCAATACCAAAACCATCAATTGCATTATTGAACTCTTGACTGAAACCACTTGCAGAGTTGTATTCCGTGTAAGCTAATTCGATGCCATTTTGAGGAATAATAATAAAGTTAGGCTTCTTTTGTTTAGCATATTGTGAAATCTGAATAACGAATTCGCGCATACTTTCTTCAGGATTTTCAGGAAGTTTCATTTCAATTTTTGAACAAGATGTGATACCAAGAAATAGCACAAAAATTAGTGTATAATTTTTATTAGACATGGGGGGATTGTTTAGGGGATTAAAATGTAAATTTAAACAAACCTATTATGAATGCAATTGCGATAATTGCATATTTTTTGTTTTAGTTAAAATTTAAAAAATAATAACATTCCACATTATCTAAGTAGGCACCATCAAAACCTGCATCTAAAATTTTCTTCATGTAAGAGTTGCTATTACCATATATTATTTTTTGCCACGGTTCTTCCCAAAACTGAGTCCAAAATTCGTCTTTATACCCTTCATATTCTTTCTTTAACCATGAAGGAGAACCTAATTTCCAATCAGGGTTCCAGTAGTACCTAAATTTTTCCGCAGCTCCAATATTAATATAGGAAATAACAAGACGTTTACCTCCGTTTTGCTTAATTTTTAGCTCGTTGATTTCTTTTAATGTGAATGGAGTTTCATTGAAAAAGAGATCTATTAAAAGTAAATCGTAATTTGTGTTTTTTAGTTTTTTAAGAAGTTGTTCTTTTGATTCGAAGTTTGAGAAGTTAATTAAATAAAGAAAGTTTTTAACTTCATTTAAAGAGTTAATATTTCTACTATTTTCATTATTTAAATTAGTTGGGATTTTTGAATAATCGTAATTGTCCTTACCTCTGGGAAAACTCGTAAAGCCTTCTTTATCGTTTCTTTGAACTGAACGATTAGTATATTTCTTTTTCTTCGCGTAATCACTTACTAGAATTTTCTTTGAATCCTTTAGTAAATTTAAAGCTTCTAACCTTTCTTTGGTATTCTTTTTTTTACTTGGATAAAATAAACTTTCAATACCAATCCCGTCAATTGAACAAACATAATTTTTGTGGGTTCCTTTTGAAAATTCAAGCTCGTTAAAACATAATTCAACACCATTTTGAGGAATAATATTAAACTTTGGATTAATTTTTTTAGCATATTTAGAAATTTCAATAATAAAGGACCTCATTTTCGCTGCAGAGCTGTCTATTTTGTGATATGGGAGGTAAGCTTTTTTGTTTGAAGGTGTATTAACTTTGTATGTTTCGTAGTAGGGGAAAATAGAAAAAGTTAAAAAATAGATTGCTATCAGTTTTTTCACAAAAATAGATTTAAGAGTTTAGGAGCTGTTTTTTTATCTAAAATTCAGGCAAAAGGTATGACTAAAAGCTGATAATCTGCCAAAAATGCAGGAAAATTATTTTGGTATAGTTCTGGATCAAAAAATAGTAGAATTAAAATAGTGAATAATTAATGAAATTTTTTTTAAAGCTTTTGTTAACCGCGTTTGCGGTAATTGTATTAGCGAAAATATTGCCTGGTGTGTTTGTAACTAGCTATATAACCGCATTAATTGTTGCTTTTACAATTGCGTTATTAAATATGGTGGTGCGTCCACTCTTGATATTTTTTACTTTACCAGCCACAATAGTTACGTTGGGGTTATTTCTCTTTGTAATAAATGCTCTCATTATTATGTTGGCCGATAAACTGGTAGATGGTTTTGCTGTTAATGGTTTTTTTACAGCACTTATATTTAGTGTGTTGTTATCAATATTTAGGTCATTTTTATTTACCCTCTTAAAAGAAGAAAAAAATAAAGAATAAACAAGGTGCTTAGATTCAGGATATAAGAGTTGAAATAAGTAGGAATAAAGAAAGTAATAATTCTTATGTCTAAAAGTCTTGGTTCTCAATAAGAAAAGTAGTAATTTTGCCCCCGATTTTAAAGAAACAGAATTTAAGATGAACATAACAAAAGAAAATGTAGATGCATTAAATGCAATTGTAAAAGTTGATATTGTTGCAGACGATTATAAAGAGAAAGTAGCGAAAGTATTAAATGATTACCGTAAAACAGCTAATATCCCAGGATTTAGAAAAGGTCATGTACCAATGGGAATGGTAAGAAAGCAATATGGTAAGGCAGTAATGATCGACGAGGTAAACAAGCTTTTACAAGAATCATTAAATAAATTCTTAGTTGAAGAAAAGTTAGATATTTTAGGTAATCCATTACCAAAAGTAAATGAAAGTTTTTCTTGGGATGCTGAGCAATTTTCTTTCGAATTTGAATTAGGATTGGCACCAGAATTTGATGTTGATTTAAAATCAAATAAAGTAAAGTCTTACAATATTGTAGCTACTGAAGAATTAATTGAAAAAGAGTTAGAAAATATTCAAACTCGTTATGGGAAATTAATTACTCAAGAAGAGGCTGAAGAGCACTCAAATGTTACAGGTACTTTTGTTAATGAAGAAAAAGAAATCAATAAAAAGTCAACTTTCTTAGTAAACGATTTAAAAGGAAAGAAAAACGAAAAGAAATTAATCGGAGCAAAAGTTGGTGATGTTATTGAATTAGAAACTAAAAAACTTTTTGAAGAAGATCATAAATTACAAAACGTTTTAGGTGTTTCTAAGGAAGATGCTGAAGATTTAGATATTAAAGTAACTTTTACAGTTGAAGAAATCAGTATTACTGAAAAAGCAGAGTTTGATCAAGAATTATTTGATAAGTTATTTGCTGATGGAAGTGTAAAAACAGTTACCGAATTAAAGGATAAGATAAAAGAAGACGCTGAAAAGCAATTCCAACAACAAGCAGATCAGCAATTATTAAATGCTGTTACTGAATCATTAGTTGAAAATACAAAATTCGATTTACCAAAAGAATTTTTACAAAAGTGGTTACAAACTGCTGGAGAAAAGCAATTGACAGCTGAGGAAGCAGTAAGCGAATACGAAAAGTCTGAGAAAGGATTACGTTATCAATTAATCGAAGGTAAGATTATGAAGGATAATGATATTAAGATAGACTATGCTGAGTTGGTTGACTATGCTAAAGGATTTATTAGATCTCAAATGGCTCAGTTTGGAAATGCTAATCCTGAAGAAAAAGAATTAGATGATATTGCAGGTAGAATTTTATCTAATCAGGAAGAAGCTCGTCGTTTACAAGAGCAATTAGTGTCTCAAAAATTAGTTGGTTTCTTTAAAGAAAACATAGAGTTTGATACTAAAGAGGTATCTTACGAAGAGTTTATTAAAGAAGTTTATAACGTTGACGCAAAGAAGTAACAGAGAATAAACGGATAAAAAAACCTGAACAGAACGTTCAGGTTTTTTTAGCGAAAAACTCTACTACAATATTAAGGTAATACTTCTTATATTTACATTTTATAACCAAAAAAACTTTTAACAATGGATTACGGAAAAGAGTTTGAAAAATACGCAACAAAACATCACGGTATTAGTAGTACTTATTTTGGTGAAATAACTAGTAGCCTTACACCATATATTATGGAAGAGCGTCAGTTAAATATCACTCAAATGGATGTTTTTTCTCGTTTAATGATGGATAGAATTATTTTCTTAGGAACCGGAATTAACGACCAAGTTGCGAATGTAATTCAAGCGCAATTATTATTCCTAGAAAGTGTTGATGCAACGAAAGATATTTCAATTTATATAAATTCACCAGGAGGAGGAGTGTATGCAGGATTAGGTATTTATGATACTATGCAGTTTATAAAACCTGATGTGGCTACAATTTGTACAGGTATGGCAGCTTCAATGGGAGCGGTATTAATGTGTGCAGGAGAAAAAGGAAAAAGATCAGCTTTACCTCACTCACGTATTATGATTCACCAACCATTAGGAGGAGCACAAGGACAGGCTTCTGATATGGAAATTACCGTGAAAGAGATTGGTAAATTGAAAAAAGAATTATACAATATTATTTCACACCATTCTGGACAACCATATGACAAAGTTCATGAGGATTCTGATAGAGATTATTGGATGAAAGCTGAAGAGGCGAAAGAATACGGAATGGTAGATGAGATTTTAACAAGAAAATAATAGATTAAAACAGTCGGACAAAGCTGACTAAAAGTTGATAAAATGTCGAAAGAAGAAAACTTACAATGTTCCTTTTGTGGGAGGAAAAAATCTGAAACTGATTTATTAATAGCAGGTTTAGATGCTCATATCTGCGATAAGTGTATTGAGCAAGCCTACGGAATTGTTCAAGAGGAAATTGCCGAAGCAAAAACAAGTGGCTTGTCTTCTGATTTAACATTGAAAAAGCCAAAAGAAATTAAGGCTTTCTTAGATGAGTATATTATTGGACAAGACGAAACTAAAAAAGCAATGTCAGTTGCCGTATATAATCATTACAAACGTTTATTACAAGCGGTAGATGATAACAACGATGTTGAAATTGAGAAATCAAATATTGTTTTAGTTGGTGAAACGGGAACCGGAAAAACATTGGTGGCAAGAACAATTGCAAAAATGTTAAATGTTCCTTTTTCAATAGTTGATGCAACGGTTTTAACTCAAGCAGGTTATGTAGGAGAGGACGTTGAAAGTATTTTAAGCCGTCTTTTACAAGCGGCAGATTACGATGTTGATAAGGCCGAGAAAGGAATCGTTTTCATTGATGAAATCGATAAAATTGCCCGTAAAGGTGATAATCCTTCTATTACTAGAGATGTCTCTGGAGAGGGAGTTCAACAGGCTTTATTGAAACTTTTAGAAGGTGCCGTTGTTAACGTAGCTCCTAAAGGAGGAAGAAAACATCCAGAGCAAAAGTTCATTGAGGTAAATACAAAAGATATTTTATTTATTGCAGGAGGAGCGTTTTCAGGAATCGATAGAGTTATTAGTAAGCGTTTGAATATGCAAGCTGTTGGTTATAGTGCATCTATTGATGAAGATAAAATCGATGAGAGTAATTTATTACAATACATTATTCCTTCTGACTTGAAGAACTTTGGTTTAATTCCTGAAATTATTGGACGTTTACCAGTGTTAAGTCATATGAATCCATTAGATGCTAAAACATTAAGAGCTATTTTAACGGAACCTAAAAACTCTATAATTAAACAATATGCGAAGCTTTTCGCAATGGATGGAGTAGAGTTTTCTGTAACGGAAGAAGCTTTGCAATTTATTGTTGAGAAAGCTATTGAGTATAAATTAGGAGCACGTGGTTTACGTTCGCTTTGTGAAGCTATATTAACTGAAGCTATGTTTGAACTTCCAAGTACGGATGAAAAGGAGTTTATCGTTGATAAAGCTTATGCTGAGGCTAAAATAACTAAGAACGCTTTAACAAAACTAAAGGCAGCATCTTAATAAGATAAACAATATAGACAATAAAAAAAAGCCTCAAAATGAGGCTTTTTTTTATTGTCTATATATTCTGCTGAGTTCATGGATCCAATCTCCCAGTTCTTTAGCATTCAACTTATATTTATGTTGTATAGCTTCTTTTTTACTTAATAAGTGAGCTTGACTTAATACAGCACGTTCGTATTCCGAAACAATGGCTAATTTGAATTTTTCAAGATAACTCTCTGCACTTTCTCCTACATGATTTGGTATTGAGAGTTTTCCGTATTTGGCTACCCAACTATCAAATAACTCAGGTTTAACCTTGTATTTCTTTCGTATTTCTTCTTTTTTCTTTTCAAGATAACTTTGTTCTAACACTAGCTGCTCATATTCTTCCACTGCAGACTGTTGAAATTTTTTGTAAAAGCTATTTGAGCTATCAACATTGTATAATGTTTTAGATTGATTTACATGAGTCATGTTTAGCTTTCCATTTTGTGCAACCCAGTTAGTTAGTTTTTGTGGATCAATATTATATTTTTTACTAATATCGTCGATATTATTTTTTAAGTGAATAGGATCTAAAACTAATTTATCGTATTCTCCAACTACTGATCGTTTAAACTTTTCAAAATAATTCGAAGCCGATGATGTTTCGTTTGAATTTGAAGTAGTTGTTGATGGTTGATCATTATTACCTAAAAGTTCGGAAATATCAGTGTTACTCTCGTTGTTTTCAACAACCTCAACCTTTGTAGCTTCTTCTACAATTGTGCCGCTTTTTTCCTCATATGATAGTTTACTGTCTTTATACCAATTATCAGAAAACTTATCATAAATCTCTTTTGAAATTAAAATCTTTCCTTCCTTATTACCAGTAGCGTCCATATTTTCTAAAATACTACACTGGCTAATATCTAGTAAGGTTAATCTGTTATTATTACAAAATAGATCCTTTAATTCTGGTTTACTCCCTAAAATAAGTTTGCTTAATTTATTATAATCACAACTAAGCGCAAAAAGAACAGGATTGTTACTAACATTTAACTCTTCAATTTTATTATTACTACAATTTAAAAATGAAAGTTTTGGGTTGTTAGATAAATCTATTTTTTTTATATCATTACCAGAGCAATCTAATCTTGTTAAATTAGGAAAATGTTCAATTCCGGTAAGATCCTTAATTTTAGAATTAACGTTTGTTAAATACTTGTTTTCTAATGGAGAATTTATATTTAAGTTTACAATGTATTGTGCATCACTTACTAAAATAGTCCCGTTTAAACCGTTTGAATCATAATTTAAATCAATTAAAGCTTCCTCAAGTCCTAAATCAGGAATCTTTATAGTTTCCTGAGCAAAAGCACTAATTGAAAGTAAAATAAAAATGCAGCAGGTATTTATTAACTTCATAATTAAAGAGATTTTGCGCCAAATTTATATATTTATATGGTTTTAGACAATTAAAAATAGACTAGGTTTAAACAAGGAGACAAAACCACTATCTTTGCGAATTATTTTTTTGAAATTTTATGATTACCCAACAAACCATTGATAAAGTTTTTGATGTTGCCAGAGTCGAAGAGGTGATAGGTGAGTTTGTACAGTTAAAAAAGGCGGGAAGTAATTTTAAAGGATTGAGTCCTTTTACAGATGAAAAAACACCATCATTTGTTGTATCGCCTGTTAAGCAAATTTGGAAAGATTTTAGTACGGGAAAAGGAGGGAATTCTGTTTCATTTTTAATGGAACATGAGCACTATACCTATCCTGAAGCCATCAAATGGTTGGCGAAGAAATACAATATTGAAATAGAAGAAACGGAGCAGTCTGATGAGCAGAAGCAACAATTAAATGAACGTGAAAGTATGTTCCTTGTTTCTAAATTTGCGAAGGATTACTTTCATGAACTCCTAATGAATTCACAAACCGGAAGAGCTATTGGGCTTTCTTATTTCAAAGAGAGAGGGTTTAGAGAGGACATCATTGAAAAGTTCGATTTAGGGTATTGTAAAGATGAATGGGATAATTTTACCAATGCGGCTTTAGCAAAAGGATATGATCTAAAATATCTGAAAGAAACTGGTTTAACCATTGTAAAGGAAGGTGGAGCTCAGGATAAGAAATTTGACCGTTTTAAAGGAAGAGTAATGTTCCCAATACACAGTATGTCGGGAAGAATCCTTGGGTTTGGAGGTCGAATTCTTACGAATGATAAAAAGGCAGCAAAATATTTAAATTCCCCTGAAAGTGATATTTACCATAAAAGTAAAATTCTATATGGATTGTATCATGCAAAAAAGGAAATAGCCAAACTAGACAATTGTTTTTTAGTTGAAGGATATACAGATGTAATATCATTTCATCAATCAGGAGTAGAAAATGTGGTAGCTTCTTCAGGAACGGCGCTAACTCCAGATCAAATTCGGCTTATAAATAGATTAACAAAAAATATAACCGTTCTATTTGATGGTGATGCTGCGGGTATCAGAGCTTCAATTAGAGGGATTGATTTAATATTAGAACAAGGTTTAAATGTTCGAGTGGTTTCTTTTCCCGAAGGAGAAGATCCAGATAGTTTTGCGAAAAGTCATTCAAGTGCAGAGTTAAAGCAATATCTTGAAGAAAAAGCGCAAGACTTTATTGAGTTTAAGGTATCCATGTTAATGGAAGATGCTCAAAACGATCCTGTTAAAAAAGCTGGACTTATACGAGATATTGTAACTAGTATTTCTAAAATTCCTGATGGTATACAAAGAGAGGTGTACGTTCAGGAATGTGCTAGAATAATGGATATTTCCGAACAAGTTCTGTTTAGTGAGTTGGCACAATTATTGCAACGAAGTGGGGCAGGGGGAAGTTCAAAAGGTAGTCTTTCAAGACCTACTAGGAGCGGAGCATCTGATGAGGCTGCTTCACCAAAAGGGAAGGGAATGGAAGTTTTGAGAGCCAGAGGCAAAGGAAAACAGGTTCACAATATAGATCAAGTATCCATTCTTGAAAAAGAGATTATTAGAATTCTTCTATTATATGGTAATGAAATAGTTGAGTTTGTAAATTGGGTTGATTCTCATGATAAATATGGTAAACCTATTTTAGAGAAAGAGGAATACCAGAATACAGTGTTTAATGAACTGTATTTGAATTTACAAGAGGATGAAATCGAATTTTCAAATGAAATTTTCAGGCTCACGTATCATGCATTGGTCAATCAATTGAATCAGCGAGAAAAAATAGTGATTGATGAGTTGATAATGCATGAAAATACAGAAGTATCTGGATTGGTGACTAATATATTGATGGATGAAGAACGATATATTTTAAGTAATTGGGAGAAAAAAGAGGTTCATATTACAGGTATTGAGAAGCTTTTACCTAAGTTAGTGACAGATGCGATATTAAATTTAAGAAGAGTATTGATTGATAAGAAGATTAAGGGAGTTATGGAAGATATTCGAAACGAAGTAATGGAAGTTGATTTGGAAGAAATAAACAACTATAACGCACTTAGAACTCTACTATCAGAGAAGTTAAATAGAGTAGTTTAAATGCTTTAATTGTTAAAAAAGGTGATTTTCCTCTGGTGGAATTCGAATTTATTTATACTTTTTTTCTAAATTAGCCCCGAAAAGAACAAGAAATCAAACCAAAAGATCATGAAAAAGTTACTGCAGTTTTTTGAACTAATTAGATTATTAATCTTACTTCCGTTTAAGATATCTAATGGTAAAAAAAAGCAGGCATACAAGAAAATAAAGCAACAGATGATTTCTGTGAACTTACTTTAGTTCATCAGGTATTTCACATACTGGAATAGGAATCATTTTGTGTTGGTTTATACGATTTAATCGGGTGTAAATTTTATATACTTCCGATTGTCTTCCTGTAAAGTCCTCTAAGGCTTTGCCTTGGTTTTGCATGTCCATAGCCCATTCAAGTTCATCATACGAAGCTCCAATTTGATCTTCATCTGTACGACTATCTCCAAATAACCCATCCGTCGGTTGTGCTTTTTGAATAGAATCAGGTACTCCTAACTGAGCAGCTAAAGCATAAACTTCAGACTTTACTAAATCAGCAATAGGACTTAAATCTACACCACCATCACCATACTTAGTGAAAAAACCAACTCCAAAATCTTCAACTTTATTACCAGTTCCAGCAACGAGTAGCCCGTGAAGTCCCGCAAAGTAGTACAATGTTGTCATTCTTAATCGGGCCCTAGTATTAGCTAAAGCTAAATCTACTTTAGGAGACGAATCTGTTTTTGGTACTACTGTCTTAAAGTCTTCAAAAGTACTAGTGAGGTTTACTTCGGCCTCGCTCACATTACTAAAGCGTTCTCTTAATTGTTTTATATGTTCGTTGGCGCGATTAACTTGACTTTCTGCTTGGTGAATAGGGAGTTCTACACATAAGGTAGGTAAGCCTGTTTTAGCACATAAAGTAGACGTAACAGCACTATCGATTCCTCCCGAAATCCCAACTACAAATCCATTTACTTTAGCATTGGTAGCATACTCTTTTAACCAGTTTACAATATAATCAATAACTTTAGGTGTGTTCATATAATCCGTTTTTCTTTTAGATGAGTTTTCTTTCGATGAAACTAATTTAGTAATTTCGACGTTGTAAAAGTTAAATGTAAATAATTATAGTTAATGCGGAAAATTATAGCTCTTTTTTTGGTTATTATTTTAATGTCTTGTGAAAAAGAGAATAAACTAGATGTTGATGTTTCAAAGGTTAAAGTCACTTTCGAATTAGATAGATTTGATAAGGATTTTTATGAAAGTAAGAAGGGGTTAAATGAACTGAAGAATTTATATCCTTTTCTTTTTCCACACTTTGTAAATGATTCAGTTTGGAATAATAAGAGAGTTGATTCGGATGAATTGGAGTTATTTAAAGAAACTGAGAAGATATATGCAGATATAAATGATGTAGAAAATCAATTAAGAACATTATTCAAACATATTAAATATTATAATCCAAAGTTTCAAAGTCCGAGAGTAATAACTATGCTTACAAACATAGATTATGAGAATAGGGTGGTATATAGAGATAGTTTATTACTTGTCTCATTAGATGCATATTTAGGAGAGAAACATAAGTTTTATGGTGATTATCCTGCCTATGTAAAACAGAATAATAAGAAAGAGAATATTGTAGTTGATGTAGCTTCTAAGATTATAGACCAGCAAGTACTCCCGAAGACTAATAGAACCTTTATAGATAAAATGATTTACAAAGGAAAAAAAATGTATTTAAAAGATACTTATTTAACGGAGTTACCAGATTATTTAAAGATTGGCTATAGTAAAGAGAAATTTGATTGGGCATTGGCGAATGAGGAAGAAATATGGCGTTATTTTATGGAAAAAGATTTACTGTTTAGTACAGATAAAAGTTTAGATAAAAGGTTTTTGGATATCGCTCCTTTTTCGAAGTTTTATATGGGGCAAGATAATTTATCACCAGGTCGAATAGGAGAGTGGATTGGATGGGAAATAGTCAAGTCATATATGAAAAATAATGACGTATCTTTGCATGAGTTAATAAGAACAAGCGAAGAGGAAATCTTCATAAAATCAAAATACAAACCTAGAAGATAATGAGTATTGCACATAAGTCAAAGATTACATTTACTGTTGGACTAGATGAAAACAGAGTGCCAGAGGAAATTTCATGGAATGCTGAAGATGGAGGTATAAAAAATTCGCCCTCAAAAGCTGTGATGTTATCAGTTTGGGATCATAAGAAAAAAGACACCTTACGAATGGATTTGTGGACAAAAGATATGCCAGTTGATGAAATGAAGCAGTTTTTTCATCAGACTTTAGTGTCTATGGCGAATACCTTTGAAAGAGCTACAAATGATGAGAAGATGAGTGCCACAATGAAAGATTTCTGTGATTATTTTGCGGAGAAATTGGAACTAATCGAAAAATAAAAAAAGCTGTCAATTGACAGCTTTTTTTAATGGTTTTTTATCAGGTTGATTACATATTTGTAATCTTCAATATTATTTACGAAATCTAATTGAGAAACGTCCACAATCAATACATTTAAGTTTTGTTGTTGTGTATTGATAAAGTTGATATATCCATCATGTATTTTTTGTAAATAACTAGCTTCTATATTCTGCTCATAATCTCTACCTCTCTTTTTAATGTTTTGGAGTAGCCTATCTGTATTTTGATAGAGATATACATACAAATCGGGTTTTGTAATTTCCTTGTACATTAAATCAAACATTTTACGATACAACTTATATTCATCGTTTTGTAAAGTGATTTGCGCAAAAATTAGAGACTTAAAAATATAGTAATCTGAAACAATAAAGTTTTTAAACAAATCAAATTGAGCTAAGTCATCAGATAATTGCTGATATCTATCTGCAAGAAAACTCATTTCTAAAGGAAAAGCATAACGCTCATTATCCTCATAAAACTTAGGTAAAAATGGATTGTCAGCAAATCGTTCTAATACTATTTTTGCATTAAATTCGTCTGCCATCATGTTGGTTAACGACGTTTTTCCAGCTCCAATATTTCCCTCGATAGCTATGTAATTATACTTCTCGGTAATTGGAATAGGACGTACTAATTTATCTGAAATAATTGTTATGTCTGACTTGTCATCACAGTTTTTTAGGCAATCACTTAGTTTTATCTTTTCAATAGGGTGAAGCATTTTGCCAGCAATTTCTGCAAGAGGAGCAAGTGCAAACTTACGCTCCAGCATTCTTGGATGAGGAACAATAAGATCTTGTGAAAAGATGATTTCGTCTTCAAAAAGCAAAATGTCGATATCAATATTTCTATCCGAATAGCCATTGGTGCTCCCTCTTTCTCTTCCCAATTCTTTTTCAATAGCCAATAAGTCATTAATCAATATATCAGGAGGTAGGTAAGTAGATACTTCAATACAAGTATTATAAAAGTTATCACTGTCAAAACCCCAAGAAGGTGTTTCGTAAATAGAGGCTACTTTAAGAACAGAACCAATTTTATCTGCAATTAAATTGACTGCATTTTGAAGGTTTTTAAGCTTATCTCCTTGGTTTGTTCCTAATGAAAGGTATGTAATTCGTTGTATTTTCAACCGATAAAGTTTTATTTAAATCTCTATTCTTCTTAATTGTATGATCAAAATAGGTTGATAATTAAAGCCAATTATACCCTTAATTTTATGCATATAATCAGAAATATTTAATATTTAAAAGAGAAACCTATTTGTAGAATGCAAAGAAAAATAAAACTAAGTCAAATAGAACATAAAAGTTTAATTATTTTAAAAAGGTAGGGTAATTCGCTATCTGGTTGTTTTATTGATGAATTTCTTAATAGAGTAAGGTTTTTTGTAGGGTCTTAATTGGGGAATTATGATCTTAATTTTCACAAAAATCTCTTAATTTAAAAAAAAGGCTACCAATATATTGGTAGCCTTTTCTTTCCCTATAATATAGTTTAATTCAAAACTTATAAATTACGCTAGTCTGAAAACCAATATGGTAGGGATTAGTACTTTGGGAAAAATTTCCTTCTAAGTTTAGATGTTGTTTATAAAATACTTCCAGGTTAAAATCAAAGTGTTTATGTATTTTATACTGAGTAGATAATCCTAAGTTTAATGTTATATTGGTTTGGTTAAGTCTGTTGTTATAACCAATTCTAAGTTTATGATTATTTTCATTCGTAATATGTATACCATTTGCATGCAAATACATAAAGCTAGAGCCACCAATCGCATGTAAATTATATTTTCCGCTGATCAGTGTGGTTTTTCCCTCGAATAGGAACTCTAAATATTCTACATTATGAGAAAAGTTTATGTTAGAACTATTGGTCAAAAATCTAGTTAATGCATTGTTAGTGATTTCCTTTGATATGGAAGGAGTATTGGATATTTTAGAATTAATTTCACTTGGCGAATTAACCTCTATATTATTTATTCTCTTCTTAATAAGATGTCTATATAGACCAATTCGAATAGCATTTCTCTTACTGAATTGATAACTTGCAGTCAGACCATATTGAATGGCATAGGAACCGTTTCTTGTGTTTGTATTGAATTGGTTATCCAACATAGTATTTATCGAATTAGCGTTAAAATAATTTATTCCCGTGCCTGCACTTAAACGCAACTTAGACTCCTCCGGAATTATTTTTTCAAGAATAAAAGGTTCTGGTTTTTTATTGCTAATCGGTGGGATTTCATTTTTAAGATCCAATTTAGCGATGTTTTTTTGCTTCAGTATGAACGAGGAAATTAGTTTTGGTTTGAGTAGAATTATCCTCTTGGCTTCCTTGTTTCGATATTTCTTTTGTTTATTTGTTGTGGTGGATTGGACAGGTTCTGCAATCGCTTTATAGGTTGGTGATGAACTTTTAAAATTTGGGTCTTTATTACTATTTGTTAGATTGGTGTTCGTATCTATTTTTTTCGTATGATTTGTTGGAAATAAAAAATAAGTTCCAAATCCAATAATAAGAAGTAATAAGAGAGATAATAATAACTTATTTCTTTTTGATGGTCCTTGCGTTATTTGTGCTGATATACCTTCCCATACTGAATCATCTGGTGTAGCCGAAAAATTATCTAATCTTTCTTTAAAAGCTTTTCCTATTTCCTTATTATCTTTCATATGAGTATTTTGTTTGTTTATATTTTTCTACCCTCTCTTTTAATATTTTTTTCGCTCGGGATACATTAGATTTTGAAGTTCCTTCTGATATAGATAATAAATCACCTATTTCTTTGTGCGTATGATTGTCCAACTCGTAGAGGTTAAAACATATTCTATATTTATCAGGTAAATTTTGAATAAAACCTAGAATGATACTAAGGGGAATATTTTCCATCGTTTCTGTTTCTACCGTAGTATACAATTCTCTATCTTCCACCCATGGTTCTGTATAAATATTTTTTTTATATCTGTCAATTGCCTTATTAATCGTAATTCTTTTCATCCATCCTTCAAAAGAACCTTGGTATTTGTACTTTTGAATAGCATCAAAAATGGCAATAAAACTTTCTTGAAGGTTGTCCTTTGCTTCCTCTTTATTAGTGCAATATTTCAAGGATATACCAAACAATATATCTTTATATTTTTTATAAAGTATACCTTGCGCCTTAAAATCCTTTTTAGCACATAATCGAATTAATTCTTCTAATTTCAATGTGGTCTATCTCTTTTGTGCAAATTACTACTGATTCTCAATCCTCTTTAAGTTAAGCTTTTATTTACTATGTATCCTAAAAATACAGATTAGTGGCAGTTTATAAAGTGTCAATCAACTTTGTCAAATGCTACAATACAAGTTCCTCCAGATCCTTCTTGGAATTTGGTGTCATCAGAAGGCAAATAAAATGCATAGTCTATCCATCCATAACCTTCATTTCCCCATTCTGTACCCCAAGAGTTTATAAATTTAAATGCCTTTATGTCATCATCATAACCTACAATTAAAACAGCATGACCGCAATCTATAACGGGTTCCGTGGAAAATGATCTTGCAATGGTTTCTCCATCTTCTTCTTGAAAAATTAAATTTTTCCAGTCTAAACCTGCTATTACTGGCTTCTTATCCACAAGAAGTGCTTTCATAATATTGATAACCGTGTAGTTAGGGTCTGTATTGTCCTCTGGAACGCTAGTCAAAAAGTAATCTTCAATCTTATTTTTAGCTGCTTTTTCTAGTAAAGTTGCATCCGGTAAATTAGTACATTCCTGATCGGAATAAGGAAAATCACTCCAAGTATTTACCCCCTGTGTTTTTAACAGCTCTAAAGCTCTTGGTATAACAGAACCAGCGTCGCAATTGCCGCCTACTAATTGATTATAGATAAAAGCTGGACTCATCACATGTTCATAAGTAGTATAGTCATATCCATGTTGAATTTTCTCATGGTAGCTCTTTAAATAGTAAGTGGTTGCCCAAGCTGTGCAACTACCCTGGATTCCTTGACTTCTAACAGGTGGCATATCCGCTGATAAATCTGAAAAATTTGGTAATTCCTCGGGTATAGTGATAGGATCTAAAATAGGAACGGTTTCTTCTCCTTTACCTTCCGGACTACAAAGACCACATTTTCTTGGGTCATTTTCTGATGGTTCGGCCTCAATAGTATCTGGAACAGGAATAGTGTTATTATTATTTTCACTCAATGGATTGAAAAGTAATGAGTGCTCTTGACAGTTTTGCATTAGGAAAATAAGGGTACAAATGAGTATCAAAGTATTGTACCTTTTTGTTTTATGCTTTTTAGAAATAATTTTATTTTGCATTTCGGTTGATATTAGTTTATTTTTCAATCTTTCGTTTTAAAGTATGGTCGCTAACCAAGTTCCCGAAGGATGTACTTTGTGTTCAAATCTGGCAATTATTTTATTTTCTTTTAGAAAACATCTAAATATGTTCTTGGTTTCTTCTATATCGGATTTATTTATATTATAGGTTGATTCTATTTCGTTTTATCCACCCTTTGAAAGAACCTTTATTCTTGTATTTATTGATATTATTAAGAATTTCAATAAATGAATCTTGAAGATTATCCTGAGCTTCTTCTCTATTTTTGCAATATTTTAGAGAGAGATGGAACAAGATGTCACTATATCTTCTATAAAGAAGTTCTTGCGCCTTGAAATCCTTTCTTTTACATAACTGAATTAGTTGTTTTAACTCCAATTTTTTATTGCTTTTTCTAAGTTGATTTTTTGATATATATTAAAAATACAGTTAACTATACTTAGTTCCTCTTTGAATAGATAGTATTTTAAACCACGGATTTTTGTTCATGGCTGTTCGTAAATAAGTTCTTAGAAGGAATGTTAATTTTTATCTTGGAATAGCCGACCAAGTTCCAGATGGAAGATAATAATGATTATAGCTTCCAGATAATAACACTTCATCAAGTATTCCAGAAAAAACGTAAATGGCCTCTGAAAGACTATCGTTCGTACCATTAAAAATATATGTTAATTTGTTTCCATTTAGTAACCAACTTCCATAATGGGTGTATTGGGTACTTCCATCAGGAAGTACTTCTTCAAATTTAGCACTGCGATCTTCATAAAAATTAACTATTGAATTTATGGTATAACCACCTTGATTTGGAAAATATATGTCTAAATTCCATTCTGTATTGACTAAAGATTGAGTTTTTATATCCAATTCATCACTATACCATGTTCCTTTTGGATCTATTACGTAGGCCTTAAAATAGTATTTAGTATCAGGGAGTAGATTCTTGATTTTGAAATTATCGTTAAATGTATTAGATAGAACAGTATTATTGTTTTTTGATACATTTGGTGTTGTACTATAGCAGATACCTAATTCCGATATTTCATTTAAATCATAATGACTTAAGATCTTAGAGTTTATTTCAACAGATGTAAAACTTGTATTTTCTGTGTTAAGAATTTCAACTATAGTTGGTGGAGCTATATCTAAGGTGTTGTTTTCGCAACCAAAAGATAAAAGTGTAATTAGGAGAACCCAAAGTTGGAAGGATTTAATTTTTTTCATATTAAAACATTATTAAGGTGTTTGTTTAATAGTCTGTTAAGTTTTAATATGGTTGCGTCATAAAATGAAAAAATCGTTTAACAAATAGTGAGTTAAACGATTTTTTTATGATTTTATTCAAAAAGACTTCTAGCTCTTGTTAGCTTCTTTCTCTTTGTTTTGATCTTGTCTTGGCTTTTTTTCTTGCCTAGGTGGTCTAGGAAGCAAAGCTTTTCTTGAAACTTTCTCCTTTCTAGTCTTAGGGTCAACACCAAAGTATTTTACATCAATAACATCACCAATTTTAACAACATCAGTCACGTTATTTGTTCTTTCCCAAGCTAGCTCAGAAATGTGTAATAAAACTTCATTACCAGGAGCTTCCATATATTCTACAACAGCACCAAAATCAAGAGTTTTTACAACTTTTACTTCGTATACACTTCCTCTATTTGGTTTAAAAGTGATTGCCTGAATTCTAGCCAATACTTTATCAATACCTTCTTGGTTTGTTCCTAAAATTTCAACAATACCTTCTTCAGTTGCTTCATCTTCATTAATTACAATAGTAGTTTCAGTTTCCTTTTGTAATTCTTGAATGTGCTTACCTCCAGGTCCAATAATTGCACCAATGTATTCACCAGCAACTCTAACTGTAACCATTTTTGGAGCGTGTGCTTTTACATCAGCATTTGGCTCAGCAATAGTATCTGTTAATTTCTCTAAAATATGTAAACGACCATCACGAGCTTGCTTTAATGCTTTTACTAAAATCTCGTAAGAAAGTCCTTTAATTTTAATATCCATTTGACAGGCAGTAATACCGTCAGCAGTACCAGTTACTTTGAAGTCCATGTCTCCTAAGTGATCTTCATCTCCTAGGATATCAGATAAAACAGCGTAACGATCACCGTCAGAAATTAATCCCATAGCGATACCTGATACAGGCTTCTTTAATTGAACCCCAGCATCCATTAATGCCATAGTACCAGAACAAACAGTAGCCATAGAAGACGAACCATTAGATTCTAATACTTCTGATACAACACGAACTGTATAAGGACAGTCTTCAGGAACCATTCCTTTTAATGCACGTTGTGCAAGGTTTCCGTGTCCAATTTCACGACGAGAAGTTCCTCTTAATGGACGAGCTTCACCAGTTGAAAATGGAGGGAAGTTATAGTGTAAATAAAAACGCTCTTCATCTTGAATAGTTGGAGAGTCAATCATGTTAGCATCTCTTGACGTACCTAAAGTAACCGTTGCTAATGCTTGAGTTTCTCCACGAGTAAATACCGAAGATCCATGAGTTCTTGGTAGATAATTTACCTCACACCAAATAGGTCTAATATCGGTAGTAGTTCTACCATCTAAACGAAGCCCTTCATTTAATGTTAAGTCTCTAACTGCTTCTTTATGAGCTTTACTGAAATACTTAGAAATTAATTCTCCTTTTTCTTCCAATTCTTCCTCAGAATAACCAGCTAATATTTCTTCTTTTACTTCAGAAAAAGCTAAACCTCTTTCTTGTTTAGAAGTACCCTTTTTAGCAATGTCATAACATTTCTGATATGCAGCTTCTCTAATAGTAGCTTCTAATTCTTCATCAGTTTCTTCAGCTTCGTACTCACGAGTTTCTTTTTTACCTACAGCTTCAGCTAAAGCAACCTGAGCTTCACACTGAATCTTAATAGCATCATGAGCGAAACGTATAGCGTCTGCCATTTCTTCTTCTGAAACTTCATCCATTTCACCTTCAACCATGGCTACGAAATCTTGAGAAGCACCAACCATTAAGTCCATATCGGCTTCTTTTAATTGATCATAACTTGGGTTAATGATAAACTCACCATTAATTCTTGCAACGCGAACCTCCGAAATAGGAGCTTCAAATGGAATATCAGATAACTGTATTGCAGCAGATGCAGCTAATCCAGCTAAAGCATCTGGCATCACATTTTCGTCATGAGACATTAATTGAATCATCACCTGAGTTTCAGCGTGATAATCTTTTGGGAAAAGAGGACGTAAAACTCTATCAACCAAACGCATGGTTAAAATTTCTTCGTTGCTTGGTCTAGCTTCACGTTTCATAAAACCACCTGGATATCTTCCAGAGGCCGCAAATTTTTCTCTATAATCAACCGTTAAAGGTAAAAAATCAATACCAGGATTTGCTGTTCTTGCTGATACTATTGTAGCAAGTAACATTGTGTCTCCCATTCTAACAACAACAGAACCGTCTGCTTGCTTTGCTAATTTTCCAGTTTCTAACGTAATGGTTCTTCCATCTCCAAGTTCTATGACTTGGCTAAATACTTTTGGAATCATAAATGTTTTTCTAAAATTTTAATTTGTTGTTTGTGTTGTTGTGTTGTTGTGTATGTTGTTGTTTCAATGGAAGTGTGAAATCTTTTTTAAGAAAGAATTCGATTTAAAGGTAGGTAAAATATTTGAAATACTTGCAATAAAAAAGAGGCAGGAATTTCCTGCCTCTTAAAGGATTATTTTCTAATACCTAATTCTTTGATAATCGCACGATATCTGTTGATATCTTTTTTCTTCAAGTAGTCTAATAAACTTCTACGCTTACCAACCATCTTTACTAATGAACGCTCAGTGTTAAAATCTTTACGATTTCTTTTTAAGTGCTCTGTTAAGTGGTTAATTCTAAATGTGAACAAAGCGATTTGTCCTTCTGCCGTACCAGTATCATTATTTCCTTTACCGTGCTTAGCAAAAATTTCTTGTTTTACTTCTTTAGTTAAATACATGCCAATATTGTTTAAATGATTATTATGTACTCAATGATTTTTCATTGAAGCTGCAAATGTACAATTATTTTTTAAATATATCTTATAAGATTATTATCACATTTGTAAGCCATAAAATATAGTAACAACTGTAGTTATTATTAATAGTATATATGGATAAATGATTCATTAACAATTAGCACCTGTAGACTTCTAAAGAAAAAGTAAGTTAATTTAATTTTGAAATACTTATTTTTTCCAATGTTATTTTAGCATTTCCAGCTCCATTCTTTTTTATAATTACTTCGAAATTTTTAGCTGAATGTATTAAGTCATCAGTAATAAAATAGGAAAAATTTAAATTAACTCCTGATTCTCCAATAGTGTGGTTTTCTCCAGTGCCATGATCATGAGCCACTCCGAAAAAAGTCATTGAACCAACATATTCATCTTCTTTATCTGGGTAACGAAGAAAAACATTATAATAATCATCTGGTTCTTTATAGGTCACTACACTCAAGTTTAAAATAAGATGGGGTTTGGTAGAATCACTTTTTAATATTCTATTGGTTCTTCTAGTAAATTTGTTATTTACCTTATGGGAAAAAGCTACTCCTTTAATAATTTTTCCAACTTTCTGCTCCCATACTATTTCTCCTTTAGAGTCTTGAATAGGAATTTTTTGTTCTTTAGATAAGTTATTGGATGCAAATAGAGGAGGAGTATCTGAAGTATATAAAAAGGAGTCGTATGTATATCCTAAGTTGAAAATAATATCATACATTTCTTTTACAGTATAGGTAATTTGTTCTCCATTTGGTTTAATAAAGTTATATTCCCAAGGATAGGCTTCTAACTCTTTTAACGTAGGGCGAGGTTTACCAGGGAGGCGATCCCATGATTCCCAAATACGGTCAACCATGCTATGGTGTAACCAAAATACAGGGTCAAAACCAGCTGAAGGAACCAAGGCCATTAAACCAGACTCTTCTTTTTGGTAGATTTGGTTAAAGAATAATTCAGGTTTAGGTTCCGCATATGTTCCTCCAATTAGATCATGCATAAACCCATGAGGGTTAATTTCCATCATTTTGCTAAATCCAGCATCACTCACAAAAATTGGGTTGTTTTTTAATTCTTGAATACTTAACCTTATTGTAGCTGCTTTATCTTTAGGTATGCTCTGCCCTTGATTTAAGATAGTATACCTGGCACTTTCAAATAGAGATGATCCTTTTTGCCTGATTTTTTCAGGCATAATATTGTCTTGGCCATAGTTCCAATAGGGGAGAGCGAAGTCTTGTTTACCGGATAGCTCTCTTACTATTTGCTCAAAGTACCAAATATACATTCTGTGCCAAAGTAAAAAGTGTAGCTGAGCAGCTTCTGTATTAATATGGGTGCAATTTCCCCAAGCAAATAATTTATCCTTGCTCGTTTGATATTCTGGACATAATTTGTTTTTGCCATTGATTTCATTGGGTATGTTGTGAATAGCTCCTTGATAATACCAGGACAACCCATTTTCGCATTTCATTTCTCTCATTTTTTCAAGAGCAATTTTCATGGCTTTTAAATCGGCTTGAGCTTCTGGTGAAGAGGCGTTTTTACGGACGTACTTGACTACGTGTTGGTTTTGACCATAACTTAAACCGATGGTCAAAATAGTTAAAAATAAAAGGGTAGTTTTTTTCATTTGGTTGATTGTTATTTGTAAACTGTATTTTTATTATTGATATAATGGCTAGTTTTTAGTTTAAACTAAACTGTTAATTATTGGTTTTAGAGGAATGCAACTTCAAAAGTTAAAATTTCAAAGTAGCTTGGATTTGAAGTATCGTAGATTTTAAACTTAACAACTCCTTTGCCTTTTTTTTTCGGAGACATCACATGAATTGCAATGAAACCTTGTTGGTCTGGATTCAATTTTTTGAAACTGGAACCTTTGGGAATCCCAATTTGGCAGGCTCCATGCTGACACATAGAACTATCCCATTCTTTAGGAAAAGAGTTATAAATGGTTTCCCATTTCAAAAAAATTGGTTCATCTGAAATGTTTTCTACATTAATTTTGGAAATTTCAAGTCTTTCTTCTTTGGATAATGATTCTTTATTTAGGTCATTTCCTACTATTTTGAAGGTAGGATTGTTTTGACCTGATACTATTGCCACAAGCCCTAAAGAAAATAGAAGTAATAAAATTGTTTTATTCATATAATAGCTTTTTAAGGTTAATAGAAAATTGGTATATGAGCTTTATAAATCGTTTTTTTTGAGTTTTTTATAAAATGATATGTTATTTTTTCATGTTTAGAGACCTCTTCTAAAGAAATTAAAAGATCGATACTATCTCCTGTGCATAGTATTATTTTACTAGTACTTCCTTCTTTACTGTATGCCTTTCTCGTACCAGAAATGACTTTAATATTTACAATATTGGGAAACAGAACTTCATGTTTGTACAAACCAGCGTTTATTAACCTGAGAAAAACGGGAGTTTTCTTGTTTTCATAGCTTTGTAATCCTTTTATTGACTTTATTCTTTTTCCATTTATTAGGAATGTTTTAGGGTTATATAAAGGTGTTATGATTGGATTGTTGAGTTCGCTATGTTCTATATCCATAAGTTTATTTGTATGCCATTTTTTATCTATTTCGTAACTACAGAATAATTTCTCAGTTATGTTCTCTTTAATTTGAGATATAGACTTTTTTGATTTTACGATGATTACACCAAACATACCTGCCTGAAGGTTGAAGGGATAGTTTTCTGGACTGTAATATAAATAGGTGCCTTCTTTATTAGCAGTGAAAGAATAATAACCATGTTCCATGTGATCTATTGGAGTTGATTTGATAGAAACCCCATTCTTATTCTGTTGTTCAAAAGGAATATTTTTGCAATATATTGAAACTGGGTTTCCTTGTGATATATTCCAAAAATCAATTTTTACCTTATCTCCATTTTCAGCTTTAATAATAGGACCAGGTAAAGTAACTTCTTTGGAAAGCGCTTTACTAAATCCAAAAACTCTAATTTGTTTGTTTTTTGTAATTGAAAGTTTGCCTGTTGTTCTTCCTATCAATAATAATTCTTGCTGAGAGAATGTATGACTACCGTATAATAGAAGAAATATTGTAGCAAAACTTACTGGTTTTAAAAAATGTTTCATACAAAAAATGTTAAAAAAGCACTTATTTAAAAGTAAATATGGAGAGTTATTTCATTCAATATTAAATAAGTCCTTAAATGTTATGTATTTGATCACAAAGTGATCATATAAGGGTATAAGTCCATATTGTAACAGATCTATTTTTAGTGCTCTTCTTAGAAAGAAGTCAGGTTAAATAGAATTTTTGATGTATAGAAACTTGGAGTAAAAGGAGGTCTTTTTAAGAATTGAATCTGTAAAATATTTAAAATCAATAGAAAATGTGGATGAGTATTTTAAAAAAATATACGGGTGTGTGGTTTAGTGTTTTGATAATTAAATATTTATATGTATTTTGAGGTGGGAGACTTCGGCGAATTAATAACTAAAAACTTAACACATGAAAAATTTTATAGTTAATTTGCTATTCATTTGTTCTATTTTCACTTTACATTCTCAAAATCAAACTGACATTTCAATTTTTGACAACCCGAATACATTGCAGGTTAATGTGAATGATTTTGGTGCGGTTGCTAACGATAACGGTTTCGACGATTCTGCAGTCGTTGATGCTATTAATTATGCGATAGCAAATTTGGGAGAAAACAAAACTGCTGTGATTAATTTCGAAGAAAATGGTTTATATCGTTTTAACTCGAATTCAACAAGTTTAATGATGTTCCAGTTTAACGGTTCCAATTCAACAATTAATATTAAAATTAATGGGAATGGAGCTACGCTTATGTCGCATCAACTAAACAAAGGTTTTTTTCGGATGAGTAAGTTCAATTTCGTTTATTTTACTGATCTAACGTTTGATTTTATTGAAATGCCTCATTCAATATCAAAAATTACAAGTATTGACACTTCTAATAATTCAATAATTGTTGATTGGTTATCAAATTCAAATACTATAAAACCAGATCATTCTATTTTTTCAAGCGGTACTTTATCTTCTGACTTTGGTTTCTTTTTAAATTCTGGAGATAAACATGCTCATCTAAAAGGAAAAATTGTAGACAATTCTTTGATAACCGTTCCTACAAGAGAGATAACAAGGTTATCTGGAAATTCGTATAAAATAGATTTTGCCCGAGCTGATCATATAGAAGGAATTTCAGAAGGAGATTTATTTTTGTTAAAGGCAAGAACCAACGGATCTACTACCTTTAGATTGGACAGAGCTAATCATGTGGTTTTCGACAATATTACTATTTATGCTTCTTCAACAGGAACCTTTAACGTTAGTGAGAGCAATGATTTAAGTTTTAATAATATTAATATCAGACCTAAAAATGGTCGGATTTATGCCACCAATGCAGATGGTTTTCATTTAAAGAATAACAGAAAAATTCGTATTACGAACTCTCACGTTGAAAGTATTGGTGATGATGTTATTAACATCTCTCAATCTTCTAAATCTAGAATAGAATCTATTTCAGGGAATGTGGCTACTCTTCCTTTGCATGCCTATTTTACATATAAAGTAGGTGATAACATTGCTTTTTATGATGCTATTAGTGCTAATATTGAAGAAAGAGCAAATATTACTGCCATTGATACTGTAGGAGGAAAAAGAACCTTTACATTTTCTAAACCAATTCCTTCAAACTATACTAAAGATTCTGACGAAAGGTTTTGGGTTCAAAACTATGGTTTTAAAAATGTTACCATTTCAAATAATACCTTTATGAAAAGTAGAAGGCATGGAATTTTGGTTCGATATGGAGATGTGAGTATAACCAATAACTTAGTACGTTTAAATTCTGGAAGTGCGGTTTCTCTGAATATTGAAAACGGAACAACGGGAAATTTTAAAGAAGGCTTTCTGAGCAACAATGTTACTATTTCAGATAACATTTTTCAAAGAAATGCATTTAATTCAAGATATCTTTCACTGGATGAACCTGTATACAATGCTGATATAAGTATTTTTGTTAGAGGACAAGGAACTCCAACAAAAAAAACTAGAATAAATAAAATTAATATTCTAAATAATCAATTTAAGAATTGGAATAGAAAAGCGATACTAGCTACTAGTACAAGGAACTTGGTTATTAAAAATAACATTTTTGAAAGAAGGTTAAAGTTAGGAGTAAATGAATCGGTAATTGAGTTAGACGCGATATGGAAAGGTGAGGTGTCAGGCAATATTTCATTTAGAGATTCAGAAGACGACCGAGATTTGGTTTCTACAACTTCAGATACGAAAAAAGTTACCATCAATAATAACTGTGTTACTTCAGGAGCAATGTCTAATTGTTCCAAGAGAGCAAAATCGATTTCAGATATTAAAAAAACAGATAAAATAGATTCATTAATTTATCCTAACCCGAGTAATGGTTTAATTCAATTCAGTGAATCAGGTTTTGTACAACTATATACAATTCAAGGACGTTTGATATCCAGTTTTAATGTTACAGATAATAAAAGTTACACCATTACTGATGCACCTCAAGGAATGTATGTAATAAGATTCACCGCTTCGGAAAAAAACGAACCAATTACAAGAAAGATTATTATCAATAAATAGATCAGTTAGCAGAAACAAGTTTAGGAGTTAATATATCATTTGATAATATTGACTCCTTTTTTTGATGCCTACGGAGAAAACAACTTCTTTGTAATTAGATTGAAAGCGAAAAAACAGAAAACCCCGATAAAGATATTTAACAGATCTTTTTCGGGGTTTTCATTTGAAAACAAAAGTCTAATGAAGAGCTTTTTTCGTATATATTTTTATTCGTTACTATCCGACAACATCTCGGGTGTAGCCACTGTTCTAAATCCTTTATGATCAGAAGCTGAATCAAAACTGGATCCCATTCTCGCCGAAATCCTGAAGCTTGCACAATATGAAGCATGACATAAAAAAGATCCACCTTTTATAATGTGTTCTTTTTCATATGGATTATTAGGATTAAATGGTTTTTCCGCTCCTTTTGGATTGGATATAATTTCAGAAGTGCCAATTTCATTGTAATAGGTTACATTGAAAAAATCGCTTGTAATTTCCCATACATTACCTAACATATCGTAGATGCCAATGCTATTAGGAGGGAATGATTTAATGGGTGAAATAAACCCAAAGCCGTCTTTTGCCTCGTTTTTAATAGGAAATTGTCCTTGCCAAGTATTAGCATTACTATTTAATTGTTCAAAATCATTACCCCAAGTAAATATAGAATTGGTCGAACTTCCTTGAGCAGCTGATTCCCATTCTGCCTCAGTTGGTAATCTCCTGTTAGCCCATTTACAATAAGCAACAGCATCTTCATAGGCAATATGAACTACGGGATAATTGCCTTTGTTTTCAATAGAACTTTCTGGACCTTGAGGGTGTTTCCAATTAGCACCAATTTTCCATGTCCACCATTGTGCATAATTTCCCATGTTGGCTACCAGATTGACATTTTTATTAAAAACTAAGCTTCCGGGTTGTAAGATTGAATCGTGAGGTTTAGGTGTTCCAGGTGGAAGCGTTTTTTTCATTTCTTCCCAATCAATAGATCTCTCAGCAACGGTAATGTATTTTGTTGCATTCACAAATTTTTCAAATTCTTTGTTTGTTACTTCCGTTTCATCAATAAAAAAACCATCAACAATAACTCGATGAGCAGGTTTTTCTCTATTCATAGCATAATTATCTCCATCTTTGGCCCCCATTAAAAACGATTTAGATGGTACCCAAACCATTCCTTTCGGGGTTTTTATGTTTTCATAATTAGTACTTTCCATATTTTTTGCTTGTGATGATCTATCAGATTTGCAACCTATTAATGAAATAAAAACTGCAAGAGATAAGAGAATATTTTTCCTTTTAGAATAAATACTCTTGCGATAATTTTTGGTAGATCTATTACGAGTCATAAGAATTATAATTTGTACTAATCAAATTTAAAAAATTAAGGAGCTCAATAAAGTTTTAGCTCTAAACAGTTTAAATGCGCATTTCAAAGTTATTGTTTTTCAAAGTCTGAGTCGTTTATCCAGCCTGATTTAACTTTTTCTCCGCGCATATAGCGCTCATAGAAATGCGCATTTCTATCCGGAACATAATTATCAAAAACTTCTCCTTTTCCATAGATCCTTGGGTCGTTTTGTTTTTTCAATTCAGATTCCAGTAAACTCCTTAATTCTGTTTTAACTTTTTGATATTGTTCTAATGAGGCAAGATTATTTAAACAACTTTCATCATCGCCCAATTTAAATAGTTCTTCTTTAGGGTGTTTTCCAAAATTTTGTTTCCAATATTCTTGGTTTTTACCGCTTCTATTTAGGTTTAAAATTTCCGTTTTTGTAGGGCTTCCATCGGTATTTGTATATCCAGTTTCAGGATTTCCAGCGGGCCATCGATCATTTTCATAGTTCATCAAATACATAAATCCATTTTTTACAATTCCTCTAACAGGGTAACCTGTATCATTTGGTCTTCCGACGTCATGTCTTTCCTGACCAAGTATTACATAATCATCTTTTGCAGGAACAACATCACTTTTATTTGAATTAAAAAAACGTTTTAAGCTTTTACCTTCAATAGGCTGCATTCCTAAATCTTGAGCGTTATAACCAGCTAAATCAATGAATGTAGCTGCGAAGTCAATAAAACTAACATAGTCTTTTATAACTCTACCTGGATTTTTGATTCCATTAGGCCACATAACGGCCAGAGGCAAATGATTTGAATGTTCGTAGCTCAAACCTTTCACTCTAGGGAAAGGCATTCCGTTATCGGATGTCACAACAATAATTGTGTTTTCAAGTTCCCCCGTTTCTTTTAATACCTTTAAAAACTGCCCTAATTGTTTGTCAAAATATTCCAATTCAAAGGCGTAGTCTAAAATATCATTTTTAACAACTTCGGATTGTGGCCAATAAGGGAAAACCTTCTCTAATTCTGAGAGTTTTTTCTTTCCAACCTTTACTCCAGAGCCGTACTCGTAATCTCTATGAGGTTCCTTTCCTCCGTACCAAAAACAAAAAGGTGTACCTTCCTTTTTTTGCTCTAAGAACTTCTTAAAGTTTGCTGCGTAATCAACTTTAGAAATTCCAGTTGTTGGGGCTTTTTTCTTAATTTTATTATACTGTTTTACAATAAGTTCTCGTTTACTACCGTCTTTATTCAATGAAGATCCTGGAGCCCATCCTTTGCCTGTATAACCAACGAAATATTCTTTTTCTGAAAGTGCTTCAGGATATGTTTTAAATTTAGTCGGAAAATAAGCTAAATGATTGGCGGCGGCTTCAAGTTGCCAAGTATTTCTACCTGTAAGAACAATAGATCTTGAAGGACCACATTTTGCATTTGGAGTATAAGCATTTTCAAATAACAAGCCTTTTTTAGCAATTTCATCAAATGCAGGTGTGCTGCACCAAGTATTTCCATAAGCACTCATATGCTTCCATGTGGCATCGTCTGCAATACAAAATAGAATATTTGGCTTTTTAGCTGTTTTTGTAACTTGTGTAAAACCACAAGAACTTAGAAAAAACAGGCCAACTAATAGAAAGAAAGGTTTCATAAAATTATATTTTTTATCATGTTATTCAACTCCAGAATATGAGGTAACTCCCATTTTGGATTCCCATTGAATTAATTTATTAATGAGTTTCTCTACAACTTTTGGTTTTTCTTTAGAAAGATCATTTTGCTCTTTAATATCTTTGGTAATGTTAAAAAGCTTTACTTTTCCACTTCTATATGCTAAAAGCTTCCAGTCTTTTTCTCGAACAGAAACATAGAGATCTTCATAAGCTCTATATGCATATATTGGATCACGTTTTAAATAATCGTTGTTTTTAATTGTATGAAGTAAAGAGATACCATCAATGTTTTTATAGTTGGAGGTATTTCCACCTGCAATTTCTACCAGAGTAGGGAATAGGTCTGTTGATTGAACCAAAGAGTTATTTATACTGTTTGGAGAGGTAATTCCAGGCCAGTATAGGAAAAAAGGAACTCTTGAACCTCCTTCAAATAAAGCCTCAGACATTTTTCCTCCTCGAAAAGGAAGATTCTCAAAGTATCCACCTTGGTCCGAAAGAAAAATTAGAATCGTCTCTTTTTCTATTCCTTTTTGTTCTATGGCTTTTATGATTCTACCAACTGATTCATCTGTTGCTTTTACCATAGCTGCATAATGAGCGTACTTTCCCTTTAAACCTTTTGATTCAAAATGATCAACTAAATCTTTACGTCCTTGATGAGGTGAGTGAACGGAATAATAAAAGAACGATACCATAAAAGGTTGTTGTTTATCATATTTTGAAATAAAATTTACTGTTTCGTCAGTTAGCTTATCCGTTAGGTATCTACCTTTTGAATCCGGAAAAATTGTGTCCTGATTAAAGTAAGGTGGATAATACGATTTTGGGTGTCCAAAATTTGACGTTCCAATTTGTTGATTAAAGCCTTGTTTGTTGGGATGGAACTTTTCATGACCCAAATGCCATTTACCAACAAATAAATTATAATAACCTAGTTTCGAAAGTGCTTCCGCATAAGTAGTGTTTTCGAGAGGAAGCCAGTTTCTTGATGGAAATTGTGCTGGATCTCTTTTTAAAGTATGAAATTCTTCAGTTGTTTGTCCAAATCGGTTAAAACCATGTTTTTTCCCTCCTGGAATATGGCGAACTAACTTTAATCTGGCTGGATGTTGACCAGTTACTAATGTTGCTCTGCTAGGACTGCATGTTGGACTTGCGATGTAAGCTTGTTCAAAACTTATTCCAGATTTAGCTAGTTTATCAATGTTTGGAGACTCAAAAATTGAGTTCCTTAAACCGAGATCAGACCAGCCCAAATCATCCACAAAAAAGAGGACAATATTAGGTTGAGTATTTTGTTTTAATTGATGTGTTCTATTTTTCGTTTGCCCGCAACTTTCAAGAGTAAACATTAAAGACAATAGAAAAAAAACATAACATACCGTGATGATTTTCATTATTTTTTTTGTTCTCATTGTAAGACTGTAGTTTTTAATTAGGATTTATTAATTTTCGAACACTAAATTTGAATTATTGTTTTTATAGATGACACTGCTTTCGAGTGACAGATCATTTGGGTTTCTATTAAATGTATTTGATTTAATAACCGTGTTAACTGAGCATTCTATAGAAAGCGCATGTTTGTTATATGAAAAGGAGTTGTTTGTAATTGATATGTTATTTAAACCTTTCCAATTTGTTGGCGTAACACCGCACCATTTCCCCTTCGCTTCAGGATTTTTTAATTTTAAAACACGTAAAGTGATAGTAGCTGCACTGGGATTATTAAGATAAACATAATCGTATCCACAATTAGAAAAGGTGTTTTTATGAACTACAATGTTTTGAGCCACAAAGCCTTCTCCCCAATCTACACCATTGTTTATGGTTATAGCTGATTGACTGAGGTTTTCAAAGACATTGTTTTCAATAACCCCATTTGAACTTTGCAAGAGAATTCCATATCTACGAGCATTTTTAAAAACATTGTTTCGTATAACAAATGACTCATTAGATTCCGAATCTAAATAGGCTATATCATGTTTTTTTGTTGTTCCAACATTTAAGGTCGTTTTTAACTCTTCGTTTAAAGTAACCTTGACTTTTGAGTTATCTAATTTCTTAGTACCAATCACTTTGAATTTACCAATTAATTCTCCCGCTCTTGGGTTGTAAATTCTTAGAATGCTTCCCTTTTTTACTTTTTTATTTAATACAATTTCTGTAGGTGAAACTTGATTTAAAATATGCCTTTTTGAAGATTTTAAATTGACAGCATCATCGCTATAGCCTTCGAATAGACAGTTTTCAACCCAAGGTCCAATAGTGCCTCCTTTGATATGTAAGCAATCGGCATTGGCACTGTGAATTCTTCCTTTTTTAAGTTTTACCTTACATCCAATTATACTCCAATCTTTCATTTCACCCGCGTTATACGTTCCCGCAGGACTGCTATAACTTGTTATGTTTAAATAGGTAATATCTTTACTTCGATCGGTTTTAAAAATGGTTCTACCATTTGTTCTTGCAATATGAACATATGAGTCATTTATTTTCATATGTTTTAATAATTTTTGAGACCTTACCGTAATTCTGAAAATCCCCCCGGACAACTCTTCAAATTGCTTTGATTGATAGAGGTTGGGAGCTCCGTCTTTTAACTTGCCGGGGTTCATTTCATCCATGAGCATACCCCACACTCTGGAAGCTTTCTGAAACATTTCATGCTTTAGACTAGGGAAATCATGGTCAATTTTTAAATCGAATGTTTTATTTTTTATATGTACACCCACAATTCTTCCCTGTGTGAAAGGAAGTGGATCATAATCGATGTATAAGTTTTTAACGATAATATTGTTACTATTAAATAAAGAAAAGAAGCCTTTGAGCGGATCGTGAATAACAATTTCAGCTCCGTTTCCATCAATAAGTATATTATTCGCTTTTTTAAGGTTTAATAAGTGAGTTTTGTTTGCATTGGTGTGTAAATCATATACACCTTTATTAAAAATTAGTTTAACAGCTTTTGTTTTATTGGCTGTTTTTTTGCAAAAATTTAAAGCTTTTTGTATTCCTGGTGTATCATCGATACCATCATTTGCTATGGCTCCAAAATCAGAAACTTGAACATTTATTTGCGTTTCCAACTTAGTTAATGGAAGGTTTCTCTTAGTTATGAAATTCGTAGGAACTTCAAATTGATATTGTCCAAATATTGCGGGTGTACAAAGAAACCAAATAATTAAAATGTAGTATCTCGAATTATTTTTATATGTTTTTAATGATAGTATGTTGTTTCCCCAGATCATAAGACTTACTTATTATATTTTATTAATATCCTTGATTTTGAATTAGATTACCGTTAAGATCTATTTGATTTAAAGGAATAGGAAACCATACACGCTCTTCTTTCCAGTTTGATTGTATTATAGGGGCAGTTCGTCTGTTAAAAAAACCTCTTGTTGTTGAAAGGCCTGTTATGGTTTGAGTGAATCTGTTAAACCTAGCCAAATCAAAGCGTCTCCAACTTTCATAACATAATTCGCGTGAACGCTCTTCGATTAGTTCATCTACAAAGTTAGCTCTGTGATAAGCGGTATCTAAATCAGAAACATCTACACCATCATTTACAGCACGTGCTCGTACTTGAGATAAGGTAGTTCTTGCTCCAGCTTCATCTCCAGTGAAGAATTGCGATTCTGCATGTAAGAGTAATATATCTGCATACCTTAAAATAGGCAGATTAATATTTGAAGCCCAATTAGGAAGTATTTTTAATGCTGGATCAACCATTCTATATTTTCCAATTGACATAAAGCCAACATTAGGATGCGGAATAGGTCTTGGAACAAAGTATTTAACACCATTTATAAATTCAAATCTAGTTGAAGAGTTCATGTTCCCTGTAACATTGTGATCTCTTCTAAAATCGCCACTATCATATTTGTCATATAGTTCACTTGCTGGACGATACCATCCTGAACCTCCACCTCTCGTATTTACATTACCTTGCGGAATAAAAGCGTTAACAACAATATTAACCACATTAATAGAAGCATCGCTGCTGGCTTCAGAAGCAAACATAAATTCTTCATACTGTTGTTCTTTCGTTGATTCTCTAAATAGATAATCGTAATTGTCAGTCAGTTGATACCCACTATTTGATATAACATCTTGTGTATACCCCAATGCCGCTGTATAGTGTTCATTACTATTCACCCAATCGAAACTGTTTATATCAAGAAAACCTTGTAGTCCTGAGTTTTTAGCGCTTGCCAAATATGTATGAGCTTTTGCCAATAACCCCGCGGCTGTCCATTTATTTACACGTCCAAGAATTTCACTTCTATGCCCAAGGTTATTATAAGCAAACTCATAATCGGAAATAACAAGTTTGTATACGTTTTCAATAGTATCTCTAGGTAAATTATCATCTAGATTTTCAGAATCGTATACAGGAATTCCTCCATGCATCATGGATAAAATCATATGATAGAATCCTCTTAAAAGTTTCGCTTCGGCAATAATTTCATTTTTTCGGTTTCCAGAAAACCCATCGATATCTTCTATTCTTTCAATAAGTACATTTGCTCTATTGATACCTGCATAAAAGAAAACCCACGATTGATTTACAAAATCACTTTGCGAGGTAAAGGTTCCATCTCCCCATACTGCGTAATTAGGATTAACATTGGGTGATCTTAACAACGCTTCATCGGTGGCCCCATTAAGCATAATCATTAGATTTCGTGAGTAGGTTGCATTATTCCCAAACCCATTAATATTATTAGCAGAAAGGATATTGTATACACCAGTAAGCGCTATTTCTGCTTGATCAGGTGTTTTATAAAATGTATCTGTTGATACAAATGATAAAGGCTCGTTGTCTAAAAAATCATCACTACATGAAGTGAAAACCAAAAGAAATAAAATCGATATGTTTTTAATAAAGTGTCTCATCATCTTAAAATTTTATGTTTACACCCATAGTAACTGTTCTACTTCTTGGATAAGAAAATCTTTCAAATCCTCTAATCAATGGGTTATTTGAACTTACCTCTGGATCGAATCCTGAGTAGTTAGTGAAAGTGAGTAAATTATTGGCAGAAACAAATAGTCTTACTCCTTGGATTTGCACATCTTCAAAGAACTTTTCGGGAAAGTTGTATGAAAGATTAACTGTCTTTAGTCTTAAAAAAGAAGCATCTTCTACAAAGTAACTTGAAGGTACGGCAGCTACATTTCCAAATGCTGGAGCAATATTTGAGGCATTCTCTGGTGTCCATGCATTTTCATAAAAGTCTCTTGTAATATTCATATAAGGCTGAAGACCATTGGTACGTAATTTAGCAGCGTTGAAAACATCATTACCATAGCTCCATTGAAAGAAGAATGATAAATCGAAGTTTTTAAACGATAAACTATTGTTAATACCCCCAACATGCTTAGGGTTAGAATTACCAATAATAGTCCTATCATTCGCTTCATCAATAACTCCGTCTCCGTTTAAATCTTTATATCTAATGGTTCCTGGAGTACCTCCTTCAGTATTTCCTTCTTGATGAATTCCGTCGAAAACGAAACCGTACATTATACCTATCGGTTGTCCAACAATAACTCTACCTGGGTTTGTAATCCAACCACCAGAAACGATAGTTGGTATGAATTCAGTATTTCCTAAATCTTTTACGGTGTTTCTATTGGTGCTTATATTAAAGTCAGTTCTCCATGTAAAGTTTGGTGTTTTAATATTAACAGTACTCAAACTAAGTTCATAACCTTCATTTTCAACTGAACCGAGGTTGCGCCATTGTGAGTTAAAACCAGACTGAGCAGGTACAGGTGCATCAATTAAAAGGTCTTCGGTTAATTTTTTGTAATAATCGAAAGTAACTCTTACGCGATCATTAAATAAAGCTAAATCCAAACCAGCATCAAATTGAGTGGTGGTTTCCCATTTTAAATCAGGATTTCCAGCAGATACAGGAGATAAACCGAAATCTAATCCGTCATTACTTGCATAGAAGGTGTTGTCGAGTCTCGATGCAAAAGTAAAAGGCGGTATTCTCTCATTACCCGTTTGTCCGTAGCTCAAACGTAGTTTCAATTCATTAATTTCTTTGATGTCCTTTAAGAAATTTTCTCTGTGTGCTCTCCAAGCAAAGGCACCTCCTGAGAAATATCCCCATCTATTATTTTCTCCAAATTTATCAGAACCATCAGCTCTGAAATTAAATGTGAATAAGTATTTTTCATTAAGCCTATAATTCAAACGAGAGAAATATGACATTCTCTTAGAGATGATTCGGTCTGATCCATAATCTTTAAAAACCTGACCAATACTGATATCATTTACACCTAATTCTTGATTCTCAAAATTGGTGATATCGTTGAAAAAACCTTCTCTGTTGTATTTAAAGAACTCAAGTCCCCCAAGTAAATTTAAACTGTGATGATTGTTAAATTTCTTGTTATAGGTAAGAGTGTTTGAAAAGTTATAGGAGTAAGTGTCAATTTGTCTTAAAAGAGCACGTCCATTCCATCGATTACCAAACCTACTAGCTGAGGTATGAAATTCTTGAAGTTTCGACCCAGATACGCTTGTTCCAAGAGTTGATCTAAGTTGTAGCCCTTTAGTTATTTTATATTCTCCATATAATGACCCAATAGTTCTATTAAAACGAAGTTTCTTTTCTCCTTGATGAATTAGTGCCAATGGAGACAAAAAATCATTACTGGCTAATTCATTTTCCGATAAATCTTGAAGTTCCCATGGATTTGCGATTACTAAATACTGAACAACACCATTGAATTCATCGCCACCACCGCCGCTATTGGCAACACCATTAGATTCTGTAAAGGCCGTACTAAGATTAAACCCAAATTTTAAATTTTTGCTTTGTCTATGAGTAGCTTTAAGACTAATATTATATTTGCTAT
This sequence comes from Tenacibaculum xiamenense, assembly GCF_964513065.1. Taxonomy (NCBI): domain Bacteria; kingdom Pseudomonadati; phylum Bacteroidota; class Flavobacteriia; order Flavobacteriales; family Flavobacteriaceae; genus Tenacibaculum; species Tenacibaculum xiamenense. The sequence goes on from NZ_CAZEQU010000039.1 coordinate 132,280, forward strand.
AGTTGTTTTCAATAATAACCCCTTCTTGTTCTAAAAATCCTACGGTTGTAGAATAACTGGTTTTTCCCGTACCTCCGGTAGCCGATATAAAATGGTTGTTAATTAAACCTGTTCTAAGGGCCTCATCTTGCCAATTATGACTAGGAATATTGGTGAAATCTCTTGGAGTACCGTCCTCTAAATTCGTAAAGCTATTTCCAGGGTTTCTTAGTTCTCTGTAAATAAGGTACTCTTCGGGAGTGATTACATCGATCTTTTTTGTTGGTGTTGCAAAACCTACAGAACTTGTATAATCAAAGGTTAGTTTTCCTTTTTGTCCACCTTTAGTTGTAATCAAAATAACCCCATTTGCGCCTCTTGAACCGTAGATTGCTGTAGCAGAAGCATCCTTTAAAACTTCAATAGATTCAATATCTTGAGGGTTAATTGTTGCCAACGGATCAAAATTAGCAACAGCTCCAACACCTGAACTAGCCACTTCATTTGGTTCGATATCAATTTGAACACCATCGATAACGAATAGAGGTGAGCCTGAACCATAAATAGAATTAGAGCCTCTAATATTAAAACTTACTTGAGCTCCTGGTTCTCCTGATTGAGAGGTAATATTAACCCCAGCAATTCTTCCTTGAATGGCATCAAATAAATTGGGGGTTTTCGATTTTTTGATTAAAACATCTTTAACAGAACTGACTGAGCCAGTAACATCGCCTTTTTTAACGGTACCATAGCCAACTACAACAATCTCATTAAGTCGATTAGCATTTTCTTTAAGAGTGATATTAATTACTTTTTGACCAGTGTATTTGACTTCCCGAGTCTTCATTCCAACATAACTGAAAACAACGGTGGCTTTATCAAGATTGTTAGATACTTTAAAATTATAGTTTCCGTCAAAATCTGTACTGGTACCAATGCTGGTGTTTTTTATAAGTACAGTAACACCAGGCAATCCGTTACCTTCTGTGTCTTTAACTTTCCCCTTTATACTTTTTTGAGCACTCAGGTTTTGCAGTGAGAAAATAGTTAGTATGATGAAAATAAAATTAGTTTTGAGCATGTGATTAATGTTTAAAAAAGGTTAAAACGATGAGTAATTCTTTCGGCATTTTCCGAAGTATTGTTTAAGAATACTTCGACTCTCCAGTTCATGATTACCTATCTTTAGAAGACACGTCTTCAAAAGCACTTCGTTTTGAAACTTTTATGTTAGTTGTTTTCTTATCAATTAAAATACTTCCTTTTCTTCCATCTAATCTTTGGTATGTATTACCTTGAATTATAGCGTTGTTACAGTTAATAATCCGAACGTTTTCAATATGAGGAAAGATTGGTTTGTAGGTATTGGTTTGAATTATTTTATTATTTTCAAATACCAATTCATCAACAGACATAGCAAGTAAAATTGAACTATCAAATGTTTTAATGGTGTTGTTTCTGATAGTTATTTTTCTGCTATACTTTCCTTCAAAATCATCTTTATCTCTATATTGAGGGTCTATTAAAAAAATTGATTGTGGTCTATTTCCTCCATAAACTGAATCCTCAATTAAATTGTCTTCAATAAGTAAATCATCACAAGGTCCAGATTCATTCCATAGGCCTAAATCTCCTGTAATTCTGAATGCAGCCATTTGAGACGACAAATGGTTTTTTCTGACCACTACTTTTCTTGGGGTAGATATCAGAAAACTACGAGCTCTATTATTTCTTACAATATTATTTTCCAATACTGCTGCAGCATGCCATGAAATATTCTCAACTCCGTCATATATATTTACTTTGTTCGTAATAGGTTTGTTAAAAGTGATATAGGATATTTTTTCGTTAACCCTTTCCACTTTTTTTAGAATCATCGGTTGTGTTGTAGGTAGTAAGTTTTTTTGATCGATAACCTGAACCATATCGCCTTCTTCACCAAACAAATAACCATTTTGATGTGGGTGATATGTTTCTATCGCTAATGTGTAGTCGTCAATTATTTTATTTACTCTGACATAAGTACCATGAATATTCGTGGCATCGTCGAGCATATTCTCGAAAATACAATTTTTTATTGTAACCGTTCCTTTTACATTACAAAAATGAGTTGCATCTGCTGTGGTGGTAATCATACGTTTAGAACCTTTTTTAAGAACAACATTAAAGCTGTCTAACGTTATGTTTTCTGACCTTTCAGCAATAAGCCCCATAGCCCCAGCATGATGTACATTGACATTTTTGAATTCAAGATCTTTTGATTTAAATACTCTAAATGCAGGACTGGTTCTATTCTGTAAATATTCTCCTTTCGATACCATCACAGAACCAATGGGAGGGAGCTTTTTCATCTTAGTCGAAATTCTAATTAATCCTTTCTCTAATTCTTTAGCTTTAATTCCAATCTCTGGCATACTATACTGTTTTGTATTGTATAATGGAGCCATTGTTTTAGGGTCCCAAAAAATATTTTGACCTACTTCAAGATTGTAATGTTCCCACGTGGCAAAACGTTTACCATAACGTTGTTCATATGGTGAATCTTCTCTTTCTAAAGAAAGATATAAACGATTGTATTTAACTGCATATGGTGTTTCTACTTTTATATCGAAAGTTTTACTTTTTGCATCGCTTGCAACTACCAAGCCTTCAATAACAAAAGGAACTTTCCAATCGATACTTAAATTTGTAATGGTTACATTTTTCGATTCTTCAATTATAAAAGGGATCATTTTTCCATGAAAAATAAAGTCCGATCCATTTCCGTCAATAATAAAGTCATTGAAATCAATTATAGGAAAAGCTGTTCTTTTTAGCCCATTATCATTATTTGTAATTTCACAGTATTTCTCTGGAGCAAAAGTTGGGTAGAAATGATAAGTACCTTTTGGAAATATTAATTTACTAACTCCTTCTTCCTTGCATTTCTTTAAAGCCTTTACTACAATAGGAGTAACATCTTTATACTTTTGAATATCAAGCTCTTTTAGGTTTAACGTTTTTTGACTATAACTGTTAAATCCGATGATCCAGAAAAATGATATTAATAAAGTTCTTAATAAGTATCGCATAAATCTACTATTTTACTATTTGAGATTAACATTGAAACTAGAATTGATAGCAGCAATCGTTTTTTATTAGAAAGTTGTTTTTGTGAATGGTTATTTTCGATTTGTAGTAAACTAAGAGTAAGGTTTGGGTTTTAATAACTATCCTTTATTTCTAATAAAAATCACATGATATCTTGATAATGCATTTGTGATATGTCATGTGCTATATTTTAGTCATGGTCAAAATTATAGAAAACAATTCCCTACCATATTTTGTGATGTAACAATATTCTTTAACCATGTAACAATGAGTGATTTATGTCTGTTTTTTGCTGTTTTAATTCTTTTTATTTAGTTACATTAGTTCTGGATTTGAATTTAAACACGATATATTTTGAATAGATCATTAACTTTTTTTGGGGTATTTGTAATGCTAACCATAAATCTTTTAGGGCAGCAATTACAATTCAATTCATTAACTGTTAATGATGGTTTATCTCAGAACGATGTGAGTTGTGTTATGCACGACTCAGAGGGATTTATTTGGATTGGAACTTATGATGGGTTAAATCGTTTTGATGGATATGATATCCAAAGTTTTTTTCATGACAATAAAATTGAAGCTAGTTTATCAAGTAATAGAATAAAGTGTTTACTTGAAGAAGATAAAAAACGAATTTGGATTGGAACTGATGGATATGGTTTGAATTATTACGACCTAGAAACTGGTCGTATTACAAGAGTAACAACCCCAAACAATTATAAAATTATCAATGATATCAAAAAGAATAAGAAAGGTGATATTATTGTAGCAACAAATCATGGTTTACTAAAGGTTGTAAAGAAAGGGGACGCTTTTTCAGTAGAAGTATTGCAGTCTGCTTTAACTGGTTTTAAAGTTAGGTGTTTTGAAATTCTAAAAAATGGCGACGAAGTTTATATAACCGATAAAGGTATTTGGGTAAGTAGAAATGATAAATACGAATTGATTGAACGTTCTAATTCGATAAACTTTTTTGCAATAGTTGAAACTTCTAAAGGAGATGTTTGGCTAGGTGGAGGTGTTGGTCTTTTTCAATTGGTAAATGATAAACTGATTTCGCAACGTGATAAATTGAGAGGCAGAATACGTTCGATTGTAAAGGGGATTAATAACGACTTATGGATTTCAACTTTTGATAAAGGTCTTTTTCATCTTGATTTAAAAGAAGGCAAAGCCTTAAAAGAAGAATTGGAAAATGATTTTTCAAAACATGTTTTTTTAGATAAGTCGAATACTTTATGGGTTGCAGGAAGAAATGGACTCCTATATTCAAACTTAAATAGTAAAAACTTTAGAACACTTTCAATTCATAGAAAAGGACTTGTAAGAACTCTTTTAGCTACAAAAGAAAAAGTATATTATGGATTGAGAACTGATCGATTTTATACATATTCTTTTAAAAGGAAAATTAATGAGCCTATAGAAATTAGAAGAGATGCAAAGCCACTTCGTGTTGATACATTATACGGTAAAATCCATTTAGCAACCACAAAAGGATTGTATAGAAAACGAAGTGAGGATAGCGATGAGTTTGATTTAGTCCCGATTTTTAACGGAGCAGCAGACAATAACCTTTTAATTACGAGTTTTTGTAAAGATGCTTTTGGAAATCAGTTCTTTGGAAGTTTTAGAGGGTTGATTATTAAAAATAAAAGTTATACGAATTGGGTACATGAACAATTCCAGAATTTAAGAACACTTCGAAATGTACGTGTATTTTCCCTAAAGGCTGATTACTTTAAAAAATGTCTTTGGGTGGGAACCATTGCAAGTGGTCTTTTCAAAATAAATTTTGATGATACAGGGAATATTATTTCCGCTGAACATTATAGCGAGAAAATATCTGGTTCTTATCATATTCCGAACAATTCAATATGGTCCTTTTATCAAGAAAAAGACGGGGCATTATATATTGGAACTGGTACAGGATTAATACATAAAAAATTAGATGAAAATCAATTTAAACTTGTCGATGCTCAAGAAATTCAGAATAAAAAGATTATGGGAATTATTAAAGATGATTCCTCGAATTTATGGTTAACCAATTCTCAAGGAATTATTAAGTATTCTCTTATTAATGGAGAAACCCAAAAGTTCAACCATTTTGATGGACTCTTAACAAATACTTTTACCGAAGCAGTTTCTAAAAATGAAAATGGAGAATTGTTTTTTGGAAGTATTGAAGGAATAAATTCTATTAAACCAGATGAAATGGAGTACAATCCTTTTCCATCGAAAATAGCTTTTACTAATTTAATAGTTAACAACGCAAAAATAGGGGTAAACCAAAATTTTGAAGGCTCTGAACTATTGAATAAAAGATTAAACAGAGTTAGCGATCTTACTTTTAATTACAAACAAAATGATTTTTCAATTGAGTTTACAAGCACCAATTATGCTAATGTAAACGTTAATAAATACCGATATAAATTAGATAATTATGATAATAATTGGCAGATTGTAAACAATGATAAGAGGTATGCCAGTTACTCGAATTTGGAAAGTGGAAATTATCAATTACTTGTTGAGGCAACCAATCCTGATGGTCAATGGTCAAATGAGATAAGAACATTAAATATTAATGTTGAACCAGCACCTTGGAGAACTTGGTGGGCTTATTTGTTATACTTTTTAGCATTTTCAGGACTCTTAACTACGTTTATCTATTTCTGGATGAATAAACAAAAACTTAGAAATCAAATGCAACTTTCTCAGTTTAAAAGTGAGCAAGAAAAGGAGATAAATGAAATGAAGTTAACCTTCTTTACCGATGTTGCTCATGAGTTTAAAACACCATTATCTTTGGTTATTGGTCCGTTAAATGACCTTATAGAAGGGAAGGTTACCGAAGAGCATAAAGAGTTTTGCTTCAATATTGTATCAAGAAACACAAACCGAATGATGAATTTGGTAAACCAGCTTCTTGATTTTAGAAAAGTAAATTCAGGGGTTAATATTTTAAAAGTATCAAGAAACGATATCAGTTCTTTTGTAAGAGAAGTTTCGAAGTCATTTGCTTGGCAGGCTAAGAATTCAGGAATTCGATTTAATGTGATAGCCCCAGATAGTTATTTCTGCCATTTTGATAAAGATATTGTTGAGAAAGCATTATATAATTTGTTGTCAAATGCTTTTAAGTATACACCAAATAGAGGTATTGTAGAAATAGAAGTTAAACTCACTTGGAAACAGGAACTTGAGTATTTGGTTATTTTAATTAAAGATAGTGGAAAAGGGATTTCTCAATTAGATAAAAAGAAAATTTTTGAAAGACATTTTCATGGAAAAGATCGATTTTCTTCTGGAATAGGACTTCATTTAGTGGCAACATTAATTGAAGCTCATAAAGGAACAATAAACGTTTTTGATAGCTCTATTGGAGGAACAGAATTTATGATTTCTTTGCCAGTATCGTCCAAAGTTTTTTCTGAAGAAGAGTTTTTAACAAAAGAAGATATTCCTGATAATTTAACTTATGATTATTCTCCTGGAGAAATCCCGCATATTAGAGAAGAAGAAGATGATTCAGGGAAAGAAAAGGTATTATTAGTTGAAGATGATTATGATTTAAGAAAATACTTACATAATGTACTAATTCAGGATTATATTGTATTTGAGGCGGTTAATGGTAATGAAGGCTTAAAAATTGCTTTAAATGAAATTCCAGATATTATTATAACGGATGTTATGATGCCAGAACTAGATGGTATTGAAATGTGTAGGGAGATTAAGAAAAACAATTTAATATCTCATATTCCAGTATTAATGCTAACAGCTAAAACAGGTACAGAATTTTATAATGAAGGTTTGGAGGCTGGTGCATGGGATTATATTGCTAAACCATTTAATAGTTCTCAATTACGAAAGAAAATAGATAATATTATTGAAACTAGAAATAGTTTTAGAAAGCATTTAGCAAAAGGAACAACCAGTATAATTAAAGATCATTATGTTTCTTTTGATCAAAAGTTTGTGACAAACGCAATAAAAATAATCAAAGAAAAAATGCCTGAACCTAGTTTTTCTGTAAAAGAATTGTCAGAAGAATTAGGACTAAGTAGAATGCAATTGCATAGAAAATTAAAGTCTTTAACAGGCTTGAATACTACCGCTTTTATGAATTCCATACGGATGGAAAAAGCGATTGTCATGTTTGATGGTGGATGTGACCGTGTTCAAGAAGCAATGGATGCTATTGGAATTAATAGCTATGCACATTTTAATACTTTATTCAAAAAAGAAAAGAATGTTACCCCAAGTAAGTACATAGAACAGGTAAAACAAATGAAGCGGTAGGAATTCAAAAACATTCAATCAAAAACATTTAAAAATGAGAAAATATTTCATAACACTAATCATATTAGTGGCTTTTTCGTGCAATTCAACGAAAAATAAACCAAAGGTAGATACAGTAAAACATAGAGAAAAACCAAACATAATTGTTTTCTATGTTGACGATCTTGGGTATGGAGATTTAAGTTCTTATGGAGCAGTTGGTGTTGAAACTCCAAACGTAGATAAATTAGTAAAAGGAGGAATAAAATATACTGATGCACATAGCTCAGCAGCAACTTGTACACCTTCAAGATATTCACTTTTAACGGGGAATTATGCCTTTAGAAATAAGGCTGCAATCTTACCTGGTGATGCACCTTTAATTATAAATCCTTCAACTCCAACATTGCCTAAAATGCTTAAGAAAGCGGGATATAATACAGCTGTTGTCGGAAAGTGGCATTTAGGATTAGGAAATGGAGTTGTTGATTGGAATACTGAAGTAAAGCCAGGACCTTTAGAAATAGGTTTTGATTATAGCTTTTTATTACCAGCTACAGGTGATAGAACTCCAACGGTATATTTGGAAAATCATGAAGTTGCCGGGTTGGATAATTCGGACCCATTGTTAGTTAACTATAAAGAGGCTTTTGAAGGAGAGCCAACTGGTATTAATAATCCTGAAATGTTAAGGCAAAAAGCAGATAAACAACATAGTCAAGCCATAACAAACGGAATAAGTCGCATTGGGTATCAAAAAGGTGGTAAAAATGCTATGTGGGTTGATGAGGAATTTCCTGATGTTTTTACTGGAAAGGCAATCGACTATATCAGAAAAAATAAAGAAAATCCTTTTTTCTTATTCTTTTCATTTCATGACATCCATGTTCCAAGATTACCAAATAGTAGATTTTCGGGAATGTCGACTATGGGACTTAGAGGCGATGCCATTGTTCAAATGGACTGGATGACGGGTGCTATTATTAATGAATTGGAACAGTTAGGAATTGATAAGAATACTCTTGTAATTTTTACGAGTGATAATGGTCCTATTTTAGATGATGGCTATGAAGATTTGGCAGAGGAGAAATTAGGGAGTCATAAGCCTGCGGGTCCGTTCAGAGGAGCAAAGTATAGTGCTTATGAAGCGGGTACTAGAGTTCCAATGGTTGTTTATTGGCCTTCTAAGGTAAAACCAGGAGAAAGTAAGGCTTTAATCTCTCAAATAGATTTTTATGCTTCTTTCGCTAACTATTTAAATGTAACCTTAGATAAGGACGAGGCAATTGACAGCTATGATGTTATGAGCTCGTTAATGAATGCAAAAGAAAAAGCTAGAAAAATACTTTTAGAAGAGTCTTTTACTTTATCAATTCGAGAAGATAATTACAAATATATAAAGCCTATTACGGCTAAAAAATTACCTAAATGGCTTCAGAATAAAAACGTTGAAACAGGACTGGTTGAAGAAGTTCAGTTGTATGATTTATCATCAGATATTGAAGAGAGAGAAAACATTGCAGAAGCGAATATCATATTAGTAGAAAAATTAGAGAAAAAGATAGATAGTATAGTAAATATTAACTAGCAATATATAGGGGATGAATAATATGACAAGCAAGGGGGCTGTTTGTGAAGAACTAGAAGGAATAGCGTTTTTTGCATTAAAAAATAAAAACAATGTTTCTGTAAAGATCACAAATTATGGCTTGCGCATACTAGCTTTAAGTGTGCCAGATAGAAACGGGGATTTTGATAATGTTGTGCTTGGATTTAACGGAATGGAAGATTATTTAACAGAATCGGGACAATATTTTGGGTGCATTATTGGACAATACGCGAACAGAATTAAAAATGGAAGGTTTAATCTAAATGGAAAGTTAATTCAATTGGATCAAAATGAAAAAGAAAATCATTTGCATGGTGGTCTTCATGGATATCATAATGTCGTCTGGGAAGCGAAGGTTGTATCTGATAGTAAGTTGAAGTTTCAATACATATTTGAAGAAAGTAAAACAGGTTATCCTGGAAACACCACTGTTGAGGTATTGTATGAACTAACAGAAAATAACGAGTTTATTATTACCTATGAGGCAATAGCTACTGAAGATACGATTATAAGTTTAACCAATCATTCTTATTTCAATTTAAAAGGAGAAGGAAATGGAACAATCGAAGATCATTTGGTGACAATAAATGCCAATTATTACCTCTCTATTGATGAACATTATATTCCAAATAAAATTCAACGAGTAGAGAATTTACCATTGGATTTGAGGAACTCAAGAGAATTAAATGATTCTTTAGTATCTAAATTTTCACAAATTTCTTTGGCTAACGGAATTGATCATTGTTATGTTTTAAAAAAAACACTTAATGACGAACTTAATTATGCCGCAAAGGTTGAAGATACAGCTAGTGGAAGAATAATGAAAGTTTATACAACCGAACCAGGAGTTCAACTGTATACTGGGAATTTTTTGGATGGCACCTTATTTGGAAAATCTAATAAACCCTATCATAAATATGCAGGTTTGTGTTTAGAAACACAGCAGTTTCCGAACGCACCAAATGAAAAGGAATTTCCAAGCCCAGTGTTAAAAGCAAATAAAAAGTACACTTCTACAACAGTCTATCAATTTTTAGTTAATAATCAATTAAAACCATTAAAAAAATGAATACAGGTTTTCAATTTTTAGATTATGTTATTTTTATCGCTTACGCTATCATAATTTTGGGTATTGGACTCTGGGTATCTAGAGATAAAAAAGGAGAGCAAAAAAATGCAGAAGATTACTTTTTAGCTAGTAAATCACTTCCTTGGTGGGCTATTGGGGCTTCACTTATTGCTGCAAATATTTCGGCCGAACAATTTATAGGTATGTCAGGTTCAGGCTTTGCCTCAGGTTTAGCGATAGCATCTTATGAATGGATGGCGGCACTTACTTTAATCATTGTAGGAAAATACTTCTTACCTATATTTATTGAAAAGAATATTTATACAATCCCAGAGTTTGTGGAAAAACGATTTTCTTCAAACCTAAAAACAATCTTAGCTGTTTTTTGGATAGCTTTATATGTTTTTGTAAATCTGGCCTCAGTACTTTATTTGGGGGCTTTGGCTTTAGAAACAATTATGGGAGTGCCTCTTATTTATGGAGTGATAGGGCTTTCTGTCTTTGCAGCTGCTTATTCTTTGTATGGAGGCTTGTCTGCGGTAGCTTGGACAGATGTGATTCAAGTTGTGTTTTTGGTGTTTGGAGGTTTAGTAACTACCTATTTAGCTTTAGACTATGTTTCGGCAGGAGATGGATTTCTTTCAGGATTAAAAGCAGTTTATAATGCAGTACCCGAAAGGTTTGAAATGATTTTGGATAAATCGAACCCAGAATATAATAACCTACCAGGTATCGCGGTCCTTGTTGGAGGTATGTGGGTAGCCAATTTATATTATTGGGGTTTTAATCAATACATTATTCAAAGAACTTTAGCGGCTAAATCTCTTAAAGAAGCGCAAAAGGGTATTTTGTTTGCAGCTTTTTTGAAGTTACTAATTCCGTTAATTGTAGTGATTCCTGGAATAGCTGCATTTGTAATGATTAATGATCCAGAGATTATGAAAAACCTAGGAGATTTTGCACATCAAAATATTCCTTCATTACAATCAGCTGATAAAACTTATCCTTGGTTGTTACAGTTTTTGCCTGTTGGTTTAAAAGGGGTAGCTTTTGCCGCGCTTACAGCCGCAATTGTAAGTTCTTTGGCTTCAATGCTAAATTCTACATCTACAATATTTACGATGGATATCTACAAGGAGTATATTAACAAAAATGCAACTGATAAGCAAACTGTAAATACAGGACGAATTTCTGCGGCTGTAGCTCTAGTTATTGCCTGTATAATGGCGCCCTTGTTAGGTAGTTTAGATCAGGCATTTCAATTTATTCAAGAATATACTGGAGTGGTAAGCCCAGGAATTTTGGCTGTCTTTTTACTTGGACTATTTTGGAAAAAAGCAACGAATAAATCGGCAATTATTGGGGTTATTGCTTCAATTCCAATTGCAATGTATTTTAAAGTTGCTCCAAAAGGATGGTCAAATTCGAAAGTTTTTATTGATATTCCATTTATGGATCAAATGGGTTACACGCTTTTGTTAACAATGCTAGTTATTGTTTTCGTAAGTTATATACAACATAAAGGAAAGAATGATAAAAAAGGAATAGAAATAACAAAGGAACTATTTAAAACCTCCCCAATTTTCAATATTGGAGCCTTTGCCATCATGTTAATATTAACCGCACTATATGCTTTATTCTGGTAATTAAATCGATAAAAATGGAACAAGCTTTAATCAATAAAATAAAAAACAATTTTGTATCTGAGTTTTCTCAAGAGCCTTTAATGGTGTTTTCTTCAGGAAGAATAAACTTAATAGGAGAGCATGTCGATTATAATGATGGTTTTGTATTTCCTGCAGCAATAGATAAGGGGATAGCGCTTGCAATTCAAAAAGCAAATGGAAATAAATCCACTGTAATAGCTAGTGATTTTGAAGAGTCATTTCAATTTGAAATTGATAAAATTCATGTAATTGATGGAGGTGGATGGCGTAATTATTTAATAGGAGTAATTAAAGAATTACAAAAGAAAGGGAAAAGATTAGATAATATTAATGTAGCCTTTAGTGGAAATGTTCCAGCGGGGGCGGGGCTGTCTTCTTCGGCGGCTTTAGAAAATGCTATAGTTTTTGGGTTAAACGAGTTGTTTGGCTTACAATTAACTAAAAAGGAAATGATTTTAATATCGCAAAAGGCAGAGCATGATTATGTTGGGGTTAAATGTGGAATTATGGATCAGTTTGCAAGTATGTATGGCGAAAAGAATCATTTCTTGTTATTAGATTGTCGGACGCTAGAATATGAGACCTATTCTATAGAGCTTGAAGATTATGAATTGGTTCTTATTAATTCTAATGTTCAGCATAACCTTTCTGAAAGTACCTATAACAAACGTCGAGCTCTGTGTGAAGAAACGGCGAAGATGTTTCAAATAGAAAGTTTAAGAGATCTTACTAAAAAAGAATTATGGCAGCGACGAGAAGAGTTTTCACAGGAAGAGTACAAAATGGTTCTTTATGTTATTGAAGAAATTGAAAGAACCACTTTAGCAGCCAAAGCTCTAGAAGAGAAGGACATTAAAAAGCTAGGGCTTCTTCTATACGAAACTCATAATGGGTTATCGAAACAATATAAAGTGAGTTGTGAAGAGCTAGATTTTTTAGTTGATTTTGCGAGAAATTCAAAAAGAGTTGTAGGGTCCAGAATGATGGGAGGTGGATTTGGAGGTTGTACCATTAATTTGGTTGAAAAAGAGTTTGTACAGCAGTTTATAGAACTAACATCTAGTTCTTTTCAGGAAAAATTTGGGTTCGAATGTACTCCTATTTCGGTAGAGCTTTCGGAAGGAACTCACGTTATTAATAATTAACTATGAATTTTCAAGAATATTCACATAAGAGATATAATATACTCACGAGAGAGTGGGTTTTAGTGTCTCCTCATAGATCAAAAAGACCTTGGCAGGGGCAAGAAGAGGAGGTTGTAAAAGAGAAAAGATCTAAACATGATCCGAATTGCTATTTGTGTGCTGGTAATACAAGAGCTAATGGGGAAGTAAACCCGAAGTATGAGCAAGTTTTTATTTTTAATAATGATTTCGCGGCTTTACAAGAGAATGTTGAAGATGCTACTTTGAACGATGGTTTGTTGAGAGCCGAAACGGAAAAGGGAATTTGCAAGGTAATTTGTTTTAGTCCCGATCATTCTAAGAGTTTGGCTGAAATGAGCCCAGATGAAATTTCATATGTAGTTAAGGCTTGGAAGAAAGAATACCAAGAGCTAGGGGCAAAAGAGTTTATTAACTATGTTCAAATCTTTGAAAATAAGGGAGCGGTGATGGGATGTAGTAATCCACACCCACATGGTCAAATATGGAGTCAATCTACGCTACCAAATGAAGTACTGAAAAAAGATGCATCACAGAAAGAATATTTTCAATCTATGAAGAGATCTTTATTACTTGATTATATGAACCAAGAGGTCCGTATTGGAGAAAGAATAGTATATGAGAATGATGCATTTTTAGTATTTGTTCCGTTTTGGGCTATATGGCCTTATGAAACTATGATTGCTCCTAAAGAGCACTTTCAAAGTATTGATTTGTTGAATCGAGGACAAGAATTTTTGTTTGCTGATGCTATTTCTAAGATTACTCGTGCTTATGATAACGTATTTGAAACTTCATTTCCTTATTCAGCTGGAATACATCAGGCACCAACAAATAGAGAAGATTATACACATTGGCATTTTCATATGAGTTTTTATCCGCCTTTATTGAGAAGTGCTTCGGTAAAAAAATTTATGGTAGGATATGAAATGTTTGGAAGTCCACAAAGAGATATTACGCCAGAGCAGGCGGTTGATAGATTAAAAGCTTTAATTTGAATAAACGAAAAAAGTAAAAAAAGAGATATTTATGAGTAGAGGCAAAGTTATTGTTACAGGAGGATGCGGATATATTGGATCTCATACAACTGTTGAATTGATTAATAATGAATTCGAGGTGGTTATTTTTGATGATTTGTCTAATTCTAAAGAGTTTATTATTGATAGGATTTATCAAATAACAGGAGTAAAACCCATTTTTGAAAAGGTGGACTTATCTAATCCGATTGAAGCTGATATGGTTTATAAGAAGCATTCTGATGCTCATTCAATTATTAATTTTGCGGCATTTAAGGCGGTAGGAGAATCCGTAGAGAAACCAATAATGTATTACAAAAACAATTTATATACTCTTATTAACTCTATAGAAGCACAAAAAAAATATGAAATAAAAAACTTTATATTTTCTTCTTCGGCTACTGTATACGGAAACCCAGATATACTGCCTATAACTGAGAAATTTCAAACAAAAAGAGCCTTTTCACCATATGGGAATGGCAAAAAAATAGCAGAGGAAATCTTAGAGGATTTTAACAAAGCGTTTTCAAATTTTAAAACTATTTCCTTAAGATATTTTAATCCAATAGGGGCTCACGAATCTGGACTTATAGGTGAATTACCCAACGGAGTGCCCAATAACTTACTTCCTTATGTAACACAATGTGCGGCAGGAGTTTTAAAAGAATTACAGGTTTTTGGAGATGATTATAATACAAAAGATGGAACACCTATTAGAGATTATATTCATGTAGTTGATTTGGCAAAAGCCCATGTGAAAGCTCTTGAAAGAATGATATTAGATAATATGGAGGATAACTATGAGGTATATAATTTAGGAACAGGAAAGGGGGTTACGGTGATGGATGTAATAAATACTTTTGAAATGGTTACGAATAAAAAAATAAATTATAAAATTACTCATAGGCGGAAAGGAGATGTGCAAGCTTTGTATGCTTCTTCAGAAAAAGCAAAAAATAATCTAGATTGGGAGGCTCAACTAAGTTTAAAAGACATGATTGAGACTTCTTGGAATTGGGAGAAATCTTACCGATGTATTTAGAAAAAAGTTAATTGTTAAGAATTAACCATATTGTTTTGAAAAAATTATGAGAGTGATTTCACTTTTAATTATTTAAAAAATATTTAGCTCTTTAGTGAATTATTGAAAAATAAATAAAACGCTAACTAAATAAAACATAATATTTTGCGCTAAATAATGAGAATTAGGAATGCTAGACTTGCTAAAGTTTTGAAAAGCAAAACATTAAAGAATAATTAAAAATGGGCTAATTTTAGTAAGATTAAGAAAAAATCACTAACTTTTCGCCGTTACTTTGTGAAGATACGGGTAACGATTTAATTTTTTAGGGGAAAAAAGAAAGCCAGCGAAAGCTGGCTTTTGTTTTATGCTCTTACTGGTTGATTTTGAATTAAATCAATGTAGAGGTTAATTTGTTTCTTTAAATTCTTTCTTTCGTAGATAGCATCTAAAAAACCGTGTTCTAATAAAAACTCAGAACGTTGGAACCCTTCAGGAAGATCTTTCCCTGTAGTGTCTTTTACTACACGAGGTCCAGCAAAACCAATTAATGCATTTGGTTCAGCAATGTTGATATCACCTAACATGGCGAATGATGCTGTTGTTCCACCCGTAGTCGGATCAGTACATAATGAAATATAAGGTACTTTTGCATCTGCTAACTGAGCAAGTTTAGCTGAGGTCTTTACTAACTGCATTAATGATAAAGAAGCTTCCATCATTCTGGCTCCACCAGATTTTGAAATCATTAGGAAAGGAATGTTATGTTTGATTGAATAATCAATTGCTCTTGCAATTTTTTCTCCAACAACACTTCCCATAGATCCTCCAATAAAAGAGAAATCCATTGCAGCAACTACTAAATCTCTTCCTAAAGATTTACCTACAGCAGTTCTAACAGCATCTTTTAATCCTGTTTTCTTCTGAGCAGCCTTTAATCTATCTGGGTACTTAACCGTATCCTCAAACTTTAAAGGGTCTTTAGCTGATAACTTAGCGTCTAATTCAGTAAACTTATTGTCGTCAAAAAACAACTCAAAGTACTCTTTACTACCTATACGTACATGGTAACCATCTTCTGGGCTTACATATAAGTTTTTCTTTAGTTCGTCAGTATCTATTATTTTTCCACTAGGGGTTTTATACCATAACCCTTTAGGAGTGTCTTTTTTTTCTTCAGTTGGAGTATGTATTCCTTTGTCTTTACGTTTAAACCAAGCCATAATAATTAGTCTTTAGTTATTTGTTAATAGTATTTGACAAGTTTAACAAAAGTTAAGTTTGTCACGCACTTTTCTGATGCAAATATCTAAAAAAAATATTATGATAAAGTATTTACGTTGTTTAAATCCTCAAAAGCTTTCTTTAATCGAGCTTTAAAAGTAAGTTCTCCTTCACGTACCCACTTTCTTGGATCGTAGTATTTTTTGTTAGGCACATCCTCTCCATCAGGGTTTCCGATTTGCGACTGTAGGTAATCAGTTTTTTCAGCCATATAATCGCGAATTCCCTCAGTAAAAGCATATTGTAAATCGGTATCGATGTTCATTTTAATTACACCATAACCAATAGATTCACGAATTTCTTCTAATGTTGAACCAGATCCTCCGTGGAATACAAAGTCGATTGTATTACTTGGAACGTTGTATTTTTCAGAAATATATTCTTGAGAATTTTTTAAGATTTTTGGAGTTAATTTAACGTTTCCAGGCTTATATACGCCGTGAACATTTCCAAATGCAGCAGCAATTGTAAATTGATCACTAACTTTCATTAACTCTTCGTAAGCGTAAGCAACTTCTTCTGGTTGAGTGTATAGTTTTGAAACATCAACATCACTGTTATCAACACCGTCTTCTTCACCTCCTGTGATTCCTAATTCAATTTCCAAAGTCATTCCCATTTTACTCATACGAGCTAGGTATTCTTTACAAATTTCAATATTTTCTTCTAATGGCTCTTCACTTAAATCAATCATGTGAGAGCTATATAAAGATTTACCAGTTTCAGCAAAATGCTTTTCACTAGCTTCTAATAAACCGTCAATCCAAGGAAGTAATTTTTTAGCAGCATGATCGGTGTGTAATATTACTGGTACACCATAAGCTTCAGCTAATAAGTGAATGTGCTTTGCTCCTGCAACAGCACCTGCGATAGCTGATTTTTGATCTTCATTAGAAAGACCTTTCCCTGCATTAAATTGAGCTCCTCCGTTTGAAAACTGAATAATCACCGGTGAGTTTAATTCTTTAGCAGTTTCCAAAACTGCGTTTATAGTATTTGAACCTACAACGTTTACTGCAGGTAACGCAAAGCTTTTTTCTTTAGCTAATTTGAAAATTTCTTGAACTTCTTTACCAGTGGCAACTCCAGCTTTAATCATTGTATTGTGTTTTAGTTTATGTCAATTATTAATAGACAAATCTACACTTTTTTCAGAAAGTAAAGTGGTTTTTTTACTACAACGTTTTTGTTAGAACGGATAGTTTATACCGATGTTTAATACGGAACTTTTAAAGTTGAAATTGCTAAACCAGCGATCAGCACGAGATTGATATGGTTCATGCATTTTAAAGCCTAAGTCTAATCTGGCAATAAGAAACTTAAAGTCATATCTAATACCGAAACCACCACCTACGGCAATATCTGTAATTGATTTTAAGCTATCAAATTTGGCATCAGTATCAATGAATTCTGATCCCGTAATGTCCCATATATTCCCGCTATCTACGAAAAGAGCCCCTTTGAGCGATCCAATTAGATCAAAACGATATTCTAAACTGCTAATAAATTTTAAGCTTCCAATATTGTACTCTAAAGCTGGTGGTCTTGTTCCTGGTCCGAGTGCATAAGTTCTCCAAGCTCTGATATCATTAGAACCTCCTGCGAAATAACTTCTTGAAAATGGAATGTCGGAATTATTGTAGGTAAAAATAGCCCCTAAGAAAGTTCTATGAGCTAAAACAGAATTCCCTCCTAAACTCCAGTATTTTTTATACTCAATATCTGTTTTAAAATATTGAGCAATTGGAATTTTGAACAAGGTTTTTTGATTATTGTCATTTGTTGTACTCGAAAGTAATCCCATAACATTTCCTGAATTGGCAACACGAATTCTAAAAAATGAAAAATCTTGGTCTTTAACATTCTTTTGGTTGTTGTAAGTGAAGCTATAAGCTATTTCAGGAATCAAGAAATCGGAAGTAACAATGTTTAAACGTTCTCTAATATTCAATGCAACCACATAATCAAGAGGATTAGATTCAGCGAATGAACTACTATTAATAATATTTTCTAATTTACCTCTTATTGCGCTATAATTACTTGCATTATTGTCAGGTAAATTATCCGTACTAGGAAATTCTGTATAAATTTCTTTTAATTTCGAATATTCTGATCTATAAATGGTGAAGTAGTTATTTACATTTAAATTTCGAATGTATTGTGCATTCAACAACTCCAATTGAATTGTTTTTGTAGCATCAAATTTCCATTTATAATCAACTCCAACATTAAGATTTTGTCTATCAAGCCCAATGTTCTTTTGAATATTAATACCTCCATAAAATTTTGTTTTAGGAAACATTCTTTTAGGAACAAATTTATGCAAGCCGAATGGAGCAACAAATCGAGGAATTTCTAGAGATATATCTCCACCTAATTCCCAACCAGGTCCGTTATTAGAATTAAAGTAGGCTCCATGGGCTGAAACTTTGAAAATTTCTGCACCCTTAAATGTGTTTCTGTTTGTAAGTGAAAACCTACCAGAAATATCGAAATTACGAATGTTTGATCTAGATAGTTCCGTATCGAAACCAAGAGTATATTTCTCTGTTGGAGTTAGAAAAATATTGGCTTCTAATTCATGATCATTCAATTCTCTAAACCTAATTGACGTAGACTTAAAGTTTTTAAGTCCTCTTAAATGAGTTCTAGTTAAAGTTCGAAGAGTGTCGCTATAAATAGTATTTGGTCTAATAAATAATGATTGCGATAAATACTTAGGATTATATTTCAGTTTATCAAAAGCATAAAACTTAACTCCTTTATAAGAGGAGGTATCTTTTATAGCATTGTCCTTTTTGCTGTATGTGTAATCGGTAAAGACATTAATGTTTTTTATTGTTTGAACTTTGTATGGCTTGGAAATATACTTTCCACTAGATTCAACAACTCTATCTGCAATAACCAATTCAACATTGGTTTTATATGAAGTAGTATCTTCAACATAAAAATCGATGCTCTCGTTTTTGTCAAAATGGTAAATACCGTTATTTCTAAACAATTTTGTAAGTCTATTGGCCTCATTAATAAAAGCCACATCTTTATATTGTTGGTTTGATTTAAGGAAGCTTTTTTCTTTACTTAGTTTATATATAGAATCTAAAACTGGCGATTTAATATCTTTAGTAATGGTATCAAGAAAGAGTGGTTGTCCTTTTTCAATATAATAGGTTAGACCTCCTTTTTTCAATGAAATTGAATCTTTTGTAGCCTTAATTTTTGCTTTAAAATAACCTTCATTTTGATAATGAGTCTTTAAATTTCTAAGGCTAATATTCGTTTTCTTATCATTAATTACCACAGGAGCTTGTCCGCTATTTAAAAACCAGTTATTTAACCCGATAGCCGATTTGGCCACAGCAATGCTCTGTTTTTCTGAAAAAACATTTTTAAAAAAATTATAAGTTTTAGGATGCTTTACTCCCCAAGTAGCTGGTGTTTTTGGACCTTCTGGATTTCCTAAGTTATAAAAATATAAAGCCAAAGGAAGTCCAAATGTTGTCTGGTTTGGGCGTTGAATTAATAACTCACTTAACTCTTCTTTCGAAGTTTTTACACTATCAACATAAATAGTGTTTTTAACTAAAAGTTGTTGGTTCTCTTTTACGTATTTTATAGTACTGCAACCTCCTAATGTAATAATCAGTAATAAATAAAAAGAGAGTTTTTTCATTAACTTTGCGTCCAGAATTTAATAATCAAAAATACTATTTTTTTGAGGGTTAAAGTGTTAAATATTATTTAATGAGTTTATCGAAAAACAATATTAAACTGATAACTAGTTTACAACAAAAAAAGTATAGACAAAAGTATAAATTATTTGTTGCTGAAGGAATAAAAGTGGTAAAAGAGTTATTAGCTTCTAATTTAATAGTAAATCAAGTGTTTTGCACAGATGATTCTTTAATATTTGAAGAAGCTGGTGCAGTAACTCAAATTTCAGAAAATGAGCTCAAAAAAATAAGCAGTTTAAAAACACCGAATAAAGTACTTGCTCTTTTTGAAATTCCTGAAAGTGATTTGAAGGTAACTAATGATTTTACAGTTGCTTTAGATGGAATTAATGACCCTGGGAATCTAGGAACCATTATTCGATTATGCGACTGGTTCGGAGTTCAGCATTTAGTTTGTTCAAAAAATACAGTAGATTGCTATAATTCTAAAGTGGTACAAGCAACAATGGGGTCGTTAACAAGGGTAAGTATTTGTTATACGGATTTGCCGGAATTTTTAGAAAACTCGAAGTTACCAAAATATACTGCCGATATGAGTGGCGAAAACGTATACAGTTCTGATTTGCCTCAAAAGGCTATTTTGGTAATGGGAAATGAGGCAAACGGTATTTCAAAAGAAATAGATTCAATTATTAAAAATCAATTGACGATTCCTCGATTTGGAAATATACAAGCAACCGAAAGCTTAAATGTTGCTACAGCAACAGCAATTTTGTTAAGCGAGTTTAAAAGAAGGTAAATAAGTTAATTTAGGATATTAAAAAACAAGCTTTAAAACAACCCATTTATTTGAGCATCGATCCTGTCAATAATAGCACCAAGATCTTCTCTATTTTCTACGAAATCTAAATCGTCTACGTCAATGATTAATAGTTTTCCTTTGTTGTAGGTTGAAATCCAAGCTTCATATCTTTCATTTAATCTACTTAAATAATCGATACTAATTGAATTTTCATATTCTCTACCACGTTTATGGATTTGTCCAACTAAAGTAGAAATATCAGCGCGCAGGTAGATTAACAAATCTGGTGGCGTAACTAGGTTTTCCATTAACTCAAATAAAGAACTATAGTTACTATAATCTCTATTTGTCATCAAGCCCATAGCATGTAAGTTTGGTGCAAAAATATGAGCATCTTCATAAATGGTTCTATCTTGAATAACCTTTTTGCCAGTTTTTCTAAGCTCTAAGATTTGTCGGAAACGACTGTTTAAAAAGTAAACTTGTAAATTAAAAGACCAGCGTTCCATTTCAGCATAAAAATCATCTAAATACGGATTTTCATCAACAGATTCAAAATGAGGTTCCCAATTGTAGTGTTTCGCTAGTAATTTTGTTAATGTTGTTTTTCCGGCGCCAATATTACCGGCAATAGCTACATGCATAATTTACAAATTTCGTTACGTAAAATTACGTAAAAAAATAATTTATAAAAATGTTTAACAAATCAATTTATATCCAAAACCTCTAATATTGACAATCTGTACATTAACATCTTCTTGTAACTTTTTCCTTAATTTAGAAATAAATACATCCATACTTCTTGCATTGAAAAAATCGTCATTTCCCCATAGCTTATTCAGAATATAGGTTCTGTCAAGCACTTCATTCTTTTTTTGATAAAGATGAAATAATAACTCGGCTTCTCGATGTGTTAATAAAACAGAAGACTCGTTTAAATTAAGCGATTGTTTTGTGTAATTAAATATATAACTACCTATATGAATTTGTTCATGATTAGTTTTTAAAGAAACTCTATCTAGTAAGGCGTTAATTCTTACAATAAGTTCTTCCATTGAAAAAGGTTTTTTCAAATAATCATTTCCTCCAGAACTAAACCCTTCCAGAACGTCTTTCGTTTGCGATTTAGCTGTTAAAAAAATAATAGGTATTGATTTATCATCCTCTCGGATTTCTTGAGCCAGAGTAAAGCCATCCTTTTTAGGCATCATTACATCAAGGACCAAAATATCAGGCTTTTCAGTTTTATAAAATTCAAGAGCTTCATTACCATCGTTAGCGTAGCAAACTTCAAAATTTCTGGTTTCTAAAGTTTCTTTTACAATTAAGCCTAAGCTGGGTTCATCTTCTGCTAAAAGCAATTTAATTTTTTTAGTCATTTGGTATGTTTATTTTAAAGATGGTATGTTTGGTATTCGACGATAATTCTATATTACCTTGATGTTTTTCAATAATTTTTTTGGTATAATACAAACCAATACCAAAACCTTTTACATCGTGAGTGTTTCCTTTTGGAACTCTGTAGAATTTATCGAAAATTTTCTCTTGTTGATTTTTTTCAATTCCCTTACCATTATCAGCAATCGCTATTTCAACTGAATCAAGTACCTTATTAATGCTAATTTCAATAATATCACCACCATATTTTATAGCATTATCGATTAAATTAGAAATGGCATTTTCAAAATGAAATAAATCAACAGTCATAACACAAGAATCTGTATTTGAAGAAAATTTAATGGTTTTGTTACTAGATATAAGCTTGTGCTTGTTCGCATTTTTCTCAATAAGTTCTACAATATCAATTTTCTCCTTTTTTAACAAGAGCTTTTCACTATCTAAAGTCGCCGTTTCTAAAAGCTTCTCTACCATTTGATGTAATTTTTTCAACTGTAAAGACGAAATAGATAAATACTTTTTTGTTTTTTCCTTATCGTCAATTATGTTAAAATTATCAATAGCTTCAATTGCTGTAGAAACGGTTGTAATTGGTGTTTTAAATTCGTGGGTTATATTGCTGATAAGGTCGTTTTTAATTTCAGCAAGCTCCTTCTGTTTATTAATGACTCTTAACATGTAAAATAAACTTGCGATGACAGCCAATGATAGAATAAAAGATAATACAATTCCTATTGAACTTCTTTTTAATATTTCTATTGTTGGATTGCTATAGAATAAGGTCAATCTTTCATCAAGTTGAAGGTATGTTGATTTGGCGTCAGTGTAAAGCTCATATTTAGGCTGTTCTTTTTTTTGCGATTCGAAAATCAATGAATCGTTTTTACTATGATGTAAATAGAATGAAGAACTAATACCTTTCTTTAATAAAGACTTTGATAAAATAGAATCGACTTTAGCATGATTTAACGTGTCATTTTTTACAGAAATAAAAATAGTTTGTAAGCCCTTAATTAAGTTTAGACTATCATTGGCTTTTTTACCAGAAAATACTTGAACTTTTTGGGCTCCAGGTGAATCTGCAAAATACACTTCAGTGGATTCTTCTTTAAAGGTTGCATGTTTTTTCTTGGGATGTTTTGATAAGTTTATAAAACGCTCTTTTTTTTCAGAATTGGAATGAATATCATCTAATAATGAACCAAAAAAAACAGAATCCATTTTTTTGAATTCACTTGAGCTATCCGTAGAAAATTTTAATGATGAGACTTCAAAAGTTAAACTATCATTTTTATGTTTAGATTCAGGAATTACAGATTTTAAAATTGAATCAAGATTAAAACTATTTGATATGTAGTTTTTCTTTTTCCTTTGAGGTTGAACAATGGTATATAAACTCTCCTTAGTTAATTTAGCAAAATACTCTTCGATAGAGCTATCGAAACTTTCTTGAATTTCGTTGATAACATACTGTTTGTTTTGTTTGTAGTTTTTATAATTCCAATACAGTTGTACTGCTATTGTGGTTACAATAGTAAGTGAAATTAAATAGAGTATCCAATTGTATTTTTTGCCATTCATACTTCAAATATACTGACTAAAAAACTATAAAACACAGTCGGTTAACACTAGTTAACATTGCTTAACTCAAATCAATATAAACTTAAATCATCTTTGTGATGTCAATACATAAAATCAATAGAAAATGTTACGAATTATTTTAATTATTTGCTTTTTCCTAGCAACAAAGCTAATAGCTGCTCAAGAAGGAAATAAACATGATGCTGAAATCCATTTTGATAATAGTAAAGTTAACTACTTAAAGTTTACGGTGACTTCTCCAGATGATTTTGAAACAATTAATTGGAACGATTTAAAAGAAATTGTTCAAAACAACAAGGAAGAAGATGTTGTCGAATTAGAGTTTGAAATTAATTTACCTAAGGGGAAAAATATTAAGAAAGGAAACCTAAGCTTTAAGGTAAAAGACACTACTAAAAATATGGAAAAGATAATTCAGAAGTCAAAAAAAGGTATAAAAAGAATTTCAAGAATAACAAATAACATAAAAAAACAAATTAATGAAAACTAAAATTTTAAAGGTGTTATTGTTGTGCACAATAACAATGTACGGACAAAAATTTCAAGGTAAAGCAGTTTATAAAACTCATAGAAAATTTGACTTAAAATTAGATAATGGTAAAGGTGCTCCAAATTCTGCTATGCAAAAACAATTGCAAGCTCAACTAATGAAACAATTTCAAAAAACCTTCATTTTAAATTTTAATAAATCGGAGTCTACATACAAACAAGATGAACAATTATCATCACCTCAGGTAAATACAGGTGGTATGCAGATTCAAATCTTAGGAAGCGGTGGAGGAACCGATGTTCTATATAAAAATACAAAAGATAAGCGTTATGCTAATAAAACGGAAATAAGTGGTAAACGTTTTCTAATTCAGGATAAACTAGAAGATTATGGTTGGAAACTTTCAGGAGAAACAAAGAGTATAGGTAAATATACTTGTTATAAAGCAACCAGAACTAGAGAGGAAACGAGATCGTCATTTAGTATGACAGATGGTGAAAAAGAAGAAAAGAAAGAAAAGGTAACTATTGAAACTGTAGCTTGGTATACTACAGAAATACCAGTTAGTAATGGACCAGAAATGTTTTGGGGATTGCCTGGTTTAATTTTAGAAGTTCAAGATGGTAAATTAACAATAGCCTGTACGGAAATTGTTCTAAATCCAGAAAAGAAGATTGAAATTAAAGAACCTAAAAAAGGGAAAAAAGTTACTCAAGCCAAATATGATAAAATTATTGAAGAGCATACAAAAGATATGATGGAGCGCTTTAAGAATAGAAGAAGTAGTAAAGATGGTCAATCTATAAGTATTGAAATTCAAGGATAGTAAGTTCTAATTATTGTTCTTTGATTAAACCTTTTCAGTTATTCAATGTCTAATATTTTAACAATGTAATAGATAGCTTAAGTGTTGCTAAAAAGAATCTATTTTCAAATGGATGGGTAACGTTTGTAAAAATTTAGAGTCTAATATGTTGGGAATTAAAATAGGGATTAATAACATAAAGGGAATGAAAAATATCTATATCTACTTATTTGTTTTTTTAACAACTTCAATTTGGGCTCAAAAAGACTTACAAGGTAAAGCCATTTATCAATCGAAAACGACGGTTGATATGAGTTCTTGGGGAGGCGATATGTCTGAAGAAAGAAAGAAACAAATCAAAGAACGTATGAAAAACTTTCTAGAAAAAACGTACACGCTAGAGTTTACATCAAATGAATCTCAATACAAAGAAAATGCAAAATTGGAAGCACCAGGAACAAGAGGTTTTCGATTTGGAGGCTTCGCTGGTGGTGGGGTAAAATATAAAAACCTATCAGATAGCACTATGTTGGAGTCGACGGAGTTTTTTGGAAAGCGATTTTTAATTGAAGATGCAGTTAAAAAACCGGAATGGGAGTTAGGAGCAGAAACGAAACAAATAGGTAAATATACTTGTTTTAAGGCCATAATGACCAAAAAAGTAGATGCCTTTGATTGGAGAAATATGAGAAGAAGGAGAGGGCGAAAAGGTAGAGATAAAGGTAATAAAAAAGAAAAGGAGGGAGCAGAAGCAAATAAGGTAACTGAGGAAATTGAAATTCCAAAAACTGTTGAAGTTATAGCTTGGTATACTCCTCAAATTCCAGTAAGTAATGGTCCTGGAGGATATTTTGGATTGCCTGGTTTGATTTTAGAGATTAACGAAGGAAGAACTACTATTTTATGTTCCGAAATAGTATTAAACCCTAAAGAAAAAATAGTGATTGATGTTCCAACAAAAGGAGATAAAGTAACTAGAGAAGAATACAATTCTATTATGAAGAAGAAAATGGAAGAAATGAGAGAAATGTTTCAAAGGCGAAGAGGTCAGGGAGGAAGAGGCCGTGGTAGAGGTGGTCGTTTTTAAACGTTCTTTATATTCAAAAAAACTATTTTAAATATTGGAAACAAGCTGAGTAAGGGATATTAGTTAAGCTAATAATCTTCTGCTAGTAAAATTACAAATAAACATAATGAAGAAACTACTAATACTAGTCATTATCATGACTACATGGACTTCTATGGCTCAAATTACAATGAGAGGAGTTGTAAAAGATAGCATAGGTGCCCCTCTTGAAATGGCCAATGTCATTGCAATTAATAAGCTGACTAAAAAGTTAGATTCCTATGGTTTTACAGATGCTCAAGGAAATTATAAATTGAACTTAAAAAAGAATGCTTCGTATTCTGTTAAGGTGAGTTATATAGGGAAAAAAACAAGTCAGATTGAAGTAACGACAAAAGAAGTAAATATTACAAGAGATATTGAATTATTGGCAGACGATGCCTTAGATGAGGTTAACATCACTTATAAAATGCCAGTAACTGTTAAAGGAGATACAATAGTGTATGATGCCGATAGTTTTAAAAGCGGTACTGAGAAAAAGCTAGGAGATGTTCTCGAAAAATTACCAGGCGTAGAGGTTAATGATGATGGAGAGATAGAAGTAGAAGGAAAAACGGTGAAGAAAGTTATGGTGGAAGGGAAAGATTTTTTTGATGGAGATAGTAAACTTGCTACAAAAAATATACCTGCTAATGCCATTGACAAGGTTGAGGTGTTAAAAAATCATAGTGAAGTTCGACAGCTAAGTAGTGTAACTGATAATGAAGATAATATTGTTATTAACTTAAAACTAAAGGAAGGTAAAAAGAATTTCTGGTTCGGTGAGGTAACGGCAGGTTTAGGCGTTGCCACTGAAGATGAGAGATATTTAGCTCACCCTAAACTGTTTTATTACAGTCCGAAGTATAGTTTAAATATTATTACCGATGTAAATAATATCGGAGAAGTGGCTTTTACGATGCGAGATTATTTCAAGTTTACTGGAGGATTTAGAAGTTTTGGTGAAAGTAATGGGACGAACTTCAATGTAGCTTCTAATGATATTTCTTTTTTAACACTTAGAAATAATAGAGCTAAAAATATTGAAGCGCAATTTGGGGCGGTCAATTTTAGTTACTCTCCTAAAAAAACATGGGATATTAGCGGGTTTGCCATTTATTCTGGTAACACAACAAAAATGGAGGAAATAACGAATAGTATTTATTCTAATGCGGGAATTGATATTGGTAATTTGCCTCCGTTATCTCAAGAAATTATAGCTACAGAAACAACAGAGGATAATACAGTTCAAACGAGTGATTTAGGGTTGTTTAAAATAAGTTCAAGTTATAAACCAAATTCTGATAATCAATTTGATTATGATGTTTTTGCAAAAGTATCTGGGCAAAAGCAAACACAAACTACATTGTCAACCAGAACGTATTTAAATGCTGATGATGAAGTTGTTCCTATCAATCAATTGACACAACAAAATCCATTTTCGGTAAACCAAAATTTAAATTATTACTATACTTTAGATGAAAGGAATATTTTTGCTTTTGAAGGTCAGCACCTTTGGCAAGACGAAGATCCTTTTTACAATGCAGAGCTAGAGAGATTGTCTTTTGCTAACTTGATAGGGTTAAATTTATCGGCTAACCCATTCAATGTTGATCAGACAAAACGAATTAAGACTAATAAATTCGACGGGAAATTAGATTATTATTATGTTTTAAACGCAAAGAACAACATCAATCTTACGGCAGGAGCTACTTTAAGTGATCAACAGTTTAACTCAAATATTTTTGAAATATTAGATGGTAATATAAATGCTATTTCCAATGTGAATAGTATCAATGATGTAAATTTTACTTTTGATGATTTATACGCTGGATTTCATTATAAGTTCATAACAGGAATTTTTACATTTAATCAAGGATTCACTGTTCACAATTATACAACCAAGAATATTCAATTGGGCTCAGTCGAACGAAGTAGTTTTACACGATTTTTGCCTGATGCATCAATTAAAGTAAGTTTAAAAAAATCAGAAACACTTCGATTAAATTATAGTATGCAAACTAGTTTTACTGATGTAAATCAATTAGCAGAGGGGTATGTTTTTAATAATTATAACAGTTTATATTCTGGAAATAGAGAGTTAGAAAATGCTTTGTTGCATAATGTAAACTTGAGTTATTTCAGTTTCAATATGTTTAATTACACTAATATTTTTGGAGTTTTAAATTACACAAAACGCATTGATGCTATTAAATCAAATACTCAGTTTATTGATGTTAATCAAGTAAGAACTTCAATCAATACGCAATTTCCAGATGAATCAATAACTGCAAGATTCCGTTTTGAGAAGAGTCATAGAAAATTTAAGTATTCTCTTGGAGGAAATGTAACTTATAGTGAGTCAAATAGTTTAATAACAAATAGGTTTACAAATGAAGTAGGGAATCGTTTGGCAAAAACTTTTTCTCAGAGTTATCAATCTAGATTTAGCACCAATTTTAGAGAAGCCCCAAATTTTGATATAGGTTATAATGTTGCAATTAATAATTCAAACATTGGAGGAATTGAAAACAGTTTTACAACTCATAGTCCATATTTTAATTTTGATGCCTTCTTTTTAAAAGAATTTGCTTTCACCTCGAAGTATACTTACAATCAGGTGATCAATCAAGGAACTACCATTGATAGATATGGTTTTTTAGATGCGGATTTAACTTATCAAAAGAAAGATAGTAACTGGGAATATAAACTTGGAGTAACCAATATTCTCGATTCTTCAGGACTTAATCAGAATAGTAGTAATGATATTTTAGTAAGTAATAGCACTTATTTTATTCAGCCAAGAATAGCTGTTTTAAGTGTTAAGTATAATTTGTAGATTATTTGAATTGAAAACGGTGAGCATTGCTCACCGTTTTTTTTGAATGTTATTTTCTATTTATTTTATTAGTAGTTTCTTAGTTGTTCTATAACTTCCATTTTGAATTTGTAATATATATAAACCAGTATTTACAGAATTAAAAGTAATGTCCTTCGAAAACAAACTAGAGGTTTCATTAAAATTCTTTTTTTCTATAAGTCGACCTCTAATGTCATATAATTCTAGAGAAACATCTGTTTCATTTTTCAACTCAAATGTAAGCCTGAAATTTCCATTTGAAGGGTTAGGAAATAAATTGAATTTGTTAAAGGTTTGGTCATTTATAGAAGCAGTCGATTCATTTACAACAACAGTATAATCTTCTACTTCACCATCAAAATTTGTTTCACAAGCCTGCGGACTTCCATCTCCAAGAAACTTAGTCGATACTCTCATTGTAGTTGAGCCTGGAACAGCGTTAGCTGGAATGGTAATAGCCAAAGGACTATTGCTGGTTGCTCCGTTAGAACTGTTGGTAACTCTTCCTAGATCATATTTTTCATTAGATTCTAATAAACAATTTTGATTCCAATCAATCCAAGCAAAAGTTTCCGTGGTCCAATCACCATCTGTATTGGTATTAACGGTTAATTGATGAGTCGATCCTTGGTCAACATCAGTTGAAATCGATTTAAAATTACTATATCCATTGGCATCTTTTCCTGCCGTTACATTATCAATAGTGTTAAATTGTACGAGCCTTGTACTTGTATTATAGGTTAAATTCCCGTTTGAATCACAAATGTCACTAGTAACATCAAGTTTTAAATTAATATTTTTTTCTAATGAATCCGATTTTGCATTGAGAATAAAAGTGTGACTACCATCTGCAACGGCATTTAAGTTTGAAACAACTACTTGGAAAGCTCCATTTGTTGAAATTGTAGTTGGAGTTATCTGCGTTTGAGAACCAGTTGGGCTTTGGGTTATAGATAAACTAACATTTTCCGAAAAACCATTTGATGTTGCATAATTTAACTCGAAAGTATGTTGCGATGTTGATGAGTTACAAATTGAAGCATCACCAGATGTATTGGAAATAATAAAATCTGGTTGTGAATTAATGATAAACTTAGATGTTATGTTATAAAATATATTATCAGCAGCTTCGATCATCAAAATAGCATCATTCGTATCAGGTACTGAAGCTGGAAGTGTTATAACTTCATTACCGTCATTATCAGTATTAGTGGCTAAGTCAATATCGAAAGAATCTCCACCGTTTGTAGATAGTTTAATATTTACTTTTTGACAATTTATAGGATCTGTATTACTTTCACCTACGGTCCAAGAAATTGTTCTGCTTGTGTTTTGAGCCCAAGTTGCTTGATTATTTACAGTAAATGGAGTTGTATTAACAACAGAAACTTTAATATCATCTCTTGCCGTTGAGCCTCCACCAGAGTTATTGTCCCTTACAGTGAATGAAAAATTCATTTCACGAGCTACCGAAGGCAATACCTCCCATACGGTTGAGGAATTTCCTGCTGTTACTGTAGCCATATCGGGAAAATACCTATTAGGAGATGTTTTTGAGGGAAGAGATCTAAATAAAGGACCTCCAGTATTGGTTGCTTGAGGTGGCATTGTTGCTATCTCGTTATCAATTTGCTCCCAATTATATGTTAGACCAGAAACTCCATTGGCATCCGTAGCCGTTCCTCTCAATACAAAAGGAGTTGATCTAGGTATGGAAACATCACTTCCCGCCTGGGCAGTAGGAGCAGCATTACTTGTATTTGTTTGCACAGCACAGGTTGCTGTAGAAAGTACAACATTCCACATTTGAGCAATACTTACTGAATGAAAATGAGCATCGCTATTACTTTGCACGTTAGGAGTACAAATCCCAGCATAGGCCATAATTGTTGATCCACTCCCTGGCTCAACCGCTGTAGAACCAGTTCTATTTCCTTGACAAGAGTTATTAAAAGTATGAGTAGCACCAAATTGGTGCCCAATTTCATGCGCAACATAGTCAATATCATAAGGATCATTTATAGGCTGAGGCCTTCCAGTAACTCCTTTACCTTTACTAAAATTGTTACAAACAACTCCTAAATAGGCTAATCCCCCCGCACCTGTACTAAATGCATGACCAATATCATAGTTAGCCGAACCAATAATATTGTCACATACAGTCTGACTTTGTTCTATTAAATCACTTGCGTTTCCATTGTTCAAGTTGTCAGTGTCTTGATCTAAGAAAATAATTTGATCATTATTATTAACAATAACCATGGTTACAGAAAGATCTCTTTCATAAATTTGATTAACTCTTGCCATGGTTGTGTTCATCGCGGAAAGGACTGCGGCTTTTTTTACAGCATCTGTTGCAGTATTTGGAACATTTTGATTTGTTAAATGAAATTGCGAATATTCGCCTGTGGCAGCAATAGCAATCTTGTAAGTTCTAAGTTTTCCATCATTAGCATTTCTTAATTGACCGAAGCTTCTTGAATTCTTAGTTTCATCGTATTTGTTATGCACCAAGCATTCGAAGTTATCCTCCGAATGTGTTATATCACTTTTTTTATACCCAATATAGGTTTTATTATCTTTTGTGTAGGGGTCAATGTAAAATGATTCTTTATCAATATACGATATCAAGATATGTATACCATCTGTACCCATTGTTATTTTAGCAGTAGAACCTTTGTTATCAATACCTGAAGCAGTATAAGATTTGATATAAGGAAACCTTTGAGCCAGTTGCTCTTGAAAAACTGGGGTTTCTTTTAAATTATATAATTCTAGTTTTCCTTGGGCATTGGGTAATCTGATATTTTTTCCAAGGGATCGACTGGAAACAGTGGTCAACTCAGCCCTAAAACGATCTAAATCAAGAGAAAATAATTGGAACTCTTTTGGAGGTTCTTTTCGGATGTACTTTTCAGATTTAGGGGATTGTTTCTTTTGTTCTAATTTTTTCCAGTAATTTTGCGCATTAACCATACTCATGGAAGTTAATACAAATAACAGTGTTACGTATTTTTTCCTCATTTAAAAATGTTTAAAATCTGATTTAAAAGTAGATTTTCAATCAGAAAGGGGGTTTAATGTTAAATTTATGAATAAAAATATTTATATAAAAGATTTATTAAAAAAAGATTTTAAAGAAGTTTGGGGTCTGCAAACCAGTTTGTTAGATTCTATAGTGGCTTTGAAGAAAGAAAGAAGGAACACAGGTAAAGAAATTAATACTCCGAACTATTTTTTATTTGTTGAGCACCCTCATGTGTACACTTTGGGTAAATCTGGTGATCTTAGTAACCTATTATTAAATGAAGATCAGTTAAAGGAAAAAGGAGCTACTTTTTATAAAATTAATAGAGGAGGTGACATTACTTATCATGGTCCAGGACAAATTGTAGGATATCCAATTTTGGATTTAGAAAACTTTTTTACAGATATTCATAAGTATTTAAGACTTCTAGAAGAAACAATTATTTTAACCTTGGCAGAGTATGGTATAAAAGGAGAAAGGAGCGCTGGAGAAACTGGAGTTTGGTTAGATGTTGGTACTCCATTCGCTCGTAAAATTTGTGCTATGGGAATTAGAGCTAGTAGATGGGTAACAATGCATGGTTTTGCCCTAAATGTTAATGCCGATTTGGGGTATTTTGATAATATTATTCCATGCGGAATACGAGGGAAAGCGGTAACTTCGATGCATGTTGAACTAGGTAGAAATGTTGATGAAGAAGAGGTGAAGGAAAAAATATTAAAGCATTTTAAAGAGTTGTTTGAGGTAGAAAAATATATAAAAAAAGAGGTTGATTAATCAACCTCTTTTTTTATGATATTCTAAATAGAATTATTTTTTCGCTTTAATCTCGAAAGACATTTCCATTAAGTCATTGATAAATTTATCTTTTAAAGCAGCGTCGAACTTTTTAGAGCTATAAGTTACTCCGAAGTCAGTACGATCTACGCTAAATGTATCACTTTTTAAAGTAGCAAGACCATCTTGTTCAGTAACGGTAACTGGAATTGTAATACTCTTAGTTACTTCCTTAATTGTTAAGTTTCCAGTAACGTGTAATTTTCCACCTTTTGTTTCAGAACTAGAGATTTCAAACTTAGCAGTAGGGAACTTTGCAACATCAAAGAAATCAGCATTTTTTAAGTGTCCTTCTAACTTTTCTTTACCATTTCCAGCTTCTAAATCGGTACAAGAAATTGTGTTCATATCAATAGTGAATTCTCCAGCTTTTAATGTCCCATTTTCAATATCGAAAACACCATTCTGTAAAGAAACAACTCCATCGTGAGAACCTGTTGGTTTTGAACCTTTCCAAGTTACTGTAGATTCAGCAACATTAGCTTTATATGAGTTAATTACGTTTTCAACCTTTTTTACGTCTTTAACTTCTTCTTTAGCCTCTACTTTATTCTTATCGTTTTTACATGAAACAGCAGTTAATGCTACAAAAGCAATTGCTAAAATTGATTTTTTCATAAATATTAGTTTTAAATGATTGAATTTTTTGTTCTAATTTAGAACAAATGTAGATAAAAAATATTTTCCGTGGAAATTATTTTTTATTTATTAACTGATTTATAACATATGAAGCCGCTTGTAAACCAAATGCTGCTGGCATGTAACTAATTGTTCCGTAATATGATTTCTTAAAATTGGTACCATCGGTAAGTTTTAAACTTTCTGGTATTTGGACTTCTTCAGAATATACG
Organism: Tenacibaculum xiamenense; assembly: GCF_964513065.1. Taxonomy (NCBI): domain Bacteria; kingdom Pseudomonadati; phylum Bacteroidota; class Flavobacteriia; order Flavobacteriales; family Flavobacteriaceae; genus Tenacibaculum; species Tenacibaculum xiamenense. The sequence goes on from NZ_CAZEQU010000039.1 coordinate 165,908, forward strand.
GCACGAACCCCTTTATCAACTTTTCGCTCTTTTAATCGTTTCTTTAGGTTTTTAGCCATTTTGCAGTTTTTTGTTTTACTGATATCTTTGACTCTAACCTTTGAAGCATCTAATTTTCCTCCGGCTCCCATTGAACTTACTATTTTTACCTTTTTTCTTCTTGCAGCTACAATGAGATTTACTTTTGGAGTAATACTGTCGATACAATCAAGAACGTAGTCGAATTTAGGGTTTACAATTTCATATGCTCTCTCTGGAGATACAAATTCCTCTACAACAGTTAATTCAATATCAGGGTTTATATCTTTTATTCTAGAAGCCATTACCTGAGCTTTAGATTTTCCTATAGTACTGTTTAAAGCAGGTAACTGACGATTTTTATTGGTTTCATCAAAAACATCTCCATCAACAATAGTCATTTTATTTACACCTGCTCTGGCAATAAATTCAGCGGCAAATGAACCAACCCCTCCCAATCCAACAACTAAAATATTGGCTTTTTTAATTTTATTCAAACCTTCTTCTTGCACTAATAATTCAGTACGTTCTAACCAACTCATACTATAAATATTTTATTGAAGTTTTTATTAATTTGTTTTATAACGAGTTCAATACTCTCATTTTTAATGGAGGCAAATGTATTATAAATGTTGCTAATAGACTCTTCTGAATTATCTGTTTCTAATAAAATTTTTGAAAAGTCAATTTCATTGGCAACTGTTTGAAGTTTTCTGTTTTTTATTAAAGCATTTCCAAGAGAAATATAAATATTGTTTTTCACCAAATCTTGAGCAGTTTGAAGGCTTTTATTAAAACCATGTAAAATCCATGCTTGTTGAGGTTTTAATTGTTTTTTTAAAACAATAATGTCATTGTAAGCTTTCACGCAATGAATAATTAAAGGTTTTTTGGCATGTTCCGAGAGCTCAACGTGTTTTTTGAAAACCTTTTTTTGGATTTCATAGTTAGTTTCAGATAATTTATCCAATCCACATTCTCCTATTGCTAAACAGTTTTTTAGTTTAAGTTTCTCTCTTAATAGATCAAATTCAAATTTTAACTCTGATTCTGACTTAGGAATATACCAAGGATGTATTCCTACAGAAAAAAAAGAATCAATAGAATTATCTTTTGGATATTGATTAATGATTGAAACAATGTTCTTTTGAGGTTCGAAATGATGGGTGTGAACGTCAAAAAACATCATATTATTCTTTATTTTTAGAATCTATAATAATGGTTACTGGCCCATCATTCAAAAGTTCTACTTTCATATCAGCACCAAATTCTCCTGTTTGTACTTTTTTACCCAAATCATGTTCAATTTGCTGAATGAAGTTTTTGTATAAAGGAATTGCAACATCGGGTTTTGCTGCTTTGATATAACTTGGACGATTTCCTTTTTTAGTGGAAGCGTGTAATGTAAATTGACTGACAACAATAACATCTCCTTTCGTATTAAGAATTGAAGTATTCATAACTCCCGCTTCATCATTGAAAATGCGAAGCCCTACAATTTTTCTAGATAACCAATTAATATCTTCTTGAGTATCTTCATTAACAATACCTAATAAAATTAACAAACCGTTATTAATATTTGCTACTTTATTGCCATCTATTGTAACACTAGCTTTAGTAACTCTTTGGATTACTACTTTCATTTAAAATACTTCTTAATTATTTCCAGATATCCGTTCTGTAATTTTCCTCTTCTCCTTCTAAAATTTGCAAATAACTTTTATAACGAGACCAAGAAATTTCTTCATCTTCAAGAGCGTCTTTAACAGCGCAATGAGGCTCGTTTATATGGATGCAGTTATTAAATTTGCAGTGTTGTTTTAATGCAAAGAATTCAGGGAAATAATCACCTAATTCATCTTTTTCCATATCAACAACACCAAAACCTTTTATTCCAGGAGTATCGATGATTTTAGCATCAAAACTAAGATCAAACATTTCAGCAAAGGTAGTTGTATGTTGCCCTTGTTTGTGTTGTTCAGAAATTTCCTTTGTTTTTAAATCTAATGTAGGTTCTATGGCATTAACCAAGGTGGTTTTACCAACACCCGAATGACCTGCAAACATACTCACTTTGTTTAGCATTAACTCTTTTACTACATCGACATTATTATTTTCAACAGCAGAAACTTCAATACACTTATAGCCAATAGGTTCATAAATGTCTTTTAAATATAGTATTTCGGCTTTCTCTTCTATTTCGTAGGAATCAATTTTGTTGAAAACCAAAATAACTTCAATAGAATAAGCTTCAGCAGTTACTAAAAAACGATCGATAAATGTTGTTAGAGTAGGAGGGTTATTGATTGTAATTAACAAGAATACCTGATCAATATTGGCAGCAATTACATGAGTTTGTTTTGAAAGATTAACCGACTTACGAACAATAAAGTTTTTTCGATCTTTAATTTTTGTAATAACACCAGTTTCGTCATCAGTTTTGGTTTCAAGTTCAAACTCTACAATATCTCCAACGGCTATTGGATTTGTACTTTTTATACCCTTGATTCTGAATTTTCCTTTAATTCTACATTTATAAAGTACTTCTTCCGACTTTACCCAATACCAACTTCCTGTTGATTTATAAACGGTTCCAATCATTTAGCAAAGATGAGAATAAAAATTGAATGTTGTGAAAGTTATTTTTCACTTAAATCTCTTATTTTATCAGCTATTGAACCTCTTTCACCAATACGAATAAACATAAAAATAAGTTGGATAATTATTCCAGGTCTAGTAATAATTGAGGCTTTTTCTGCTACATCAATATCTCGTTCATCAATCACTTTGTCAATATCATTTTGAGGAGTGCTTGCTAATTTCGTAGCAAACTTCCACGCTCCATCTCTTGCTAGCTTCATACTAAAGTTTATTAAAAAGCTATCAATTTTACTGGTAAACTTTAAAATAGTTTTTAAAAAAGGCCAGATTTCAGAGAGGTCTTCTTCAACTTCATGAACAAGAGAGGATAGGATAGAGTTAATTTTATTGAAATCGTTTTTAAGGTTTTCAATGTCTTTACCCTTCATTACTTCAGCAGAAGCGATTCCTAAATCCAAATTTATATGGGCATTCATTCCTATTAGTAGATGTTGGAGTACGATATACCAGAATTTATTAGTGATCCCAAAAGCTTTTTGCCAAGCTAAAGTTGTAGGTTTATTTTCTTTGAAATTAAAATAGGCTTGAATATATCTCTTAGCAAAAATAACATCAAGTTTTTCCATTCTTTTACCGTCTTCAAAGTAGTTATTTTCAATACCTTCTTTTACTTTGATTGTAACATTTAAATAAAGTGCAGCGAAATAACCTAGAGTGCTTTCGTTTTTTATGGAATCATCGACAATTTGTTGAAGCGTGTTAATTACATCGTCAATTGTGTTAATTGGTGGCATGTTTTATTAAGTTTGGTAAAGTTAAATTACTAAAATAAAAGTTATTTCAACAAAATAAGAGGGAGGAAAAATAGAATATCAGGTTTGAATACTGAAGAAACGATAAGAAAATAATGATAATATGACTTTTTAATAAATTTCAGTGTTGAAAAGTTGCTAATACGTACTAAAAGTGTCTACTAAATATATTTATTTTATTTAGTTCAAATTATGTTAAAAAAAGGAAGGAAATTGAAAAAAAGAGATAGCTTTGCGGACTTGAAAAAAAAATCTAAAAATTTATGAAGAAACTAGTAGTAACACTAATTTTATTTGTGTTCGTGTCGTTATCGGCAGTTGCTCAAAAGTATGAGTACAAAGTTATCACAAGTGTAGAGTCAATTATTCCAAGTGGTTTAGGAAGATCAAGATTAATCTCTTCAAACGACGAAAGAAATTACAAAGATTTTACTTCTGTACGTTCAGAAGAAGGTGATAAAAGAAACAAATCGGACAGATCTAAGATTCGTGTTAAGAATTTTGAAGAAACTAAATTATTGAACTTTTTCAATATTGGTGGTATCAGATTTCAAAACATTGTAGCGAATGACGCAGTAATTACATCTAAAATCAACACTATGGTTGAAGAAGGATGGGACTTAGCTTTTGTAAATAGCGGAGTTGAGAGTTACGGAGGTAAAGGTGATAAAAATGGTATTTTTATTACGAGATATATCTTTAAGAGACTTAAACAATAGTTAATTGTTGAAAAAGGCGCCCAATTGGGCGCCTTTTTTTTATCCTTTAATTATCTTTTCTTGATGATTAATACTTTCTTGGTGAATCGCTTTAAACATTTTTAAAACAAACTCTTCACTTAATCCTCTGTTTTCTCCTTCAAGAATCATGTTTCCTAGAATTTCGTTCCATCGTTTAGATTGTAAAACAGCAACGTTCTTCTCTTTTTTCAGCTCTCCAATCTTATCAGCTATTTTCATTCTTTTTCCAAGAATATCGATCAACTGATTATCGACTACATTGATTTGAGCTCTTAAGTTCTCTAACCCTTCTCTATAGTTTTTATCAGAAGCAGTTTCTTTTCTAACTCTTAAATCTACCATCATTTGTTTAAGTGAATCAGGTGTAACTTGTTGTGCAGCATCACTCCATGCATTGTCAGGATCATTATGTGTTTCAACCATTAACCCATCGAAGTTTAAATCTAGAGCTGTTTGAGAAACATCAAAAACCATTTCTCGGTTACCAGTGATATGTGAAGGATCACAAATTAATGGTAAATCAGGGAATCTGTTTTGGAATTCAATTGCGATTTGCCATTCTGGAATATTACGATATTTCGACTTTTCGTATGTAGAGAAACCTCTGTGTATTGCTCCTAGTTTTTTGATTCCTTTTGAGTATAATCTTTCAATTCCTCCAAGCCATAAAGCTAAATCTGGATTCACAGGATTTTTTACCAAGACAATCTTATCCGTTCCTTCAAGAGCCTCAGCAATTTCTTGCATGATAAAAGGACTTACGGTTGATCTTGCTCCAATCCATAATAAATCTACATCATTTTCAAGAGCTAACTTTACATGGTTTGTGTTTGCTACTTCGGTACAAGTTTTCATCCCTGTTTCTTCCTTAACACGTTGTAACCAGTTTAACCCTAGTGCTCCAACTCCTTCGAAATTACCTGGACGTGTTCTAGGTTTCCAGATACCAGCTCTGAAATAATTCACATCGGAGTCTTTAAGTTGATGAGCTATATTTAATACTTGATCTTCAGTTTCCGCGCTACAAGGCCCGGCAATTACTAATGGGTGAGATAATTTCATATCATCTAACCACGTTCTCAGTTGTTTAGAATTTTCCATTTGCTGTTACTTAGGCATCTAATAAAATACCGTTTAAAATTTGTTTTATATGATTAGTGTTTTCCATTTCTTTATAAATCTCCTCGAAATTATCTTGCTGCATTAATTCTTTGAATTGCTGTAAGTTTAATATGTATTCTTCGAGTGTTTCTATAACATTGGTCTTATTTTGTTTAAATATTGGTGTCCACATAGCCGGTGAACTTTTAGCTAAACGAACGGTTGAGGCAAAACCACTACCAGCCATATCGAATATATCTCGTTCATTTTTCTCTTTTTCAATAACTGTTTTACCTAGCATAAAAGAGCTTATATGTGATAAATGCGATACATAGGCAATATGCTTATCATGAGATTTCGGATCCATATAGCGAATGCGCATCCCAATTTTTGAAAAGATTGAAAGAGCTCTCTCTTGAAGTTTGAAAGCTGTTTTCTCTACTTCGCAAATGATGTTAGTTTTACCTCTATATAGATTTTTTAATGCTGCTTTTGGTCCTGAAAATTCGGTTCCTGCAATTGGGTGGGCAGCTAAAAAATTTCTTCGGTTTGGGTGATCTTCAATACTTTTGCAAATATCAACTTTGGTAGAGCCAACATCAATAACTAAGGTGTTCTCTGAAATAGTATCCAAAACTTTCTTAGTTAGGTCTAATGATACATCTACGGGTACCGAAATAATAATGACATCTGCTTCATTTAAAGAATCTAAAGCTCCTTCTTTGTGAATGATTCCTAACTCTAGAGCTTCTTTAATATGATTTTCATTAATGTCAATACCATAGATAGTACTGTCTTTAAACTCTTCCTGAATATCGAGTGCTAAGCTACCACCGATTAACCCCAATCCTATAACATATACTTTCATCTAAAATCGTGTTATTGCTTCTTTTATTTGTGTTTCTGGAATGCATAAAGAAAAACGTATATAACCTTCTCCTTGACTACCAAAAATACTTCCTGGTGCCACAAAAATGTTTTTATTGTATAGTAAATCATCAACCATACCCTCTGAAGATTTTCCATTAGGTAGTTTTGCCCAGACGAACATTCCAGTAGCATTCTTATCGTAGTTGCATTCAAGAATATCGGCAAGTTCAAATATGAGTTGTTGCCTTTTCCTATATATTTTATCCTGATCCGAAAACCATGAGTTTTCAAGTTCTAAAGCTTTAATAGCTCCTTTTTGAATTCCATAAAACATACCAGAATCCATTTGAGTTTTAACTTTAAGTACTTCCTTCAAAAACGTAGAATTACCAATTAGTTTTCCAACACGCCATCCTGCCATATTAAATGATTTACTCAAAGAGTTTAGTTCTAAAGCAATATCTTTTGCTCCTTCTACTTGTAAAATACTTCGAGGCTTTTCATTTAGAATGAAACTATACGGATTGTCGTTTACAATAATAATATGATGTTTTTTACCAAAAGCGATCAACTTCTTATAGGTTTCTTCCAGACCTCTAGCACCTGTGGGCATATGAGGGTAATTAATCCACATTAGTTTTACATTGGATAAATCAAGCTTTTCTAATTCTTCAAAGTTCGGTTGCCATTCATTGCCAGCATCTAAATTGTAAAATACTGGGCTAGCACCTATTAAGTTAGTAACGGAACTATATGTTGGGTATCCTGGATTAGGAATTAGTACTTTATCACCTTCATTTAAAAAAGCTAAGGAAATATGCATGATACCTTCTTTACTTCCCATTAGAGGAAGTATTTCACTATCTGGATTTACAGCCACGTTATATTTATTTTTATAGAAGTTGGCAATGGCATTTCTAAACTCTGGAAGTCCTTGATAACTCTGATATTTATGTGCCCCAGTTTCGGTTAGGCTATCTTGAATAGCTTTAAGTACCGATTTTGGAGGTTGTAAATCGGGACTGCCGATTCCCATATTAATAATTGGGTTTCCCTCGGCAGCAAGTTGTCGTACCTCTCTAAGCTTTTTAGAAAAGTAGTACTCTTGAACGGTTTGTAAACGATTGGCAAATGTTATCATGATCTTCCGTTTTTGTATTCTCCTAGTATTTTGAAATTATTAGCCATTATTTCAATAATCGATTTTGCTTTGCTATAATCGTCATAACTGTTGAAGGTAACATCCACGAAAAAAGCATATTTCCATGGAGTTTCAATAATGGGGAGTGATTGTATTTTTGTTAAGTTTAACTTGCAGTCACTCATCACGTTTAAAACAGTAGCAAGGCTACCTCTTTTATGATCTAATTCAAAACGTAAGGATGCTTTACTTATGTAATTTGTTTGATTAATAGGTTTTTTAGTTTGTAGGATAACGAATCTTGTTTCATTATTCTTAATAGTTTGTATTTCATCTTCAAGAACTTCTAAATCAAAAATGTCAGCGGCTATTTTTGGAGCAATAGCAGCTACACCTTTTAATTGCTGCTTTGCAATAGCTTTAGCAACGGCTGAAGTATCAACATCTTCTACAAGTTTAATTGAAGGATGATTTTTGAAAAATTCTTTGCATTGTAAAAGTGCCATTGGATGTGAACAAACTTCCTTGATATCTTTAATATTTTGATTTGGCAATGCCATTAAATGATGATGAATAGGAAGATAGTATTCACCTGTAATGTGCAAATTGTGTTTGTCGATTAACGCGTAATTTGGAATTATAGAACCTGCAATGGTATTTTCAATAGCCATAATTGCTTCATCAGATTTTTTTTTCAAAAGACTGTCCGTTAAGGAATCGAACGATAAGCACTCGTTCAACTGAATGTTGTCGCTGTAATATTTTTGTGCCACAATATGATGGTTGCTTCCTTGTATTCCCTGAATGGCTATTTTCTTCATTTTTTAATGCAAAAAAAAAGCCTCGATGTTATCGAGACTTTACGTTTATATTATTTTTTCTGTTACTTAACAATATGGTATAAAGTCTCTTCTCTTACTAAAAAAGTAAAAGTAAAAATAGAAACCTTGCCATACGTTATTTAACATCTCTTTGTGTTTTTTCTTAATTGAACAGGACAAATCTTGGAATTTTATTTTAAATAAACAAGTTTTAGTAAAAAATATTTTTCATTAGTTACGATATCGTTTTCACTAACTAGAAAAAGAGATGAGTTATTTCAAAGTGTTTATTATAAGTTCTATAATAGAAAAAAGGAAGTCGATTTTTGAAATTCAACTTCCTTTTTGTACTTAAATTTTACTATTGATTAATAGTGTATAGCTATTTCTCTTCTTTATTGTAACCAACAGATATATAGCTATTGTTTATTAATTTTACTAATAGAGGTTCTCCAGCATCCTTAATAGTTTCGGTACTTACGGTTTTCCCAGTTCCATAATTTATTTCCCAGTATTTTGATTTATTAACCCCAAAGATTACTAAAAGTTTGCTTCCTTTAGCTATTTTTCTGGATGTCATAAAAGATTGTTTAATCGGGAATTTATAGTTTTTAAAAGGCTCTAATAATTCTCTGTTTTCATTGTCCTTTGCATAGCTAGCTCGAGATAAATACTCAGATAAGAAAAAGTATGATCCATCTGGAAGTATTTCATATAGTTTTATAAATACATCTAAATCTTTTTTATTAATAGCTAAGTTTAGTTCACCTCCAAAAGTACCATTAACAGAAACATCTTCATTAAATGGTTCAGTAATAAAACTGATTGCATTTTCAGAGTTAATTTCCTCTCCTTTGATTGTTCCTGAAAAGAATCCATGTGAATCGTTTTTACTCCTCTTGCTTAAATCAATTTCATAAGATATGGAACCTTCATGGCTGGGTTTGCTGGTTTTTAACTTAAAGTTTTGCCCATCAGTTATGTTAGAAAGATAAAACTTGAAGGTGTTTGAATTCATGTTTCCAAATGACGAGCAATGCTTCCAGCTATTGGCTCCCATTACTTGATAATTAATTTTATCCTTTAGTAATTCTGGTTTTTTCTTGTTTTTAAGAATGTAATCAAACCATTGATACGCCAATTCATGAATGCTTATAAGAGCGGCTTTATCAATAGTATACCCCATTAGAACTTTACTCGGGTAATGTTGACCTCCTCCATGTGAATATGGACCGATAACGAGATAATGGTTTGCTTTAGGGTTGTGTTTATAGTGTTGATTAAAATAGTATAAAGCTCCAATCTGATCAGCATCATAATACCCTGTTGTTGATAAAACAGGAATGTTTATGTTCTTAAATTCATTTTTGTAAGGAACCATATTTTGCCAAAAGCTATCATAACCAGGGTGCTGAAGCCACTTTTGGAATATTTTATTTTCTCCTTTGTTTAGTATACTGTCAAGTTTGTTGAATGATAAACCTTTCAAATAATATTCATCATAAGCTTTTTCATAATCGCTGCTGGCAAATACGTTTTCATCGGTAAATTTATTATTACGTACATAATTAATCCATTGAAGCATATAGCTCATGAAAACATTGTTTTGCATAGGGTAGTCAATTCCTATTCCTACTGATACCTGAGGAACTATAGTTTTTAATGCAGGATGTAGGTTCTTTGTAGCTGACCATTGACTAAAGCCTAAATAACTACCTCCCATCATTCCAACATCACCATTACACCATTTATGTTTGCTAATCCAATCTATGGTTTTGTATGAATCTTTACCATCAAACTCAAAAGGAAGTATCTCGTTTTTACTTAATCGCTTACCTCTAGTGTTTACTGCAACTCCAACATAACCGTTTACTGCGGCTCTTTTTGCAACTTCATAGTCGTATGAACCTGCATAAATATTATAAACAAATATCGCTGGTAATTTTCTTTTAGTGCCTTTTTTTCTGATGAGTAAAGCAGTTACTTCTCCTCCGTTACCTGTTTTGATAAGCACATTTCTTCGAATATCAAATATTTTTTTATCCTCTTCGTCTAGCAATTTGTGTGCTAGTTGTCCTACTTTCGAATAAATATAGAATTTACTGAATGCATTGCATAAACTTTTTGCTTGACCTATTGAGAGGCTGTCTTTGTCCTTATATTCTTTAAGTGATTTATGGAATCTTTCTTCTAAATCAGAGGTTTTTGTGTCGTTATTAACGCTTCTAGTAACCTCTGGTTTCAATACATCTTTTAAGTTAATATAAGAGTTGGTAAAAGATTTTTTATAAGCTTCGTTAAAGGGAATTGACTCCTTTTTACTTAACTGACCAGCTTTTGCAAAAACTTTGTACAGAAACATTCTACCAGTTCTTAATTTATTAATGGTGTAGCCATCAATATATTTATCAATACTGGTCTCTGCATTCTTGTATTTTTCTGCTAATAGTTGTATTTGAAAAATTGAATTATAATAGAATGTTGTAGAGTCTTTTTTATCCTTTTCCAAAACAATTTTTGAAATTTTCTTCATCACTTTTGGAATAGAAGCCTTTTTGTTATGAACCTCTTTTGGAAGATATATTTTTTGCGAAAAAAGAATGGAGTTACAAAGCAAAGCAATGACAAGTAACAAACAATTTTTAGTTTTCATTTTTTAGTTTTTATGTTGCGTAATAGGTTTGTTATGAATAACGATTTAAATATATGTTATTTATATCAGATTAGATGTTAATGTAAAAAATAGCGACCCAACTTTATTGTTAAGGTTGCTAATATTTCGTTAGTAAGTGCGTTTACACTTTTTACATTCTTATGTTAAGCAAACTATTTAATAATTTGATGTCTAAACCATGGCATGTTTTAGTTTATTGTATCTCTTTCTTGCTTTGATACTATTGCTAATAATCATATACAGGGCATGTGGTAACATAAAAACAGTGATTCCAGAATTTGGAACCATATAACAGCCAAGTAATATTACAATAAGATAGCTTATTGTAAAGTAGTGTGGCAAGACCTGTTTTTTGTTTTCAATTGAGTGCACCAATAAGCCTAGTGGTATAACGAAAATACCGAAGTAAAAAAAACCAAAATGTAGCGAAACTTTCAAAGTTGGTAGTATCTAATGAAGCTGGAAGTTCATCCATTCCATTACTTACTTTGTAAAAACTAGTTTTTGAAAAGTCTAGCATTTGTTTTTGAAAGCCTCCAGAGGAAAAAGTAAAATGTGTATGCATTATACCTATTATAATGAGTAATATTCCATTTGTTATTTTGTTGATAATTTTCATACTGCTTGTGTTTTATTAGGGCAGTAAAACTATCGTTTTCAATAGTATTTTCATTTGATCTAAATCAAATAATCTATTTAGAGGCTCTAATTCTACTTAAAGTTTCTTGAGTAATCCCTAAAAAGGAAGCAATATCTCCAAGAGGAACAGTTAACTCAATTTTCGGGTGTTGCTCTATTAAGCTTTGATAACGTTGCTTAACTGTTCGAAATTGGAGAGAAAATATTCTCTGACGAAATTGCACAATAACTTTTGATAGGATAAGCCTGAATAGATGTTCAAAATCATGGTGGTTTTCGCAAAGAGATTCAACATCTTCTTTTTTTGTTTCAAGTATAATACTGTCTTCCATAGTTTCAATATAATGAAGACTCGGTTCATCGGTAAAATAGCTGCTGCTTGAAGTGATAAATTCGTTTTCAAATGTGAGCCAGTCAATAATTCGTTTACCATCTTTTAAATAATAGGCTTTCAAAGATCCCTTCACTACATAGAAAAGAGTGTGTCGAAGTTGTTCTGGATGAATTAAACAAGTTCCTTTTTTATATTCAGAAATATTGAATTTCTTATTCCAGTCAATAAATGTGTCACTTTTTAAATCGCAATAATTTCTGGCTATTTTGTTTTTTATGTCGTCTAATGTTTCTATCAATTATAATTCTTTTTGATTGGAGGGTAAAGTTGTCTAAGGTTGAATCTATGTATTGTTGTAATATTATATAGTTGCCTAGGATAAAGATAAAGTTATAAATTGGAAATAAAGAAAGTCTTAAGTTAAGAGTATAAAAAAAGCTTCTCAAAATTTGAGAAGCTTTTTGCGGTCTGGACGGGACTCGAACCCGCGACCCCATGCGTGACAGGCATGTATTCTAACCAGCTGAACTACCAGACCGTTGCTTTGATAAGCGGTTGCAAATATAAAATTGTTTTTTGTATTTGCAACAAATTTTTTAAAAAGTTCGACACTTATTTGTCGAGAGAACTTTAGCGGTCTGGACGGGACTCGAACCCGCGACCCCATGCGTGACAGGCATGTATTCTAACCAGCTGAACTACCAGACCGTTGCGCTAAGCGGATGCAAATATATAACTTTTTTTTAATTGAAAAAGGATATTTCTATAAAAAATTTCGCCTGCTGATTAAATAAGTTGAAAGTACTTGATGATAGCCATCATGTATGTTTACAGGTACGTAATCTATTTTATATTGCAAGCATTTGTTCTTTAGGTTTTTAAAGAAAGCTTCGGTTAACTCAGTGTATTTTTCTTTAATGTTTTCAGCGTATAAATTAATTTCTTCTCCAGTTTCAACATCAACAAATTTTTTTGGAGTATTGTCAAAATTAAAATGAAATTCTAGTTCCTTATCATAGGTGTGAAATAATACTACTTCATGTTTGTTATGCTTTAAATGTCGTAAGGCTTCAAATAATTGATCTTCACTTTTTGTCGTTTGAAACATATCTGTAAATAAGAAGATCAATGAACGTCGATGCATTTTTTCTGCAATTTCATGTAAATACTCAAAAGTATCAGTTGTGGCAGAAGAGGATGATTGAATTAGTTTCTCTAATTGATGTACAATCATTTTACGATGGCGTTCACTCCCTTTTTCGGGAGCATAAAACTCATAGCTATCGGAATAAATACTTAATCCTACTGCATCACGCTGACGTTTTAGTATTTCAATTAAAGAAGCAGCCGCTACAGATGAGAATCCAATTTTGTTTAATTTATCTATTTGCCTATTATTACTGATAGGGTAGTGCATTGAAGCGGAGTTATCAATAATTATATGACAACGTAGGTTGGTTTCTTCTTCGTACTTTTTTGTATATAACTTTTCTGTTTTAGCAAACAGTTTCCAATCAATGTGCCGAGTACTTTCTCCTTTGTTATAAAGTTTATGTTCAGAAAATTCTACAGAAAACCCGTGGAAAGGACTTTTATGCATTCCTGTAATAAATCCTTCAACCACTTGCTTTGCCAGTAAATCTAGGTTTTTTATTTCAGAAGAAAGAGAGTTGTTTAAATCAATCATAGTCTTCGAAAATAACGAAAGACTTATAAATAGTCAAATACTTTTTTGATTGTTACCATTTCAGGGAGATGGCTTTGTTGTTTTCAGGTAAACTAAGGGAGTTATTCATGGTAATTACTGAAAAAGGTTTTAGGGTTTTTACCCATTTCCGATTCGCGCAACATGTTACATATTTGCCGCTCAAAAGAACAATTACAAAAAATCATTATGAACAAAATTTTTACTTTTATTTTACTCTTGTGCGTAGGAGTTATTAGCGCAAACGAACTAAGAGTTCCAGATACTAATTTCAGAAACTATTTAATTAATGAGTCTGGAGTTGATACCAATGGGGATGGTAAAATTCAACTTTCTGAAGCAAGAAACTTTTCTGGAGGCCTGTATTGTCAAGGAAAAGGAATTAAAAACTTAAGAGGTATTCAAGCCTTTGTTAATTTAACGGGGTTATGGTGTAATGATAACGAAATTACTAGGCTAGATTTATCTAAAAATAAAGCTTTAGTGTCGTTGTATTGCTATAATAATAAATTAAAGCAATTGCATATCGGAAGAAATAGGGCATTGAAGTATTTGTATTGTTATAACAATGAATTAAGACAGTTACATTTATGGGGAACACCATCTTTAACTATGTTGCATTGTTATGATAATAAACTTCGCTGGTTAAATGTTTCTGGTAGCAGAAAATTAACGGATATCTATTGTTATAATAATGAACTTTTAAGTTTAGATGTTTCAAAAGCAAGGTCTTTACAACGTCTTTATTGTTATAATAACCAATTGTATTGTTTAGATGTTTCTAAAAATGGATGTTTAACGGATTTATATTGTTATGACAATAACTTAGTAAGCTTAAATGTTAAAGGAGCAGATTCTCTTAGGTTACTTTATTGTTATAATAACTTATTAAGTAGTTTAGATACTTCAACAAACAGCTCGCTCGAGCATTTATATTGTTACAACAACAATATCCGAAGGCTAAATGTTTCAGGAGCTACTTCTTTACAGCTACTGTATTGTTACAACAATAAAATTAAGTGTTTAGATGTGTCAAATAACCAGGAATTAACTGACTTGTTTTGTTACAATAACGATTTAAGAGTTTTAAATCTTAGAAATGGAGCCAATACGAATCTAACATCATTTAGTGCAACTGGAAATAAAGACCTTCGCTGTATTCAAGTTGACGATCAAAACTATGCAGAATCGGAAGGATGTTGGTACATAGACTGTAAAGCATATTACAGAGAAAATTGTTGTGGAGGAGGAGAAGTAAGTTTACGAAATGTGATTGTTGGACCAAACCCTGTAAGAAATACATTAAGAATTGATCCAAGAGGGGCGAGTGTTGAAAATATTCGATTGCTTCATTTTTCAGGAAGAGAAATTTTGAGAACGCAAAATACAGAGATAAACGTTTCTAATTTGAGAAGAGGCCTATACCTTGTTAGAATTGAAGGTAGCAATAATACTTTTATTACTAGAATGATTATAAAAAGATAATCGATGAACCTCCAGACATTCTGGAGGTTTTTTTTGTTTAATTTAAATAGTTATAATACAAAAGGTTTAGCGATTGCTAAACCTTTTGTTCGAATGAAAAAAAATTACTTCACTTTAATATTCCTACGGGAATAAAGGAAATGAAGTTTTTGAAATTAAGATAAAACTCATTAAAAAAATAAAATATGCAGAACCTAAAAGGCCACCTTAATCTAGGTGTTTATATATATCTGCAATTCAAAGTTATTGAAACCTAGTTGTAAATAAAATACCCGATTTTACTGAAAAAAGGCTCAGGGGTTTCCCTGAGCCTTATAAGGTTATCGTATGAAAACTTTTATTGTTTTATTGTTTGTGCTTTTTCTAAGTTATCAACTACAATAAGTAATTTCTTCAATAAAATAGGATTGTAATATTCATTTATTTTTATGAAGTTTTGAACTTCGTCATAAGCTTGTTTTGAAGAATAATTACCCAAAGAGTTAGCCAACCACCTTTTAGGGAAAAATATATCACCTGTTAATTGTACTTCTTCTAAAAGATTTAATATTAGAGAAACGTGTTTTGTTGATGAATTATGACGCAAAGGATGGTGAAGATTACTCAGAGCAGCTTCTACCCAGGATTCTTTTTCTCTGTTTTTAGAATCTTTTAATGAAAGCATGAAGTCATCTCTTGTTTTTTCATCTGCAGATAGCGATGGAAGTAACCAAGAAAAGCGTTCTTTTTTATCCTTATTAGTAATAGAGCTTAATTGCTTTTCAAGAATACTTTGAGCTTCAGGATGTTCATAAATAGCTAATTTCATAGCTAAATTAGTGAGATCGCTCTCATTGAGTGCAAGATTTTTGACCTGTGTTTTTTGAGTCCAAATATGGTAAAGTAACTGAGATCCATCTTTGTAATGAGAAACGTTTTTTAGTAAATTAAATAATGTTTTTTGAATATTAGCTGGGTTATCTTTGCTTAACTCTTGACGAATTAGATTTGAAAGTTCTTTATAATTCTCTCTTGATTGTTCTGATAGGAAAGTCCAATAAATAGTGTTAATTCTTCCACAGATGTAATTTAGAATTAGCTCATTGTTTTCATTTTTTAAACCAGCAATATATGTGTTTAACGCATCAGTCACAGATACAACTCCTGATAACATGTTTTCGTACAAGTTAATATACGTATGCCCTCGAGCTACATCGTCTTTTATAGAGGAAATATCAGAAGAATTGAAAGGAAAGACACCATATCCGATTCCATTATAATTATAGATAATTTCTTTTGGTTTAGGGAGTCCTTCCGCCTCTTTAATTTGAATAGATTTTTTATTTAAATCAATATTTAAAATTTTTATTTCGTCGTCATATACTAATCCTAAATTGAACAATTGATTCCATACTTTAGTACTTCCATCTTCGGCTTGTTGAGTAATGGTAAACGTTTTTATATTATTGTTTTCATAGGTGATTTCATCAGAAATTATAGGTCGACCAGAAGATTTTACCCAAACTTGACTCCATTTTTTGATATCTTTATCAGATAGCTCATCAAAAATGTTTACCAAATCCGTCCAATCAACATTATCATTAGCAAACTTAGCTATGTATTGTTGAATTCCTTTTTGGAATTTTTCTTCTCCAAGAAGAAGCTCCAGTTGGCGCATCATTATAGGGGCTTTGTTGTATATTATGCGCCCATAGAGAGCTCCAGCATTTTTTAAATTACCTAAATGTTGTTTAATTGGATTCGTTCCTTTTGTTCTGTCTTCCGAATAAGCACTCGGATAATGAGACATCATAAAATTTAAATTATGATTTATTTCTGGAAAGACAGGGTTCATAATTTTATCAGCCATGAAGTTTGCAAAAACTTCTTTAAGCCATACATCATCAAACCATTTCATAGTAACCAAATTACCAAACCACATATGAGAAGTTTCATGAGCAATTAGTTTAGCTCTTCGTAACTTTCTGGTGATAGTTGCGTTTTTATCCAAAAATAATAAGTTTTCTCTGTATTGAATGGCTCCCGTATGTTCCATACCACCATATTGAAAAGGAGGTAAAGTAGCAAAATCCATTTTTTGAAAAGGGAATTTGTAGCCTGTATACTCTTCTAAGAAAGTTAAAGAGCTTTGATGTGTTTTAAAAATAGGAGTTAAACTCTGTTCAATTTTTTCTTCATTTGTTTCTCTGTACAAAAGCTGCATAGGAAACGACCCATTTTTATCAATTACTTCGCTAAACTTTCCTGCTACAAATGAAAACAGATAAGTGCTCATTTTATCCGTTTTTTCAAAGGTATGTTCAATAAAATCGCCATTAACTGTTTTTGATTTCAGATGTCCACCTGATAATACTTTCCAATCTTTAGGAGCAGAAATACTTAGATTATAATGTGCTTTTAAATTTGGTTGGTCAAAACAAGGAAAGAGAGTGCTTGCCCTATCTGGTACCAATAAGGTATACAAGTATTCATCATTTCTGTTTAAAGATAGCTCCCCTGCTAAAAAATCAATAGACACAGAATTATTTCCTAGTTTTAAGGTATTCTTATTAATAACAATATGTTCATTCTTATGTGTAATGGAAGTTTCCTCTCCATTGACTACTATGTTAAGAATATGGTCAGATTTTTCGTTAAAATCTAAAACCAAATCATTAGTAATGTCCTTTAAATTAAAGACAACTTTTAGTTTTGAAGGAATGGATTCCTCTTTTTTATTGGGAATTGAGAAGTGAAGATTGTAAATAACACCATCAATTTGTTGTTTACGATAATCAGCGAGTGTTGAAGAAATTCCTTTAGTAATGAATAGTTTATTGGGTTCCGGATCTTTTTTACATGAAATAACAAAAATGTAAACGAAGAGAAATAATAAGTAATTGCGCATAAATGTTTTAAATGTAGTTTGTTTGCTTGCTAAAAATAACAAAGGTTTGGCGAATGCCAAACCTTTGTTATTTTTTTATAAAAGATAATCTCTTATAATTGAGCGTCAATTTTATCAGTATATGCTTTTTTAGGAGCAGCACCAACTTGCTTATCAACTACCTCACCGTTTTTAAAAATCAAAACTGTAGGGATGTTACGTACACCATACTTAGCGGCAAACTCTTGATTGTTGTCAACATCTACTTTTCCAACAATAGCTTTTCCTTCATATTCTGAGCTAATTTCATCAACGATTGGAGCTACCATTCTACAAGGTCCACACCAAGCAGCCCAAAAGTCAACTAATACTGGTTTGTCCGAATTTAATACTACTTCCTCAAAAGAAGCATCTGTAATTTCTAATGCCATCTATATATTTTTTTATTTGTGGTTATTCTCTTATTTACAGTTACAAAAGTAAACAAATATTTTTCCAAAGCAATTCTATAAAAATTACTTTTTATTATCAACTTATCAATTGTTTTTATGATAACTTTATTTTTTAATACCTAAATAATTTTTATTTTTGTCCCCTCATAATGAGAGGAGAAATTTGTCTGATTGCAACCTCATAAAAAAATGCTAAAGCAGTAAGCCTACTTCTTTGTGCAGCAATCATAAACTTTCTTCGAAATAAATATATATAAAAAAGTAAAATATGTCATATTTTTTTACCTCAGAAAGTGTTTCGGAAGGGCATCCTGATAAAGTTGCAGATCAGATTTCTGATGCGTTAATAGATAATTTTTTGGCTTTTGATGCGGATTCTAAAGTTGCTTGTGAAACGCTAGTTACTACTGGTCAAGTAGTATTGGCTGGGGAAGTAAAATCTAATACTTATTTAGATGTACAGAAAATAGCGAGAGATGTTATTAATAAAATTGGATATACAAAAGGAGAATATATGTTTGACGGTAACTCTTGTGGAGTAGTGTCAGCAATTCACGAACAATCTGATGATATTAATAGAGGTGTTGATAGAGCTAGTAAAGAAGAACAGGGGGCAGGAGATCAAGGAATGATGTTTGGGTATGCAACAAATGAAACTGAAACATATATGCCATTGGCATTGGCTTTGTCTCATTTAATACTAAAAGAGTTAGCTGCCCTTAGAAGAGAGAATAAGGATATTAGTTATTTACGTCCCGATGCGAAGAGTCAGGTAACTATTGAGTATTCTGACGATAACGTTCCTCAAAGAATAGAAGCTATTGTAGTTTCGACACAGCATGATGATTTTGATGAGGATGAAACGATGTTGGCGAAAATTAGAAAAGACATCGTTGATATTTTAATACCTAGAGTAAAAGCTCAGTTGTCTTCGGAGATACAAGCTTTATTTAATGATGATATTAAGTATCATATCAATCCTACAGGGAAATTTGTTATTGGTGGACCTCATGGAGATACCGGATTAACAGGAAGAAAGATTATCGTTGATACTTATGGAGGAAAAGGAGCTCACGGTGGTGGTGCATTTTCCGGAAAAGATCCGAGTAAGGTAGATAGATCTGCGGCCTATGCTACACGTCATATAGCTAAGAACTTGGTAGCTGCAGGTGTGGCAGATGAGGTTTTAGTACAGGTTTCTTATGCTATAGGTGTTGTTGAACCAATGGGAATCTTTGTAGATACTTATGGAACCTCAAAAGTTGATTTAACCGATGGTGAAATTGCTCAGAAGGTTTCTGAACTTTTTGATATGCGTCCTTATGCAATTGAAACACGTTTAAAATTAAGATCTCCAATGTATAGTGAAACTGCTGCATATGGTCATATGGGACGTGAAAATGAAGTTGTAAAGAAAACATTTACACAACCCAATGGTGAAAGTAAAACATTAGATGTTGAGTTGTTTACTTGGGAAAAGCTTGATTATGTAGATAAGGTGAAAGAATCATTCAATTTGTAAGACTCTTTCCAAATATATATAAACCTCAGATTTACTCTGAGGTTTTTTTATGCTCAAAAAAAAAGAAGTATCCCCCTGATGAACACTTCTTTTGAAAATTAACCAAACTATACGGTAAATATAATGCTGTACATCATGTTTTGATTGGTAGATTAGTTTAGTAACCTTTTTCAATAGTTGATTAGAAAGAATTGGATTAAGAACCGTTTAACGATAGATAAAAATTAATTGATATGTGTGCATGTCGATTAGAGCTAAACAATAAGAAAGCAGATTTAGATAATCTCCTGTTGATCCTACTCCGTTTTAAATTGTATTAAAAATAAGTACAAGTATTTTGTTTAGATAGATAAAGGTAAATTTTGAAAAATGGTAAATGGAAAAGATAAACCTTGAAAAGGTAATTCAAGAATGAATAATGGATATTCTTACTCGGAGAAAGAAAAAGAGGCTTTTATAAAATAAGAAAAGAAAAAAGTAAAAATCCCCCCAGACCGTCACTTTTTTCTTTATTCTTTTAACCTTAAATCTTGTACCAAAGATAGATTATTAACGTTGATTGAAAGGGGATAAATAGATAAGTGGTGCTTTTGACGCGATAAGCTGCTAGTAAGTTGTGGTGAATTACGTTTTTTATGTATGGTTTGCATGTTTTTATGTGTGTATTGTTGTTAAATAATTACTTGTTGCTTTTTGATTGAGTGGGGAGCTGCTTAAAAACGAAATGAAGTCAATAAATATTAGCTTTTACTAGAAAGAAGTATAAATAAAAAAATAGAAGTAAAAATCCCCCCGAATTTGTACTTCTATTTTTTAATATTTTAACCTTAAATGATACTCCAAAGATACATTACAATTAGAGTTTTTATTATAAAAAAAAGACGATTGGTATTCTTTATAGGATTAATTGAAGGGTTTGACTGGTTGATTGTATATTTTGCTTGTTTTTATGTGTGAATTGCTTAAAAATAAGTTTTTTATGTTTTTTTCAAGAATGTTTGAAATGGCTTGTATGAAGAATGATGTAAATTGAGTATTTATTTTCTATGGAAGTGGATAAATAAAAAAATAGAAGTAAAAATCCCCCCGAACTTATACTTCTATTTTTTTATATTTTAACCTTAAATGACACTTCAAAGATACATTACAATTAGAGTTTTTATAGTGAAAAAAAGACGATTGGTATTCTTTACAGGATTAATTGAAGGGTTTGACTGGTTGGTTGTATGTTTTGCATGTTTTTATGTGTAAATTGTTTGAAAATAAGTTTTTTGTGTTTTTTTTAGAGTGTTTGAAATTGCTTGTATGAAGAATGATGTAAATTGAGTATTTATTTTCTTTGGAAGTGAATAAATAAAAAAATAGAAGTAAAAATCCCCCCGAACTTGTACTTCTATTTTTTTATATTTTAACCTTAAATGACACTTCAAAGATACATTACATTTAGAGTTTTTATAGTGAAAAAAAGACGATTGGTATTCTTTGTAGGATTAATTGAAGGGGTTGATTGGTTGATTGTATATTTTGATTGTTTTCATGTGTGGATTGCTTGAAAATAAGTTTTTTATGTTTTTTAAAGAATATTTGAAATGGCTTGTATGAAGAATGATGTAAATTGAGTATTTATTTTTTCTGGAAGTGGATAAATAAAAAAATAGAAGTAAAAATCCCCCCGAACTTATACTTCTATATTTTTGTTTTTTTAACCTTAAATGATATTTCAAAGATACGTTGCATTTAGGGTTTGCTTCGAGAAAATAAGATGACTGACTCAGTTTTAAAGTTTAATAGATTTGACTAATAGTTTAATGGTGTTTTGATCTGTGTGTTTGGTTTGTTTTGTGTTTTAAGTTGTTGTTTTTTAATTATGTGTGGTTTTTTTATTGATTTTATTCCAAAAAGAAAGAAGTAAAATAACCCCCGTTTTTTTACTTCTTATTAATAATTCTTTTAACCTTAAATTATACTTCAAAGATACATTGTATTTAAAGTATAATTCATTGAAAAAAGATGATTGACATTTTTTAGAAGTTGAAGTGAAAAGTAAAAGAGGTTAAAGGTGTTTTTTTGTGTGTATTGTTTGTTTTTGATGTTTTTTGGTTTGTTTTTATGTGTAGGGTGTTTTTTGTGATTTGTCATGGCTTTTGGTGAAGTGTATAAAAAATAAAGAAGTAAAAAACCCCCCGATTCTTTACTTCTTTATTTTTGTATTTTTTTAACCTTAAATGACACTTCAAAGATACAATGAAACTTGTGTTTATTTTTAAATAAAAAGATGAGAGACAGATTTGGAAGGGTTAAGTGGCTTATCTTAAAGGTGAGTTGTGTGTTTTAGGTGTGGATTGTGTTTTTTTATGTGTGTATGGTTCTTTTTTGTGTATAAGGTGTTTTTTTGAAGTTGTAGAAAAGAAAAAAAGAAGTAACATCCACCTAATCTGTTACTTCTTTCCTGAAAACTAACTATTAACTATTAACTACATTTCAAAGATACTTATCATTGGAAATATATATACTTAAGAATAGTTGAGGTACTGTTAGCTATAGATGAATGGTAAGATTACTAAAGTAAGTGTGCTTATTTTGTATATAATTGACTCGTTTTAACCTGAACTTGTTTGATATTACTTCATATTATTAGGATTTTTTTTAAAAGAATATATTTGAATATAAATTCTTATCGGTTTAGTATTGGGAATATTTTCCATTGATCGATGGACGAATGGATTTTATCATGAAAAATGATGTACTCAACAAAAAAGAAAAAATATATTGCAATGATGATGTAATTTTACCGAGTCTTTAGATAGTAATACCCCAAAAAAATACCCCCCGTTTTTTGAAAATAGAGTTCAAGTAGTGAGCTCTTTTTTTTTGCTCTACAATTATCAAATACTTTTTAAATAGAAGCCATGGTATTCCTTATTTATACTGGCATTTAACAAAATTTCCACACGTTATAAAGATTGATATAGATAAGGCTTTTGATGCAGTAATTTTGGGGTTAATTATATTAATAAACTTGCGCAATAATTAGGATTACTTATGAGATATGTTCCTTTATGTAAAACTATAGAATTTGCCCCTATACAAATTTGTAATATTTATGATAACCACTCACCGATAGATGAATGGGCTTTGTCATGGAAACTAACCTGTATAACTAAAAAGTATAAAAGAACTATAAATGTATTGTAATTTTAACATGTCTGTTAGAAAGATAGTTCCCTGAAAAATATCAAAATCCCCCCGATTATATAAAAAAAGAGGCCCCAGTTTGGGGCTTTTTTTTCGCTATTGATTTAATCAGTTTAATTTGTGTGAACTGACGCATGAATTGGGTATGTTATTAAATCAAGTTTTTTACTATCTATTTACAAATGTATTTGTTAATCATATACTCACTAATAGGTTTTAATGTTTTTCCGTTTACTGGGTGTAAGCCTGGTGCAGTAAACAATTCTATTTTATCTTTTGAAATTTTACGATACCACACTTTCGGCTCGTTTTCCTCATCAAAATAAATATCATCGCAGACTCCTTCAATTTTTCTGAAATTCTCAATTTTAAATGGATTATACATTTCTAATTGATCAAGTTTATATTTTTTCAAATTAAAACTTACTTCTTCATAATGATCAATTTTCCATACCATCCAACGTTGCTTATTTACCGAAAAGATTGAAAAGCCTATTATTGTTGTAATAAGTAGAAGAGCTGTTATGACTAATCGTTTTTTGTTAATAGGTTTTGAGGGGAGTAATTTGAATTTCTTTTTGGGGGGCTTATCAGTTGTTTTTTCTTTTTCATGATCCTTTCCTTTCTCATGTCTTTCTAGGAAATCGTCATAATTTTCAAAATCTAAAAAACTGCAAAGCGCATTTAAAACTTCAGGTTTAGATATTTTAATTTGATCATTATATACATTTCTTAAACTTCGCTCACCATAAGTCACTCCATATTCATCCTGTAAAAGTGAGGATAAGCATTCTGCAGCTTTCTTTATTTTTATATGCCCGCCTTCTTTTTTTTGTATTGTTTTTAGAGCTAATGCTACGATTTCATTATGCATAACAGTTTGTTTTTAAGTGTAGTAATTAGTTTTTTTATCCCCCTAAATTTCGGAATTTTTTGGAAAAAAAGACTTCCCGAAACTTTCCCGTTTATTTCCTTTTATATTCCTGCTATTCCTATGGATTCTTTTTTCATTTGTACCAGAATTGATGAATAATCAAGATCGAATTAAGACTAAAGTTTAATCATTTTTTCTACCCATTGAGTTAAGTGTTTTGCAACATGAACCGAGAAGTGCATCGTCACTTAACACTTAACTCAATCACTTCTCAAAAGGCCTTTTAAACGTGTTTAAACACAACCTATTAAAGTTCGATGAAAGACTCGAACAGTAACACTAATGTCAAATTTTAACAATAAAACAAAATGAAAAAAATATTTATAGTTATTTGTACGGTTTCCCTTAATTTAATGTTTTTGTCATGCACAGATAATGACGAATTAAAGGAATATCAAGACCGATTAGAGAGTGTAGAATCAGAGAAAAGCTGTTGTGGAGATGACGGTGATATACCACCACCTCCACCACCTCCAAAAGACCCAAAAAAGAAAGATTAGATGGAGGGTGATATCGAATAGAAATCTATATTTTAGAGGAATGAAAAATTTAAAGAATTCATTCCTCTTCTTATTTTTAATAGTTTTTTCGTTTGAAGCCTTAGCTCAGCAAGATAGTCTTTCAATATATAGAAGCAAGTTTCTTACTCCTAAGTCAGAGTCTGATTTAACTGAGGCCTATAGTTTTTTTAAGCACTATCATAGTCAAAGTTTACAGAAAAAAGATACTGCGGCAATAATATATGCTTTGAGCTGTCTTTCCCAAATAGAACTGAAATGGGGAGGTAATTATGAAAGTGAAGATTTAGCTACACAAGCATTGGAACTGGTAGATGAAGCGAAAGATTTAAGAAATAGAGAGGCAGTTCTTACTTCTATATACAATCATCTAGGGAAGCTTTATAGAAGAAAGGTAAATATGGAGAAAGGATTAGATGCATATGATAAAGCCTTGACATATGCGGCTTCTTCTAGAGATAGCGCCACCATCCTTAACAATATATCTACAATATATAAGGATGAAAAGTATTTTATCAAATCTCAGGAAGTTTTACTGAAAGCGCTAGAGGTAGTCAAGAGGTCTAATGATACAGTTAGTTTAGCTCTTATCCTTGACAACCTCGGTTTTGCAAAGTTCAATATTAACCCGAAAGCTGGTAAACAAGAATTAGATAGGGCTTTAGAATTGAGAAAAGGTTTAGATAAGTTTGATGCTCTTTTGCCTAGTTATTTAAATCTTGGGAGATACTTCGCTAAAAATAATAAAATAGAAGTAGCTAAAAATTACCTGCAAATGGCTGATAGCCTTGCTAGGAAAACCAAAAACAAGGATTACCGTATAAATACGCTCGGAGAACTTGTTCTATTAGAAGGAGATGATTTAGATAAAGAATATGTGAGGTTGAGTGAAGAGGTTAGGTTATTTAATCAAAGAAAGGATAATAAAAATGCTTACTTAAAATACAATACTAAAAGACAAGAACGAATAGCAGAAATGAAAGAATTAGAAGCTGAAAAGGCAAATGAAAGAAGCCTACTTTTTCAAATTCTTAGCATTTTTGTTTTACTAATTTCAATTATAGGGTACTTTTTGTATCGCGAAAGAAATAAAAAGAAATTAGTTGAAAATGTTATTCAAACCGAAGGGAGAATATCTAAAACGGTACATGATGTAATTGCGAATGATATTTACCAGATTATGACTAAACTTCAAATAGAGAAAAACTCTAAAGCTGAAATATTAGATGACTTGGATGTTGTTTATAACAAAGCTAGAGATATTTCACGAAATAATTTTGTAATTGATGACTCCATTGAGTATTCCGAAATAATTGGAGATTTATTAAAAAGCTATGAAAGCATGGAGTTACGATTGATTACAAATGGTTTAAAGAAAATTGATTGGAGTAGATTAACTATTCATAAAAGGAATATGCTTTATAGAGTATTAAAAGAACTTCTCACCAATATGACCAAATATAGTAAAGCTAGTTTGGTAACAATTGTTTTTGAAGAGAAAGGTAATGGAGTTTTTATAAAATATAAAGATAATGGGGTTGGATGTGATTTTGTTAAGAAAAATGGATTGGTAAATGCGGAAAACCGTATAAAATCGGTTGGAGGGACTATTACTTTTGAATCAGAACCTAATAATGGGTTTCTGTGTAAAATTAAATTATAATTATGTATAAGAAAGTATTGGTAGCAGAAGACATGGATGATATTAATAAAGGTGTATTATCGACATTACAAGAAATGGGAGTGTCAATAATTCATCAAGTGCAATACTGTGACGACGCTTTTTTAAAGATTATGAAAGCGAATCAAGATGAAGATCCTTATGATTTACTTATCGCAGATTTATCCTTTAAAGAAGATCATAGAGAGCAAAAGTACAAATCAGGTGTCGATTTGATACAAGTATTGAAAGAAAAAGAAATATCAATACCAACAATAGTATATTCGGGTGAAGATAGATTACAAATGGTAAGAAGGCTTATAAATGAATATGGAGTCAGAGCCTATGTTTGTAAAGGGAGAAATGGACTATATGATTTAAAAAAAGCTATACTTAATATAAATGAAAGCTCTTCTCCTTTTTTATCCTTTCAAGTAGAAGGAGCTAGAAGAGACTCGAATGATAATGATATTAGCCCATATGATATTAATTTAATGAAGCATTTATCGGAAGGGTTATCTCAACCTGAAATTAGTGCACATTTTGTTCGTAAAGGAATTAGTCCGGGTAGCTTAAGTTCTGTAGAAAAGAGAATTATTCGACTAAAAGACATTTTTCGAGCTAATAATACAGCACATTTAGTAGCTCTTGCCAAAGATTCAGGGTTTATCTAAAAAATACTTCGCATACGGTTTCCCTTAAGGTAAAGAATTTTTCCCGTTTTAAATTTGACTATTGTTTAATAGAAAATAAAATATACGGGAAAATAAACTATGAAAAGAGTTCTGGGGAAATTGTTAAAAAGGAGAACATGAAGATATTTTGAGTTAATGGGGGACTTGGTAGTAAATTAAAAGAACCAATTTTAAATTTTAACAAGAGTTGTTTAAAAAGTTTTTACAAAGAGCATTCTTTTTAATTGCTATACTATTTTGTTCCTGTAGTTATGGTCAAAAAGTTTATGTGACAAAAACTGGAGAAAAGTACCATACTTACAACTGTCGATTTTTGAAGTATTCTAAAAAAGAAATAGAGTTCGGTAAAGCGGTTTATTTTGGGTATTTACCCTGCAAAATATGTAAACCGCTTTTAACAAAAAGGTCAAATGGAAAATCGAAAGAATTAGAAAATAAAAACTCAAAAACTAAAGCTTTTGGAGTAATATCCAGTCAAGTAAGAAGAAAAGAAGCAGTTCAATGCTCTGGAAAAACAAAGAGAGGAAGAAGATGTAAGAGAAAAACAAAAAATGCAAATGGACGGTGTTTTCAACATCAATAAAAAATCTAGTTTTAAGATGTATTCAATACTGCGGAAAACTACATTTTTTTCTGCATAAATCACCTTTTAAAATTATGTTAACATGAGTAGTTTTGATCTGAATTAAAACTAATTATGGAAGAAGTTGCTTTTAAAGTGTTATCACAAACACAAGACGTTATTAAGGTAGATAATTTTGTAAGACAAGTAATTGATTTTACAAATAATTCAGAGATTACCTATGAAGATGTTAGAGAGTCAATTTTTAAATTTATGTTCTACAAATTCATTAAAGTACAAACTACATCAACAGAAGAAAATTATATTTCAAAAGAGCAGAATTTTTACCAAGCAAAAGAGCTAGGAAGTGTAGGTTCTTGGCTTAAACATAAGCGTGTTTAAAAGGAGTTTGATTTTACGAAAGATAAAACGTAGCTTATATTTTTCGTTCAACAACGTAATCAATCATTTTAAGCAATGAAGCCTTGTATTCAGAATCAGGAAAGTTATCTAAAATAGCCAGAGCCTTGTTTTTATAATCGTGCATTTTGTTTGTGGTATACTCTAAACCACCATTTTCTTTCACAAAGGCAATAACTTCTTTTACTCTTTTTTTGTTATGATTATGCTTTTTTACGGAGTTTATTAACCAATCTTTGTCTTTTTCCGATACATTATTTAAAGTGTAAATTAAAGGCAAGGTCATTTTTTGTTCCTTAATATCGATCCCCGTAGGTTTACCAATTTTAGCATCAGTATAGTCGAATAAATCATCTTTTATTTGAAAAGCAATACCGATATATTCGCCAAACTTGCGCATTTGCTGTACAGTTTTATTATTGGCGCCAACCGAAGCAGCTCCGATTCCACAACAAGCAGCAATAAGTGTGGCTGTTTTTTGACGAATTATTTCAAAATAGACTTCTTCAGTGATATCAAGTTTTCGAGCTTTTTCAATTTGCAATAATTCACCTTCACTCATTTCACGAACAGCAATGGAAATAAGCTTTAGAATGTCAAAATCTTCATTGTCGATAGATAAAAGAAGTCCTTTTGAAAGTAAGAAATCACCAACTAAAACGGCAATTTTATTTTTCCATAAAGCATTAATTGAAAAGAAACCTCTACGACGGTTACTGTCGTCTACCACATCGTCATGAACCAGGGTGGCTGTATGAATTAATTCAACAACCGAAGCGCCACGATAAGTGCGTTCATCAAAACCACCATCCGAAACCATTTTGGCAACTAAGAAAACAAACATTGGACGCATTTGTTTTCCTTTTCTTCGAACTATATAGTAAGTTATTCTATTAAGTAACGGAACTTTGGATAGCATTGCATCTTTGAATTTTGTTTCAAAGAGCTCCATTTCTTTTGCTATAGGAAGTTTTATTTGCTCTACTGGCTTCATATTAGCGAACAAAAATAAGAATAAATTGGAAAATGATTGTAAATTGTTTTATAGTATAATTTAAATTCTAAAAGTTAGTTCAATTATTGTTTTTTGGGGGGTAAAAATTATTTTTAACAACTTGATTTTTAATGTTAATGGTGTTGTTATTCAGTAATTTAACATCAATTATAGTTGAAATCTAAAATAAGCTTGTATTTTAGCAGTAATAAACACCCCTTATCCCCATGAAATATTTATTAAGCTTTTTTATAGCTATTCTTACCGTATTTACTATTTCCGCTCAAAATTCAACTAATTTTCCCGATGACTATTTAGGTATTTATAAAGGAGATTTGGTCATTAATTCGACTGGAAAAACTCAAAAAATTCCGATGGAGTTTCATTTATTAAAAACAAAAGATGAAGGAAAATACCAGTACAAATTAGTGTACAATGGTCAGCCTAGAAACTATACTTTAGTGGTAAAAGATAAAGAAAAAGGTCTTTTTGAGGTTGATGAAAACAATGGAATCGTTTTACCAATAAAATTTGTTTCTAACACCTTATATAGCTTTTTTGAGGTACAAGAGAATTTATTAACGACACGTTTGGCCTTTGATAATGAGACGGTTGATTTTGAGATTTTATTTACAAAGAGTAAAAACAAAACTACCACAGGAAAAGGAACAAAAGAGATTCCATTTGTATATGGATATCCAGTTACAGTTACTCAGAGAGCTTTGTTGAAAAAATAGAAGTAATAAGGTTTTTTATACTTTGGTTATTTATATAGTTTAGTTACTATATGATACCTAGCGGAGGATATTGTTTTTATTGGTTACGATATAGCTCTTTAATAATGTAATACCCTGATTTTTTGTATATTGATAAATAAACTTAATTGGTTTATTTCTAGTACTGTATTGGTGCTATGAAGGAAAATATCAATAAATTGAATCGATCAAATAAAATATACAAAAAGCGAATTAACATGGCTATCGACTATGTTAATGCTAATTTAAATAGAACTATTTCGTTGGAAGAGTTGGCTACAGTTTGCTTTTTCTCTCCATATCATTTTCATAGAGTATTTTTTGGGGTAACAGGAGAAACAGTATTTGACTGCACGAATCGCTTACGATTGGAAAAAGTAGCGAAACTTTTAAAATATTCAAGCAATTCTATTTCAATTATTTCACATGAATGTGGCTTTTCATCTCCTTCAGTATTATCAAGAGCATTTAAGCTCCATTTTGGAGTAAGTCCTAGTGTATATCGGAGTTCTGACAAACTAAAAAATAGCAAGATTCGCAAAGAGTTATTTCAGGTAAATAAGTATTATTGTAAAGAAGCGGAGAACGAGTTTGTAAAAGATTTTCCAGTATCCATTGAAGATTTTCCCGAAAGAAGAATTGCTTTTATGAGGGTGCCAAATTCTTTCGAAGAAGGAGCTGTTTTAAATGCTTTGACAAAATTAGTACAGTGGTCTAAAAATATGGGGTTGTTTTGGTCGGAAACCATATTTGGAATGTCTAAAGATGATCCAAACGTAACCCCAAAGGATAAATATACCTATGAGGTATGTATTACAATTCCTGAAGATTTTGAAATAGATGCTGAAAGTGATTTTTTAGAAATGAAAGTATTGCCTAAGTGTACATACGCAATTGCAACAGTGTTAGGCGATTTTGAAAAGGTAGCGACGGCTATAAATTATTTATTTAATCATTGGTTGATTACTAGTTTTTATGAGCCTGAGCATCTTCCAGGGTTGGAGATATTTAATGACAATGAAGCCGTTTTAGATTGGAGTCATTTTAATATGAATCTCTGTATTCCAATAAAAGAAATTAAGAAGTAATATTATGAAATACTCATTATCAAATACAATTAATAGCTCATTACATAAGGTAGCGGATAAGATAAGCGTTTCTGAAGGGACAAAGCAATGGACGGAAGGTTTACAATCTATAGAACAAATTACTGGAGACTATTGCGATGTAGGCTCGATAAGGAAACTTCATTATATATTCAATAAGAAAGATTTGATTATCACAGAAACTATCGTAGAACAAAATTTACCTGGGCAAATTAAGTTTAAATACGAAAGTAAAATGGGAAGTAATATAGTGGAGTTAATTTTTGAAGAAATGTCTGACAATGAGGTGAAGCAGACGAGTAATACAACTATGGAGCTAAAAGGTGTTATGCGGTTATTTGGTGGTTTAATGAAAGGAATGTTTAAAAAGCAATCAAAAAAATATATGACGGCTTTCAAAAAATACGCTGAGGAGTGAAAATAGGTTTAACACAATGAACATAAAATCTCAAACTCTTAATGTCTTTACTTGTGTAAAGTAAAGTTATTGGTAAGTATGGTATAGTAATGATTCCTTAGTTATTAGGATTTATTAGCTAATTGCCCACAGGCAGCATCAATATCTTTACCTCTAGATCTACGCACATTTACAACAATGTCGTTCATTTCAAGATTAGAGATATAGTTGTTTAACGCACGTTCCGAAGCTTGTTGAAACTCTCCATCGTCAATAGGATTGTATTCAATTAAATTAACCTTACAAGGAATGTGTTTACAAAAAGCCACTAAGGCGTCAATATCTTCCTTCCTATCGTTAATACCATTCCAAACAACATATTCGTAGGTTACTTTTCTTTTGGTTTTAGTATACCAGTATTCCAAAGATTCTTGTAAATCTTTTAAAGGAAAACGTGTGTTAAAAGGCATAATTGAAGTTCTTACTTCATCAATAGCAGAATGTAATGAAACGGCTAAGTTAAAGCGAACTTCATCATCTGCCATTTTCTT
The DNA here is from genome assembly GCF_964513065.1 of Tenacibaculum xiamenense. Classification (NCBI taxonomy): domain Bacteria; kingdom Pseudomonadati; phylum Bacteroidota; class Flavobacteriia; order Flavobacteriales; family Flavobacteriaceae; genus Tenacibaculum; species Tenacibaculum xiamenense. Next base: position 197,476 of record NZ_CAZEQU010000039.1, read on the forward strand.
TATCATTTTAGGCACACCTGAAGTAGATACAGTTATTCTTCTTGCGGCCATTCCCAATCCTTCTGGAGAAGTAATTTTATCGATAGCCTTCAGAACGTTATTGTAATTCATCAGAGGCTCTCCCATTCCCATAAAAACAATATTTGATAATTTGTGATTATGATAATGTCTACTCTGTTGATCAATGGCTACAACTTGATCGTAAATTTCGTCGGCATTTAAATTACGCATACGTTTTAAACGAGCGGTGGCGCAAAATTTACAATCTAAACTACATCCTACTTGACTTGACACGCAGGCTGTTGTTCTTGTTTCTGTTGGAATCAAAACTGACTCAACAATTAATCCATCATGTAGTTTAATGGCATTTTTTACCGTACCATCATTACTTCTTTGCATAGCGTCAACCTCAATATGGTTAATCACGAAATTCTCATCTAACATATTTCTAGTGGCTTTAGAAATATTGGTCATGTCATCAAAGCTATGAGCAGCTTTACTCCATAACCATTCGTAAACTTGATTTCCTCTGAAAGCTTTGTCGTTGTTTGCAACGAAAAAATCTCGGAGTTGATCTTTACTTAAAGCGCGTATGTCTTTCTTTTTATTCAAGTGATTGTATTGAAATTAACAATTGTGGCAAAGGTATAATAAAAAACTGGTAATCGGAGATGATTACCAGTTGGTCATATCTTGAAAGATGCTTTTGTTATATAATTAACATAGCATCACCGTACGAGTAAAACTTGTACTTTTCTTTAATAGCTTCTTGGTATGCTTCCATAACAAAATCATGTCCTGCAAAAGCAGAGATCATCATTAATAATGTAGATTTTGGCGTGTGGAAGTTTGTAACCATACAGTTAGCAATACTAAAATCGTAAGGAGGGAAAATAAATTTATTTGTCCATCCGTTGTACGGGTTTAATCTTTTGCTAGCCGATACCGAAGATTCAACAGTACGCATAACTGTAGTTCCAACAGCACAAACTTTACGTTTGGTGTCTAAAGCATTGTTTACAATATTTACACTTTCATCTGGAATGATAATTTGCTCAGAATCCATTTTGTGTTTAGATAAATCTTCAACCTCTACTGGGTTAAAAGTACCTAAACCAACGTGTAATGTCATTTCCGCAAAATCAACACCTTTAATTTCTAAACGTTTCATTAAATGTTTAGAGAAGTGCAACCCAGCAGTTGGTGCAGCAACTGCTCCTTCATGCTTAGCAAAAATTGTTTGGTAACGCTCTTCGTCTTCTGGTTCAACATCACGCTTAATATATTTTGGTAATGGAGTTTCACCTAATTCTATTAATTTATGACGAAATTCTTCATAAGATCCATCAAATAAGAAACGTAAAGTTCTTCCACGAGAAGTTGTATTATCAATAACTTCGGCTACTAAACTATCATCGTTACCGAAAAATAATTTATTTCCAATTCTGATTTTACGAGCAGGGTCTACTAAAACATCCCATAAACGGTTTTCAGCGTTTAGTTCACGTAATAAAAAAACTTCAATACGTGCTCCAGTTTTTTCCTTGTTACCGTACATACGGGCTGGGAAAACCTTGGTGTTGTTAAGCATCATTACGTCACCCTCATCAAAATAATTGATTAAATCTTTAAATAATTTATGCTCAATTGTTTGTTTTTCACGGTTTAAAACCATTAAACGGGCTTCGTCTCTGTGCTCTGAAGGGTATTCTGCCAATAGTTCTTTTGGCAGGTCAAAATCAAAATTCGATAATTTCATTTGTAAAAATTTCTAAACGAGGGGCAAATATACAATATCGAGATAGGGGATGTCAAGCGATTCTCTATTTATTTTATATGATATAAATCGTATAAAATTATTTCTATTAGAGTTCTTGAATCTGTAACCCGATTTTGTTCATGTCATTCCAGAAGTTTCTAAAAGATTTAGTAACTACTTCGGCTTCATTTATTTGTATAATAGTTTTAAAAGCTAATGGCGCAAATGCCATGGCCATTCTATGATCATTATAAGTTTCTATATCAATGTTTTGATAAATTTGTTCACCAGCCTGTAAATGTAAACTTTCATTAGTTACTTCAATAGACGCTCCTAGTTTTGTCAATTCTTCTCGTAAAGCTTCCAATCTATCAGTTTCTTTAATTTTTAAAGTATGAAGACCTGTTAATTCGCAAGCAATACCTAAACCAAAACATGTAACAGCAATTGTTTGAGCAATATCTGGAGCGTTTTTTAAATCTTCAACCAAGGTACTTTTTAAGTGCTCAGATGATTTTGTTAAAACAATACTGTTTTCTTGAAATTCTGTAGTCACTCCGAAATGCTTATAAATTTCCGATAGAACTGCATCTCCCTGTAAACTATCATTTTTGTAAGCAGTTAACTTTACTTTTGAATTTAACTCGCTTAAGGCAATTAAGGAGTAAAAGTAAGAAGCTGAACTCCAGTCAGACTCAACAACTACCTTTTGATCAGTAATCTTTGGTTGATTCTTTACTTGAATTAAGTTTCCTTCGAAATTAGCTTCAATTCCAATTTGATGAAGTAAACTTAAGGTCATTTTTATATAAGGAACAGATGTTATTTTTCCTACAAGTTCAATATTTAGACCATTTGGTAAGCTTGGAGCAATTAACATCAAGGCTGAGATGTATTGACTGCTCACATTTCCGTTAATTGAAACTGTATCCTTAGTTAGTTCTTGTCCCACAATTCTTATTGGAGGATATCCTTCTTTTTGTAAGTAGGTAATATCAGCCCCTATTGAGCGTAAAGCATCCACCAAAATTTCGATAGGACGATTATGCATTCGGTCAGAACCCTGCAATACTTTGATTGTCCCTTTTTTAGAAGCAAAAAAGGCTGTTAAAAACCTCATAGCTGTTCCTGCATGACCAATGTCAGCAATTTCACTCGAAGAAGAAAGAGCTTCTTGTAAATGGTGTGAATCGTCTGAATCAGAAAGGTTTTCGATAGTAATATTAGGATATAATTGTTGTAAAATTAATAACCTATTCGATTCACTTTTTGATCCCGACACTGTAATCTCTGCTTGAATAGCCGAGCTTTGTGTTTGTAATTGTAAGTTCATGGTAATTACGCCATTTTTTTATTAGTAATCCAAACTCCATAAATTAAACTGAAAATAACTTTAAATCCCCAGAAATTAATCCATTTTCCATTTGAAAAATTGGTTTCATATACTGCATTAAAGTTTCCCGAAAAAATATCTTTAGAGCTATTTAATACTAATGAAAAAATAGTAACAACTATGAAAAAAGGAATAGCAACTTTAGCTACGTTCTTCCAAAATAGTGGCTGTTGTATTTTTTTAAGTATGCTCATTTATTTCAGTTTTTCGTTATTATGATGACGATCGTGATCGCGTTTGGTTTTTAAATCTAGTTTTTTATCGAATGCTTCTTGTAAGTTTACACCTGTTTGATTAGCTAAGCAAAGTACAACGAAAACTACATCAGCCAATTCCTCTCCTAAATCTTTTTGTTTATCACTTTCCTTTTCACTTTGTTCTCCATAACGACGCGCTATGATTCTGGCTACTTCACCAACTTCTTCAGTTAGTTGTGCCATATTGGTTAATTCGTTAAAATAACGAACACCATGGTTTTTAATCCAATCATCAACTTGTTTTTGTGCGTCTTGTATGTTCATCTATAATGTTTTTATCATTCATTTCTAATAAGCCAAAAATACATGATTTTTTTCATTAAAAGCCCTTATTTTGGGGTTTTAGTATATTAACTTAAGGTATTTTAGATACACAAAAAAGAGTGCACTTTTGCTAAGGTTTTTCCTAGGCAAAAATTCATTGAAAATAATTAATAATTAGTATTACCTAGGGAAGTGATTACAATTGTAAAACTATTTTTATTATTTCTTAAAAAAAAATAGCTTTTACCTCTCGATAAACATAGAATAGTTAAACTATTGAACTCTCCAAGGTGGATTCTTCCTGTTTTTTCCAGCTTTAAACAAAATAAGCTGATTACCATCCGGATCCTTTAATCTTGCTTCTCTCCAAAGCCATGGTTGATCAGTAGGAAGTAAATTGAATTCAATTCCTTTTTCTTGGAGATTTTTTACTTCTTTGTCTAAGTCGTCATGCTCAAAGTAAATAACTATGTTACTTTCAGAGGGTAAATTATCAACAAGATGTATTGACAGTGTGCTATCTCCTGAGGGGAGTTCAAATCGAACATAATTAGGACTTGCATCTACAATGAGATGCAAGCCTAACTTTTTATAAAATACTACAGCTTTTTCGATATTAATTGAGGGTAGCGTTACTTGGTTTAAGTTCATTTTTTTCTATTTTAATCATTTTTACTAATATTAGTATTAATACCATTCCTATAGTTGAAAGTAAAATCATAATATTCCAAGTATCTACAAAGCCAAGAACATCCACGAACTGCATTCCAAAGTTATGGGCGAAAATATGTGATAGTGAAAAAGAGATACTATAATAAGCCATATACTCACCCTGATTACCTCTTTTAGCTCTTTCTAATACAAATGCATTTGAAAAAGGGAAAGCAATCATTTCTCCAACTGTTGCCAAAATCATACTAATTACTAATATTTCTGTCCAATTAGCTAAGTTTAAAACAACGAAGCTCAATCCAGTTAGAAACAAACCAAAGAACATAAGTATTTCTTTTGAAAACTTGCTTTTTTCTAACCATGATATCAAAGGCATTTCTAGCACAACGATTATAACTCCATTTAAGCCCATTAACAAGCCTATTTGAAACTCAGTTAAATGATGAGCATCTTTATAAAATAATGGTAACGTTGAGAGGAATTGTAAAAACACGACTCCAAACATGATCATACTTGCAAAAAATATCCAAAATGCCCTATCTTTAAATATAGAAACAGGGTTTTCATTTTTAACTTCGTCAACAACTCTCGATTTTTTTGGATGTAATACATTTGTTAATAAAAGGGTTGCTAGTATACAGGTAATTCCATCTACCCAAAACAAACCACCATAACTTAGTGTTGTGATGATAATTCCACCAACAGCCGGTCCAGCTGAAAAACCAAGATTTATAGCCAAACGTATTAATGTTACTGAACGCGTTTTATTTTCTGGTTTACTATAAGCACTTAAAGCTACGAACATAGCGGGTCTAAAAGTGTCAGCCACGAGAATCACTAAAAATATTCCAGCACAAATCCCTGCAAATGAAGTAACAAATTGTAATGAAATAAATAGAACTCCAGTTAAAAACAAACTTGCTTTCATAACTTTATAAAATCCAATTTTGTCTGTCAATTTTCCTCCTAGCCATGAACCCACAACAGATCCTAATCCAAAGCAAGTCATAATCCAACCGACCTGGTTTAACGAGAAGTTTAAGCTTTTCGTTAAGTACAATGATAAAAAAGGAATTACCATAGTTCCAGCTCTGTTAATAAGGGTGATTAACGCTAACCACCAAACCTCTTTTGAGAGGCCTTTAAAGTTGTTTAAATAGTTAAAATAGAGTTTTTTCATAGTGTTTGAATTAGATGTTGATTGTATAATAAAAATAAAGAGTCCGACTGTGAAGCCGGACTCTTTATAATAGTTATATCTTATTTATAGATAATCATAATACATAAAACGTCCGTTTGCTCCTGCACTTAACAGTAGAACATTGTTTATATGTATTAAAAATTGTCATTATTTATTTTCTTTTGATGTAATTGAATTTCAAAACTATAAAAAAAACAAATAGGTTTTACAAAAAATAAAAATTATTTTACTTCACAGTTTTCAAAGAGTTTTCTCCTTAGTCCTCCTTCGGCGAATAGTTCCCACATCCTAGCTTTTTGCCCTTTGGTAAACATATACATGGAATCGTCATCACTATAATCCATAAAATTCATAGTCATGTCTATGGACCCACAAGAAGATTTGGGAAAAGCTGGCTTTCCATTACTAGAAGCGAATTGTGTGGGGGTATCATCTACATAATCTCCTTTTTCGGGAGAATCTTCACATGAATCTTGAGTACCATAAATATGTTTTAGATTTAGCCAATGCCCAATTTCATGAGTTGCAGTTCTACCATATTTATATTCTCCATATAGAGGAGGTAAGGTTCCGAAAACTCGGGGTTCTATCACAACACCATCAATCCTTGGGTCAGTGCCAGGTGGGTTTGCGTATCCTGGCAACCCCATTCCGCCATCTCTATTTTTATAGTCCGCTATCCAAATATTTAAATACTGGTCATTAGGCCAGGCATCTTGACCACCTCTTTGAGTAAAATATAAAGGCATATTATCGAGATTGTTATTTTGATCTACTCCATCTGAGGCAATTAAGTTACTTTCATTTCTTAAAATTCCATTAGTTGGGGTTCCATCTGGAGCAGTAGTAGCCAGATAAAATTCTATTTCAATATCGGCCACCAGATCAATAAAGATGTCTGGTGTTTTTTGCCAATCGTCATTTAGCTTTCTGAAGTCTTTATTTAGAACCTCTATTTGAGATTTTATTTTCTCATCACTTATTTCAAATGGATCGGGAGCATAATTGACGACGTGAACAACAATTGGAATTCTCATTTTCGGTTTACTGGCGGGGATTGGGGGAGGAGAGTCAGGCTTGTCATCTTTAGAACAAGAAAAAAATAATATTGATAAAAGAATAAAGCTAGTGTAGTAGGTTAATTTTTTTGTGTTCATGGTTATTGCAAATGTTTCGGCGAAACTATAAAGTTTCAATAATGACAAGGGTTAAAGAAAAGTGAAGGTTATCATAATTAACAAGGTTTCCATGTATGATTTTAACACTACTAATCTTATTGAATTCATCGAAGGTTAATCTGATACAAAGTGTATTTTATTTCAATTGGACGAAAGTAAAGAGCGCTTTAACTTATATATAAAGAAAGAATTGAGAATCTATAATATCTTTGAAGTGTAGATGAAACATAAAGTAAATCTTGTTAAACAGATAGAGATCCCTAAAAAGAAACATTTACAAAAGAACATTCTACAAGTGTTAAAAAAATAGTGATCTAAAGCATGCTCACATTACTCGAAAATATGTTGATATAACATAACATTGCTAAACCTACCTATTAGAAATTTATTCTGTGCACAGAATTATAAAGAGCATTTTTAAAGTGCTCTTATTTTTTTCTTAGATATTATATTATTAATAAATAAATTTTACAGTTATAATTCAGGCGAAATATCGATGATATTCTATGTCGTACAATTGAGCTTGATAAGGTATTATTATAAATGATAGCTTTTATGTCTTTGTAGTGGAGTTATAATTATTGGTTTAAAGTAATGAGTGAAGTATTAAGATAATAAATATGGTTTTTACGGTTTATACATAAAAAACATCTATTTATACTATTTTTTATGTCTTTTATGTGTTTTGAGTGGCAGTTGATCTATCCGCTAGTTCAGCTAATCTTTATAAATATGTTAGTCGTCTTTATTTAATGAGATAGATCTCTAAAGCTTTATATCTTTGAAGTGTAGATGAAACATAAAGTAAATCTCGCCGAACAGATAGAGATCCCTAAAAAGAAACATATACAATTACACACTACAAATTTTAAAAAGATAGTAATCTAAAGCATGCTCACATTACTCGCAAAATATTTGTAAAACATAATATTGCTAAACCTACTAAATAAAGTATTCAAGTTGCGTACATTTTGATTCTTAAGAGCATTATATAATGCTCTTAACTATTTTCTTCAAGTTTCCATTTTCCATATTCTTTTATAAACTTCTTAATTTTACTAATGCTTTTATAAGGTAGTATTTTTTTGCATAGTTAGTTTGGTATAAAATGTTATTAAGATACCATCCTTTCTAAGATTATGTTTGTGTAGTAATTACATTTTAACTTTTAGATATGGCAAATAATATCATTCAAAACTAATTACTGGTGTTTTTTGTTATGGCAATTTATAATTGATTATTAGCTATTTATAATTGTTTAAGTGTCTTTTATATATGTTTATGAGCGGTTTATCTATCCGCTAGTTCAGCTAATCTTTATAAATATGTTAGTCGTCTTTATTTAATGAGATAGATCTCTAAAGCTTTATATCTTTGAAGTGTAGATG
>NZ_CAZEQU010000039.1:205592-325728 GCF_964513065.1 Tenacibaculum xiamenense
CATTGCTAAACCTACTAAATAAAATATTCAAGTTGCGTACATTTTGATTCTTAAGAGCATTATATAATGCTCTTAACTATTTTCTTCAAGTTCCCATTTTCCTTATTCTTTTATAAACTTCTTAATTTTACTAATGCTTTTATAAGGTAGTATTTTTTTGCCTAGTTAGTTTGGTATAAAATGTTATTAAGATACCATCCTTTTTAAGATTATGTTTGTGTAGTAATTACATTTTAACTTTTAGATATGGCAAATAATATCATTCAAAACTAATCACTGATGTTTTTTGTTATAGCAATTTGTAATTGATTATTAGCTATTTATAATTGTTTAAGTGTCTTTTATACATGTTTATGAGCGATTTATCTATCCGCTAGCTCAGCTAATCTTTATAACTATGTTAGTCGTCTTTATTTAATGAGATACATCTCTAAAGCTTTATATCTTTGAAGTGTAGATGAAACATAAAGTAAATCTCGCCGAACAGATAGAGATCCCTAAAAAGAAACATATACAATTACACACTACAAATTTTAAAAAGATAGTAATCTAAAGCATGCTCGCATTACTCACAAAATATTTGTAAAACATAACATTGCTAAACCTACATACATCTCTAAACAATTTTGTGCACAAATTGTTACGATAATTTCTTTCAAAAGTAATCTTCTTCATAAATCATTTTTCAGCTCTTTGTTTTCAATATGCATTTCAATTCATTTTTGATTGTTCTCAGGTAGATATTTTTACATTCAACGATTACAAATACCATTCGTCGATACTGGAAGCTCTAAAAAATAAGGTTCTTGTTAGTTTTAATTGCATTTTATACATTAAAACATACCATTCATAGTGTAAAACACTCTATTCGTAGTTTGTAGAGGTTTGTTATTGGTCGGTATTTACATGCATTTAATCTCGTCCAGAATGTCAGTCAACTTTTTTTTATTTCATGAGGTAAGGTGTTTTATATCTTTGAAGTGTAGATGAAACATAAAGTAAATCTCGGTGAACAGATAGAGATCCCTAAAAAGAAACATTTACGAGGATACACACTTCTACAAGCGTAGAAAAAACAAAAAAAGCGTACACACTTGACCCTAGCAAAATATGTTTAGTTAACATAACATTGCACAACCTACTTACTCAAAATAATTGTACAATTAGGTTTTAAGGAACATTATTTTAAATATTCGTTTAACGATTGAGCCTGTTTTCGAACAGGCTCAATTGTTTTATGTTACTACTAACTTTCAAAACTCAAATAGTAAAACAATAGGTAAACATTTGTGCTTTTTCAGTAATCATGTTTGACCTTGTACTTAGTCTTCGAACATATAGCCATTCTTTATTTAGTTCTTTATATTTTTGGTACGGTTCAACTTCAAACTTTATTCCTGATTTTTATCACTATGTTGATCTTAATGGATTTACATTCAACGATTACAAATACCATTCGTCGATATTTGAAAGGCCAAAAAATAAGAGTTTTAATGGTTTTAATTACAGTTTATAGTGTAAAAAGAACCATTCATACGTTTAAACAGTCCATTGGTAGTTTTATTAGGCTTGCTGTTGGTCGATACTTATATGCGTTTAATCTCGTCCAGAATGTCAGTCAACTTTTTTTTATCCTATGAGGGAAGGTGTTTTATATCTTTGAAGTGTAGATGAAACATAAAGTAAATCTCGGTGAATAGATAGAGATCCCTAAAAAGAAACATTTGCGAGGATACACACTTCTACAAGCGTAGAAAAAAACAAAAAAGCGTACACACTTAACCCAAAAGCATTTGTTATAGTTAATAATACATTGCTCTCCCCTACATACTCAAAACAATTGTACAATTGGGTTTTAAGGAACATTATTTTAAATATTCGTTTAACAATTGAGCCTGTCTTCGGACGGGCTTAGTTGTTTATTGTTACAATATTTTATACAATATGGGTTTGCTTGGGGTTGCATCGTTTTCAAACGGAGCAACCATTAGGTTTAACAAATATGTACCATCATTAATACTACTAGGAACATAAATAAATTCTGTAATAGTTGCATCAAATCTTATTTCTTCTTGAGTATTCCAAAAAGCATTGTGAGAAAGTAGTTTTCCTTCATCTTGTTCTTTGTCAACAGAAGGAAGATCTATTAGTAAATGTTTTACTCCTTTCTCTTTTAAATATTCTGCCGCCTCTTGAAGTAAATACGGAGGATTGGTATTGGAATATCTAGTCGTTTTCTTTTTATCAGTATTTGGAAGTGTTCTGATAACAATGGCTTCGAGTTCTTTGCTGTGAATGAACGATTTTATGGCATCTTTGGTAATTATAAAATCTCCATTATCTATTTTTTCAGGAGTAACACTAACAACTTCAGCTAAAAAGAAAAATTTACTAAGTTTTTTGTTGATCGAGTAAAATTCCTTGGTTATGTGACCAACGCATTCTGTGTGTGTTATATGGGCATGAGGATTAAAAGCAATATTATTAAAATTAACATCCGCACCTTGTTCAACGCTGCCAGTCCAATCTCCCAAAACCACAGGTGATATTTTGGGGTCATCAATATACCAAGCGTTTAAGCATTGCTTCGAGAGATCAATGGGAATAGAGATGTCGAGAGGTTTTGATAAATCAATAGTGTATTGCTGTTTATTATATTCGATGCTAGCTTTCATAGCCATAAAAGTAGTTAAATAATAAACAAATCACTAGCTAATCCATCTGCAAGGAACTTTCCTTTTTTAGTAGTTTTAAGAACTTTATAATTATCAGCGTCTGTTTCAATGCTTAGTAAACCTTCACTAATGAATTTTTGGGCATTTTGTATAAGTTTTGAATAGTTAGTTTCACCAAAGTCTTCTTTTATTTTAGAGAGCGATACTCCCCAAATAGTCCTAAACCCTGTCATTAAATATTCATTAAATCTATCCTCAATACTCAGTTCTTCTATTTCATTTGGAAGCTTTTCGGTTTTAATTTCTTTGATATACTTATTGTTATTGGAAACATTCCAGCTTCTATGAGTTTTATTGAATGAGTGAGCTGACGGACCAATACCTATGTATTTTTTACCAAGCCAATAACTTGTATTATGTTTTGAGAAGTAATTAGGTTTTCCAAAATTTGATATTTCATAATGCACGAAACCATTCTTTTTAGTTTCATTAACTAAAATTTCAAAATGCTCTCTAGCTACTTTCTCTTCGGGTTTAGGGTACTTTCCTTTACGAATGAAATTATCTAAAGCGGTTTTAGGCTCAACAGTTAGGGCATAGGATGAAATATGATTAATACCAAAATCAAAAGCAATTTGCAGATTTTCTTTCCACCTTTCATTACTCATGTTGGGAATGCCGTAGATTAAATCGATAGTAATGTTTTCAAAATGCTCTGTTGCAAATGATAGGCAATTTTTTGCTTCTTCAGCATTATGTGCACGATTCATCATTTTTAAATCTTCTTCAAAAAACGATTGTATTCCAATACTCAATCTATTTACATCGGTTAGAGATAAGAGATTGATTCTACCTTCTGATAAATCATCAGGGTTGGCTTCTAAAGTTATCTCAGGTTGATCTACGACTTTATAATAACCACGTATAACACTAATCAAGAGTTGAATTTCTCTATCGAGTAAAAGGGAAGGAGTTCCACCACCGAAATAAATGGTTTCAATAGTTTCATTGGCTAACTCATCTTTTCTCAATATTAATTCCTTTATCAAACAAGCGAAAAGCTCATCTCTATTTTTTAATGATGTCGAAAAATGAAAATCACAATAGTGACATGCTTGCTTACAAAAAGGGATATGTACGTAAATTCCAGCCATTATTCAATTGTCAATTATCAGTAATCAATAAACATTAATAATTGTTTCTGATAACTGAATAAGATTTATTGTTTTTTAATTCTTGTTGTTTTTAATATAGAAAAAAGAATTTTACCGATTTCATCGGCTTCATAAAACAACCTTTCAAATTTGCTTAGTTCTAAATCGTTACTATCTTTTAATAAGGATAACCAATACTTAGTTTCCAAACATTCTTTATAGGCAATAGACATTTTGGAAGAGAAATCCGCTTTTGAAATAGCTCCGTTAGCCTCAATAATATTAGCACCGATTGATGTGCCGCTTTTCAAAATTTGTTTTGAAAGAATAAATTCTTTTCGTTCTTTCATTAGTTTTTTACTTAATTGAACGATCGCCAAAGCAAAATCATAAGATTTATTTTGTAGCGGGTTGTTTTTTAATTTCATAGCATTTATTTTTAATAATATAGATAACTGATAACTGATAACTGATAACTGCTAACCGATCATCGATCCTTGATTTTCTTAGGATTCTGTTTTACAAAGGCAGCCCAGCCTGTATAATTTTTTCCTCCTACTTTGGTTCCTGAGTTATAGTAATGGCATACTGCGGCAGCCAAACCATCTGTTGCATCTAAATTTTTTGGAATTTCTCTTAAACTTAACAAAGATTTAAGCATAAGAGCAACCTGTTCTTTACTAGCATTACCATTACCTGTAATGGCCATTTTAATTTTTTTTGGTAAATATTCCGTTACTGGAATTTGACGAGAAAGTCCTGCAGCCATAGCGACACCTTGAGCTCTTCCTAATTTCAACATCGATTGCACATTTTTTCCAAAGAAAGGAGCTTCCAAGGCAATTTCATCCGGATTATAAGTGTCGATTAGTTCAATAGTGCGTTCAAAAATTAGTTTTAGTTTTAAATAAGGATCATCATATTTTTTAAGAAGTAGTTCATTCATTTGAACAAACTCCATCTTTTTTCCTACTACTTTGATAATCCCGAACCCCATAATGGTAGTCCCAGGATCAATACCTAATATTATTTTTTCTGTCTGCAAATTTTCGTACTTTGAACAAATACAAAACTAATCAATTATATCGTTAATGAGTGTTTTCGGTTTAAGAACTTCTAACCCTGCCTTTACCAGTTATTTTTGGAAGAGATCGCATCATTATACTAAAAAAAGAATGTCGATTGCAGGAATTGTTCTTAAATGTATGTTGATGTTATTGTTAGTTTGTGCAACAGCTTTTTATACTTGGCATCTTTACTTTAGTGGCGTAAGTGTAAAATGGTATACATCCATTGGGGCGTTGGTTGCCGTGTTTTGCAGCGTGTTTATTTCTTATAAACATAGCTCAGCAAAATATATGTTACCCATATATGCCTTAGCAAAAGGTTTCTTTTTAGGAGGTATAAGTGCTTATGCCCATAAACGTTTTCCAAATTTACCTTTTCAAGCTATAGGAACAACTTTAGTTACCTTTTTTGTTATGCTATTTCTTTATCGGTTCCGTTTGATACGGGTGACTAGAGAATTTAAAGCAATTATTATTACCGCATCTATGAGTATTTTTATGTTATATTTTATCGGATGGGTTTTTTGGTTATTTGATATAACGATTCCATTTTTATGGGGTAACTCTTGGTATGCCATTACGTTTAATATTGTAACAGCAATAGTTGCATCTTTAAGTTTGTTGTTGGATTTTGATTATATCCATAGGCATGTTGGTAGAGCTCCAAAAAGCAGAGAGTGGTTGGCTACATGGGGTTTCTTGATAACTCTTATTTGGTTGTACGTTGAGGTGTTACGATTACTAAGGAAACTTGCTTATTGGAGGTGAGAGATCTCTTTGGTTCCATGAATTCTTTCTTTTATTACAAAGAAATACTTTCTTATGATTAAATGAGTACATAACTATTTTTAATTTACTACTTTTCGGACATCTAAACTTTAAAAAACATATTATTATGGCAACAAGAGTAATTAAAGGAGCGCACTTTGGAAACGTAAAAAGTTTAACCAACGCTGACACTAAAAAACTATTACAAACAACCTCAGATAGGCCCTTAGCTCCAACTGATGTATCTGCCACTTCAAATGGAAAAAAGGGAAACGAAACTAGAATAACTCTTATGTGTACAATTTATGTTTCTGAAGCCAACATGCCAAAAAACGAAAATGGAAAAAACAACTATACAGAGAAAATTAAATTTAATATCTCGTATTCAGTGGATAATGATGATAAAGTAACTATTTATGTTGGTAGAAATAATAAATTTATCCCTTCTGATACTTTTTACGCTTATGTTGTTCCAATTGGTTTTTCTCCAAAAGACATGCCTGGTTTAAACAATAGTTTTACAACAGTAGAAGTGATTAATTGGGATGAAGACCCTGAAGGTTCTAGAGGAACTACAACTACTGTTCAAAGGCCTAGTTAGTAAAAGGTAAACAACATTAAAAGAGTAGACCATTTTTTTTAAGTAGTTTTGTATATAACTAATCTTAAATAAATGACTGCTAAATACATTCGACTAGCATTTCTACTCTTTTTTTATTCTATATCTATCAGATCTCAGGACATTGATTTTCAAAAACTAGAGAAAGAGGTGATTAAGATTTCAGATCAATATGAATCTGATATTAATTTTAAAAAGGCCACTACGTATTTTCTCAAAAAAAAATGGGACTCGACTTTAATTTACACACAAAAACAACTTATTACAAGTAAAAATCAAACTCTAAAAAATTTTTCTCATTTCTTAAGAGGATATTGTTTTGACAAAAAAGGAATATTTAAAGAAGCTGAGAACGAATATAATCAGATTTCTAAACATTTTAATCATTATGATTTAGTTGACACATACCTTGGATTATTAGCTTTAGAACAAAGCAAATTTAAAAAAGCAATATCTCATTTTGAGGTTTTGCTAGATTCTACTAAAAACGAACTTAATCTTAATAATAAAAGTTTAATAATTCATAATTTAGGCCTTTGCTATTTACATCTTAAAAAATTTGGAAAAGCTGAAATATTCTTAAAAAAAAGTACGAAATTTCAAGAAATACAAAAAGACACTATAAAATTAATAGGTTGCTACGGAGATATGGCTACCTTATATTATGAACAATACAAAGATGATTTAGCTATTCCTTATTTTGAAAAAGCTTATAACATTGCTAAAACAACTAACAATTTTTATTCAAGGTTTATTAGTTCTAGAAACATGTCTGTAGTAGAAGAAAACAGAAAAGATTTTGAGAAGGCCTTGAAATATAGAAAAGAAGCGCAGCAATGGAAAGACTCTTTAAACGACCAAAATAGAATTTATGAAGTTGCTCAAAAAGAAAAAGAGTTTGCTGTTCAACAAAAACAAAAAGAAGTTGATTTTTTACAAGTGAAAAATGAACTTCAAGAAACTCAAAGAAATATCTTTTTATATTCCGCAGTTGGTTTGTTAATTGTCTTAGGAGGAATTCTTTATTTTTATCGTGAAAAAGTAAAAAACAATAGAATCATTACCGAGCAAAAGGAAACTCTAGATGAGTTAAATGCCACCAAAGACAAACTTTTTTCTATTGTGAGTCACGATTTAAGATCATCGGTTAACTCCTTAAAAAATAGTAACAAAATACTGGTGTCTAATTTAGAATCTAAGAACCTCATTGCTTTAGAAGATTTGCTTAAAAAGAATAGTACCATTGTTAATGGGGCATATGGTTTGTTAGATAATTTGTTGAATTGGGCTTTGTTACAAACCAAACAACAATACTTCCATATAGAAAAACAGCGTTTGTTTATTATCGCAGAGCATGTGTCCTATAATTACCAACCTTTACTATTAGAAAAAGAACTTTCATTTGAAAATACAGTGTCTAAAAAAGATGTTGTTTATGCTGACCAAGAGTCTTTGAAAATAGTGTTGAGAAATTTGTTAGACAATGCGATCAAGTTTTCTAAAACCAAGGGAAGTATTAAAATATATACTAGAAACACTTCGGAAGATTATTGTGATTTGGTGATTGAAGATACTGGTTTAGGAATGAGTGAAGAGACTCGCTTGAAACTATTAGAAGACAATGTTCTTTTAAATAAAAAAGAGCATGAAGATGTTATTGGAACTGGTTTAGGACTGCAATTATGTAAATCAATGATTAAAAAAAATAATGGAAAATTTGATATTGAGAGTGAATTAGGAAAAGGTACTAAAATGATTGTATCTTTACCTAAAATACCTCTTAATGGATAATGTAAATATTTTAATTATTGAAGACACTCCTCAAGAAAGTGATCGCTTAGTTAAAGTGCTAGAAGATAATAATTATACTGTATCTGGCATTGCACCTAGTTTTAAAGAAGCCTTGGCTTTATTTTATAAGGTAAAGGTAGATATTGTAATAATTGACATTTTTTTGAATGGTGTTCCTGATGGAATTACCTTTGCAGAAACCATTAATACTGTACCTGAAGCTTCCAAACCTTTTGTTTTTTTAACAAGTAGTACAGATCGCAAAATCTTTGAACGAGCAAAACTTACGCAACCTTTTAGTTTTTTGATGAAGCCTTTTAACGAACTTGAAGTTTTGTACGCTATAGAAATGGCAGTTGAAAAGTTTTATGAGCAGGAAGATGTTTTTATAACGGAAGAAGAAGATACCGTTATAAGTAGTGACTATTTGTTTATTAAAAAAGGGAAGTCTCTCAAAAAAGTTCAAATAAAAGAGATTATCTACATCGAAGTAGAAGAAAAATACTGCAATATTATTACTGAAAAAGAAAAGTTTGTTATTCTTATTTCCCTTACGAAACTATTAACTCTTCTCGATAATGCCATTTTTGCAAGAACGCACCGAAACTTTATTGTTAACATTGAAAAAATTATAGAGATAGTCCCTGCTGATAATTTGATTCTTGTATCAGGAAATCATAAAGTTACTTTGAGCGATCGTTATAAGGATATTATTAAAAAAGTAAGAACCTTAAAATAGTTTTAAAGGTAATCCTGTTTTACTTATTTTGAAAGACTGATAATGAAATAGAAAGTTCAATACTATCAGAAAAACTTTGCTTTCATTACTTAACTACTCATGTTATAATAATTCGATGTTCTTATAATATCGAAAATACTTCATTCCATAAATTCTCTATTTTATGGAAATCAAACCTGCGCTTATTCCATTTTAAATACTATGACTTCAATTCTGAGATACTTTTACCTCAGAAATGTAAGGTGTTTGGCGTTTTTAAGAAAACAAAAACACAAACTTTTAAAATGGAGCAGTAACCATTATATCAAACGAGGCGGAATCCGAAAAGCCTTATGAGTAGGAAACTAAAAACCAAATATTATGTCAACTCAAACTGAAATTACTACTAACGTACAAACGATGCAAGGAACTTTAGGAAGCTCAGTTAATTTAAACAGTCCTTACGTAAACTTCAATTTAACAGTTGATGAAGAAACTCATCAAGTACATGGAACGGTTCGTATTCATATGAATCCTCCAGTGGAAAAACCATATGTAGGAAATGTTAAAGGAACTGTTTATGCTACGGGTTATGGGGCTTTCACAAAAGTAATCACTTTGGAAGGGGCAATTCCTTCAAATGATGCTATATCTGCTATAGTATTTCCATTTAATGCTCATTTTGCTTTAGAAGCTAATGATAAAGGATTAGGAGGTTTTAATTTCAGAGGTAAGCATTACGAAAATTTACCAGTAGAAGTTAGGTCTTAACCTAAACATCAATAGAGTCAAGAAGTAACCACTACATCAATCGAGGAGGAATTAGAGAAACTTTTTATAAATAGAGTAGGAAAAGCAAATGTATTAGCAGAATATGTTGTTATTCCATTAAATAATCAACAAAAAAAGTATAGTATGACTACATCAACAAACACCGCAGTAGAAACAATTTATTACAAAGGTACTATGGGATTTGTTCCTAACCTTTTAGCAACCATCGTTAACTTTTCATTATTAGTGCACCCAGAAGATCATACAGTAAGTGGAACTGTAAGAATCAGTGATGGAACTAATAAAAAAACATATGTAGGTAAAGTGTCTGGTACTGTTTACGCTGCTGGAGTAGGAGATATTGTAAGAGTGTTGCACATAACAGGAAACATTCCTGCCGATATAAAGGATGCTCCACTTCAATTATCTTTTGAAGCCAATATGGCTTTAAAAGCAGACTGGAATGGAGAAGGAGGGTTCTCTTTCGTAGGAAAACATGAAGAGGGAGTTCCTGTGAAAGCAGATATATTTAAACTATAAACATATAGTTCACTAGTAAGCTCTATGTCAAAGTACTTAGAGCTTATTTTTTAATTTTTTAAACCTTAACTATTACTATTATGAATGTATTAACTGTAAAATTTTCGAAAGGGAGTGATGTTGCCCAAAAAGACATTTACATTGGATTCGTTCCAGGAAGTACTACCGATCAATTTGATATTAGTTACCATGCAGGTGAGTTTGAGCCTTTAGAAGTAGAGGTGTTACCTTTAAATGCTGAAAAGGGAAAAGGAAACTGGTATTCTTTAGAAAAATTGCAAAGCGGAGTTCAAATAAAACACTTTAGTGGAAGAATCTATATAAGTTATGGACAGCCGTGGGATGTTTTAGGTGCTTACTACGAGCCAGCTCAGAACATAACCGACCCAAATTTCTTTTTGAGGTATGATAAAATGGAGTTAACCTTTAATGGAGCTTCAACGGATGTAGCTGATTTAACAAGTATCGATTATTGGAGTATTCCAATGAAACTAGAAACTTCTCTGGATGGATTAATTCCAGTGCAAATTGATTATGGTTTAGAGGAAGGAATAACTTCTAATGAGGTTTATAAGGCGCTAGATAAATTAACATCAACACCAAAATCAGGATTAAGTAATGCGCTTCCTGCTTTGGTACCAGGAAAATTTACTCAAAACCCAAATCAACCGGGATCTGGCTTTGCTAGAATTATTGGACCGTCTTCTTATCCACCAATAGGAGGAGTACCTGTAACACCATATCATTTATTTGAATCTTATTTAACTTATTTAAATAAGACCTTTGGTAAGGGAACGCAAGGAGGAACTGTTAATGGATTAGGAAATGGAGTTATCGCTAAAATAGCAGGACATTTCAATGGGGTAGGCCCTAATGTACCGCCATCGGGACCTCAAAGTGCTCAAAATTATGACTTAACAGCTTCTATTGATGAGAGTTTGGATGTTACATTGACTGGTAAAATAGGAGGAGTAGATGCAACTCTATTATTTAAAAAAGAGGATTTGATAAATCCTGATGGAATTTACGGAGCTAATGCTATGTTTTCGTTAAATGGTGCTGCAAAACAGAGTCCAGCAAATGATGTGTATGGATGGATTACTGGTGATTTATTAGCAGGGTTTAACATTGGTGCAATTGGGTCAACCACAACTTTTGGTGTTACAATGGCTGGAGCTATGACCAGTAGTGAGTGGTTTAGTAAAATACCAAATACATCATTGTTTAGTAACCTTCAAAGTAATGATGCATTTTACAATCAGTATGCGGCAGCATTACAAGGGTTGTCTCAAGCTTACAACTTTGCATACTCCGATCGTTTCTCGGCAGTTCAAGTTTCGCTTGATCCTGCTAAGGTGAATACATTAACTATTTCTTTTTACGATGTAAATACTTCAGGGTAAAAAAAATAATTATTCAAGAAACATAATCAAAATTAATTTTAAAAAGTAAAAAACATGTCAAATAATACAACAACATCACCAATAAAAGGAGCTAGATCAATAGGAGAGTTTTTATTCGATTATACTATAAATACAACTATAAACAAAATTACTGTTAGTGCTAGTTTCAATGAAATGAATTTAGGAACCATTAATTTGACTCCTGAAAATTCAAATCAAGATGTCGGGAAAAATACAGGGTTACAGGAATTTTTAGGAACTGTATCGGCTAATTATGAAACTTCAGAGTTGAGTTGTACTGTTGAAATAACAGAATTTGGTAAAGTTATTTATCAAAATAGAGGTACACTTGCTACTTGGTAGTAGGTAGTTTGTTTCTTTCTAATAATAAATAAGTGGAGCAGTATCACTATAAAAACGAGGCGAATTCCGAAAAGCCTGATAAGAGTAGGAATCTAATGCCAGTTGATGTTTGAAATTACCGTAAAAGAAAATGAAGATTTTTTTCTTTAGATAAAGAAGAAAAATAAAGCATAGCCATAGCTACGGTTTCTTTTTATTCTGAAATGAAAAGGAAAAAAGAACGTTTTAACCCGGTAATTTCAAATTACAAATGGTATAACTTTAACATTATGAAAACTGTAGAAAAAACGGAAGTGTCGGTTGATTATGAGATCACTGTATCGGCGCCTAAAACAACTGAGGAATTTATTGGGTTTTTAAGAAGCCAAGGTTTCAAAGGAAATGTAGCAATAAATCCGAATTACCCAGGGAAAGTGTGGTTAGGACCTAATACTAGTGGTGAATAAATAGGGTATTCAAACAGTATAATAAAAAAGAAAAAGAATACACTTTTGTGTAAAAATCTAGGATGCGCTTCTAAATTAATAGAAGCGCATATTTTTTTATATTATAACTGTTATAAGTTTATTTTACTTCTAATGAAGTAAACTGAAACGAATTCCCATCAAACAATCCTTTATCCGATAATTTTAATGAAGGTATTACTAATAAAGCCATAAAAGAAAGTGTCATATAAGGAGCTCTAAGTGTACTTCCCATATTCTTTGCCATGCTATCTAGCTCAGCATAGGCTTTACCAATTTCGTCAGCAGGCTTGTCACTCATTATTCCAGCAACAGGCAGTGCAACCACTTTAGATTCTTTGTCGTTTACCGCACAAATTCCACCTTTGTTTTCAATGAGTAAATTCACGGCTTTGCAGATCATTTCATCCGAAACACCTACGGCAATAATATTATGAGAATCATGACCGACTGAACTCGCTATAGCGCCCTCTTTTAAACCAAAGTTTTTGATAAAAGCTATCGATGGTTCGCTGTTTTCATAACGATTTACAACGGTCATTTTTAATACATCATTTTCGGTATCAGAAATTAAGTTACCATCTTTGATTAAAGAATCAGATTCTATTTCATTTGTTACCAATTCGCCATCTAAAGCTTCAATAACTCTAATCTTTTCTGATGAAGAATGAAACTCAAAATCTTCTATACTTTTCTTTTCAGTATTGAAATTGTTTAAAACTTCAAAATCGACATGCTTTATAAATGATTTTCCATTTTCTGCAACTAACTCACCATTAATATAGGTTTGTAACACTTTAAATTGCTCTAAATTTTCAACAATAATAAAATCAGCATCGTCTCCATTTTGTAACAAACCAACATCGAGATTATAATGTTTAACTGGATTAAAACAAGCAGCTTGTAAAACTTTGAAAACATCCATTCCTTTAGCAATAGCCCTCTCGCATAACTGATTCAAATGACCAACTAATAAATCATCAGGGTGTTTGTCATCAGAACAAAACATTATGTTTTCAAAGTGTTCAGGAAGTAAGTCGATCAATGCCTCAAAATTCTTAGCAGCACTTCCTTCTCTGATAATTACTTTCATGCCTTTTTGAAGTTTTTCAAAAGCTTCGTCATAAGTAAAACACTCATGATCGGTATAAATTCCAGCAGCAATGTACTTATCTAAATCTTCACCTCTCACTCCTGGAGCATGACCATCAACGGGTTTGTTAAAATGTTTGGCCCAAGCTATTTTTTTTAAAACTTCTTCGTCTTGATAAATAACACCAGGATAGTTCATCATTTCGGCCAAGTATTTAATATCAGGATTGGCCATCATTTTTTTAATATCATCAGAGTCGATAATAGCCCCAGCACTCTCAAAAGAAGTGGCAGGAACGCAAGAAGGAGCTCCAAAATTAAATTTTAAAGGCACTTTTTTACCATTATTAATCATGAAGTCCACTCCTTTTACCCCTAAAACATTGGCAATTTCATGAGGATCGGAAACTGTGGCAACGGTTCCATGAGTTACGGCAATTTTGGCAAATTCAGAAGGAACTAACATAGAACTTTCAATATGAATATGAGCATCAACAAAGCCTGGGAGAATAAAGGTTTCTTTCGAGTGTTCTTTTTCAACAATAGATGTTATTTTTCCGTTCTCAATTTGAATTTCCCCTTTGTAAATTCTTCGATTCTGTATGTCAACAATATTTCCTTGTATAAGCATTATTTACTCTTGTTATTAATGGTAATGGGCTGAATATAATTATTTTTTAAGATAAAACACATTCAGAAAGATAAAAAAGAGGAGTAACCCATGAGAGGGAACTAAAAGGATAAAATGTAAAATAAAAAAGCATCCTAAAAAGGATGCTTTTAAATGAATTTATCTTTCAATGATTGGTGGTCCACCAGCTAAAATTTCTTCATTAGCAAACTCTTCAAATTGCTTAAAGTTTTCTCTAAATGAATCAGCTAATTTATGTGCTGTTTTGTAATAACCTTCATCGTTGTTCCATGCTTGACGTTGGCTCAATAATTCAGAAGGTACACCTGGACATTTTCTAGGTTGTGCCAATCCGAATACTGAATGAATATGGTAATCTTCATAAGTAATCTCTGAAGGTAATCCACCATTCAATGCTGCATTAATCATTGCACGGGTGTATTTTAATTTCATTCTATCACCAACTCCATAAGGTCCAGCAAACCATCCAGTGTTTACTAACCAAACGTTTACTCCAGTTTCTTTCATTTTCTCACTTAACATTTCAGCATAACGAGTTGGATGTAATGGCATAAAAGGAGCTCCAAAACAAGCTGAGAAACTAGGTAAAGGTTCAGTAACTCCTGCTTCAGTACCAGCAACTTTTGCTGTATAACCAGAAATGAAGTGGTAAGCAGCCTGACCTGGTGTTAACTTCGAGATCGGAGGTAACACACCAAAAGCATCAGCTGTTAAGAAGAAAATATTTTTTGGATTATTTCCTATTGAAGGAGTTTTAATATTTTCAATATGATGAATTGGGTAACTTACACGTGTGTTTTGAGTAATTGAAGTATTTGCAAAATCAACATCACCTTTTTCATCAGTAACAATGTTTTCTAAAATTGCACCTCTTTTAATAGCTCCGTAGATTTCCGGCTCTTTTTCTTGAGATAAATCAATTACTTTAGCATAACAACCTCCTTCGAAGTTGAAAACGCTATTTTCTGAAGTCCATCCGTGCTCGTCATCACCAATTAAACTACGATTAGGATCTGTAGATAAAGTCGTTTTTCCTGTTCCAGATAATCCAAAGAAAATAGAAGTATCACCTTCTTTACCAACATTTGCTGAACAGTGCATTGGCAATGTATTCTTGAATACAGGTAAGATGAAGTTTAATGCAGAAAAAATTCCTTTTTTGATTTCACCGGTATAACCAGTACCACCGATTAAGGCAATCTTTTTACCAAAATTTAAAATGGCAAAATTGTGTTGACGTGTTCCATCTTCTTCTGGATTTGCCATAAAACCAGGAGCATTAATAACAGTCCATTCTGGAGAAAAACCTTTTAGTTCTTCAGCAGTTGGGCGTAAAAACATGTTGTATGCAAACATGTTACTCCATGGATACTCGTTTACAACTCTAATGTTTAACTTGTAATTTTCGTCCGCACAAGCATAACTATCTCTAACGAAAACTTCTTTGTTAGAAAGGTAAGCAGTTACCTTTTCATATAACTTGTCAAATTTATCTGAATCAAAAGGGATATTGATATCACCCCACCAGATTTCATCTTTAGTTATATCATCTTTTACAATAAAGCGATCCTTTGGAGAACGGCCTGTAAACTCACCTGTTTTAACAGCTAAAGCTCCGAAGCTAGTGTTTTCTCCTTGTTCTTTTTCGATAGTAATATCATGTAACTCGTCTGAAGTCAACTGATAACGAACTGTGGCATTTTTGATACCAAGATTGTCTATCGAAATCGTTTTCGCATCAAGATTTGTCATCTCTAAATATTTTAGTTGTGTTTTATTTATGACAAAAATAGTTCTTTTTGTTAAACGAACTAAAACAATAGGAAATTTTATTAACGATTATTTTTTAATAACTTTTTTGGAAAAATTAAAGGCCACCATAAACCATGCAACAATTAAAAATACTCCACCTAAGGGTGTTATAAACCATATGGCTTTGGCTGGAACACCTAACAAATGTATTGCATAAATAGATCCTGAAAAGAAGAGGATACCGATAAAAGTAATTAAGGATATTTTGTTTTTTACTGAATTACTTAAATGCTGACTTAGGTTAATAAATAAAAGTAAAAGGACATGGTAAATTTGATAACGAACGGCTGTTTCAAAACTATTTAAAGCTTCAGGAGATAATTTACTTTTTAATGCGTGTGCGCCAAAAGCTCCAAGAATAACTGCTAGTCCACCTAAAACACTACTTATTGTTATATTTTTATACATTTTTAAGTTTTTTGTTTGAAATTAAACTTTTTTACCGATATTGTGATCGGAAAACAACAAAACAAAAGTACACCTAAAATGAGAAATATATTGATTATTGGAGCAGGTAGATCAAGCTCATCACTTATCAAGTATTTAATAGATAAATCAGAAGAGGAATCGTTACATATTACTATTGGTGATGTGTCAGTTGAAAACGCGCTTTCAAAAATAGAGGGACAACAAAATGCCTCTGCTATTAAATTAGATGTATTCGATAAAACAGATAGAGAGGAGGCTATTAAAAATGCTGATATCGTTGTATCAATGCTTCCTGCCCGTTTTCATATTGAAGTGGCAAAAGACTGTGTGCGTTTTGGTAAGAGTATGGTAACAGCTTCCTATATTTCTAAGGAAATGAAAGCATTAAATGATGAGGTAGTAGCTAAAGGACTGGTGTTTATGAATGAGATAGGACTTGACCCAGGAATTGATCATATGAGTGCCATGCAGGTAATTGATAGAATTAAGGAAGAGGAAGGGAAGATGCTGTTGTTTGAATCTTTTTGTGGTGGTTTAGTAGCTCCTGAAAGTGATACAAACCTATGGAATTACAAATTTACTTGGAACCCTAGAAATGTTGTTTTAGCAGGGCAAGGAGGTGCTTCGATGTTTATTCAAGAAGGTACTTATAAATATATTCCTTATCATAAATTGTTTCGAAGAACAGAGTTTTTAACAATTAATGGAAGTGGAAGATTTGAGGCTTACGCGAATCGTGATTCATTAAAATATCGAAGTATTTATGGGTTGGAAGATATCCAAACTATGTATAGAGGTACTATTCGACGTGTAGGTTTTTCCAGGGCATGGAACGTTTTTGTACAATTAGGAATGACAGATGATAGCTACACTATTGAAGATTCAGAGAATATGAGCTATCGTGATTTTACCAATTTGTTTTTAGCGTATTCTCCGAGTGATTCTGTTGAATTAAAGTTTAGATCATATTTAAAAATCGATCAGGATGATTTAATGTGGGATAAATTTTCGGAGTTGGATTTATTTAATGCTAAAAAGAAAGTGGGATTAAAGAATGCTACTCCAGCACAAATATTGCAGAAAATCCTCATGGATTCTTGGATGTTAAAGTCAGAAGATAAAGACATGATTGTAATGCATCATATTTTCGGGTACTTACAAAAAGGAGAGAAGAAGCAGATTGAAAGTAGTATGGTAATTAAAGGTGATGATCAAGTGTATACGGCGATGGCTAAAACAGTTGGTTTGCCTGTGGCGATGGCTACTTTAAAGATTCTGAATGGAGATATTACAACTCCTGGTGTGCAATTACCGATTAAAAAAGAAGTTTACGAACCTATTTTAAAGGAGTTAGAAGAGTATGGAATTACTTTTGTAGAAAAGGAAGTTCCATATTTAGGATACAACCCAGATAGTGTAAAAGGATAAATAATAAAGATATAAGAAGAGTAACATTTTATTTTCGTGATTGTCTTTTATTTAAAAGACTTAAAATGAAGAAAATAATAGTTACTCTTTTTGCCTTATTTTTATGTGTTCAATTACTTGGACAAACAACAGATGAATATAAGATTCATTATTTTATAAAAACTTCACCATTAAAAAACCAACAATCTTCAGGAACCTGTTGGAGTTTTGCTACCACATCGTTTATTGAAACTGAAGCAATTCGATTAGGAAAAGAGCCTATACCACTTTCTCCCATTTTTTATGTGCATCCAACTTATATAGAAAAAGCAAAGAAATACATTGACTCTGAAGGTAAATCTTGGCTTGATAGCGGAGATTTGACGTTTAGTGTTTTAAAAGGTTATGGTAAATATGGAGCGATACCTGAAGCCGTATACAATGGAATTATTGAAGGAGATTGGCAACACGATCATGTTGAAATGGATAATGCAATTGAAGCAATGATGAAATCGATAGCTACTAGTGGATATGGAAGAATAAAGCCAAGCAGTTGGAAAAGAGCACTACAAGGTATTTTAAATGCATATTTAGGTAAAATACCAGAGACATTCATTTATAAACAAAAAGAGTATAATCCTAAGGATTTTGCTGAAGAATTTATAGGTATTAATCCCAATGATTATATTGAGGTTACAAGTTATAATCATCATCCTTTTTATGATAGTTTTGTTCTAAACATTCCAGCAAATTGGAATGAGAATAAGTATGTTAATATTCCAATAAATGATTTTAAAAATTTAATTGATAATGCGCTTAAAAGAGGATATTCATTAGCTTGGGATGGAGATGCTTCTGAGCCGAATTTTAATTTTGAAAAAGGAGAGGCAAAACTTACTCAAAAGGAAGAATTTGAAAAGGTGACTCAACAAATGAGACAAGATGCTTTTGTAAAAGGGACTACTACCGATGATCATAATATGCATATCGTAGGAAAAGCAGTGGACAAATCGGGGAAAGAGTTTTATATTATGAAAAATTCCGAAGGGATGAATGATAAAGGTGGATATGTGTATATGTCCAGAAATGCTCTAATGTTAAAGACAATATCCGTTCTTGTACATAAAGATGTATTGCCTAAAAAGGTTAAAATGAAATTGAAAATTTAAGAAAGAAAAGGTTCTACATTTTTAAGTAAAAATCCTTAGTTAAATTTATGTATGCATCAGTATATTGATGTCTTTCTTTTTCAATTATTAATTCTTCCTTAACAGGAGTAGTATCTTGAAAAGAAAACTCTAATAAGCTTCTTTTAATATCCGAATTTGCATTTCCTTTCACATGGCAAACACGCTTCAGAATTAGGTTATGTTTATTAGCTAAACTGACAAAATGTTGCTCCTCTTTAAATGGAATTATAACAGCGAATATCCCATTATCGCTAAGTATTTTACTAGTTCCTTCTATTAAATTATTAAAAGGAAGAGACTCAGAAAAACGAGCTTTGTTTCGAGACTCATCTTCTGATTTATAGTGATCAGTGTAAAACGGAGGATTAGTGATAATTAGATCGTAGGTTTCCTCTTCTTCTTGTATTTCCTCAATGAGTTCATTAAAATCACCATGGTAGCAAAACAAGCGATCACCCCAATCAGAACGTTCAAAATTTTCAACGGATTGTTCATAAGCCATTTCATCAATTTCTATTGCTTCTATCGTACTGGCATTGCATCTTTGTGCTAACATTAAGGAAATAATTCCCGTTCCAGAGCCAATGTCTAAGATAGTATCAGGATAGTTTTTTAAATCACACCAAGCTCCTAATAAAACGGCATCAGTTCCAATTTTCATAGCAGTTTTATCTTGATGTACAGTAAATTCTTTAAACGTAAATGGCTTCATGATAATGTTTTTACCGTTTCTTTAAGTTTATAAAAAGCGTCCAATAAGCTTTTCAGCATTAAACCATAAAAAAAGTGCAAGAGCCAGAAGTATAACCAAAATTAAACCTTTTTTAGGGTTTGCTTTTTTTCTGTTTCCAAATCGTCTTTCAAATTTCATTGTAAATATTTTACGTACAACAATAGGTTGCAAATATAGCTACTATTGTTGGTTATGTTTTTAATTAAAGAGAAGTTATTCTTTTTTCGTGGCTCTTAGCATTTCTCTTTTTCCAGGAGGTCCAGGTAATCTTTCAACCGAAAAACCAACAGTTTCCATAGCTCGCCTCGTACTTCCTTTAGCAGAATAGGTAACTAAAACACCTTCATTTTTAAGAGATTCGAACATTTTTCTAAATATGTCTTCCGTCCATAGATCTGGTTGAACACGAGCTCCAAAGGCATCGAAATAAATTAAGTCGTAACTATTGGAATCATTTATTTCTTCGAAAAACTTTTGTTCTTTTTTTAGAGTAAATGTCTTTGATATTTTATGCTCTTTTTCCCAAGTAGTACTATGCAGTTTGTCAAATATGTTTTGATATTTTTCTGCTTTGAGCCCAGAAACGTAGTTTAATTTTTCAATTTCATTACCTTCAATAGGGTAGGCTTCAACACCTGTATAGTTTATTTTCTTTTTAGACTCTAAGAAAGTAATAAAGCAATTTAAACCCGTTCCGAAACCTATCTCCAGAATAGATACTTCTTTTTTTTCAATAGCTTCTAATCCATTTTTAATAAAAACATGATATGCCTCCTGAATAGCACCGTGTTTTGAATGATATTGTTCATTCCAGTCAGGTAAGTGAATAGTAGTTGAGCCGTCAGAAGTTATAATGATTTCTCGTTTCATTGAATCAATAACTTTTTAATTCTAGGAATAGGCCCTCTACATGAAGTTTGGTGGCAAGCAATACAACTTTGTATAGCTTTGTTGAAGTTGTTTTTTCTGTCCACCAAATCACTTCGATAAAACGATTTCATATTATTAATATACTCATTAGAAAACCTCACGAAATCATCCGTTCGGTCTTTTGTATCAGTAAGAGTAGCTGTATGAATTGTTAAAAATCTTTCAGGGAAAGAGCCGATATTTTCGTTATTCAATATTTTCTTTTTAGTGTCTAAATTCATGTAATACATTGTATTCATTAAAGCGGCCATTTCAGAAGGCTGATACATGACCAGTTCTGTAGCTTCAGCTTCAGTGTTTTCTTTCTTGTTTTGACAAGAAATGAATAAGAATAACCCTACTAAGAAAAATCGAATTATGAATTTCATTAAAATAAATCTGATACGTTTTATAAATAGAATAAGTTAAACTATCATGTTTTTTATTCCTAATAATAGATAGTTTAACTTGATCATATTTTTATTGTTGCATTTGTACCCCGGTAGCTTCAAAAGCATAGGTGTATTTCGGTTCGGTAATTTTTGCAATTTCCTCTTCCGATTTACCGGCATCTTTGGCATAATGTTGTAAGTCTTGAACTGAAATTTCAGTAACAAAAGCCTTACCTTTAACAATAACTTCTTTTTTTTCAGAATTTAAAGGAACGAAGAAGCCGTAATCTTTAAAACGAACCATTGATTCTTTATCTTCTCCTAGATCTAGTTTCATCCAACATCCTTTTTTCTTACATACTGAATTAACAGATGAAGAAAATTGTACGTTTAATGTATCTCCAGCTTTTAAATTTTGATACTTATTTAATAACTCTGTTTTTGAGAGTGGATTTTCAGAAGAAAAGTTTTCTCCAAAAGACACATATTCAGTTTTTTGGACGTTTTTTTCATTGGAATTCTCTTTGTTCGTTGTTTTACATGAACAAATTAAGCCAGCAACTACTAGGCCAGCAAATAACAATCTTTTCATAATCAGTTGTTTATATTAAGAGAGATAACAAAGATAGATATATTTGTTTGATTCTTAAAGTAAATGGCTTTTGTACTAGTTGTTTTTGTAAATTTGTGAAAAACTAAAACTTTAATTTTATGGATATTAAAATTCAGCAAGTGGAGACTTCAAAAATCGAGAGTGTAGATTTTAGTAATTTGTCTTTTGGACAAGTGTTTACAGATCATATGCTCGTTTGCAGTTATACAAATGGTGAATGGGAAAGTCCAGAAATTATTCCATACGGACCAATGACTTTTGAACCATCAGCAAGAGTTTTTCATTATGGTCAAGCTGTCTTTGAAGGAATGAAAGCTTATAAAGATGACGATGGTGATATTTTCTTGTTTAGACCTGATGAAAGCATTAAAAGGTTGAATGCGTCTTCAGAACGTTTGGCAATGCCTGCTTTACCTGAAGAGATATTTCATGAAGGATTAAAGCAATTACTACACTTGGATACCGAATGGATTAAAAAAGGTTTTGGTAACTCTTTATATTTACGTCCTTTTGTAATAGCAACCGAACCAGCTATTTCGGCTTCACCTTCAAATGATTATAAGTTTATTATTATTTGTTCACCTGCACAGTCGTATTATGCTGGAGAGGTTAGAGTAGTGGTTGCTGATAAGTTTAGTAGGGCAGCAGATGGAGGTGTTGGTTATGCAAAAGCTGCCGGGAACTACGCTTCTCAGTTTTACCCAACAAGCTTAGCTCACAAAGAAGGTTATCAGCAAATAATATGGACGGATGCTAATACTCATGAATATATGGAGGAAGCTGGAACTATGAATATTTTCTTTAGAATAGGAGATAAATTAATAACGGCGCCTACAAATGACAGAATTTTAGATGGTATTACAAGAAAATCTATTATTCAATTAGCGAAAGACAATAATATTGATATTGAGGTAAGAAACATAAAAGTATCTGAAATTAGAGAGGCTGCCGAAAAAGGTGAATTAAAAGAGCTTTTTGGTTCTGGTACAGCTGCGGTTGTAAATCCAATTAAAGGATTTAAACATAAAGACTTTACTTATGAGTTGCCAGAATTGGAGTCTACTTATGCATCGTTCTTCAAGGAAAAACTTATGAATATTCAGTACAATAAGTCTGAAGATGTTCATGGTTGGAGAGTAAAAGTTTAACATTTGTAATATTTTCCCTATTTTTATATTTAATTTTATTAGAAATTAATTTTTAGAGGGGGGAAATGAAAAATATTTTAATAGCAGTCATATCTGTTATTGCTGGGTTTGCAATAATGGCTTTTGGCTACGGGTTCTATTCTGAAAAGAATAGTACTGGAACAAGTTCAGTTGCTGAAAAAACTGAAACTACTTTAGAAGAGAATCCGTTAGAGTCAGTTCAAGAAAGTTTCGAAAGTTGGGATACCTATTCGAAAAGTAATATTGATTTAATGTCTAGTTTTCAACCATTGGATGAAGATGGGAAAACTATTAGCAAGGGAATGTTCTTAAGTTTATTAAGGACAGGGTTGTTCTTGCCTAATAATGAACTAAAAGCAGGGAAGAAGGCTTATCAGTTGGTTCCTTTGAACAAGAGTGCTGATGAAAAAATAAAAAAGAATATTACGAGTTTGGCGACTACGGCTAACCATTATTATAGAATGGAAGGCAAGAAATTACCCGATTATAACTTTGTTAGTTTAAAAGGTGAAGCTTTCAATAAGAAAGATACCAAAGGAAAAGTTGTTGTAATTAAATGCTGGTTTATTACCTGTAAAGTTTGTGTAGAGGAGTTTCCAGAATTAAATAAGTTAGTTGATAAGTATCAGGATAGAAACGTTGTTTTTGTTAGCTTGGCTTTTGATAAAAAAGATAAGCTTGAGGAGTTTTTAAAAACAAAAGAATTCAAGTATCCGACGGTTCCTTCTCAAAAAGAGTACATGGTAAAAAAACTTAAGTTAAAACAATATCCTACCCATATTATTGTCGACAGTAACGGTATCATTATTAAAATGGTAAGTAATGTTCACACGCTTGCTTCAGAATTGGATAGGATAAAGGGTAAGTTTTAAAATTATTTATCTAATATTTTCTCAATGTTTGGCTTGAAGTAATTAGGCCCTTTTAAAACTTTACCATCTTCTCGGTAAATAGGTTTACCGTCTTCACCTAATTTACTCATGTTACTTCGTTGAATCTCGTTAAAAACCTCTTCTATTTTATGTTGCATTCCATGTTCAATAATGGTACCGCATAAAATGTAAAGCATATCTCCTAAAGCATCAGCAACTTCCACTAAATCATTATTTTCAGCAGCTTCAAAGTATTCTTCATTTTCTTCTTTCATTAAATTAAATCGAAGCAAATTTCGATCCTTACCAATATTTGCAGTAGGTTCATTTTTAATACCTAAACCAAAAGCTTCATGAAACTCATGAACAGCATTTATTTTATCTTTCATCTGTTTATCTATTTTATCCCTAGTTTTTTCTCAGTTTCCGTTAAATTGAATTCGGACCAATCATTTATATGATGTTTTACATTCATTTTATTAAAATCTTCAATATTTTTCTTGTTTACACCAACAAAATGGATCCCTAAATTTTTCGCAGTAGTTACATCCCATAAAGCATCGCCAAAGGAGATGATCTGCTCAAAATTATCAACTCCATAGTATTTTTTTGCTTTATTCATGGCAGACGTAACAATATCTTCTCTTGTAAATAACTGATTTGAAGATTCAAGTACTTCGGGTATCATATTAACACCAGCTTGTTGTAATTTGAGCAAAGCAGGCTTTAAGATTGATCCTGTAGCAAAACAAACTCCATAGTTTGTTTCCTCAATAAAGAAATTTATAATTTTTTGAGCACCTAAAATTTCAGGAGTATCAGGAAACGTTAAGAAGCGCTCGGTCATTACTTTTTCGAACTCAGGAATTAAATCAAAGCTAAATTCTTTTCCATGAGTTTTTTCATAATTAGCCGAAAAAATATAACTGTCAGATGCGTTTTTGTAGGTTCGCCAATCGGTATTTACTTCTGTAATTCCAAAATGTTTCATGGCAAATAAAAGTGAATCGGTATGTTTTTCCTCGCTTTTTGTTAGTGTATCGTCAATATCTAAAACAATAAGGTTTTTCTTTGTCATTGTGTTTGAAGTTTGTTTTTATGAGTTTATGGCACCAAGGTGTATTATTATTGGAGATTGTTTAATTATAAAATATAGAAGTGTGTTTATAATTATATACTAAAGAGTTTACCATAATAAAATCATTCTTTAACTTTGCTAAAAATACAATTTTATGTTTACTCCAGGACGAATAATTTTTGCTAGTTTGTTTGTTGTTGTTTTTGTGACAGTAATGATTTTTAGTTACAAAAAAGATGCAAAAAGAAATAAAAAATACTATCAAAATGGAGCTCTATATACAGCAATAGGTATTGTTGCTACCATATTGCTTTTATTTTTGTTTAAATACATAAATAAAAATTAAACCATACTTTCAACATCACTAAGTTTGTGATGATCTAAAACGGTATAACCTTCCTGATTGAACTCAGAAGAAGGTTTATATTTTACATTAGTTATTAAGTGCATAAAATCATAAGAAGTTGCTTGGTATACAACTTGGCCAAATGACTCTTCATGGTATTTTAAAAGCACGTATAATTTAGCATCGAGTTTTTTAATTTCCTCTGGAGAGTATTTGTTTAGTGGACTTGTATTGTCAACCTCATGAACAATAGTCCATACAGTGGGTAAATACATTATTTTATCTCTTTCAAGTGCTAATCGATAGTAATTTCTGCTGTATGTATCGTCTGCATTTTTTTCATTCATAGAAAGAGTAACCGTTATTTCAGGTTCAATCATAACAGTTTTTCTGCTATTCATTAATCTAAACATGATGGCTTTACCTCCTTTGAAATCTCTGTGGATAAAATTTTTACTAAATAATATGGCCGCTTTAGGTTTCGAAAATCGTCCATATAAAAGTCCCGTAATAAAAGAGAAGCTAAGTAAACCTATCATGGCTTCAAATGCGGCCACAATATTTGCTGTTATCCCTTGAGGAGCAATTCCTCCATATCCAACAGTAGTTAATGTTTGAGCACTAAAGAAAAAGCCATTCAGGCAATCTTCCATCAAATCTCCTTTAGAAGGAGTAATTTCATCGATACCAATGGCAATATAGATAAAACCAAAAAAAATGTTTAATAGAATATATCCTAAGAAAACAAAGAAGAAAAATTTATACCATGATAAGTCAATAAAATACGTGTATAAATCATCTACATTGAATTTCTTATTAATGTGAATTACATTTGAACTCCCATCTTTATTAATCATTCCACGAATATTCTTCTGAGAGTTATGACCGAATCCAGGGTCCTTTGTCTTTTTAGCCATTGAATTGATTTTCTGGTTAAAAATACGAAACCGATTCTAATTTAGAATCGGTTTCTTTTTATACTGTTTATTTAGGTATAAATTTAATGAATAATAGTATTAGTTACAAGAAGGTATATTATATACGTTTCCATCGGAATCTTCAACGCGATCGCTTCTAACGATTAAACCAGTTTGACAAACTTGCTCTGGTATAATTTGCCCTTGATGTTTATAGATCAAAATACCTCGTGCAAAATTATTGTTTACTCTGGTGTTAATGATGTTCACATTTCTTACTTTAAATAAACCAATACCGTCATCACCAGAGGCGGCAAAATAACAATTTCTAAAGGTTACATTTTGTGTAAAATCATTATCGTTTTCACGACCAATTTGAGGACCACCTCCTGGACTTGATAAATATGACCAAGCTCCATTGACTCTTGTACGAAGAATTTTACAGTCTTCGAATAAAATATCATTTGATCCCCAGCCAACGACACCTCTTGTGGCTAAACGCCATGTAACATCAATAAATTGAATGGAGTTAGAACCATTTATAATAAAGGATTGACCAGTACATTTCGATTTAATTCCAATATTATCACCTGAAGCAAAATAATTTCTAGCTTCCTGTAGGGCACCTCTACTACCTAAAATTTGCAATCTCCAAGTGTTGCCCGATACATGTGTTGGATTGTCCCAGCGCCATTGATTAGTACCGTTTTCTACTCGAGGCCAAGTGTGATCAGAATACCTTCTAATATATCTTCCTGCAGCTAGGTTTACAGCCGCGAGGGGATAGATGTTTTGAGGAGAAGGATATCCTTGATCGATGTTGATTTCTGCATATGTTTTTCCACCTGATTGGTAAAGATCTCTTGCTAATTCACCTTGAGAAACAGTTAATTCATCCCTAACCATTAGCATTCCTTGAAATGTTATGTTAGAACAGTTTCTCATGAAAATTTCATGGGTAACTCTATCCGTAAAGTTAATCGTGGTATTTTTGCTTCCCTCTCCTTTAATGATTAGCCTTCCAGCATAATTGAAGTTAATAAAATTAATAGAAGCTCTGTCGTTAAAATAACCAACATTGTGACTTCCAGATGGGATGTTAATCGTATAAGTGCTTGAGCTAGTATTGTTATTGCTTAGCCATGCTCCAGCTTGATTTATGGCATTATTAATGGTTTGCTCATTAACAGTAGTTAATGTTACTTCACTTGAATTTGAAGCCCTATTGTAGTGTTCGTTTCTTTTTGCTGAAAGAGATTCTTCAACATGTGACTCTGAACAAGAAATTAAAAGAAAAGTAGTAATAAGTGTAATGAATGGTAGAACCAACAAGTGTGCTTTTTTCTTCATGATTTTAAATATTTAATCGACGATTTTGTGTTTTTAAATCACGAAGCTCCCAGTCCCAATGTACGTATAAATTATTGATTATACAAAAAGAAGAGGTTTTGGAGGCAGTTTTTTGAGGAGTTTTAAATAAAAAATCGTCTAAAATAAATTTCAGACGATTTTTAAATTAAGAGCAAGTTTTAATTATTTTTTTGCCGGTAAAAAACTGTAGTTTTTAGAGTAGAAGTACATTTGACCTTCAAAAGTTTCGGGTTGAGTAATTTTTATATCGGTAATGTTTCCTGTTTCATCTTTTTCAGGAACCAATACAGGGTTTACAAAACCACTATAAGGTGCAGAAGTGAATTGAGCATTTCTATCCAATACTTCTTTGTGAATAGCTTGATCAACCTTAACTCCATATCCTTCAACTAATGCTTTGGCAGCCTCAAAATCTCCTTCTGATTTAATTCTTTGCGTCTCTTTTAACAGACGACCAAAAATTTCACGGAGTTTAGTATAGTCGTTTACTTTATAATACGTTTTTCCGTCTTTGGTTACTTTTTGTATAACGTTATCTTTTTCGCCTTGTTCAAATGACCAAGCCGATACCCATTGACGGTTTACCATGTGATCTTCTTCGATATCATCACCAAGATTAATTCTAATTAACTGCGTCATTAATCCGTTTCTGATATACCCATCATAAGCCGCTTTACCAACATTCTCCCAATTATCAACCAATCCTAATTCCTGTAACTTTGGATCCATTAAATAATACAAACCAACTAAATCGGCTCTACCTTCTTCCATGGTAGAAGCGTAATTTTTTAAGGTTTCTTTTGGTTGACCAATTCCATCATTTATTTTTCCTGAAGCGTGACCAATTACTTCGTGTAAAGCAGTATGTAATTTATCGGCAAGTTTACCGTATTTAATTTCTAAGTCAATTTCTTCTTGATCAAAAGCAAATTCTTTTAACCTACCAGTACCTCCAGCATTATTATATGAACCAATAATATTTCCTAATGAAACGGATTTAGATCCATGTTCCTGACGAATCCAGTTGTTGTTTGGAAGGTTTACACCAATTGGAGTACTTGGAGAGGCATCTCCAGCTTCACCAGCCACATTAACTGTTTTGTATGAAACCCCAACTACATTTTCTTTTTTATGAGACGGATCTAATGGAGAGTTGTCTTCGAACCACTGAGCGTTATCAGACAATACTTTCATTTTCTTAGACATATCAAAGTCTTTAATTTGAATAATTGATTCATAAGAACCTCTATATCCTTTAGGGTCGTTATAAACCTCGATAAAACCATTTATCCAGTCTATATTTCCTTCAGTAGAACTCACCCAAGAAATAGCATATTCATCCCAAGTATCTAAACTTCCCGTTTGATAATACTTAATTAAAAGCTCAAGAGTTTTAGCTTGTTTATCATTTTCAGCAACTCCTTTAGCTTTTTCTAGCCAATAAATAATTTTATCGATAGCTTCTCCATATAGTCCTCCAGATTTCCATACTTTTTCAACAAGTTCTCCATTTTCACGAACCAACGTTGAGTTTAATCCAGCTTCAATTGGTTTTCCATCTGGACCTTTATATGCCTTGGCATAAAAATCTTCAACATCTTTACTTGTAATATCTGGTCCGTAGAAGTTAATTGCAGAAGCTAAAACATTATCTACTCCAGCTTTTTTATTAACTTTTTTATTGTCATTATCGTTAAAAATAACTTCTAAAGCTTCTGTAGAAAGAACAGTGTTGGTTTCTTTTAATAATTGCTCTAAATATTCTTTTGAAAATTCAGGCTTAATTTTATCATTTGAATAATGGTGGTGGATTCCATTTGAAAACCAAACTCTTTTTAAGTAAGTTTTGAAGGCCTTAAAATCCTTTGATTCTTTGTCTCCAGAAAAATTAGAATTCACATTTTCAAGAGCTCTTCTAATTTCTAGATTGTGGCGATAATTTTGATCCCACATAATATCTCTACCTGATAACCCTGCTTGTGTAAGGTAATAAACAAGTTGTTTTTCTTTTAAAGTTAACTCATTAAAACCTGGGATTTGGTATCGTAAAACTTTAATGTCGGCAAATTGCTCAACAACATAATTAAACTCCTTTTTAGGTTTAGTTTCGGTTGTTTTCGCTTCTTTTTTTGTGTCAACACCACAAGAAGCAAAAAGACCCGCGGTAGCAATAACACAAAGTGTTTGTTTGAGTTTCATTATTAAAAATTTAATTGTTTTTTTAAATCAAATGCTAAAGTTACAAATTTTGAACTTCCTTATAGCGAAAGCAATCAGTAGTATGATCATTAACCATCCCTGTAGCTTGCATGTATGCGTAAATAACTGTTGAACCAACAAACTTAAACCCTTTCTTTTTTAGGTCTTTAGATATTTTATCGGATAAATCTGTAGTAGCGGGAACTTCCGTTTTTGTTTTAAAGCCATTTTGAATTGGTTTTCCATTCACAAAAGCCCAATAGTAGTTGGAGTATGAACCATACTCTTCCTGAATTTTCATAAAAGCTTTTGCGTTTGAAATAGTGGCCTTTATTTTTAGCTTATTCCTTATAATTCCTTCGTTATTAAGAAGCTCTTCATATTTCTTTTCGGAATAATCTGATATTTTTTTGTAATCGAAGTTATCGAAAGCCTTTCTAAAGTTCTCTCTTTTTTTTAAAACTGTAATCCAGCTTAACCCAGCTTGAAAAGTTTCAAGAATTAAAAATTCAAATAAAGTATGATCATCATAAACAGGAACACCCCATTCCTCATCATGATACTTGGTGTAGAGTTCATCATTACTAACCCAGAAGCATCTTTTTTTCATGATATAAATTTTGTTAGCGTTTCAAAATTTTGTTAAATAAGATAAAAATAGTGTAAAAAAGGAATAATTTTTGCAATTTTAAGAAAGTAAATGCCCGTGATTATGAGTTTTTTAAAAAATGTTTTAGGTGTTGTATGTGTAATTACTATAATTATTAGCTGTAGTTCAATTCCTTCGCAAGCGAATGCTGGTAAAAAGGAAGAGCCTGTGGTTATAGCCAATGATAGTTTAGAGTATGAAATTATAATAATTGACCCTGGGTTTAATAATTACCTTTATTCAATAGCGAGACCTCGAGGTTATTATTCTTTAAAATACTTAGAAATTAAAAATAGATTTTTTGTCCCAATATGGAATCAAAGAGTTAACAACCCAAGTCTATTTAACCCTAATGTCTACGAGAATAGAATTAATTACGATCCATATGTTGAATACGGGTATGAAGTAAACTACTTGTTGTTCCAGTATTTTCAATTCGCTCAACGTAAATATCGCATGACCCTGAGGTAGTTTTTACTCACTACAAAACCTTATATTTGCTAATAAAATATTTTGAAATGAAGTTTTTAAGAAACTTATTGGCCTCAATTTTAGGCTTTTTTATTGCATTATTTTTAATTTTTATCCTTTTCGTGTTTATCGCTT
This sequence comes from Tenacibaculum xiamenense, assembly GCF_964513065.1. Taxonomy (NCBI): domain Bacteria; kingdom Pseudomonadati; phylum Bacteroidota; class Flavobacteriia; order Flavobacteriales; family Flavobacteriaceae; genus Tenacibaculum; species Tenacibaculum xiamenense. Next base: position 236,362 of record NZ_CAZEQU010000039.1, read on the forward strand.
CGGTTGCAGGATCTTCAAATGAGGTTGTGGTAAAGTCTAACTCGATATTGGAACTTGACTTATCATTAAAAATTAAGGATTATGCACCTAAGGATGATAATCCTTTAGTAAATGCTTTAGGTATTTCGTCAAGTGCTTTAGGGTTGAATAATATTATTGCTGCTATCGAAAATGCTAAAAATGATTCGAAGATAGAAGGAATTAGCATCAATACAACTTTTGTTAATGCTGGAATAGCCCAAGTGCAGGCCATTCGTAATAAACTAGAAGAGTTTAAGGAAAGTGGAAAATTTGTTTACGCCTACAACGATTTTTATGAGCAAAAGAATTATTATCTAAGTTCGGTTGCAGATAGTGTTTTTGTAAACCCTGTTGGTATCATTGATTTTCGCGGACTTTCTACTGAGGTATTATATTATAAAGATTTTGAAGATAAGTTCGGTGTAAGAATGGAGGTAATTCGACATGGGAAATATAAAAGTGCCGTAGAGCCTTATCTAAGTAATGAAATGAGTGAGGCGAATAGAGAGCAAACAACTTCTTTTTTGAAGTCTATTTGGTCTGAAATGTTAGAAGATATCTCATCAAATAGAGGGCTTTCAATAGAAGCGTTAAATATTGCTGCTGATAGTTTAAAGGCTCGAACTCCTCAAATGGCTCTAGAAAACAAGTTGATTGATGGAGTTATATATCAAGATGAATATGAAGAAAAATTAGAGTCAAATATAGGAGTAAAACCAAAATTTATATCCATAGAAGATTATGTGAAAGCAGGAAATGGTAAAATAAAATCATCTTCAAAAAATAAGATAGCCGTTATTTATGCTCAAGGGCAGATATTTTATGGGGAAGGAACACAGGATATTATTGGGCAAGGGTTAATCAATAAAGCGTTGAGAAAGGCTAAAAAAGATAAAAATGTTAAAGCTATTGTCTTAAGAGTAAATTCTCCTGGAGGAAGTGCATTGGCTTCTGAGTTAATATGGAGAGAATTAGAATTGCTTAAAAAAGAAAAACCTGTAGTCGTATCTATGGGTAATGTTGCTGCTTCAGGAGGTTATTATATTGCTTGTAACGCTAATAAAATTATCGCTGAACCAACAACTATTACAGGGTCAATAGGTGTTTTTGGAGTACTTCCGAATGCTAGTGAATTAGCAAAGAAAATTGGAATAAATGCGGAGCAAGTGTCTACAAATAATAGTCCTAATTATAGCCTTTTCGAACCAATGGATAAAAGATTTTATGATGTAACAAAGCAAGGAGTAGAAGATACATATCAAGTATTCGTTGATAGAGTTTCAGCGGGAAGAGGAATGACATTTGAACAAGTAGATGCAATTGCTCAAGGTCGTGTTTGGACAGGAAAAGAGGCTTTGGCAAATGGATTGATTGATGAACTAGGAGGTTTAAATGATGCAGTTGAACTAGCAGCAGATTTGGCCGAAGTTGATAATTACAGAGTTAGAAATTACCCGAATTATAAAAAGGAATTAAAAGAATCTCTTAAGATTTCTCCTTTTGGGAAAAGTTCGAAAGAAGAGATTTTGCAAGAGTTGTTAGGAGATGAAGAGTTGAGAGCTTACAAAGCAATTAAAGACTTTAAGAACTTGAAAGGAATTCAAGCAAGAATGCCTTTTCTTTATGATATAAAATAAAAGTAAATAACATATATAAAAACACCATTATAGTAACTATGATGGTGTTTTTTATTGCCTTATTATATAAATGCTTTGATGCTTATCTTTTTTAGTAATATTTACGTTTGTGAATGAATGAATTTCTTCAAAATGTTCTACGGACTTGTTTTGAGAAACTTATTTTAAAAGAAAAGCCTCGAGAAGTTATTCTCGAGGCCTCATTAAATATATTTAACGATGTTTTTTACATCATTCCTGGCATTCCACCACCCATTGGAGGCATCGCAGCAGCAGGAGAATCTTCTTTAATATCAACTAAAGCACACTCAGTTGTTAAAATCATACCTGAAACAGAAGCAGCATTTTCTAAAGCAACACGAGTTACTTTTTTAGGATCAATAATTCCAGCTTCTAACATATTAACATAAGCATCAGATTTAGCGTCATACCCAAAATCAGCATCTCCTTCTAATACTTTATTAATTACTACAGATCCTTCTCCACCAGCATTTTCAACAATTGTTCTTAATGGAGACTCAATAGCTCTATTTACAATTTGAATTCCAGTAGTTTCATCTAAATTATCAGTAGTTATAGATTCAAGAACCTTTTTGGCTCTTACTAAGGCAACACCACCTCCAGCAACAATACCTTCTTCTACCGCAGCTCTTGTTGCATGTAAAGCATCATCAACTCTATCTTTCTTTTCTTTCATTTCAACTTCAGAAGCAGCACCAACATAAAGTACAGCAACACCTCCAGCTAATTTAGCTAAACGCTCTTGTAACTTTTCACGATCGTAGTCAGAAGTTGTAGTTTCTATTTGAGCTTTAATTTGATTAACTCTTGCTTTAATTTGAGCTTCATCACCTGAACCGTTAACAATAGTAGTGTTGTCTTTGTCAATAGTTACAGTTTCTGCTGTTCCTAAAAGGTCTAAAGTAGCGTTTTCAAGAGAGAAACCTCTTTCTTCAGAAATAACAGTACCACCAGTTAAAATAGCGATATCCTCTAACATTGCTTTTCTTCTGTCACCAAACCCAGGAGCTTTTACAGCAGCGATCTTTAATCCTCCACGTAATTTATTTACTACTAAAGTAGCTAAAGCTTGTCCATCTACATCTTCAGCAATGATTAATAAAGGCTTTCCAGATTGAGCAACTGGCTCTAAAATAGGAAGGATTTCTTGTAAGTTAGAAATCTTTTTATCGAATAATAAAATATAAGGATTGTCTAAGTCAGCAATCATTTTATCCGCGTCAGTAACAAAATAAGGAGATAAATAACCTCTGTCAAATTGCATTCCTTCTACTACATCAACGTAAGTATCAGTACCTTTAGCTTCCTCAACTGTAATAACACCTTCTTTACCAACTTTTCCAAATGCTTCTGAAATTAAGTTACCAATAAAGGCATCGTTATTAGCAGAAATAGAAGCAACTTGCTGAATCTTTTCAGAAGTATCACCAACTTCTTTCGATTGCTTTGCTAAATCTTCAGTAATAGCATTTACCGCTTTTTCAATACCACGCTTTAAATCCATTGGATTAGCCCCAGCAGCAACGTTTTTTAAACCTTCTTTAACGATAGCTTGTGCAAGAACAGTAGCCGTAGTTGTACCGTCACCTGCCAAGTCATTAGTTTTAGAAGCAACCTCTTTAACCATTTGAGCGCCCATATTTTCAAGAGCATCTTCTAATTCAACTTCTTTTGCTACAGAAACTCCATCTTTAGTTACGTGAGGAGCTCCAAAAGATTTTGAAATAATTACATTACGACCTTTTGGACCTAATGTTACTTTTACTGCGTTAGCTAAGGCATCAACACCGCGTTTAAGGCCTTCACGAGCGTCAACATCAAATTTTATATCTTTTGCCATTGTGTTTTTTCAATTTTTTAACCTTGTTAAAGAACAAGATGTTTGTTAATTTAGTTTAAGTTTTTTAAAATGAGTTTGTTAGATAATAGCGAATACATCACTTTCTCTCATAATAAGGTAATCTTTTCCTTCGAATTTTAACTCAGTACCAGCATATTTACCGTATAAAACAGTATCACCAACTTTTACCGTTAAAGGTTCGTCTTTGGTTCCATTTCCAACCGCAACTATGGTTCCTCTTTGCGGCTTTTCTTTAGCGTTATCAGGAATAATAATTCCTGAAGCAGTAGTTGTCTCTGCTGCAGCTGGTTCAACAAGAACTCTATCTGCTAAAGGTTTAATGTTTAATCCCATTTTATATTTTTTTAGTTATTATTTTTTTGATTTGTGTTTAAAATGACAGAAACTATGCCATTGAAATGATACTGACACATTTTCAAGAATTTTAATATTTGGATAAAAAAAAATGTCAACGATAATGACACGTTGACATTTTTATTATTTCAAAACTAAAGTAGATTTACTGAACACTGTCTTTAGTTGTATTTGCGTTTGTTGCAGGTGCGCTTTGAGTTGTTTCAACTCCGCTTAAAGTTTCTTCTAACTGAGGAGCGTTTTCTCCATTTCCTCTTGGAATAGCAAAGTTAGCTAATAAGATTAAAGCAAACATAGCAATGGCTAAAGTCCAAGTTGTCTTGTCTAAGAAAGTGTTTGTATTTTGAACTCCTCCAATGTTTTGAGCACCTCCTCCAAATGAAGAAGATAAACCTCCACCTTTAGGGTTTTGTACCATTACAATTAATATTAGAGCAACCGCTACTATCAAAATTAAAATTAAAAGTAAAGTATATGTAGTCATTATTTATTGTTTTGTAATATTCTAATTTTTTTTACTTGGTCTGCAAAGAAACCACTTTTTTCTGGATATTTCAAACTTAATATATTATAAGCTTTTATAGCACTGTCATATTTCTTTTGCTCGAGATAGATTTTGGCTAAAGTTTCAGTCATCAATTGATTGTCTTCTTTAACTTCTGATGGTTTAAAACTTGTTGTATTTGTTTTTGAAGGTCTTGATATTTTTGGGCTACTTTCAATAAATTTATCAATAATTGAGTCTTGATAGGTCTTTTCTGGATCTTTCTTATCTTCCTTTTCTCTAACAATGACATTTTTGGAAGAAAGTTCTAACCATTGATTGAAAGAAAAGGATTCACTTTTAGTAAAAACTAGAGGTTTTCCTATAGAAAGCTCTTGCATAGCTTTATCTACTTTCGATTCTTTCGTTCGAGATAAAATACTAATAGCTTTAGGAACAATCTTTTTTTCTTTTTTCTTATTTGATTTTTGAAACTCTTTTGAAGTAATTAAATCAAAAAGAACCTTTCTGTCTGTTGTATAAGCAGCAGTAACTTTAAGTTCATTGTTATACTTAAAACTTTCATTATTCTTCAAAGTTTTTAGATATAAAGCTCGAGCTGCTTGGAAGTAAGGATACTTTTCTACTAAAGATTTTAATTTATTAAGATCTTCGTCTAGAATAGTATTCTTGTCAATTATGGATTGTATGTAATTAGAGTTTGTCAAATTAATAGAATCTTACCATTTACCTACAGAAGCATTAAATATATCTTGAGTAATTCGTTCTATAATTTCATCAAATGCTGCATCTAATCTTGAACCAGTAAGTTGAACATCAGCTGGGTAATCGTGATAAAATGAAAATTGCTTTTCGAAATTTTTCTTTTCATCCAAATTATTAGTGTATCGCGTATTTACAACAATTGTTAACCTATTTTGTGCAGCTGTTTGATTTGCTTGTGCACTCATTGGATTTATCCTGTAATCAACAATTTCACCATCAAAATGTAAATCACCACTACTAGAAACCAGTGTTAAGTTAGTTTGGCGAGTAAACAAATCTTGAAGGTCTTGGGTAAAACGTTGTCCTAAGGCTGGTTCTATAATCGGAGCTTGATTTGGAAAGAAATCTATTTGAATTGTTTTAGCATTCCCAACATCTCCTCCAGTAAAAGAATACACTCCACAAGAAACAAGAGTTATTGTAATAAAACTAAAGAAGAGTATTTGAATTACTTTTTTCATGTTTAATATTTTAGTGAAAATAATTAAAAGTTTTACAGATCATATTGTTTAATCTTTCGGTATAATGTTCTTTCCGAAATACCCAATTCTTTTGCTGCAAGTTTTCTCTTTCCGTTATTTTTATCAAGAGACTTTTTAATCATTTCTATTTCTTTCTCTTGCAATGATAAGCTTTCATCTTCTTCTATTGTCTCAACAAAATCATAATTATTTTGATTTGTTTGTTGAGGTATCTGAACAACTTCGACTTCTGGAATAACTTCAGTTTCCTGTTCTTGATATATTTTTTGGATTAACCTATGATTCTCCTTTTGTACTTGTTGTGAGTTTCCATCCTTTAATAAATCTAATGTTAGCTTCTTAAGATCATTAATATCATTTCTCATATCGAACAAGATTTTATACATGATATCTCGTTCATTTGCAAAATCATTATTAGAGGTGTTGTTTCCAACCACAGCAGGAAGGTTACCTTGAATATCGGGTAAATATTGTACCAATTTTTCAGGTGAGATATTTCTGTTTTCTTCAACTACTGAAATCTGCTCAGCAATATTTCTTAGCTGCCTTATATTTCCTGGAAAATTATAGTTAGCCAAAACTCTAATAGCACTATCTTCTAGTCGAATAGCTGGCATTCTGTATTTCTGAGCAAAATCGGCAGCAAATTTTCGAAAAAGAAGATGTATGTCTTCACCTCTTTGTCTAAGAGGAGGTAAAGGAATTTCAATAGTACTTAGTCTATAATATAAATCTTCACGAAATTTACCTTTTGAAATGGCTTCATGCATGTTAACATTGGTAGCAGCAACAATTCTTACATTCGTTTTTTGAACTTGAGAAGAACCTACTTTTATAAATTCTCCGTTTTCCAAAACACGCAACAATCGTACTTGAGTAGTTAAAGGAAGTTCTCCAACTTCATCTAAAAAAATGGTTCCACCATCAGCAACTTCAAAATACCCTTTACGAGTTTGAGTAGCTCCAGTAAATGCACCTTTTTCGTGACCGAAGAGCTCACTATCAATAGTACCTTCAGGAATGGCACCACAATTTACAGCTATGTATTTAGCATGTTTTCTGTGTGAAAGTTGGTGAATTATTTTAGGGATGTTTTCTTTACCAACACCACTTTCACCAACAACCAAAACAGAAATATCGGTAGGGGCAACTCTCAAAGCTTTTTCAATAGCTCTGTTTAATTGCAGATCGTTACCAATAATACCAAAACGTTGTTTTATAGCTTGTAAATTCTCCATATATTTTTAGTAGAAAGAAAAACTTTATTATGCTGGGTTTTTCTTCAGTTTTCTATTTAGTTGTTCTCAGAATACCCAACGGCAGTTCCTTTTAAGGTTGTCGATGTACAATCTTCAATTTTTACATTAACAAAATCGCCCATTTTATAATGTTCTTTAGGGAAAACAACTACAGTATTTTGAGTATTACGTCCTTTCCATTCATTAACATTCTTTTTAGAAGTTCCTTCAATAAGCACTTCTTGAACCTTACCAACATGTTCTTTAGCTCTTAATAAACTATGGTCTTGTTGTAAGTTGATGATTTCTTGTAAGCGACGTTTCTTTATTTCCAAAGGAATATCATCTTCCATTTTTTTAGCAGCCAAAGTTCCAGGTCTTTCAGAATAAGCAAACATGAAACCGAAACTATATTTTACCTGTTCCATCAAATCAAGCGTATCTTTATGATCTTCTTCAGTTTCACCACAGAAACCAGCAATCATATCTTGACTCAAGTGCATTTCAGGAATTATTTCGTAAATATTTCTTACTAATTCTAGATATTCCTCGCGTGTATGTTGACGATTCATAGCCTTAAGCATAGCATTACTACCACTTTGAATAGGAAGGTGAATATATTTACATATGTTTTTATGCTTTGCCATTACATGAATTACATCAAGAGTCATGTCTTGCGGATTCGAGGTAGAAAAACGAAAACGCATTTTAGGAAATTCGTTAGCACACATGTCAAGTAATTGTGCAAAATCAACAGCAGTGGCTTTAGCCATTTCTGAAGCTTTTTTGAAATCCTTTTTTAGTCCTCCTCCATACCATAAATATGAATCAACATTTTGACCAAGTAAAGTAATTTCTTTATAGTTTTTTTCTTGCATTGAGCGAATCTCGCTTATAATACTTTGAGGGTCACGACTTCGCTCACGACCACGAGTAAAAGGAACAACACAGAAGGTACACATGTTATCACAACCACGTGTTATTGAAACAAAAGCCGAAACTCCATTTGAATTTAATCTTACTGGAGAAACATCTGCATAAGTTTCCTCTTTTGACAAAATAACATTAATGGCATCTCTACCTGCTTCAACTTCTTCAACCAAATTAGGTAAATCTCTATAAGCATCTGGTCCAACTACTAAGTCTACAATTTTCTCTTCTTCTAAAAACTTAGTCTTTAATCTTTCTGCCATACATCCTAAAACACCAACTTTCATTTTTGGGTTGTGTTTTTTTGCATGGTTATATTTTTGAAGTCTGTTTCTAACAGTTTGTTCCGCTTTTTCACGAATTGAACAGGTATTCATTAATACAAGGTCAGCTTCTTCTATATTTCCAGTTGTATTAAAGCCTTGTTCAGCAAGAATAGATGCCACAATCTCACTATCATTCATATTCATTTGACATCCATAACTTTCAATAAAAAGCTTTTTACTATTTCCTTCTTTTTGATCAGTTAATAAAGGCTTTCCTTGCTTTTTTTCATCAATTACTTTCTCAACGTGTTCCATAAATCTTATATCGAGGTAAAAAATAGACAGCAAAGATACAACCAAAATAGAAATAATATGACAAGATGACAGAAATTAATTGAATATAAAATAAATACAAAAAGTAAATTTGATCAATAAAAGGTCAAATAAAAAAAAAGTGGCTACTTTTGCAAACTGAAAACAGCCGCAATGTATTTAGTGTGGCTATTTTAAGAGTTAGAAAAATGGCAAAGAATTTAGTTATAGTAGAGTCACCAGCAAAGGCAAAAACAATAGAAAAGTTTTTAGGAAAAGATTTCCAGGTAGAGTCTAGTTTTGGACATATTGCGGATCTTCCGTCAAAAGAATTAGGAATTGATGTTGATGGCGATTTTAAACCCAAATATATTGTTTCCACAGATAAAAAGGCTGTGGTTAAAAAACTAAAAGATTTAGCCAAGAAAGCAGAAACTGTTTGGTTAGCATCCGATGAGGATCGGGAAGGAGAGGCAATTGCATGGCACTTGTTTGAGCAATTGAAGTTGAAAGATGGTAGTACCAAAAGGATTGTTTTTCACGAGATTACGAAAAACGCCATATTAAGAGCAGTTGATAACCCAAGAAGCATTAACTATAATCTTGTAAATGCTCAACAAGCAAGAAGAATTTTAGATAGACTAGTTGGTTATGAATTGTCACCTGTACTTTGGAGAAAAGTAAAAGGAGGACTTTCAGCTGGTAGAGTGCAATCGGTTGCAGTTCGATTAATTGTTGAGAGAGAAAGAGAAATTGAAGCATTTAATGCACAAGCATCATATCGAGTTGATGCAGAGTTTGTAAGTCAGGAAGGTAAGAAGTTTAAGGCTAAACTTGGTAAGAATTTTCCTTCGAAAGAAGAAGCTGAAGCGTTCTTAAACTCATGTTTGAATGCAACATTTAATGTGGCAGACTTACAGAAAAAGCCAGCTAAAAAATCTCCAGCTGCACCGTTTACAACGTCAACATTACAACAGGAAGCTTCTCGAAAACTTGGTTTTCCAGTGGCAAAGACAATGATGATGGCTCAAAGGTTGTATGAAGCCGGATTGATAACCTATATGAGAACAGATAGTGTAAATCTATCTGATGATGCAAAAAAGGCAGCTCAAAGTGAAATAACTAGTTATTATGGAGCTGAATTTAGTAAACCAAGAAATTATTCAACGAAATCTAAGGGAGCGCAGGAGGCTCACGAAGCAATTCGCCCAACGGATATGTCATGTCATGATGTTTCTGTTGATTATGATCAAGATAGGCTATATAGTTTGATCTGGAAGAGGACATTAGCTTCTCAGATGAGCGATGCTCAATTAGAAAGAACTTCAGTTAAAATTGATAATAATAAAAATGATAAGACCTTCCTAGCTAATGGAGAGGTAATTAAGTTTGAAGGTTTCTTAAAGGTCTATTTAGAAGGTACTGATAATGAAGATGAGGAGCAAGAAGGAATGTTGCCTAAAATGGTAATTGGTGAAGAGCTTACCAATGAGGTTATTTTGGCAACTGAGAGATATACCAGACCACCTGCAAGATATACGGAAGCTGCGCTCGTTAAAAGATTAGAAGAGTTAGGAATTGGACGTCCTTCAACATATGCACCAACAATTTCTACGATTCAAAGAAGACAATATATTGAGAAAGGAACGGTAGATGGTAAGGATAGGAAATATGCTCAGTTAAAGTTGAGCAATGAAAGTATAACTGAAAAAGAACTAACTGAAAAAGTGGGTTCAGATAAAGGTAAGCTGGTTCCAACCGATATAGGTAATATTGTAAATGACTTCCTAGTTGAGAATTTCGAATCTGTATTAGATTATGGTTTTACAGCAAAAGTGGAAGATGAGTTTGATGAAATAGCATCAGGTAAAGAAGACTGGACAGCTATGATCAAAGACTTCTACAAAAGTTTCCATTTACATGTAGAAGATGTGGCAGCAAATGCAGACAGAGCAAGTGGGCAACGTCTGTTAGGAGTTGATCCAGAAAGTGGTAAGAACGTATATGTGCGTTTAGGAAGATTTGGAGCAATGGTTCAGATTGGTGAAGCAACAGATGAAGAAAAACCTAAGTTTGCTAGTTTACAGGGAGATCAAACCATGAGTTCTATTACTTACGAAGAAGCAATGGATCTTTTTAAACTACCTAAATCATTAGGTAATTATGAAGAAAAGGAAGTTGTTGTAGCAAATGGACGTTTTGGCCCTTATATAAAGTTTGATGGAAAATATGTTTCTCTTGAGAAAGGAGAAAATCCAATGTCTGTTGATATGGATAGAGCTATTGAGTTAATTGAAGAAAAACGAAAAGCTGATGCGCCTATTGGAACCTATGAAGGAATGCCAATACAGAAAGGAGTTGGTCGTTTTGGTCCATTTATTAAATGGAATTCAATTTTTATCAATGTAAATAAGAAATATGACTTTGATAATTTGTCTCAAGCGGATTTAGAAGAATTAATTGAGGACAAAAAACGTAAAGAAAGAGAAAAACTTATTCATAATTTTGAAGAAGTTGGTATTAGAGTAGAAAAAGCCAGATGGGGACGTTTTAATGTTATCAAAGGAAAAATAAAGGTAGAACTTCCTAAAACAACAGAGATAGAGAAACTTACTCAGGAAGAGGCTGTTAAAATGATTGAGGCTAAAACACCTAAAAAGAAAGCAACCAAAAAAAAGAAATAAACAATTCTAGGTTGAAATAGTTTTTTTAGTATATTGCGATACTTTTAATCCCCTTAAATAAATGAATGTCGAATTCTTTTCACCATTAGAAAATTCGGTAGTTACCAATATTATGTCATGCCCAGCTATGGTGCTTGGTAAATTGGTGCAATTGCATACTGAAGAAGGCTTTCCAGATTTATCTGGAGTGAAAATTGCCATCATGGGTATTGCTGAGAGTAGGGGAGCTGAGCAATACAATTCTCATGAAGGCTTGTATTATGTTAGAAAAGAATTGTATCAATTATTTTCCGGAGATTGGCATGTTTCAATTGCCGATTTGGGGAATATTGATGAAGGTAATACAATACAAGATACTTACTTTGCAGTTTCTAAAACTGTATCATTTTTAATCAAACAGGGAATTATTCCTATAATTATTGGTGGAACTCAAGATTTAACGTATGCGAATTATAGGGCATATGATGAACTTGAGCAAACTGTAAATTTAGTTGCCATAGACAGCCGATTTGATATCGGAACGTCTGATGAAGAACTTATGTCAAGGTCTTTTCTTAGCAAAATAATTATGGAAGAGCCTAATAACCTATTTAATTATAGCAATATAGGTTATCAAACGTTTTTTAATTCTCAAGAAGAAATCCAATTAGTTGATAAACTATATTTTGATGCCTATAGACTTGGTGAAGTTAAGGATATAACTTTGGTGGAACCAATTTTGAGAGATGCAGATATAGTCAGCTTTGATATTGGAAGTGTTCGACAAAGCGATGCTCCTGGTAACACTAATGCCTCTCCCAATGGTTTTTATGGGGAAGATGCTTGTGCAATAGCACGATATGCAGGAATAAGTGATAAAGTAACTTCTTTCGGAGTTTATGAATACAATGGCGCTATTGATGTTAATAATCAAACAGCAAAATTAATAGCCCAAATCATTTGGTATTTCATAGAAGGAGTTAACAAAAGAGCTAACGATTATCCTTTCGTTTCAAAGGAGAGTTATGAAAAATATACAGTGATTTTAGATGACGATGATCCACTAAATTTTTACAAAAGTGATAGAAGTGGTCGTTGGTGGATGGAAATAAATTTAATATCGAATAATAAACATAAAAGACATGCGTTAATACCATGTAGCTATCGAGATTATGAAGAAGCTCTCAAATTAAAAATACCCAAAAGATGGTTTAAAGCTTTGCAAAAGCTTGCATAAAAGACAGTTAAGGTTGTCTTGAGTATTTTTTATATCTCGAAATTGTTTTTTAATAAAAAAAATAATAGGTTTACGCCTCTTTTTATAAGAAAAGAATAAAGTATGAAGAAATTAGCAGTATGTGCATTATTAGTATCTATCGTTTACGCCTGTGGTTCCAGTGGCGATAGAGGAGAGTTGGTTGGTGTGAAATCGAAGAGAAAATGGTTTGCTGAAAAGCCATATGGAATGGCAAAAATACCTGGAGGTTCTTTTACTATGGGTAAACAAGATGAAGATCCATTAGGAACGATGAATGCTCCAACAAAGACCGTAACAGTTCAACCGTTTTATATGGATGAATCTGAAATTACAAATAGTGAATATAAGCAGTTTGTACATTGGGTAAGAGATTCAATTACTCGTACTAAATTAGCTATGCAGGCTGAGTTTGCTTCTTCAGGTGAAGGAGATGACAAACCAGAAGGAATTCAGTTATATGCGTTTGCATCAAAAGACACAGTGAATGAAACTCCGTATGACAAATACATGCGTGAGAATTATTATGAATTAGGTGAAGGACTGGATTCATTGAAACCATTAAATTGGGAAGAAGAAATTATTTGGGAAAACCAAGAATTTCCTGATACCGATTATGTAGAGGTAATGGATTCTTTATATATTAAAAAAGAAGAGGCCTTAAATGGTATTAGAACTTTTAATACTAAGTTATTAAACTACCGTTATTTCTGGTTTGATAATGAACAAGCAGCAAGGTCTGGAAAGAACAGAAAAGAATTCATGAAAGATGAGGTAATTAATGTTTATCCTGATACCACAGTTTGGATTAAAGATTTTAATTACTCTTATAATGATCCAATGCACCAAGAATATTTTGCACATAAGGCTTATGAAAACTATCCTGTAGTTGGTGTTAGTTGGCGTCAAGCAAAAGCTTTTTGTCATTGGAGAACTAAAGAGAAAAACAATTACCAACGTTCAAAGAAAAAATTAGGGCTAGTTCCAGCATTTAGACTTCCAACAGAGGCTGAATGGGAGTATGCCGCTCGTGGAGGATTGAATTATGCAAAATACCCATGGGGTGGACCAAGTACAACAAGTGATAGAGGATGTTTCTTAGCAAACTTCAAACCAGTGAGAGGAGATTATGCCGCTGATGGAGCTTTATATACTGTTGAAGCTGTATCTTACAATGCTAATGAATATGGTTTATATAATATGGCAGGAAATGTTGCAGAGTGGACAAATACCGCTTACAATCAAATGTCATACTATATGGGATCAACAATGAACCCTAATGTTGAAAATAGAGAAAATAGAAGAAAAATTATTCGTGGTGGATCATGGAAAGATGTAGCTTATTTCTTAGAGGTGAGTTCGAGAGATTGGGAGTATGCCGATACCGCTAGAAGTTATATTGGATTTAGAACTGTTCAAGATTATCTTGGAACAAACAAAAGCCAATAACCAAAATAGTACCCAAATTAAACTTAAATATTAATTAATTTCCCTTAAAAATTAAAAATTATGGCACAATCAAAATCAACTAAGAAATTATTTAACATGGCCTACGGTTTAGGTGCGGCTATCGTAATTGTTGGAGCTTTATTTAAAATTATGCACTTTAAATTTGGTTTCTTAACTGGAGGTTTAATGTTAACAATTGGTATGGCTGTTGAGGCTTTAGTATTCGCCCTTTCTGCTTTTGAACCAGTAGAAGAAGATTTAGACTGGACAAAAGTTTATCCTGAATTAGCTGGTGGATCATCTTTAGGAAAGAAAAATGAAGCTACTCCTGATGAAGCTCAAAGTTTGTTATCTCAAAAATTAGATAACATCTTAAAAGAGGCTAAATTAGATGCTGATTTAATCTCAAGCTTAGGAGATAGTATTAAAAATTTCCAAGGTGCTGCTGAAGGTTTAACTGCAACATCAGAAACTGTTTCTTCTACGAATCAGTACAATGAGCAAATGGCTATGGCTGCAGCTAAAATGGAGTCATTAAATAGCTTGTACTCTACTCAAGTAGATAATGCTTCAAGACAGGCTGAAATTAACTCAGCAATGGTTGAAAACACGCAACGTTTACAAGAGCAAATGGATTCATTAGCTACAAACTTATCTTCATTAAATGGAGTTTATGGTGGAATGTTATCTGCAATGTCTAATAAATAATTAGGTATTATTATATCTAGTTATTAACTTAAAATCATTTTAAAATTATGGCAGGAGGAAAATTATCACCAAGGCAGAAGATGATTAACCTTATGTATCTGGTTTTCTTAGCAATGCTTGCTATGCAGATGGATAAGAAGGTATTATCATCTTTTGGATTCATGAAAGAAAAGATTGAGGATTCGAATACGGTTGCGGCAACAAATAATGCGAATTCACTTCAAGGTTTAGCTACTAAAGCGAGTGAACAACCTGAGAAATTCGGAGAATTAAATAAGAAGGCTCAACAAATTAGCGAATTATCTAATGGTTTCTTCGACTACTTATCATCTTTAAAAGATAAAATGTCGGAAGACATTGCTGATGAGGATAAGACAAATTATGAGTCTCAAAAGAGCCCGGATAAAGTAGATGAATTATTATTTTCAGGTGAAAAATTCACAGAAGAAGGGAATAAATTTGTAGCTGAAATAAACAACTATAACACAAAATTAAAAGGCATTTTAGGAGAAAAAGCATCAGCGGAAATCCTAAAGAATGTTGATAAACGTTTTAATACAAATCCAGATAAATCTGCAGAAGGTCAAGATATTCCTTGGTTGAAAGGTAGATATGAAGGAATGCCTTTAATTACATCGATCGCTAACGTTAGCCAAATCCAAAGTGATATCAGAACTACTGAAACAGAAATATATTCAGCTTTAGTAGGAGGGCAATTAGAGTCAGAGGTATCTATGAGTAACTACAATGGTATTGTAGCTTTAGATAAGAACGCATTCTACCCTGGTGAAAAAGTTACTGGATCGGTTGTTTTAGGTAGATATGACCCTACATTAAAACCAACACGTGTTGAATTTAATGGTAATAAAGATTATAAAAACTTCAAAGATGGGCACGTTGTTGTAGATATGCCTGCAGGAGCTGTTGGAGATAAGAAAATTAAAGGTACAATATTCTTTACTGAAAACGGTGAAGAAGTTCCTGTACCATTCGAAAGTTCTTATGCTGTTATTCCTAGACCTAATGATGCAGTAATTTCTGCAGATAAGATGAACGTTGTATATCGTGGTTTAACAAACCCATTAACAATATCTATTCCTGGAATACCAGGTAACAAAGTTACTGCAAGTGCTCCTGGATTAAATAGAGTTAAAGGAAACAGTTATGCGATGCGTCCTAAGGCTGGAAATGAAGTTACAATTAGAGTAAGCGGTAAGTTACCTGATGGAAAACCTGTGAGTTCTTCAAAGAAATTTAGAATTAAAGATATTCCACCAGCGAATGGTATGGTAAGAAACCAATTTGGTACAGTTAGAATGCCGAAATCAAGTGTAGCTAAAGTTGTTGTTGGAGCTGGATTACCAGACTTCTTATTTGATTTAAAACTAAACGTAACTAGTTTTAAAATTAAAATACCTGGTCAAATCACAATACCTGTGTCAGGAACACGTTTAAATGCTAGAGCTAAGAAAGCATTAGCTAAGGCAAGAAGAAACGATTTAATATCTATTTTTGATATTAAAGCAACAGTTTCAGGATCTAACTATAAGCTTAAGAAGGTATTACCTGTAAATATTGAGATTACAAATTAATAAGAAAAATAGATGAGTATGAATTGGAAGCGTTTTTATTTGGTTGCATTAACACTTGTATCAACAAGTTACGCAAGTGCCCAAGCAAACCTTTTAAATGCTAAAAAGGTAAGCGAAATTGGATTTAAGTCAGAGGCGCAGATAGCTTCTGAAGATGATAAACCATTACCATATGGAAATATAAGTGATAGAGATGTCTTGTGGTCGAAGGTAGTGTGGGAATACGTTGATTTAAATCAGAAAATTAATTTACCTTATTACTACCCAATTGATACCACAAATACTGGTAATAATAGGCGTTCATTATATGATTCTTTGCTAAAAGGAATTAGAGATGGAGAAATAAAGGAAATCTATGATGATTCTTATTTCACGACTAAAATTGGAATGGATGAAATCAAAGAAAAAACTCTTGATAATAGAGATGATGGATATGGTAATACAGATACCTATGAAATTAAATCTGAGCAGGTAAAAGGTTACATGCTGAAAGGAATTTGGTATTTTGATAAAAGACAAGGTGAATTGAAGTATCGTTTACTTGGTCTTGCACCAATGGGACCAGATGTACAAGTATTAGGAAGAGAAGAAATTGATGATGGAGATAGTATTTATGCTTTATTTTGGGTATTCTACCCAGATGCAAGAGAAAGTTTGCATAAATCAAAAGTATTTAATGCATTAAATTCGGCACGACCAATTTCTTATGACAACCTTTTAAATGCACGTAGATTTGATGCTATCATTCAGAAAGAAGAAAACCTTTATGGAGACAGATCAATTAAAGACTATGTTCGAGGTAATTCTTTATTCCAACTATTAGAAGCTAATAGAATAAAAGAAGGAATCAGAGACAGAGAAATGGACATGTGGAATTACTAGAAAATTCACATTTAATAATTTCAAAAAAAGAGTGTTTGTACTATGCAAACACTCTTTTTTACTTTTTGTATATTTGAACAAGCTTCTAAAAAATGTTATGATAGAAATACTAAATCAAGTGTTTGAAATAGAGCAAAAATCCGAACGTGAAAATTTCAACAATTTTAAGAGAAATATTAGACGTATATACCATGAACTTGACGAGTTAGGATACTACTTGAAAAATCCGTTGGGAGAACGATATACGGAAGAAAGAACTGATGTAAATGCGTCTTTAGAAAATGATATACATAGTGAGATGAAAATTACTAAAGTATTAAAACCGATTATATATAAAAGGGAAGAAGACGGTGTGTTTATTGTTCAAAAAGGTATTGTAATTGTAACTTAATCATTAAAAATGAATACAGTTAATTTTGGTATAGATTTAGGGACTACAAATAGTATGATAGCTTCCTATATTGATGGTACTCTAGAAGTATATAAAAACCCGTTAGGTCTGAAATCTACGTTAGCATCTGCGGTGGCTTATAGAAAGAATAAGATATTTGTAGGAGATAAAGCAAGAGATTTATATGAACGTGACCCTTTAAATGTTTTCACTTGTTTTAAGAGAAAAATGGGAACATCAGATAGATATTGGGTTCCTAATATTGAAAAAGAATTAGGACCTATAGAACTATCATCTGAAGTATTAAAGGAGCTCCAAAATTTTGTACATACTGGTACTACCATAAATGAAGTTGTTATTACCATTCCTTCTTCTTTCGATACAATACAATCAAATGCTACCAAATTAGCAGGCCAACAGGCAGGATTTCAGCAGGTATATTTGTTGCAAGAACCAATTGCAGCTAGCTTAGCTTTTGCGAATAAAAATAATTTGGATATTGAAGAAGAAAAGTATTGGTTAGTGTATGATTTTGGTGGAGGAACTTTTGACGTGGCTTTGCTTAAAATAGATAACAGAGAAATTGATGTTGTAGATAACTCAGGAGATAATTATTTAGGAGGTTTGGATATTGATAATCTCATAGTAGAACGTCTTATAATTCCAGTAATACAGAAAGAGTTTGCTATTGAAAATTTATGGGAAGAATGCCGTAAAAAAGATAGTAAATATAAAAGATTGTATTATGAACTTTTATTTAAGGCAGAAGAAGCGAAGAAAGAATTGAGTGTTTTTGAGACGGTAGAAATTGAAGTAGAGATAGAAGAAGAAGATTTTTATGAAACCATTGAAATAAGCAGAATTCAATTTAATGACCTAATTAACCCATTAATTCAACGAACTATTGAGTTTATTTTAGACTTACTAACCAGAAATAATATCAAACCAGAGCAGGTAGAAAGAATGCTAATGGTAGGCGGCACAACTTTAATTCCGTATGTGAAAAAGAAGTTATTAGAAGAGGTTAAGATACCATTATCTTCAGAAGTCGATCCTACAGAGGCTGTAGGTAAGGGGGCGGCATATTTTGCAGGGTCAAAATTCAAAAAGATTAATGAAGATATCTCACAAGGAAAGCCTAGCGATTATGAAGATGTTGACTTTACAATTCTTTACGAAAGAAACTCAAGAGATGATGAAGAGCTTATCCATATAAAAGCTGATGTGGAATTCAGGGGAACTTACAGAATTATTAGAAAAGATGGAGGATTCGATTCAGGAATGGTTCAATTTACCAAAGAGGCTTATATCTATGTTGATTTGTTGGAAAATGAGTTGAATACATTTCAATTAGACATATATGACGAAAAGAATAAGGTCATTTATACTAATCAAACATTAGCAATAAATCATGGAAAGTACCAAGTAAAAGGGCAGGTACTTCCAATTGATATTTGTTTGGAGATAGATGATATGGAGTATAAGGAAACAAGATTGGAGCTTGTTTTTAAGAAAAATAGTATACTACCGCTTAGAAAAATGATCTATAAAACCATTTCTAAGACTATTTTAAAAGGTAGTGAAGATAGTTTAAGAATTAATATTGTTGAGGGAAATAATGCAGGATTACCTAGTTCAGGGCTTACAATAGGATATATTGAAATTCCAGGAAACCTATTGGAAAGTGATTTAATAAAAGGAACAGATATAGAGTTGGAGATCAAACTTTCAGAATCTAGAGATTTGGAAGTTGATGTGTTTTTAAATTCAATAGAGCAAGATTTTATAAATAAGTTCACACCATCAGAACGTTATCTGAGTAAAGACAAACTAGAAAGAGAACTTGATAAAGGAGTTCGTAAACTAGAAAGAGAATTAGAAACTAATGGAGATGATTATGATTTTTTAGCAAAATTAAAGAAGATTAAAGACCAATTAATAGAATTGCAAATAGCTCTAAATTTAAGTCCAGAAGAAGACATTAGTGACACTAAATATAGTATTGATAATCAGAAAAGAGAGTTAATGAATGAGTATGATTTGTTAACTCGAAACAGAGTGTTAAATGAAGACATAACAGAGTATAGATTGGTAAAAAGTTATTTGGAAGCTAAATTAAATGAAGAAGGGAATCAACAGTTTATGTCTAGGTACGAACACATTATAAAAGACGAAGTTGCTATACTGAATTCTGGAAATAAATACCTAATTAAGGCTAAAATTAAAGAGTTAAACTCCTTAGATAACACTATGTTTAATTCTGATGAAAAAAACTTTATAGATGTATATCTTCATTTTAAGATGAATGCTGATGTTTTCATTGATAAAATAAAAGCAGAGCGCATGTTTTTGCATGGAGATAAAGCCCTAGAAGATAAAGACTATAGAGTGCTAAAATCAATAGTCTATCAACTAAACTCTTTATTACCAAAAGACAATGATACATCTAAAGATTTAGGAATAGATGATCAAACCGGAATTCAATAAACCAGGATCTAAATAAATAAAGAGGGTAAAGCCGTAAATACTTACTAATAACTCATGAATTTTCTTTGTTATTAATAAGTATTTGTTTTTTTAAGTTAACTCTACATGCTAATTTTAATGGTTTCATTATCAGTGTAGAATCGGATGCCATTAAAGAAAGTGGAACTCATTACAAATGGTTTTTTTGAAAGTTTTCTGGTATTACTATTTAACTGTATAATGGTATCCCCTTTTTTATTTTTCCATAATTTTTCCGCTATGTAAAAAAATAAAGTGTCATTTTTAGGAGAAATCTTTATTCTAATAGCCTTATTAGGCTTCACATAAGCAGCAAAGTCTCTTTGCTCTCGTAAATTCCTGTTAAATACAATTAGGGGCTTTTTATTCTTATTTTTAATTATGATAGGAGAACCTTCAATAGCTTTATGTTTTCTATTCCTGAAAAATTTAGGATAGGGGTTAGCCCCATTCTTAAGTTTTATTTCTTTGGAGTTTTTTGAGGAGAGTTTAGAATTTTTATAAAGTTTTCGAAAAAAGTCATGCTTAGTAGCATTAATAATGCTTAGATCTTCCGGTACTCTTTCTTTGGTAAGAAGCTCGTTTTTCAAAGTATCGACCAATATATTTTTAAAAGCGACCCCTTTGTTATTAATTGTAACAAGTGTAGAATCATTAGAAGCAAAAAGAACAAACTTTTTAGATAATAATTGAATATCGGTTAAATCCATTTTCTTAAAAGTATATTCACCTGAATTTTCATAAGAAAGCAAGGAGAATTCGAGACCTCTATAAAAAATATATTCGTTTTCTATAGCATGTGAGCATTGTAAACTATCTTTAGAACGAATAAAGGCGCCATAAAAAAAACTATCTTTTTTGTTTAAGTAAAATAAGAAAGCATCTTTTTCACTTGTGTTTTTTATTGTTATTAGTGGTCTATCGGCTTTAGAGCTTTTTTGCACAAGATTGAAAGGATTACTACCCGTTTTTAAATTATAAGCGGTACTGTCATAATAGACTTCATTAAGAATATAACTTCTTCCAAAAAGTTTTTTTAAATAGGTAGTCTGAAAGTTCTCATGAATAGTATTTATGTTAGAATTATAACTATTATTATAAGTATTTGTTCTATTTGAAGTTGAACGAGTATTTGAATTAGAAGCCTTAGCAATGAACATAACAATTGCAACAATAAAGGCAATGGCAGAAATTAAATTTTTACCAGAAAAATAATCTAAGTGAGATTCTTCGTAAGAGGATTCCTCATAGCCTATTTCTGATATTTCCTTAACCTTTTCTGTAACATCAGGATTATCAAATTCTAATTTAAAAAGATTTCTGTATGCATATTTTATTTTTAAATACTCAGCGTTATGTTGTCGAGTTCTTCTATAATATTTTAAGAGTGCATTAACATAATCAATTTTTCCAGATTTAACTAGACCAATAGGTATTTGGTTTAATAAGTTTATAAATCCGTTGTAAGTAATTTGAGGGCATTTTTTATATAAAGTTCTTGGTTTCGCTTGTTCAATTACCTTAACCAAGATTGTTAATTGTTGCAGAACATAACTGTAAAGAGTATGAAGAAATTCTCGCGTAAAAATATAATCATTATTTAAAGCTTGATTAATAATGTCGTAATTTTTGTTTTGAAATGAAGATTTAAAAACCGGGATAAAATAATCTTCAAGATAGGGAGCTAAAAAATTAGCAAGTCCATCTGGAATTTCATTTTGGTAGTTTTTAAAATTAAAACATCTAGGAGCAGTACATTTACCAGTTTTTAAAAATTGCTTAAAATTAGGATGATTTTCAATAAAAAGAATACAAGCTCTTTTCTGAGGATCTTTTAATTGTTGAAGCAGTTGAAACTGTAAATCCCTGTTAAAGGAAGAGTTCTCATTCTGAATTTGAAGTAAGCGGAGGCGCTTTTCCAATCGAACAAGAATTTTATGGTCAATACTTTCTAGTTCATCTAAAGAAATTTCTAGTAAATCAATAGGAGATTGATACATGGCAATTTTGATACAATTATTTGTAGACCAAAGTATGAAAAATAGATTAAGTTTAAAGTACTGAATAAATTTATTTACGAGTAATGTTCGTACTTTTGGCATATGAATGTTGATTATATTATTGTTGGTCTTGGTTTAGCAGGAATTGCTTTTGCGGAAAAACTATTAGAAAATGGTAAAACGTTTGTGGTTTTTGAGAATAACTCTCAAACTTCGTCTTTGGTAGCTGGAGGGATGTATAATCCAGTTATACTAAAAAGATTTACACCAGCTTGGAATGGGCACGAACAATTGCAATATGCCATGCCTAAATATGAAAAACTTCAATCAAAATTAAAAACACATTTTGATGTAAAATTCAAGACGAAAAAGGCTTTCAACTCCATTCAAGATCAAAACAATTGGTTTATGGCTCTTGATAAACCAAATATGTCGATTTATATGCAGTCTCAGATTGAAAAAACAGAAATTGCTGGAATTATATGCAATCATGGATTTGGTACTTTACAGGGTACTGGAAGACTTAAGACGGAAGTTTTAATAAATAGTTATAAGAACTATTTAAGAAATGAAGACAGGCTTGTTGAAGAGGAATTTGTTTATGAGAACTTGAAGGTTGGTACGACCATTAGTTATAATAATGTCATTGCTGAAAAAGTTGTTTTCTGTGAAGGTTATGGCCTCAAAAAAAATCCATTTTTTAACTATCTTCCTTTAAACGGTACAAAAGGTGAGATTTTGAATATTTATGCACCTGAATTAAGTATAGATTTTGTTCTTAAATCATCTGTGTTTGTAATGCCGTTGGGAGATCACCATTACAAGGTTGGAGCTACTTTCAATTGGACAGATAAAACTTCTTTGCTAACCGAAGATGGAAAACAAGAATTAGTAGATAAACTGAATAAAGTAATTTCTGTTCCATATGAAATTGTAGACCATTCAGCTGGAATTAGACCAACAGTTAAAGATAGACGCCCACTTGTCGGAACGCATCCAAAATATAGCAATCTGGCAGTTTTGAATGGACTTGGAACACGTGGAGTTATGATTGCCCCAACAATAGCAAATAGCTTATTTAATTACCTAGAAAATAAAACCCCTCTTGAAGAAGAAATAGCGATAACAAGGTTTAATTAAGCAGGCTTTTTATTTAACGACTTTAATTCTTTTCTCTTCTTATAAGAAACGAAAATGTTAATCCAAATTATTCTAGAAAGCCTTAAACTTACAGGAGTAAGGATAAGAGATATTATAATAATGGCAATAAAGCTTTGTAAAATAGAAAGACCAATAAATACTTTAGCAATAATGAAAACAGCTACAAATAGAGCTACAGCAATTGCATAATTTACATACATTGCTCCGAAATAAAAAGATGGTTCCATCATATATTTCAAATCACAATTAGGGCAGTTATCATGAAGAGTTGTAACCTTTTTTGGGTTGAAAGAAATTTTATATTTAAAAAAATCACCTTCATGACATTGAGGACATTTATTTCTGAAAATACTATATAATTTACTTCCTTTTCCGAACATATAATAAGACTTTGAAGTTAAATAAACTGTTTCGTTTTTGTAAGTTTGTGCAAATTTCAATATTTGTAATCAAACCACCTGTAACTATAGTTACAAAATTACATTAATTAGTTTATAAAAATGCTAAACGTACATAATTTAACGGTTTCATTTATGGGGACCGATCTTTTTTCTGGAATTACTTTTAAATTAAATAAAGGTGATAGAGTTGGTTTAATAGGAAAAAATGGAGCAGGAAAATCAACTTTGTTAAAAGTACTATCGAAAGACATTGAAAGTAGTGGAGGAACGATTGCATTTGATAAAGAAGTCCGTATTGGTTTTTTACGACAAGATATTGACTTTGTTCATGGAAGAACAATTTTAGAAGAGGCTTACCAAGCATTCACCGAAATTAAAGAAATCGAGAAAGAAATTGAGTCTATTAACAATCAATTGGCAGAAAGAACTGACTATGAAAGTGATGGTTATAATCAGTTAATAATAGATTTAAACGAAAAGAATGAGCGATATGAATTAATTGGTGGATATAATTATCAAGGAGATACTGAAAAAATTCTTCAAGGTTTGGGTTTTAAAAGAGAAGATTTTGACAAGTTAACAGATACTTTTTCTGGAGGATGGAGAATGCGTATTGAGCTTGCAAAACTACTATTACAAAACAACGATATTTTATTACTGGATGAGCCTACAAACCACCTTGATATTGAATCGATAATATGGTTGGAAAACTTTTTAAAATCATATCAAGGAGCAATTGTTTTGGTATCACATGATAAAATGTTTTTAGATAATGTAACCAATAGAACTATTGAAATTTCTCTTGGGCAAATTTATGACTATAAAAAGCCCTATTCCGAATTTTTAAAACTTAGAGCTGAGATAAAAGAAAAGCAACTACAAGCTCAAAAGAATCAAGAAAAAGAGATTGAACATACACAGAAGTTAATTGAAAAGTTCAGAGCAAAGGCGAATAAGGCATCAATGGCTCAATCATTGATAAAAAAACTTGATAAAGTTGAAAGGATTGAGGTTGATCAAGATGATAATGCGGTTATGAATGTTAGATTTGAAATATCGAAGGAGCCTGGTAAAATTGTAGTTGAAGCTGAGAACTTATGTAAAAACTATGGAGAGAAAAAAGTTTTAGAGAATGTTGATTTACTAATTGAGCGAAACAGTAAGATAGCATTTGTTGGACAAAACGGACAAGGTAAATCTACTTTAGCCAAAATGATGGTAGGGGAGATTCCTTTTGATGGTCACATGAAGTTGGGGCATAATGTTGAAGTAGGGTATTTTGCTCAGAATCAATCTGAATATTTACCTCAGGAAAAGACGGTATTGGAAATCATGGAGGATGCGGCAAACGATACCAACAGAATTAAGGTTAGAGATATGTTAGGCGCCTTTCTATTCAGTGGTGAATCAGTAGATAAAAAAGCGAAGGTACTATCTGGAGGTGAAAGAAATCGATTGGCATTATGTAAGTTGTTATTATCACCATTCAATGTATTGATTATGGATGAGCCCACAAACCACTTGGATATAGCATCAAAAAATGTTTTGAAGAAAGCATTGAAAAACTTCGATGGAACTTTGATTATAGTATCACACGATAGAGATTTTTTACAAGGTTTAACAAGTACGGTATATGGGTTTAAGGATAGAGAGATAAAAGAATATTTGGGTGATATCGATTATTTCTTAGAACAGCACCAACTTGAAAATTTGAGAGAAGCTGAAAAGCAAACGGTGATTAAAGAGGAGAAGAGTTCCTCTAAAAAGATTGCTTATAAGCTTTCTAAAGAACAAGAAAAGGAGTTGAAGAAACTAAAGAATAGATTAAATAAAATAGAGAATTTAATTCAAGACTTAGAAGAGGATATTGAGAAGATCGATCTTGAATTGGCTCAAAACTATGAAGAGGTTTCTTCAAGACCTGATTTCTTTGAAAAATACAAGGCAAAAAAAACAAAACTCGAAGACCTAATGTTGGAGTGGGAAGAAGTAGAGGAAAAGGTGAGCACTTTTAATTAACAGGCATGTTTGAAGCTTCGGAGAATATAGTTAACCAACAAATAATCTTACCAATTCTAGACGATAAAGACGTAGAACTTTTTATCAAGCGCGAAGATTTGATTCATCCGTACATTTCAGGAAATAAATACAGAAAACTTAAGTATAACCTAGTTGAAGCCAAGCAGCAAAAGACAGAAGTTGTTTTAACTTTTGGCGGGGCTTATTCAAATCACATAGCAGCAACAGCCGCAGCTGGAAAAATAAAAGGATTCAAAACAATAGGTGTTATTAGAGGCGATGAGCTGGCAAAAGACATAGACGGCGTTTTAAAGAGTAATAAAACCTTGAAGTTTGCTCATGAACAAGGAATGCAATTTAAGTTTGTTTCACGAGAAGATTACAGAAATAAAACAAGCACTTCTTTTTTAAACGAACTTAAACAAGAGCTTGGTGATTTTTATTTGGTGCCAGAAGGAGGTTCTAATGAACTTGCTGTAAAAGGCTGTGAAGAGATTTTAACAAAGGGTGATGAAAAATTCAATTATATTTGCTCGGCTGTTGGTACTGGAGGAACTATTGCTGGTTTAATAAATTCAGTAAATGGTTCTCAAAAAGTAATTGGTTTTCCTGCGTTAAAAGGAAATTTCTTAGAAGGCGAAATTGAAAAGTTTTCAAATCGGAATGATAATTGGTATTTAGAAACCGAGTACCATTTTGGTGGTTATGGAAAGTTTGATGAAAAACTAATTTATTTTATAAATAAGTTTAAAGAAAACACAACAGTACCTTTAGACCCCATTTATACTGGTAAAATGCTTTATGGTATTATGGATATGATTTCAAAAGATAAATTTCCAAGAGGATCTAAAATACTAGTTATTCATACTGGAGGTTTGCAAGGAATTGAAGGAGTCAATCAAAAATTGAAAAGAAAAGGTATAAATTTAATTCAGCAATAAAGGCATTGAATTAAAATGCCAGAAAGATAATAACCTGAAAAGGTAAAGAGTATATAAGATGAAGTTTAAATTAAGCGTAGCAATTATTTTAGCATCCCTATTATTATCAAGTTGTGGATCAAAAAAGAAAGTAGTTACTTCTAATAGAAAGGTAGTACTGGAGGAAAAGGAAGAAATGCCTGAGATACCTCAATTGGAACAAATTAAAAAAACTTCAATAACAACCCCTAAGAATACCAATGAGTATATTTTAAAGTTCGCTCCAATTGCAGTTAAAAAAATGCATGAGCATAATATACCTGCAAGTATAACCTTGGCGCAAGGTATTTTAGAATCTGGAAGCGGAAGAAGCCCTTTGGCCGTTAGATCGAACAATCATTTTGGAATCAAATGTCATAGAGGATGGAAGGGAAAAAGTGTAACTCATGATGATGATGAAAAAGGAGAGTGTTTTAGAAAGTATAAATATCCAGAGTCGTCTTACGAAGATCATTCCCAATTTTTACTTACTAGAAAGCGATATGCAAGTTTATTTAGACTTAGGCATACCGATTACAAAGGTTGGGCGTATGGCTTGAAAAGAGCCGGATATGCTACTGATAGGCGATATCCTCAAAAATTAATAAGTCTTATTCATAAGTATGATTTAATGAAGTATGATCGAATAAGACCATCTAAAAAAAGACAAAAAACCATAGGTAACTATTATGAAGTTAAAAAAGGAGATACTTTGTATTCTATAGCTCGAAGACATAATATATCTGTGAAACTATTAAAAGAAATAAACGGTTTAAGAAGCAATCAAATAAGTATAGGACAACATTTGTTAGTTCAGTAATATTAGTAATATATTGGTTGAACTTGTTGCTTTAATAACTCTCTAATTTCTGGCTTACAGCTTCCACAACCTAGGCCTGCTCCAGTTTCCTTGCAAAGCTTATCAAGTTTTTGAGCACCTTTTTGAATGGCTTCTATTAGGTTGCCTTCTCCAACTTGACCACAAGAACAAATAAGTTTACCCTTTACTATAGTTGCTGTAGTGTTACTACTTAAAAGAGAGTTTCTTTTATCAGCTAATTCCGTTTTGTTTTCAATCAAAGCTTTGAACTCGGCAAATTCATTTTTATCTCCTATTAAAATAGCTCCAATTAGGATGTCGTTTTTCACAACACATTTCTTATAGTAGCCTCTTTTAATATCGGAAAAAATGATTTCTTCATAATTATCATCGTCTTCTGGAACTTGAATAGTACCGATACTACACAGGTTTAAATTTTTAAACTTTAAAATGTTCATATCTGCAGAACTTTTATAAATACTATTGATATCTCCTAAAATGAAATTCGCTAATTTTGAGGCTTGTTCTTCGACAGCAGATGTAATTCCATAAAGCTTTGATTTAAACTCTGCAATTTCACCGATAGCAAAAATATTAGCATCAGTCGATTGAAGGAACTCATTCACAACAATACCTTTGTTTATTTTCAAATTTGCCGATTTAGCGAATTCAACATTTGGTTGAGTTCCTATAGCGTAAATAATAGCATTTGTATGTATGGTGCCATTGTTTTTTAGTTTTATTTTTAAATCATGGTTTTGGATATTCTTTATTTCGCTCACTTCATTTGAGAAATATATTTTAATTCCCATTTTTTCTACATGCAATCTTAATATTTTGCTTGAAGTATTATCAAGTTGCTTTTTCATTAACCTGTCTGATCTTTGAATAATATCAACACCAATCTTTTGTTCTCTTAATATACTTGCCATTTCGAGCCCCAAAAGTCCTCCTCCAACAATAGTTACGTGTTTTTGACTATTTGGATACTTATAATTATTTAGATAGGCTTTAAAGGTATCAGCATCCGATTTACTTCTTATGCTAAATAATCCTTTTGTATTTGATAGAATATTTGATGGGATAAAAGGTCGACTACCAGTTGCTAAAATAAGTTTGTCATAAGAAAAAACATTCCCTTGCTTATCCTTAACAAATTGTTTGCTTTTATCAACATGAACAATAGTTGTATTTTGATAAAGTACAATATTTAGTTTTTCTAGTTCTTCTTTCTTTACCTTTTTCAATTGTTCCCAGTTTAACTCTTCAGAAATGTATTCGGGTAATAATACTCTATTGTAAAATGTATTCTGTTCTTTAGAAAAAACTGTAATTGAATCCGTGGTGTTTTTATCTCTATAATTTTGAATAAATCGGAATGCGGCTGCACCTGCACCAACGACTATTATTTCTTCTTTTGGTTTATGATATTTCTTCACAGAAACAGGTGTGTATTTGAAGTCGGGCTCTTTGGAAAACGGATCAACGGAGCTGTTACTTAAGTTGTTTGCCCGGTTCAAATTATTATTTAAAACTTTACCCCAATGCATGGGAAAAAAAACAACTCCTTGTTTAATTGAATTAGTTACTTTAGCTCTTCCCCGAACCTGACCATTTTTACTGTTAATTACGATAATATCTTCACTTTTTATTTGCCGAATTTCCGCGTCATATTTATGTATTTCCAGAACTGGGGTTGGATAATGAGTAGTAAGTCGTGCTACTTTACCCGTTTTGGTCATTGTGTGCCATTGATCTCTAATTCTACCCGTAGTTAAAATCAATGGGAATTCGGTAGATGTTTTTGGAGAAATGTTATGGATTGATGAGGGAATATTAAAAATAGCGCGTTTTGAAGAGGTATAAAATTCTTTATCTGAAAATAGTCTAGGAGTTCCTTTATGGGTTGGTGAAAGTACTGGCCATTGGAACGTACCTTCTTTTTGAAGTCTTGTGTAATTTAGATGAGATACGTCGATATTGGTTCCTTTTGTCATTGAACAGTACTCATCGTAAATGGCACTTGTGGAATCATAGTTAAAACTATCAAATCCCATTCTTTTAGCAAATTCACAAAGAATCTCAACATCTGACTTTGCTTCTTTTGGGGGATCAATAATTTTAGGTAGGTAGGAAATTCTTCTTTCGGAATTAGTTATGGTGCCTTCTTTTTCGAGCCATCCCGCTGCAGGTAAAATCAAATCAGCAAATTGAAGTGTATCTGATTTATTAGAAATATCTTGTACGATTACATATTCAGCTCTTTTTAGCGCTTTTTCAATCTTATTGGCATTAGGCATGCTAACAGATGGATTGGTGCAAATAATCCATATTGCTTTCATTTTTCCATTTTCTAGAGCATCGAACATTTCGGTAGCTGTATATCCTTGGTTTGCAGATATTTTTTGAACACCCCAAAATTTGGCAACTTCATTTCGATGCTCAGCGTTAGAAAGATCTTTATGTACGGCTAATAAACTAGCCATACCTCCAACCTCTCTTCCTCCCATGGCATTGGGCTGACCTGTTAATGAAAATGGACCAGAACCAGGCTTACCTATTTGACCTGTGAGTAAAGATAAATTGAGTAATGAATAGTTTTTGTATGTTCCAATGCTACTTTGATTAAGTCCCATTGCCCACATACTAATAAACGCTTTTGAGTTTCCTATAATATTTGCAGCTTGTTCAATTTCTTGTAAGGAAATACCACAAAGTTTCGCTGCTAAACTTAAAGAAGTTTCTTGCACTTGTTTCTTATACAGTTCGAAGTTTTCGGTATGATTAATAATAAAATCAATGTTAATTTTATTATTATCGATAAGCCATTTACCAATGGCGTTATTCAGAATAATGTCGGTTCCTGGAAGAATTTGTAAATGTAAATCGGCGAAACTGGCTGTATCTGTTTTACGAGGATCCACAACAATAACTTTAACATCTGTATTGGATTCTTTATGATTTTCAATTCTTCGGAATAATATAGGATGGCACCAAGCTGGATTCGCACCAGAAATAAGGAAACAGTCGGCAAGCTCAATGTCGTCATACGAAATAGGCACAGAATCTTCACCAAAAGTATTTTTGTACCCAATAACAGCAGAACTCATACAAAGACGAGAGTTTGTATCAATATTATTTGTACCCAAGAAGCCTTTGGTAAGTTTGTTAACAATATAATACTCTTCTGTTAAGCATTGACCTGAAACGTAGAACCCAACGCTATCGGGTCCATATTTTTCAATTAAGTTTTTAAAAATATTGGAAGCAGAACTCAAAGCTTTGTCCCAAGAAACCCTCTCTAAAGAAGTGAGTTTATTAGGTCGCATCTGAGGATAAAGCAACCTATCCGAGGTATCGTTAACAACATAATGTAAGTTCATTCCTTTGGAACATAACATTCCTTTATTGACAGGATGATTGGGGTCACCTTTTACTTGAACTTTGCCATCAGCAGTCTTACTAACTAGTATTCCACACCCGACTCCACAATAGGAGCAAGTTGTCTTGATTTCATTTTCAAACATAGCTATTGTTTTAAATACCAGTAAGATAATGTTTTATTACGTATAATTACGTAGTTCAAGTGTTTAATTCATTGATAAACTGATGCTTAGTGGAGTTTTTTGTGTTGTTGGAGATTAAAATGAGATGATTAAATATGGAAAAGAAGCACGAACAAATTATTAACGTATTAAATCTGTTATTTTATTTGATAGCGCAATAAGATTATTTACTTCTAATTTTTTCATCAAATTAAAACGATGAGTTTCTGCTGTTCGGGTACTTATAAACAATTTAACTCCAATTTCCTTACTACTCATTCCTTTTAAAACAAGATTAAGCACTTGTTTTTCTCTCAAGGTGAGATTTGTTAGAGGATCTTTTGGTTTATTAATTTCCGTAAAATAAGTCTCTCCCGAGTACAATGACTCAATAGCTTCGAGGAGATTGTCTATACCAGAATGCTCGTTAAGATATCCGTCAATATTTTCTCTAAGATTAATGAGTGGGTCACCTGTGAAAAAATCTTTTGTAAATAGAAGCGTTTTAATTTTTGGATATTCTTTTTTAATGTTATGAATTAATTCCATAGTGCTAAGTTCAATTCTATCAAAACCAAGTATTAAAACATCAGCTTTCCTATATTTTAATATATTAATTACACTTCTAATATTGCTGGTTTCATCAATTACATGAATATTATTCTTTTTTTCTAATACCGATTTTATGCAATCTCTAATAAGAGAATGACCATGCATAAGAATAACATTAATCAATGAAGAAGAATTAGAATACATACTTAGGAGAATTAATAAATAATTACCTTAAGTAACCACTTAAAGTACTTTAATTTACGTGTTTATACGTAATGATATTTAAATGTTTAAGCAATGGCTTTCATCGATTAATAACTGGTATTAGTTTAGTTATAAATGGTTCTTTTAAAAATATTTGCTATTAGTGGTTTTATGACTGAATTATTAGTTTAAATAACTTTTTATACAAAATTTTTAATTTTATACGTATTTCTACGTAATTTTTTTTATATTGACTTATGTAAAATCCTATTGAAAAAGACAAGTGAAGAAAGTCATTGAGGCTAAATTACTAGAAACCTCATTTCTTAATTTGTCAAACTTAAAACACTACACGGAAAAAACTAATTTAAGTAGAAAAGTAAACTACTTAAATATCGAGAACCAATACTGAATTAATCAGTTTCTAAAAAAAACAATTGAGAAAATTTGAGAAAGTGAACGTTTGAACCTTTAAGGTTATAATAGAAACGTTTAAAAGAATGACAATGCCCCTAAATTTGTAATAATCTTTTCACGATTACAACAATATATCTGCTGATACTACTCAATATGTTTTTGTCGATAATTTGAACTAAATCGAAGGTAACTATTTCCTTGGGTAAAACCTGTATACCTTCTATTTAAAGAAGTAAATCAATTAAAAGCAAAAAAAATGAAACAGTTAAAGGAACCCCACAGTATACTGTTAATGTTTGGGTTGTTGTTGATGTTAGCATGCAACGAAAAGAATCGAACAGAGGTACTACCTTCATCAGTTGAACAAGCAAGCCAAATCTCTGAAAAGATTGAAAAACCTCAGTTAACATTTGGTTTTATAAAACTAACAGATATGGCTCCTCTTGCCATAGCTAAAGAAAAAGGTTTTTTTGAAGACGAAGGATTGTTTGTTTCAATAGAAGCCCAATCCAATTGGAAAAATGTCTTGGATAGAGTAATTGATGGTCAGTTAGATGGAGCTCATATGTTGGCTGGGCAGCCGATAGCGGCTGGGGCAGGTTTTGGAAGGCAAGCCAAATTGGTAACACCATTTTCAATGGATTTAAACGGAAATGGTATCACAGTATCTAATGATGTTTGGTCGAAAATGAAACCGAATATTACTATTGATAGAGATGGTAAACTTGAACATCCCATATCGTCAAAGGCATTACAACCTGTGATTCAAGAATACAAGAAAAATGGAAAACCTTTTAAAATGGGAATGGTATTTCCTGTATCTACTCATAATTATGAAATAAGATACTGGTTGGCGGCTTCTGGGATTCACCCAGGAATGTATACACGTGATAATGTACAAGGACAAATTGATGCAGAAGTATTATTATCAGTAACTCCGCCACCTCAAATGCCTGCGACAATGGAGTCAGGAACTATTTCTGGATACTGTGTTGGTGAACCATGGAATCAACAAGCAGTTTTTAAAGGTATTGGAGTTCCAGTAATTACGAATTACCATATATGGAAAAATAATCCTGAAAAAGTATTTGTAATGACCAAGAAGTTCGTAGAAGAGAATCCGAATACTGCAATAGCTGTAACAAAGGCTCTTATTAGAGCTGGAAAATGGTTGGATGAATCTAATCATAGAGAGGAGGCAGTAAAAATCTTGTCGAAATCTGAATATGTAGGAGCGCCACAATCTGTACTTGCAAATTCAATGACGGGTACTTTTGAGTTTGAAAAAGGAGATAAACGTCAAATACCTGATTTCAATGTGTTCTATAAATATCACGCTACCTATCCTTTCTATTCTGATGGCATTTGGTTTTTAACTCAGATGAGAAGATGGGGACAGATTCCAGATTCAAAACCTGAGTCTTGGTATCATGAAACGATAAAAGAAATATACAGACCAGATATTTGGAAAAAAGCCGCTAACGCCTTAGTCAATGAGGGATACATACCTGTTTCTGATATACCAGATTCTGATGGGTATAAACAACCAACGAATGATTTTATAGATGGTAAGTTATACGATGCAAAGCATCCGATTGATTATATCAATAGTTTCCAGATTGGGAATAAAAATTAGTCCTATTTTAAATATAACCCATTTTAAATATCACAGCTTTTATTATAGTTAATAATATCTCTTATTAAAGAAATGAGGCTTAGATTATTTAGTATGAAGACTTAGAAAAGAAATATGAAACAAAAAATCAAACCAAAGAACAAAAAACAAACTAAAGCTTTGTTAAACCCTCTGAAATCAAAAATGAATTTATTAAAAATTGGAAAGAAGTCTTTATTGAATAGATTCATTATTCCAATAGCTTCGATTGTCTTATTTCTTGGAATATGGTATTTAGGTGCTGAATATTTGAGAAATAGAGAAATTGATTTTAGGGTGGAAAAAGTAATGAATGATCAAGGAATAGCTGAAGCAAAGGCGTTAAAAGCTTGTTTTGAAACTAACGATTCAGAATGTCAAACCAATACTTTACCATCTCCAATTCAGGTTTGGACATCTGTAAAATCATTAATAAACGATTATTACTTGATAAGAAAAGACAAAGAAGATTTTTTAGCTAAAACACAAGTAATTAATCAGCAAAGAGAAGCAGCAGGAGAAAGTCCTATTATTTATACGGGCAGACCATCATTTGTAGATATAGTGTTCACTAGTTTAAAGACAGTTTTTGCTGGATTCTTATTAGCGTTTATAATTGCAGTTCCTATTGGAATTTTTATCGGATTGAGTAATACTTTAAGGAGTACCTTTAATTGGTTTATTCAAGTTTTTAAACCGGTATCTCCAGTCGTATGGTATTTATTAGTCTTTATGGTTGTTAAAACTTTATTGATAGAAACAAGTTCCGATAATTCATTTGTCATCTCATTTATTAGTGTTGGTCTTTGTTCAATGTGGGCAACTTTAGTGAATACAACAATGGGAGTTTCTTCTGTTGATAAAGATTACATCAATGTTTCAAAAGTTTTGAAATTGAAACCATTACAGAAGGTTTTTAAAATAGTGTTACCATCGTCATTACCATTAATTTTTACTGGATTAAGAATAACATTATCCGTTGCCTGGATGGTTTTAATAGCAATTGAATTATTGGCTCAAAGTCCTGGTTTAGGTTTATTTGTTTGGGAAGAATTTCAAAATGGAGCAAACGATTCTAACTCTAAAATTATCGTAGCCATGTTTGTCATTGGGATTATCGGTTTTTTATTGGATAGAATGATGCTTTTTGTACAAAATATGATTTCATATAATAAAAACAGTATTGCTTAATTCCTTTGATATATGGCATATTTAGAGTTAAAAAATGTATGTAAATCTTATGGTTCTGGTTCGAACAGAACAGAAGTTTTAAAGGATATAAATTTATCCATTGAAGAAGGAGAGTTTGTGTCTATCGTAGGTTTTACAGGAAGTGGAAAAACAACCTTAGTTAATTTAATAATTGGGCTAGAAAAACCAACAAGCGGAGAAATCTTGTTTAAAGGAAAGCCTATCGATGGAACTAGTCATGAAAGAGGAATTATTTTTCAGAACTACTCGTTGTTACCTTGGTTAAATGTTGAGCAAAATGTATTGATGGGTGTAAAGGAAACTTTTCCAAAGGAATCTGCTCAGGTGCAAAAATCAATGGTTGCTGATTATTTAAATCTGGTAGGATTGACTATGGCCGCGAATAAGTTTCCAAGAGAACTTTCTGGAGGAATGAAACAACGTGTAGCAATAGCTCGCACATTAGCTATGAGTCCCGAAATGATTGTCATGGATGAGCCTATGGGAGCTTTGGATGCCTTAACAAGAGGAAAACTTCAAGATGAAATATTAAAAATATGGGAAAATAATAAACAAACAGTTCTTTTAATAACAAACGATGTTGATGAAGGAATTTATATGTCTGATAGAATAATTCCGTTAACTCCTGGACCTAATGCAACGTTAGGACCAGAATATAAAATTTACTTGGATCGTCCAAGAGATAAAACTGAACTTAATGATGATTGGAATTATCAAGAAACTCGAAATACTGTAATGCAGTATTTAATAGCAATAGGTAAAGGGAGAAAGAAATCTTTGGGAAAAGTATATAGCCTACCTGATGTATTGCCAAAAATTTAGATGTTTAACTACTAAAACAAAAAGAAAATGGAACTGCATGAATTACAAGAAGTAAAGAAATTGAAATCAAAAGCTCTTTATACATATAAAGAGGTGCTACTAGATTTAAAGAATATAAAGAAGGCTTATCAAACTTCAAAAGTGGAATATATAGTTTTGGAGAATTTAAATTTGCAAATATTTAAGGAGGAATTTGTAACAATTATAGGGCACTCTGGATGTGGTAAAACCACTTTGCTCTCAATGATAGCGGGTTTAAATGACGTAACTGAAGGCACAATTTCATTATTGGGGAAACCTATTCAAGGTCCAGGACCAGATAGAGGCGTTATATTTCAGTCACCAAGTTTAATGCCTTGGATGACTGCCTTAGAAAATGTAATGTTAGGTGTTGATAGAGTATTTGCTCATGTAACACAATCACAACGTAAAGAAATAGCTATGTATTATTTACATAAAGTAGGGTTAGATGGGGCTTTTCATAAAAAAGCAAAAGAGTTATCACAAGGCATGCAACAGCGTGTTGGAATAGCGAGAGCATTTGCAATAAAGCCAAAAGTTTTGTTATTAGATGAGCCTTTTGGAATGCTGGATTCATTAACACGAGGAGAACTACAAGATGTCTTAATAGATATTTGGAGTAAAGAAAAAATTACCGCTGTTATGATTACTCATAACGTTGATGAAGCCATATTTTTAGCTGATCGGGTTGTGATGATGACAAGTGGTCCAAAAGCAAAAATTGGAAATGTTTTACCTATTGATTTTGGAAGACCTAGAAAACGACAAGAAATTTTAAATCACGAAGATTATTATCAATACAGAAAGGAACTTTTAAACTTTTTGGAACATTAAAAAGATGAAGAATTACGTTAGCACCTTTATTTTAATCACAAAAAAGAACACAACATAAGTTATGTTCTTTTTACCCTAGCTAATCAAAAAAACTTACTATTTCAATTTTCCCTGAAATTATGCAATGCTACTACCAACTATAATTTTTTTTCTTAGCTTGTTTTTTAATGGAATTGATAATAACACTTTCTAATTCATTCTTTTTAGAATTTTCCCTTTGTTTTTTAGCTACGTAAGCATTCCTTTTCTTGTTTAGTTCTTGAATTTTTTGTTGAATAGCATCTCTTTCATTTTTTTTCTTTTGAACATAGTTCTTAATTTCTTCTGATGATTTATTCTTAAGATGATCAGGTAATTGTTCTTTTTTTAGTTTTTTAAATGAGAAATCTTTTTTGTCTGAAGCATCTACTAAATCCCAAGAGGAGTTCTTGTATAGCTTTGAGCTTTTAGTAACTGCTCTTTTAACAGCAACAACTTCATCCAAAGCTTCGGCATTGCTATCTTGAAGTGCTTGTTTTTCATATTTAGCTCTTCCAATACTTCCATAAAATAAATAAGTCTTGTTTAGCTTTTTATTTAAGATGATAATATCGTTGTCATAAGGAGTTACAATATGAACAATATTCTTGTTATGATTTATGGTCATATAATCACCACCTCCATAATATGCACCTTCTTGCCAACTACCAGAAATTCCTTGGTTATAATCTCCACAGAAAATGGTATTGATTACAATGTCTTTTTCTTTAGCATCCGAAATAGCATCTTTAAAATGTATTTTTCCTTGAGTGAATGGTTCGTTACCAGCGATAAATATTAACTTTAAGTCATTTTTATTTTTACCCCATTCTAATTCTTTAATAGAAGTGAAAATAACCTCACCACAATATTCACTTCCTCCATTTGTTTTAAGAGCAAAAAGGCGTTCAGAAATATCATCCAAATCACTTGTAAACGAAGTTACTTGTCTAATAAATCCATTTTTAGACGGTAAACCATCATTCCCATATTCATAAAGAGCAATCTTTAAGTTTGGGGTTTCTCCATGGCATTTAGCATATGAAAGTTCATTTACAATTTCCCATAATTGTGCTTTGGCTTGATTAATAAGTCCATCCATACTATTACTTGTGTCAAGTAGTAGGGCAACTTTAATTGTTTGTTGTTTATTGTTTTCAAAACTATTTTTCTGGTTGGCATGACTATTCTTTCCTAAAAAAAGTATGCATAATGTTACAAAGGTTATGGTGATTCTTTTCATTATTTTATATTTTTAAATTAAACTTTTATATAGTTTGGAGTTGAATTATTTTATTTCAAAGATGACATGGATGCTTGAGGTTAGTTTGATGTTTTCAAACTGAACTTGATCCTTTTTAAAACTTCTAGATTTTGAAAAATCAGATTCGTACATTTTAGAATTACTTACATAATTAATTTGAGCAAAATCGTTAAGCTGATGTTCTATTTCATTTACACGTAAAGGCTTTCCTGTTTTAGCATTAATAGCATTTAGTAAATAATTAGACTTTTCTTTTGCCGCTTTTATTGCGTTTATTCTGTTTTTCTTTTTAAATTCTGCGAGTTTCGAATGTGTTGCCTTTACGATTGAAGATCTTGTTATTTTCAATTTTTTAAAAACCTTAAAGACCTTTTTAATTTTTTCCGAAGATTTGACCTGTAAAGAATACTTCCCCGTAGATAGAATTTCTTTGCTCCACCAACCTGTTTTTGATAAGACTGAATTGATATCAGAAATAAATAAATTTTCAGTAGGAATATTAATCGCTTGGAGTTCTTTCTTTAATTCGGATTCCAGTTGTTCTAAGGTGAGTTTCTTTCCTTTTTCCATTCTTTCCTCTAAAAAAATATCGATGTAAATTTCATCAGGACTTATTTCCATTTCTGATTTTCCAATCACATCAATTTGTGCTTTATCGTTAAGAGATTGTTGGGCAAAAGATATAGTTGAAATTAGTAAAGCTATGGTGATATAAAAGTTTTTCATTTTTTCATTTTTTTGCCGAGAAGAACCAACTTATTTCTGTGGCATTATCTCGATTAATTATGAAGTAAAATTAGAAGCAACTTTCTTCAAATAAAATTCAGAATGAGTGAAATGCATCTTTTACTTAGTATGCGAGTCAGTTTTTTGAGTAATCAAGGAAAAATTAACGGTGAAAAACTCTTCAATAGAGAAAGTCAATTTTTTTTATTCATTTTTTGATAATAAGTTTACACTTAAAAGAAAATATCAATGATGTTGAGATATGTATTTATAATATGCCTTTTTATAGTGTCCTCAACTTTAAAAGCACAAGATGAAATAGCTGTTAAGTTTTCGGTTAAAGTTAAAGTATTAGATAAAGAAACAAGAAAACCAATAGAGAATGCGGACGTTACAGTAGCTGGGATTCAATATAGTTATTCGACAATAGATGAATATTACAAAGTTCAGGCTAGATATAATGACGAATTAATAGTGCGTCATTTTGATTTTGAAACCGTGTATTATACAATTAAAGGGAATGATGAAATTGTAATACAGGTTGAGAAAGAAGATAAACAGAAAACATTTAGTAAGATATCTGATAAAATATCTAAAAGCTCACGTTCTTTTAAAAAGATAAGGTTCAAAAGTTATTTTAGTGAATATATCGATTCAGCAAAAGTATTTAAAGAGAAAGATATTGATAAAAGTTTATCTTTTGTAGAAAAAACATTTAAAGAAGATTTAACTCAAGGAAGAAAAGCAGAAGCCTTTAAAGTAATGGGAGACATCTATTTTTACTGGAGACAATATGATTTAGCTTCTCAGAATTACGATACTTCTTTAAAACAAAAAGACAATGTTACTGTTCGTTTGTTATTGGCAAAATCACAATTTTTATCAAAAAAGTATAAAGAAAGTGAGCAAAGTTATAATAGATCAAAGAAAGGTAAACTCTCAAATTTTGAACGAATGACTTTGTTCGAAGGTTTAGGAGATGTATTGCAAGCAATGAAGGATTGGTCGAAAGCGAAAACTAACTACGAAACAGCTTTAAATATTGCAGAAAAACAAGGGAATAAATCTAAAATAACTGACTTAAACTCGAAGCTAGCGGAGGTGTTTGCTAAATCTGGGCAAGTTGCGAAGGCAGATGTGTTATACCAAAACTCGTTACAACTTGCAAACCAAGAGAATGTAAAGAGGTCATTGGAACAAGAGGAGAAAGTAGCGGATTATTTGAATTCATCACAACGTTATGATGAGGAAATACAGTTAAGAAAAGAAAGTTTAAAAAAGGCGGAAGAGATAACAACTGATGAGGTCGATGCGGTGGGGATTTCAATAAATGCAAATAAAGCAATAGACAATGAAACCTTAGTAGACTCAATAACTTCTCAGAAAATTAATTATAAAATAGGAAATGCTTATCTCTTAAAAGAAGAATATGAGGAGGCCATTCCTTTCTTGGAGAAGAGTATTAGTGATGCCGATAAGAAATCAGATTTAATTGTTAAGAAAGATGCAACTAGGAAGTTATCAGAAGTCTATGCAACCGTGGGTGATTTTACGAAAGCACTTAAAAATTATCAAGATTATGTGAACTTGGTAGATACTTTGTATGCGAAAAGAGAACAAGAAATTCAGCAAGTAAAACGATTCAGTAAACGTATTTCTGATAATCAAAATAGAATTGCGAGTTTAGAGAAAGATAAAGAGCTAGCCGATAGTAAAATAGATTTGGCTTACAAAGATCAACAATTGGCTCAAGAGAGTAACAAACGTCAGGAAATTGTTATTTATTCATTAATAGCTGGAATGGTACTAATTTCTTTACTCATGTATTTTATGTACCGTAACATTAGGCAGCAGAAATTGGCAAATAATCTCTTAGCACTGAAATCTATGCGCTCTCAAATGAATCCTCATTTTATTTTTAATGCATTGAATTCGGTAAATAGTTTTATAGCTGTTAACGATGAACGAAGTGCTAATAGATACTTATCTGAATTCTCGGTATTAATGCGTTCGGTTTTGGAAAATTCTGATGAAGACTTTATTCCTTTGTCCAAGGAAGCAGAATTATTGCAGCTATATGTGAAACTCGAACATAATAGATTTCAAGATAAATTTGAGTATGAAATAAATATTGATGAAAAAATTCCTTTAGATACCTATATTATTCCTCCAATGTTATTACAACCTTATATTGAAAATGCCATTTGGCATGGGTTGAGGTATAAAAAAGAAAAAGGATATTTAAGGATTTTAATGGAGCAAAAAGAAAATGATATCGTACAAGTGATTATTGAAGATAATGGTATTGGAAGAAAGAAATCCATGGAAATGAAAACAAAAAATCAATTAAAACAGAAGTCGAAAGGAATGAGTACCATCAAAAAAAGGGTTGGTATTTTGAATGATATGTATCAAGATAAAATTGAAGTAAGAGTGACCGATGCATATGAGAATGGAGAGGGAACCAAAGTAGAATTATTATTAAAAAAAATTAAACTATGAACATAAATGCAATTATTGTTGAAGATGAAGCCATAAGTAGAGACATTCTAAGAAATTATATAAAAAAGTATTGCCCTAACGTAACTGTTATAGGAGAAGCTGGAGATATTGAAGAGGGCTATAAGTTGATACAAGAACACAATCCAGATTTAGTTTTTCTTGATGTTGAGATGCCTTATGGAAATGCTTTTGATTTATTGGAGAAAATTGAAGACAGAACCTTTGAAACTATTTTTGTAACGGCATATGATCATTATGCAATTGAAGCTTTAAACAATCAAGCTTCTTACTATCTTTTAAAACCTATTTCAATAGATGATTTAATAGTTGCCGTAAATCATGTTACACAAATAAAGGAGAAAGAAACACAATTAGAGAATACGGTTTTAACACCAAAGGAAGTTAAGTCAGGAAAAATAACGATTCCTACTCAAGATGGTTTTGAAGTTATTGATGTAAATGATATTTTTTATTGTAAAGCGGATGATAATTATACTGAAATCTATTTGGAGAATACTAAAAAATTGGTGAGTAAAACCTTAAAATACATTGAAGAAACTTTAAAAGAATACTCTTTCGCTAGAATACATAAATCTTATTTGGTAAATGTAAATGCAGTAGTAAAATACAAAAAAGGAAAAGGTGGTAGTGTGGTATTGAGTAATGGAAAAGAACTATCAATTTCTTCAACTAAAAAAGCGAATTTACTGTCTTATTTTAAGTAGTTTTAAAGTGAGAAATAAGGTTGACAGAAAAGTCTTGTATAATTAAAACTATACGGGTCGTTTTTTTAAATAAAAAGTAGCATCTTACTAACTGATAACTGATAACTGATAACTGATAACTGATAACTGATAACTGATAACTGATAATTGATAACTGATATATGAAAATAATAAAACCTGTAAATGGAAAGCATCCTCAAATTCCAGAAGATTGTTATGTAGCGGAGAATGCTACGATTGTAGGCGATGTAAAATTAGGAAAAGAGTGTAGTGTTTGGTTTAATGCCGTAATTCGTGGAGATGTTCACTATATACATATCGGAAATAAAGTAAATGTACAAGATGGTGCTGTTATACATGCCACTTATCAAAAATCACCGACTACCATTGGTAATAATGTTTCAATAGGACATAATGCTATCGTTCACGGATGTACTATTCATGATAATGTTTTAGTAGGTATGGGTAGCATTATTATGGACGATTGTATTATAGAGTCAAATTCAATTATTGCTGCAGGAGCTGTTTTAACTAAAAATACACACGTTGAAAGTGGTAGTATCTATGCTGGTGTTCCAGCTAAAAAAGTAAAGGATATTTCACAGGAGCTAATTTCAGGAGAAATTAATCGTATAGCTAATAATTATGTGAAATACTCCAGTTGGTTTGAAGAATAAATAACCAAATTATATTAATCCCCCAAAATGAAAAAAAAAAGAATCAAACTTAACCATGAATTAACTACGAAATTTAAAAAATCCTTCACTTATAAGAATAAACATAAACCTAGAGGAATTGGAATCGAATGTGAAATTCCAATCGTTACTATCGACGGAAATGCCGCTCCATATTCAATTATAAAAAATATGTTTTTTTATCTTGAAAAAGAGGGCTTCAAACTTGTTACAGACAAACAGGGTAAAGAAGTAGAATCTGCCATAATTATCAATAACGATAGTTTTGAAAAATTCAATTGTTTTTATGATTCCGTTACTACTGATGTAGGTTATAGTATCATAGAGCTTGTTTTGGCTCCGCAAACTGATTTAATCAAGCTGGAGCATTACTTATCAGAGCTCTTAAACTTGTTAAAAGGGTACTTTAAAATGCACAATTGTTTAATGTTAGGATACGGAATTCAACCATTAGGTGACCCTTCATTAAGTTTAATGATGCCGAAGGAGAGATATTTTTTCTTCAATAAATTTTCATCAAATAATATTGTTCCAGAAAATAAAGGATCTGATGCATGCCTTTTAACAATAACGGCATCGAATCAATGTCATGTTGAAATAGAAGAAGAAAAAACAATTTTAGCTATAAATACCTTAAATGCCTTGTCTGGTTTGCAAATAGCACTTTGTGCTAATTCTCCTATATGGCTAGGTAAGGTGGAAAAAGGTGTTAAGGCAAATCGTGAGGATTTATGGAAGCATTGCTTTCCAAACCGAAAAGAACAAATTGGGATACCTCCTAAATTCAAAGATGAAGTCGATTACATTGAGTACCTATTGAATTTTAAACCCTTTTTAATCGAAAGGGAAGGGCATTTTTATAAAATTTTAAATAAAGAAACATATGCCGAATATTTGGAAGGAGAAGAGCCTTGTTTTGTCGAATCTTTGAATGGAGATATTATAAAAATAAAACCTGAAATTGAAGATGTTAACCAGATGTTTTCTTGCACTTGGTTTAATACTAGGTTAGTCCCCAAACATGGAACTATTGAAAGTAGAATGTGCTGTCAGCAACCTCCTTCTGAAACCTTATCAACGACTGCCCTTACTTTAGGTTTAATTGAAAATTTAGAAGTAGCTAAAAGTTTTGAAAGGCGATATCCTTTAAGTTTTTGGAAGGAGTTACGAGTAAATGCTATTAAAAATTCAATGCGCATTTTTATTGGACGCATAAGCATCGTTCCTTTAATAAAAGAATTGCTAGATATAGCTAAAGACGGTTTGTTAAAGAGAAATATGAATGAAGAACGGTTTTTAACTCCTCTATATCATAGACTTGAAAAACGAGAATCACCAGCTGATATTGCCATTGAAATTTTTGAAGAACAAGGAATCGATGCTTTCCTAAAAGAGTTGTCTTTCTAAATGAATAAATTAAACATGATTAAAACAAGTATAGACAATAAGTTTCCTTGTAAGAATATTGATATTCATGAATTTGTGAAATTAGAAAGGATCCCTGAAAAAACTTATGAAAGAATATTAAATTATTTCGAATCAAAGTATCATTTCAAAAATGGAGAAAAGATGCAACTAGGGAACTATTATGTAAAACTAGATAAAAGATTTTCAGATAGTTTTGTAGCATTTATAAAGGAAGTTCTTAAAGGTAAATACGAGAATATTTCTTCTATTGAGGGATTTAAACCATCAATAGAAACTCTTATTGATATTGAAGCAAAAGGAGACTTTACTTTTGGGAGTTTTGATATGGCCGTAACAGAAAAAGGATTGCAAAATATAGAGTTTCAAGCGGTAGCTACCTATCCAATAAGTGCAGCTAAAATGAATACAATGGTACTAAACTCTATATCAGATTCTAATGCATTTGTTTTCGCTGAAAATATGAATACCAATTGGGATGATTTTATAAAATTCTATAACAAAATATTTCAGGTAGAGGGAAGTCAAGAGGTAGTATTAGTTGATAGAGAAATTGACAAGCAAAAAACGAAGTTTGAGTTTTTTGCGACCCAAAAAGAATTGAATGTTCCTGTAAAAATAGTCGACATAAAAGAAATTTTGGAGAATAACGATTCTCTTTATTACAAAAACAGAAATGACTTTGTAAAAATAAAAGCTCTTTATAATAGGGTGTTAATTACGGAAGCTCTTTACAAGGATAATTATCCGGAAGATTCAGATAGTTGGAAATTTAGATTTGATAAAAAATATAATGATCTGAAATACCTTAATCATCCTATAAAGCAATTTGAAATCTCTAAGAGGTTGTGCCCTTATATAGAACATGAGTATAATCCTAATTGCTATGAGTTGTCAAATACTAAGCACCTTTTCAAACAGAATGATTTA
The DNA here is from genome assembly GCF_964513065.1 of Tenacibaculum xiamenense. Classification (NCBI taxonomy): domain Bacteria; kingdom Pseudomonadati; phylum Bacteroidota; class Flavobacteriia; order Flavobacteriales; family Flavobacteriaceae; genus Tenacibaculum; species Tenacibaculum xiamenense. Next base: position 281,105 of record NZ_CAZEQU010000039.1, read on the forward strand.
CACTATAAAGATTTCGTTTGGAAGCACAAATGGGGAGCAGCAGGAAATGATTTAATTCTGGAGCCTAACGAGGAGATATTAGAAAGTTTAGAAGAGAAAATATCCAATTATATTGCCCAGGAGAAGATTAAGTATAAAGTTTTTACAACTGATGATCAACTTGATAAAATAGTTGAATTAAGGTTTATGACAGCCGCTTATGGAGAGGAGTTAATTATTGTTCCTATGGCAAGAATAGGTTATGTTGAGAAAACAGATGAAGGAACTCTTAATTATAGAATTCACTTTTCCGATAATAATAAGAAAGGCTATGGTTTTAGCCCAGTTGTTTTATATGATAATATCAACTAGACAAAGCAAAAAAGCTCGGTTTTAAAACCGAGCTTTTACAAAACTAATCCGAGGCTATGAATTCCTCATCTACTACTATTTATCGTCATCATGCTCCATCTTCCTACGCTTTTTACCTTTTTTGTGCATTTTCTTTTTCATTTTATGCATTTTACGATCAGCCATTTTTTCAAATCTATCATACTGTTGAGCGTTTAAAATGCGTTTCATTTCAGCTTTGAAAGCAATTTGTTTATCCAATCTTGCATTCATCATCTTATATCTTTCTTCAGAAGAGGGTTTCTGTTTATTTTTTTTCATTTCTTTCCTCTTCGCTCTCATTGCCTTTCTATCTGCTATTTGTTCGGCTAAAAAAGGTTTTATTTTCTCTTGTTGTGAAGTTGTTAAATCAAGCTTTAATGTCATTTTTTTTACCGCTAGTTCGGTTTGTTGATCAACAGTTAAAGTTTCTTCAAATTTTTCCTTTTTATGTTCCTGAGCTATGATGGCTGAATTGAAACCGAAAGCCACTACTAAAATTGCTACTATTTTTTTCATCTGTAATACGTTATAAATTATAAATACTTTTTTGTTGGGTAATTTTTATTTTTTCCCTAAAAAAGACTTTGTCTTCATCAAATAATTCCTGTTAACAATAAATTACTTTAAATTCTCAAAAGAGAAATTTGTTGTAATCTTTTAAATTTAATTACACTACTTTGACATTGCTAAATCAAAAAGGTTTAAATTTGAAATTAATATTAACATTTTTTTAAGGTCTAGCTAAAAATGTTATGCTCTGATAATTCAGTATTTATGGGGATGAAGGAGTACGAAATACGCCATGGGAAGTTTTAATATTTAAAATAACTCTTGACGAATTACATTTGATAATTGAAAAATTTCAGATGAAAACTAAACCAAAATTTATTTCGTAATGAAGCAATTTTTTAAAGTTCTAATTAAACTAATAATTGTATTATTTGTGGGAGTGTTGGCTTTTTTCTTTTGGGCATCTTCGCCAACATTAGATAAATCCAGTTATGCTCAGCTGTCAAAGAACAAATACGCAGTATCTATCGATAACGATTCAATTTATAGCATTGTAACGTATAATATTGGGTATTTAAGTGGTATGACCAATAACAGAGCTGTATCCAAACCAAAAGAGTTATTCGATAAAAATTTAGAAAAAGTACTAACAGAAATAAAGAAGGTAAATCCTGATATTATTGCTTTTCAGGAAATTGACTATGATGCTTCTCGCTCGTACAATATTGATCAGGAAGAAGAAATTTTAAAGCTAGGCTATCCATATTCAGCAAAAGGAATCAACTGGGATGAAAACTACCTTCCCTTTCCATATTGGCCACCAAATATGCATTTCGGAAAAGTAATTTCGGGGCAATCGATAATTAGTAAATATCCTTTAAAAGATTACGAAAGGATTGTTTTGGAGAGAGTTTCAAATAATCCATTTTATAGGGAAGCATTTTATTTGGATAGGCTTTTGCAAATTGTGAAAGTAGTTATTGAAGGGAAAGAAATTGTTGTGTTGAACGTTCATTTAGAGGCATTTGATAAAGAAACCAGAATAAAGCAATTAGAGAAGGTTGTTAGAATTTTTAAGCACTATGCAGAAACAAATCCAACTATTTTATTGGGAGACTTTAATAGTGATCCAACCTATGAAGATGCTGCTATCAAGAAAATATTTGACTTGCCTAATATTGGGAATGCAGCTTATTCTGAATCGAGCTATGACTTAACATTTGACTCTGAAAAACCTTATGAAAGGTTAGACTATATTTTTTACACAAAAAATACAATTAGGTATGAAAAAGGAAGTGTGTTGAAAAGTTTTGGTCAAGCCTCTGATCATCTGCCTGTTGAAATGCAATTTAAGTTGAAGTAAGAACTTTCAGAAATCCTTTTCGAGAAAAAAACATAAAAAATGTTTGGATATTAAAACTTATTTTTAAAATATTTGCACTCGGAAAAGTTCAAAGACTTATTGACGATGTTATCAAGAAAGGTGGAGGGATTAGACCCGATGAAACCTTAGCAACCCTTTGCTCTATGCAAAGAAGGTGCTAAATTCTACCTAAATATTGCTTTTAACCACAAAGTAAAATAGGATAGATAACCCATGAGAAGATTCAAAATCTTATAAGAATCTCTTAAAATTTCTTAATAACATTTTTCTAGTAAGCAACATCTAAAAAGAGATGTGTTTTGACTTTTGGTTTAATTTAATATTAACTCAAAAACAAGAAAAATGAGTACACAAAAATTCGCAACAAACGCGTTGCACGCAGGACATGATGTAAAACAAACGGGAGGAACTAGAGCAGTGCCTATTTATCAAACAACCTCTTATGTATTTAATGATTCAGATCATGCCGCAAATTTATTTTCATTAAAAGAACTAGGGTTTATTTACACAAGATTAAATAATCCAACTAATCAAATATTACAAGAGCGTTTAGCGGCTTTAGAAGGAGGTATTGGAGCGGTAGTTTTTGCTTCAGGAACGGCTGCTATTTCAACAGGTTTATTAACCTTATTAAAAGCTGGAGATCATATCGTTGCTTCAAGTAGTTTGTATGGAGGTACTTATAATTTATTAAAAGTAACATTACCAAGGTTAGGAATTACAACAACTTTTGTTGATGCTTCGGATCCTGAAAATTTTGGAAAGGCAGTTCAAGAGAATACTAGAGCATTTTTTGTTGAATCTTTAGGGAATCCAAAATTAGATGTGCTTGATTTAAAAGGCATTTCAGCTCATGCAAAGAAAGCACAAGTACCATTTATTGTTGATAATACAGTTGCAACACCAGCATTATTAAATCCAATTGAACACGGAGCAAATATTGTGATTCATTCCTTAACAAAATATATTGGAGGTCAAGGAAATTCTTTAGGAGGTGTAATTGTAGACGCGGGAACTTTTGACTGGTCAAATGGTAAATTCCCTGAGTTTACAGAGCCTTCTGCAGGATATCACGGATTAGTATATCACGAAGCATTAGGAGCCGCATCATATACATTTAAGTTAATCTTAGAAGGATTACGTGATTTCGGAGGAGCCTTAAGTCCTACAAACGCATTCCAAATAATACAGGGGTTAGAAACTTTAGAAGTAAGAATAAAAAAGCATAGTGAAAACGCTTTAGCCTTAGCCAAGTGGTTAGAAGAACAGGAAGAGGTAGCTTGGGTAAATTACCCAGGGTTGGAAAGTAGTAAATACAAATCTTTAGCCGATGAATATTTACCAAAAGGTCAAAGTGGAATTGTTACCTTTGGAGCAAAAGGAGGTTACGAAGCAGCAAAAACTATTGCAGATTCTACACAGCTATTTTCATTATTAGCCAATATTGGAGATACAAAATCTTTAATTATTCACCCAGCAAGTACAACGCATCAACAATTAGCCGATGATGAACAGGAAAGTACTGGAGTTACAAAAGACTTAATACGTTTATCTGTTGGAATTGAGAATGTTGAAGATTTAAAAACAGACCTTAAAGAAGCATTTGCTAAAATATCTGAAGAAACATTAGCGTAACAAATTGTTTTCTAAATACAATCAATGAGTTTAAACAAAAATTTAAATCACGTAACAATTGAAAGTTACGTTACAGAAAGTGGTGCCCAGTTCAGTAATTTACCATTAAGTTATCAGTTGTTTGGTGAAGCACTGGGTACTGCACCTGTAATTTTAATAAATCATGCATTAACTGGAAATAGCGATGTTGCTGGAGAAGATGGTTGGTGGAAAGATTTAATAGGAGAAAATAAAGTAATTGATACAAATGAGTACACCATACTTTGTTTTAATATTCCTGGAAATGGTTATGATGATTTTTTAATTGATGATTATAAAAGTTTTATAGCAAGAGATATTGCAAGGATTTTTTTGTTAGGGTTAGAAAAACTTAAAATTGAAAAGTTATTTGCCCTTATAGGAGGATCATTAGGAGGAGGAATTGCCTGGGAAATGGTAGTCATACAACCAAAAATAACTGAGCACTTAATTCCTGTTGCTACGGATTGGAAATCGACTGATTGGTTAATAGCCAATTGTCAAATTCAAGAATTGTTTTTAACCAATTCAAACAATCCAGTGCATGATGCACGAATTCATGCCATGTTGTGCTACAGAACGCCAGAATCTTTTAAGAAGCGTTTTCAACGAACTAAAAATGAAGAATTACAAATTTTTAATGTTGAAAGTTGGTTATTGCATCATGGAAAAAAGTTACAGGAACGCTATCAGTTAGCTTCCTATAAACTCATGAATCAATTGTTAAAAACCATTGATGTAACAAAAGGTAGAGAAGGACTGAATGTATTAGAAACGATAGAAGCCGATATTCATATCGTTGGAGTAGATTCTGATTTATTTTTTACTGCCGAAGAAAACAGAGAAACACAAAAAGAATTAGCAGCAGTGCATCCAAATGTAACTTATGATGAAATTAATTCAGATCATGGACATGATGCATTTCTAATCGAATACGAACAACTAAAAAAGATTGTTGAACCTATATTCAATAAAAATAGTACGAATAAAAAAATGAAGGTTTTAAAGTTTGGAGGAAAGTCATTATCGAATGATGGAATCCATGATGTAGTGTCTATTATAGAACAAAAAGTTAACGAAGGAGAGAATATAGCAGTGGTAGTTTCTGCAAGAGGAAATGCAACGGATACTCTAGAAAGTATTTTAGAGAAAGCTGCTGAAAATGAAGCATATACTGAGCAGCTTGAAGCCTTTAAAAGAGAGCAAACATTGGTAACTCCATTGATTGACTTCTCTAAAGAGTTTGATCGTTTAGAAAGATTATTCGAAGGTGTAAGTTTGTTGGGCGACTATAGCTCGAAAATTAAAGATGAGGTTTTAGCACAAGGAGAATTGTTGTCTATTAAAACCGTTTCTGAGTTATTAGAGCAAAAGGGAATCAATGCGAATCCAACAGATGCCAGAGTGTTACTAAAGACAGATGAGAACTTTGGAAATGCACAACCGATTAACGAAGTATCAAAAGAAAAGGTAACCAAGTATTTTGAAGCGCATAATGGAAATACCGTTAATGTTGTTACTGGTTTTATCGCATCAACTTTAAATGATGAAACAACAACTTTAGGGAGAAACGGAAGTAACTATACAGCCTCTTTATTAGCGAATTACTTAAATGCGGGAGAATTACAGAATTATACGCACGTTGACGGAATATTTACTGCGAATCCTGATTTAGTAGCAGATGCAAAGAAAATTGAAGAATTATCATTTTCTGAAGCGAATGAGTTAGCCAATTTCGGAGCGAATATTTTACACGCAAAAACAATCATTCCTTTATTAGAAAAAAATATCAATTTAAGAATTCTAAATACATTCAAACCGAATGATAAAGGAACGTTGATTACCTCAAAATCTAGTCAAAAAGGAATCAAGTCGTTATCAATTTTGGATAATGTTGCTCTATTAAATTTCGAAGGAAGAGGATTGTTAGGAAAGGTTGGAGTAGATGCTCGAATCTTTAGAGCTTTGAGTAATCAGGATATTAGTGTAAGTATTATCTCACAAGGTTCTTCTGAAAGAGGAATTGGATTGGTCGTAGATAAAGAAAATGCCGAAAATGCTGTAAAAGCTTTAGAGGTAGAGTTTGAAAATGACTTTTATACGAAAGATGTAAATAAAATCTCTATTCTTGATGACGTTTCTGTAATTTCAATTGTAGGTCAAGATTTAAGTGAGTTCCACCACCCATATAACGCCTTAATTAAAAACCAAATAGTACCGTTACTTTTTAACAATACAATTACAGGTAAAAATGTAAGTTTAATTGTAAAGAAGAGTCAACTTCATAAGGCTTTAAACGTAATTCACGGACAAGTTTTTGGAGTAGCTAAAAAGATTAACATTGCAGTATTTGGGAAAGGTTTAGTTGGAGGAACACTTATTGATCAGATTTTAGACAGTGCTAAAAATATCTTAGAAAGAAAGAAAATACAATTAAATGTATTTGCTATTGCAAATTCAAAGCAAGTATTGTTGTCTACAACTGGAGCAAATGGAGAATGGAGATCAGCACTAGATGCGAGTGAAAAGAACGATACCATTGTTCAGAGTGTGATTGATTATGCAAAAGAGCATCATTTAGAAAACTTAATCGCAGTTGATAATACAGCTAGTTTAGATTTTACAAAGAATTATATTCCTTTAGTAGAGGCAGGTTTCGATTTAGTTTCTTCCAATAAAATAGCCAATACCGTTTCTTATGATTTTTACAAAGAGCTGCGTAAAACATTAGATGCAAATAGCAAGAGTTATTTATATGAGACAAATGTTGGGGCTGGTCTTCCATTAATTGATACTATAAAATTATTACACGATTCAGGTGAAAATATTACTAGAATTAGAGGTGTATTCTCTGGATCATTAAGTTATATATTCAATAGGTTTTCTGCGGATGAGGTTCCGTTTTCAACGGTACTTCAAGAAGCAATTGATAAAGGATTTACTGAGCCAGACCCACGTGAAGACCTTTGTGGAAATGATGTAGCTCGAAAATTATTGATTTTAGCTCGTGAGTTAGATTTAGAAAATGAATTTGAAGATATCAAGATTGAAAACCTTATTCCAGAAGCATATAGAGATATTACTGCGGATGAATTTTTATCAGACTTGACTAAGTTGAATCCATTCTTCCAAGAGGCAAAAGAGAAGCAAGAAGAAGGTCATGTTTTAAGATATATTGGAGATTTACATGGAGATTTGCAACAAACAAAAGGTCAGTTAGATGTAAAATTAGTATCTGTTCCTCAAAACTCACCACTAGGAAGTTTAAAAGGTTCTGATGCAATTTTTGAAATTTACACAGAATCTTATGGAGAACAACCAATTGTTATCCAAGGTGCAGGAGCAGGAGCACAGGTAACAGCGAGAGGAGTTTTTGGAGATATTTTACGACTGGCCAAGAGCGGTAATTAAGACCTAATGATAAACGACAATCGAAATTATAAATAAAATAATGTTTAAACTTTTACTGAATTCAGTAAAAGTTTAAACGCGTTTATAAACAAGCTTATAAAGACTAATACGATACAAAAAACCTAAAAAATAAGATGAGCAAAAATTTTGAAACAAAAGCAATACGAACTCAGACAGAAAGAACCCAGTTCTCTGAGCATTCTGTTCCTTTATATCTAACATCTAGTTTTACATTTGATGATGCTGAAGATATGAGAGCTTCTTTTGCTGAAGAAAAAGAAAAAAATTTATACAGTAGATTTTCCAATCCGAATACAACAGAGTTTGTAAATAAAATAGTGGACATGGAAGGTGCTGAAGCGGGTTATGCTTTTGCTACGGGAATGGCAGCTGTTTTTTCAACTTTTGCAGCGCTTTTAAATTCAGGAGATCATATTGTTTCATCTCGTTCGGTTTTTGGATCAACGCACAGCTTGTTTACAAAATATTTTCCAAAGTGGAATATCGAAACAAGTTATTTCAAAGTAAATGAGCCTGAGAAAATAGAAAGTCTAATTCAACCTAATACGAAGATATTGTATGCAGAAACACCAACGAATCCTGCTGTTGATATTATAGATTTAGAATTGTTAGGTGAAATAGCTAAGAAGCATAATCTTCTATTAGTAATAGATAACTGCTTTGCTACACCTTATTTACAAAACCCAATTAAGTACGGAGCTGATTTGGTAATCCACTCTGCTACTAAGTTAATTGATGGGCAAGGAAGAGTACTTGGTGGAGTAACTGTAGGTAAGTCTGATCTTATTAGAGAGATTTATTTGTTCTCTAGAAATACAGGGCCAGCGATGTCTCCATTTAATGCTTGGGTATTATCTAAGAGTTTAGAAACGCTTTCAATACGTGTTGAGAAACATTGCGAAAACGCTTTGAAAGTAGCGGAGTTTTTAGAAGGACATGATCAAGTGAATTTTGTGAAATATCCTTTCTTAAAATCACATCCACAGTATGAAGTAGCTAAGAAACAGATGCGTTTAGGCGGAAATATTGTGGCTTTCGAAGTTAAAGGAGGAATAGAAGCAGGTAGAGCATTTTTAAACAGAATCAAAATGTGTTCATTATCGGCAAACCTTGGAGATACAAGAACTATTGCAACGCATCCAGCATCTACAACACATAGTAAGTTAAGTGAGGCTGACAGATTAGAAGTTGGAATTACTGATGGATTAGTACGCTGTTCTATTGGTTTAGAGAACGTAGAAGACATCATTGAAGATTTAAATCAGGCCTTAAACGGATAGATTTGAGTTTTATATAGAATAATTAAAGCAAGCCAAAAGGCTTGCTTTTTTGTTTTTCAACGTGTGGTGTAATCAATTATTATCAGCGAAGACGAAAGTGTCTTGTTCAACTATTTTAAGGTTGTTATAGCTTTTTAATAGAATACTAGCAATAAAGGCTGGTCTTGCGTATTGGAAATAATCTAGGTACAATAAGTTAGTAAAGTAACCATATGAATTTGGAGTTAGATGTTGCATCATTTCATCACCTAAAACTCTATTAGCACTTTTTGAATATTCCCAAACCGCTGTGATAGGAGTTAGTGTCCATGAAAGCAAAAATAAATCACAAGGGACTTGAGAATTGTTATCACATTTTCCGTTAAATTTTTTCAAATCCGTTAACTGTCCATTGATCATTTTATTTAAATCGGTTGTATCTGAGTATTCATCATAAACGGTTAAATCTCCTTTTTCGGGAGTTTTCGAATCCCAATCTCTATAAACCCAATAGCCAGTCTCTGGATAATTAATGGCCCAATCACCATCAACGACAATTAATATTTTACCACCTGAATTTAAATAAGTTCCCATGGTAATATCTGCTAATCTATTAACGCCTTTTGGCAACTCTTTGAATAGCCATGGACCTAAATATTTATTAATATCATTTCTCATTTTTGAATAACTACTTTCAGAGAAGTTGTCGAAATGCGAGAATTTCAAAATAGAAAGCTCTTTATGCCCCTCATCATAAAACTGTTTAATACTTTCTAAGACGCTTTTAAGCTTAGGGCCATAAACGATACCATGCCTTATGTTTAGATTTCCATCGAGTCTTAAATCAAAGTATCTAGCTCCAGAGCTTAGTTGTTCATAAAGATTTAAGTCTTGTGTTCTTCCTGCTAGCCCTCCTGCATACATTCCAGTATCATGAGTAGCTGGAAAGACCATTTTTTTTAGAGGTAAATTAGAAATGAATGGAAGTAAATTTCCAATAAAATTAGCTGTATCCATTAGCCTACTATTCGAATACCATAATTTATATAAACTACCTTCATGAACTTGTATTGAAGTGTTTCCATCAAATGAAGTGTCCGTTTTAGGGGTACTACCTGAGTCAAAATTAGAAGAGCTGCCCCAGCTTATTTCTGTTTCATTTATACGTCCAGCTAGCTGCCAAAGACCTGTTAACCCTTCTGATTCATGTACTTCAATAACATCTCCATTATCAGTAATTCCGATACTAGGTTTTACTCCACTTTGATATTTATGACTACTTCCCCATTTAATACTGTTGCCATCAATTTGTCCAACTCGGTAATATAAACTGGCATAAGTTTGTGATTTATGAACTTCAACAACAATTCCGTTATTGTTAATACTTACAGAAGGGGTTACACCACTGTCGTACTTATGACTATTTCCCCATTTTATTTTAGTACCATCAATTTTACCTACACGATAATATAAATCATTGTAAGATTGAGATTTATGTACCTCTACAACAGTTCCATTGTTGTTAATTGCAACGGATGGTTGTTTTCCTGAATCGTAGCTATGATCACTTCCCCAATCGATAGAACTTCCATTCAAATTTCCTACTTTGTAGTACATCGTATTTGTAAATACATTACTAGTTTCGTGAACTTCCACAACGGTATTACCATCATTGATAGCAATCGAAGGATTGTATCCATTGCTGTAACTTTTACTGTTACCCCAATTAACTGTTGCTCCATTAACTGTTCCAATGTGATACCACATTTTTGATGAAGCCTCAGAGTTATGAACCTCTACAGCTTTTAAAGCATTTGTTGCGACATCACAGTTTCTCCCACTATCATAATTTTCCGCTAATCCAAATTGAATTGTTTTCATGTTAAAAATATTAAGTTTAGTAAAAAAGTAGTTGTAAGTCTTTTTTCAGGATTTCAAGCATATTTACAGAATAAATTTAGGCGAAAGTGTTCTGAAAAAATATATCATTCTATTTCACGAATGAATGCAATGAGTCATGCAGGAATAGGTCGTATCTATATAGATTAAGGCAGAAGGAGTTATTGCAGGTTTAAAATTAATCCTTAAACGGATAAGATGTAAGTTTTAGAAAGAATAATTAAAGCAAGCCAAAAGGGCTTGCTTTATTATTTTAATTGCTTTGGGGTACACGTTCTAACTTAATTTCAGTATCATTAATTTTTACCGCGAAATAAATACCTAAATCGTGGTTTAGTTTTAGAGTTTCACTTTTACAAAATCCAAATTGTTTATACTCCACGACAAATAATTTTAGATGCTCTTTATCAACAATTTCATAAGTACCTGTCGATTGAGAAAAACAGTCATTGCCACATTGAGCAGAATAATAGCATGAAAAAGCACCATTCTTTTCAAAATAAATACGATGTCCTTCTGAACCTTTGTTATTATCAATTTGAGTTAAGATAAAGCTATCGGTATCATTTAAATTTTGTCCAATTATTTTATCAATGCTCCAATGGTCCTTAACTAAATCTTGGGCGAACGAAAAACTAGATATAGAAATTAATATTAATATGGCAAATAGTCTTTTCATAGTTTATTATTTAGTTGTTGAGTTTGTATTAACAATTCCGATTCCGTTAACTTTCCAGACATTATTAACTTTGACCATATGAATATTTAGTTTAAAGCCATCTAATTCTTTATCGCCTACAACTACGATTCTTTTTATCGAATCAAAACTTATCAGTTTAAAACCTTTATCGGGATAATCTTGGGCATTAAAAATAGGGTCAAACCCAAGTCCATATTCAGGATCTTTCTCATCAGCTTCTTTCAATATTCTACTTAATTCTGATTTCAACAAATCACTCGAACTTTTATGTGTTGCGACCCATTCCTCAACATCAAGTCCTTCCTTCATATTATCACAATTTTTGACATAATCGTTTATGAACTCCAATGCCACCTTCTGCATAGAGTTATTGGTGGATTTATTTTCATTTTTATGATTACAGCTCATACCTAAAATAAATAGAGAAGCAATGAGATAGTTTTTCATTTTCAGTTCCTTTTAATAAGTATTTCAATTTCTTTTGAGTCAATTTTATTTAAGAAGTAAGAAAGAGGGAAGCCATACTTTTTTAATATTATAGAGTTCTGATGAATAAAGTTAATCTCATATTCTCCTCCTTTATTTACAATAACAGAGAATATTTTTTTTATTTTTTCATTCTTGTAGAAATCCTGTAATTTCAATAGGCTTTTCTCTGGAAAAATTTTAATATCTGTTTCCATATTTTTAAATGAAACCTCAAACTTTCCGAGCTCAACATGCCACCCTCCGATAGCATAAATATTATAAACTCCCATTGACAAATATAATATTGTGCCGCTTTTATTGATATTAATAATCTCTTGCAAAACTTAAATATTACTTACCTTCTCTAAATGTTTTTTCAAACTTTCTTTGATTAAATAATTCCATCCTTGAACACCTGACTCTCTTTTAAACTCAGGGATGTTCTTCGGAAAATCTTCAATATACTCGGCGGTAACTATTAGTAATACCTTTTCATCAATTTCTTTTAATTCAAAGACCACCTGTGAATCTCCTGTATATTCTTTATACCTCCATTGATATCTTATTTTTTGAAAAGGAATAACTTCTTGTATGGTCCATAAATGAGTAAAGGTCCTATCTTCAATATGAACTTCAAAAGCTGTTTCAAAACCTTTTTCGGCTTTAAATGCTGTTATCTGTTCAAAATACCATTGTTTCATCTCTTTTAAATCCGTAATGGCATGCCAAACTTTTGAAAGTGAGGTCTCAAAGTATTCTTCTACAATTATGGGTAAATACGTATTCATAGTTCTAAAGTTAACTAAAATTAGCTTTGTAACTATTTATGGTGTAGTTATTAGTTCGGATATCACATTTTTAGAGTTAATGTTTTCTGCTAATAGAATACCATAATGACTAAGTTTATTATCAATATCTATAAGTGTTTTATTGGTTGATAAAGTAATTGATTTTAAACCATATTTCTTTGAGTTATTCAATAGGATTGTAGTATTTCCAATGGTGAAATTTTCAATATTCAAAAACTTGGTTTTAAAATAAGTATTATACTCCTCAATGTATGCTTTAGAGTCTTTAACATCAATATCAATTTGTTTTATACCTAACACTCCATTCTTATGGATATAGGCATCATTTTCAGGAAATCGATTCGGTTTATATTCAGACATAACAAAAGGAAGATGCATTTTATCAAAAGCAAAGAGCTTCCAATTTACAATTTGATTTAAATGATTTTTTCTTGTCATTTTTATTAGTTTGGATTTTTTTTCAGATAACTTATGAAATGAATCAATATCATCTGAAAGAACCGCCAAGTCCAAGAACCGTTCTTTTGAAATGCAATAATGAGCAAATCTCTTAAATATAATACCGAATAAATTAAGGATTTTAATACGAGCAAGAAATCTGAATACCCTTGGAAACATTGATTGATCGATGAGTTCTAAAAAGGAACCATCTTTGAAATAAATCATTGCATGATGGCAGTTTTTCTTACTATTCCCAGGATAAACTCTAAATCCAAGATCTTTAAAATCATTCATGGTGTTTTCCAAGTTATCAACTCTTAAAAGTACATGGTCAATTTTCATTCTATTATAGCCTTTGATTAGTCAAATAAAGGTATACTAAAGATAAATGAATGGAGAATTATTCATGTTAAAATTAGAGACCCTTAACATACTTTAACGATGTGTTTTAAAGCTAAGATTTAATTAAAATACCTCACACTTTCCCTCGCTTTCTTAGAACGATAATGATATACAAAAAAACAATACTTATATAGCCACCAATTAATAGTGTTAGTATATATGATTTGTTTCGTTGCATAACAACATAGTCAGCGATTCCTGCTTTCCAAAATATCCATTCATCAGCAATAGCCGACGCAATATTCCAATTTCCAGTTTCCAAAACAATGATCCCAGATTTTGATTTAACATCAATCCTAGCGGCTGTATTAATAGCATTATTTCCACTACCATCGTGCCCAATAATATGGGAGCTAGTATCATTTTGACTATACAAATGAGGACCTAATCCATAAACAGGTGTGTCATTAATAAATGTTTCTGCTTTTTGCATAGTGTTCAAGGTTTTTTCTGTCAGTACAGGATTTTCAGAAACATTTGCCAGTAAGAATTTTGATAAATCATTAGTACTAGTGTAAAGACCAGCGGCGGCAAGTGCTGTGAATTTATTCATAACTCTTGTAGTACCATCCGTTTTATAAACTTTAGCAACTTCGAAATTCTGCCCTTGGTAACTGAACGTGGATTGTTGCATATTTAAAGGAAGTAAAACTTCATTTTTAATGTATTCCTGAAACGGTTTTCCACTTACTTCTTCAATCAATAGTTGTAGTAAAGTATAGCCAGCGCCTGAATACATATATTTACTTCCAGGTTCATAACCAACGATTGCTTTTCCTTCAGAGTTTCCTGAATCTTTGGCTTTTGTTAACGATTCTTCAATAGTTTGGATGCTTTCGCTTGGAAGGAAGCCTCCATAACCTAAATCATCAATTAATCCAGAAGAGTGTGAGAGTAGTTTTCTAACGGTAACTTTACTATTGTCGAAATCACTTTCGGGTAAATGCCATCGGGTTAGGTATTGATCGATAGGAGTATCTAAATCTACCTTTCCTTCTTCAACGAGTTTCATAACAGCAAATGAACTTACCCATTTACTAATCGAAGCAACAGGGAATAGAGTATTTTTAGTAATCTCATTACCTTGAGAAAAGTACCATTGTTCGGAAACGTTTCCATCCTCAATTAAGGTCATAGCGAAATTCCCTACATATTCATCATTGACTTTTTGTTTTACTGCTTCTTTAAAAGCCTTTGGTGTATTCTCATTAGTTAATGGCTTTAGAAGAAAACCATCCATAAATCCGTATCCTATAAATGCCGTCCAAATTAATAAGACAAGAACAACGATTGCGATGTGTTTAAGTATTTTCATATGTTATTTATTTGATTTTTTTAAATTCGATTTCGTTTAAGTATTGAGCAGATACCTTAAGTCCAGTTATTTCCTTGCTGCTGTTTTTTATGAAATCTACTTTTCCAAAGTAATATTCATTCGTGTAAAAGCTGTCTTTCTCAAGTACTTTTAGTAAAATAGTATTATTTGAGTTGTGTTTCGCAACCAATTCATTATCGATAATTTTCAATTCATATATTGTATTTAACTCTTCATTTTTATAAAAACCTACATATTTCGATAAATCTGATTCTAATAAGTTCGGAGTTTGTTCAAAAGAAACTTTCTTACAATATCTAGTAATATCGGCCACATGAAAGTTTATGCGATTTTTATGAAATACAAACTTTGAGTGTGGGATATAAGGAAATTCAAAGGCATTATTACCTAAAGACTTAAGAGGAGTTTTAACATCACCACCAAACTGTTGCCAACATAACTTCCCTTTTTCAATAATGAAATTATAATAATATCCTGGGTAAATTTCGTAAGTCCCTTCAAAGTCTTTCAAGTTGGTGTTGTTGCTATTGGTTTTAGATGTAGGTTCCGTTAATTCTTCATTTAGAACAATTTCTAATGAGTTATAAACAACATCTAGTCCTGTCATACCTCCTGCGTTTGAAAGGAAAACAAAAGATAACTTATGAGATGGAACATGTAAAATATAGGAACGATAGCTTTCAGTTCCTCCTCCGTGGAAAACGATTTCTATTCCTTTGTAAACATCTTTATGCAATCCTAAACCATAATTCGTTTTTATTTGTGAATCAGTTACGGTAACCTCTTCCATTCTGTTGTAAAATTCTCTTTGTCCAAGTTTAATATCGTGGTAGTTATTCGCCCAAAGACTTAAATCATGTATTGAAGTATAGATTCCTGATGAACCAATGGTGGCTAACTTTACTGGCTGTTGAATGTAGTTTCCGTTGCGTTCTTGATAAGAAAAAGCTTTATTTTTTACCACGCTGTTTGTATACTTAACAGCATAAGTGTTATGCATTCCTAAAGGAGAAAAAATCTTTTGTTTTAATTGTTCTTCGAATGAAGATTTACCAATTCTTTCAATAATTTCAGCTAACAAAATATAACCAGTGTTGTTGTAGTCAAACTTTTCTCCAGGTAAAAAAGTTGGCTTTTTAATTTTTAAAAGCATAGCAACGATTTCTTCAAAATGCATTGAGTTCTTTCCGCTTAATTGTGCTAACTCGTCTGGGTTAGGTAAACCATGTGTATGGTTTGTTAATTGTTTGATTGTGATCTTAGACGGTAAATGATTTAATTCCGGTAAGTGTTTACGAACATCATCCGTGAAAGATAGTTTGCCTTCTGCTTCTAACAATAAAGCCAAATAAGTGGTGAATTGTTTTGAAACCGAAGCAATATTAAATCGAGTGGAAGTATTAATTGAAACTTGATTTTCAACGTTAGCTAGTCCTTCACTTTTTTGAAATATTTCCTTGCGATTTTTTAAAATAGTAAAAGTAGCCCCAGGTTTGTTTTTTGAAAAATAAGAATTGAAAAGAGCGTTAATTTCTTTGGTTTTTTCCTGAGTTAGATTTTGAGCATGTGCATTAATAGATAGGATAAAAATTAATAAAGCAATTTTAGATCTCATAAAGATCGTGAAAAAAGTAAGACTTGAAATGTTAGTACTAGAGTAGTTTGCTTTTTGACTCATGATATTGTGTTTTGTAATTCGAGTCAAAGATGCGGGTTAAAAACCGACTAGAGGTTTTAGTAAAGGAACTCGTACCTTTTTATGGTAAATAAAAGGTTCGAATAAAAGTCGTACTTTTTTAAGTGTTTGATTTTCTGTAGGAAGAAGGTGTTGTTGAAGTGTTTTTTTTGAAAGCAGTATTAAACGAAGATTTAGAGTTAAAACCTACTTCATACATGATTTCTTGAATGTTTAGCCCTTTATTTTTTAAAAGAATCTTAGCTTCTTCTATTCGATGAAAGTTAATATAATCGTAAAAATGCTTCCCCACAACTTTGTTAATAATAAAGGAGAGACGCTTTTCAGGAATGTCAATTTGTTCTGCTAATTTTTGAAGTGTAAGTGCATCGTCGAGGTAAGGTTTTTTCTCTTCCATAAATTGGTTGATAAGTTTGATGTCCTTATCGTATTGATCACTTTCTTCAATAGTTTCTTTTTGAGGTAATGGTTTTATTTCTTTTTCAATGCCAGTAAACAAATGAGGACTTCTCATTGTTTTTAAAACAAACCAACAGATAATAGTAAGAGCAAAAAGAAAGATTGCAGTATTCAATACACGAAGCATATCTTGATTTACGAAAGCCCTGAGAACAACTAAGGAATTACCAATCAAAAATAGAATAGTGGTTGTTTTTAACCATTTGTAAGTTTCATTTTCAGAAGTGTAATTTTCTAAATAACTGTTTCGATATTGCTTTAAAGTATATAGGATTATGATGATATAAGAGTAATATTGAATTTGTCCACTAGCTTCATAAATTAAATCAGTTTTGCCTGAAAGTCCAATGTTTAGAAACAATATTGAAAATACAGCAAAGGGAATTCCGTGTAGTAATAGTTTAGGTGAAAGCGAATAATTAGTATAACAGGTCGTTTTTACATAGAAGTAAAACAACGGCATTTGTAAAAAAACAGATGCAACTCGAATACTATTTAGACTAGGAATTTGTATATAAACATCTCTTAAAAAAAGTGCAGTAAAATCGAAAGAGGTAACAACAAGAAAAGCCGCAAAAAAATAGTTGGCTGTTTTATTTTTTGAAGGAACCGTAATTAAAAATACAGCTAAGAGTAACAATAAAAATACGATGATTTTAGCAATATCGTTTATCATAAATTAATAGACTTGGTAAGTTCAGTTTGCTGATTGTTTTCAAGTGTTAAATATAATGGATTCATAAATAATAGAACCAAAGATATTTTTAATCGATAGTTTAATTCGTATTTCTCGGAAAGTCAACCGATTTTCTTAATATAATAACTTCAATGACTCAATCTACCTTTCCAAAAACTCCTTAAAAGTGTTTCCCCAGTAGTTATTGTTGTTACTAGCATTAGGTTCACCTTCTTCCGTAAGTAGAGCGTTATTATCGCTGCTTTCGAGCTTCCATAACCAAGCAAGAGTTGAAGTATTTGTTGCTTCTACAGCATTTAAAAAGTGCTCAACAGGCATTACATCACCAACATTTTGAACTCCAATTTCACCAATAATAACGGCATAGTCATTATTTTTTAAACGATTAATTCTTGTTGTAATTTGTTCTTGACTGGTATTCACAAGCCATTTTTCATAGGCATGAAGATCAAACAAGATATTATATCGGTTATTTAGAAGCCTATCTCCCCTTTCTAAAATAGCACTTTCCGACTGCCCTTGCTCATTTCCAGGAACAATGATTATATTTTGAAAATCCTCAACCCATCTAAGATTATCAACCATATCTTTCATATCATTTAACCAGAGTTCATGAGTATAATCGTTTTGATTATTCCAATGATAAGGTTCATTCCAAACTTGAATCCAAACGTCTGGTTGATTTTTGAAATGTTCTGCTATAAGTTTCATTTTAGTTTTATAGGTTTCATAAAATGATTGAGAGGAAGGATTAAGTCCAGTAAATAAAGTTCGTTCACCATTCGAGTTTACCCATCCAAAAGGACATAAGATGGTGATTTTATCATGTGCTCTATTTTGATTTACGATGTTTTGTAGAGAATGATACCAAACATTATCACTTCCCAAAATTGGATTTCCTTCAATAGGCTGTTCTCGAAGATTACCAATGAATTCTCGAATGATTTCAACATTCCAACGATCCATTAAATCGATATTACCAAGTCCATAGGTTTGCAAGGCGTTCACTCCTTTATATCGAACTGCTGAACCATTTTTTAGAAGTTTTGAACCTTCAATTGTATATAGACCATTCAATTGCTCAGGAACGGGAGGTATATTTTCTGAAGATGGTTGTATTTCTTGTCGACTACTACAAGAAATTAAAACGAGAAAAGAGCAAACTATAATAAATCGTCTATACGTCATAATTCAAGTATCATTATTGATTCTTATAAAGATACGTTTTTTGATAGATTTTGGGTTTGATAACTAGTGTTTAAAAGAGTGAATTTGGTAAGTTAGTGAAAGCGTGTTAATATAAAAACTTAGTAATTGTGGGGTTTTTCTTTGAAATTTTCAGAGTTATTATATCTCCAATTTCAAACTCTTTTTTATTACCAATTGCCCGATAGTTTTTAGTTTTGAATCGGACAGTATACTTTTTTTGTTCATAAACAAAATCACATTTTCCTGTTTGTACATATAGTCCATGGCCAACATGGTACCTTCTCTCAGAAATGATCTTGGCTCTAATTGATGTTGTTTCATGACCGATGTACTTTAATTCATCTGTGAAGAAAAGATAAACAAATATTCCCGTAATTCCGACAAACAAACATACTAGAATAAATCTGACAATGTCTGAATTCCAAAACATGTTTTGATCTAGTTTGAGTGTTTTTTTCTTATGCATACTCAATTTTTAGCAATATTATTTCAGTTTAAAATTAAAGAAAATCTCATAAATGTAAATAAACTACATGTTTTTTGGGAGGAATTCTGGAATGGTATAATAATTTAGAAAACTTAAGAAATCAGGTTTATTTAGAAACACCAATTCTAAGGAGTAATGGAAAGTTAATTTTTTTGAGTTCATTTTTCGCCCAATATTGATTTAGTTTTTTTTGAACTTCTTTAACAGGATTAAAATTATTACTCTTGGTAAAGTGCTTTACAGCAGACCAAGTGTTTAAGTAACCTATAAAATGGTCAAGATTCCAGTAATGCTCATTGATAAATTTTGGTGTTTGAATCTCTTGAAAAGGAAATGGAATCGTTTGGTAATTTTTATCTATATAACTTCTTTCTTTATCCCAATATTTTCCAATAACATTAATATAAAAATGATCAATTATTTCGTCTATTTCATCTGACACTCGAACTCTTCCATATCCCATGACACAAAGAATGCTATTTTCTCTGGATGTTCTTTTTACTTCATCATAGAATTTTTCAAAATTAAACCAGTGTATGGCCTGAGCAACAGTTATTAAATCAAAAGTTTGATTGTTAAAATTAGTCTTTTCAGAAGGTTGTTTACTATAATGTATATTTTCAGCTTTAAAGGCGTTGTCAAGCTGCGATTGACTTATATCTGAAGCAAAAACATTTTGAAACGATTTAGAAAGTTGATAGGCTATTTGACCATTACCCGTGCCACAATCCCATGCATTTTCTTTATTGGTAACAAGAGTGCTTAAATAGTCAAAAAAATCAGAAGGATAACTCGGTCTAAATTTAGCATAATTATCAGAGCGTAAAGAAAAGTTATCCTTCATAAATAAATGGTTTAATATGTTGATTTACTTGGTTTTATTGAGGGTTGAAATAGACACTCTAATATAACCCATTTTAATAAAAAAAACAGCACGGTATTGTGCTGTTTATTCTTCTGATTCCCTTTCTCTGTAGTCAAAAACTTAGTTCCGACTCAAAACGTTTAATGGTATAGTATATTTTGTTAGTGAAAGACTTTTTATCTGTCAATGGTATTGGAGTTAGTTAAGCTTTTTCTTCTAACAGCATGTTTTAAAACGTATCGCATGCGTTCAATTTGATCCTTGGTAAATTCATTTAGGCATTTATCATAGGTAATATTCATGTAATTATTTACGGGAGCTATTTTTCCATCACAAGCTAATGGAGGGTTATCACAATTTTCAATGGGACCAGCTACAGGAGGTGTATCTTCAATATAGTCATCTTGTTCATGGCAATGTTTACCATCGTATCTCCCCCAGATATGGAATAATCCTAAAAAATGCCCCATTTCATGTGTTAAGGTCTTACCTAAATGAGCTCCATCTTGAATTTCCGATTTTCCGAAGTGGTGAGCATTAATCATAATACCATCACCAACAGCTACCAATTCTTCTTCTAGCCCAGGTAAGTTTGTAGTAGGAATGGTTGCATACCCGAGAGCTTCATTACGGTTTAGTCCTCCATATACCCATACATTGATGTATTTTTCTGGATTCCAGTATGCGAGTCTAGGAAGCCAGTCATGAGGTCGTTCGGATTCATCTCGATCAGGATCATTTTCATAATAATTGATTCTAATGATTCCATTAGTAGGAGCTCCATTTGCATCTCGTTGTGCAAGTTTAAATTGAATAAATGAGTCGTCACTTATTGGAGAGTTGTTTTCACCTAAGGTTCCTTTTTTTCTCCTGAAATCGTCATTGAGAGATTTTATTTGTTCTTTAATTCGTTCGTCAGATAGATTGGAGCCTTCACCGATATTTTCACCACCATGGATCACATGTACAACAATGGGTAATGTGTACAATGTAGGGGGTGTTGGTGTACTTGGTGTATCGTTTTCATCTTTATTACAGGAAAAGATTATTCCTATAATCGCTAGTAGTAGGATTTTGTTTTTCATACTTTGGTTTTTGGTTATAAGCAGTTTTAACTTTGGTTATATACCTAAAGATGAAAAAACATATAAAAGGTTGCGTCAAACTTTATGAAAAGAATGAGATTGTTTAATTCGATAAAATAGAAAAAAGAAAGAGTTAATATGTTATGTGGTTTGTAACTTTTTCTGATAGAGGTTGTTAGTGGATAAAGGAGTTTTTTTAATGCCTACTTTTTCAAAACCAATTTTTTCGTAATAACGACAGAGTCCAAGATTCTTAGCATCGGCATCCAGTCTTAAAAACTCAGTGTTGGTCTTTATTGAATCGTTTTCAATTTTTTGAATAATAGTAGCTCCTAATCCTTTTCCGTTAAACCTTTCTTTAATAACCAATGAATGAATATACTTAGCTTTTTCAGATTGCTTTCCCCAGTAAGGAATATCTTCATCTAAAATTCTGACCATTCCGATATTCTCATTTTGTTCGGTATTGATAAAATAGAACTCACGATTCGCAATTCCTTCGGCAACCCATTCAACCTTCTCTTTAGGAGGGTTTTTCCAATATTGCCAGTGATCAACATTTTTTTTATTAATCTTTTCTGCGGCTTCTTTAAATAAACTTAAAACCTTTGCTAGGTCTTCTTTTTCTATTTGTTTAAATGAGATTGTCATCTAATTATTGAATATCTTTTTTAGTTGGTTTAATAATCATTCTGAAGTATTGATCTTTGTATATATAATAGCCCAACCAATTATATAGTGTTCTTACTTTATTTTTAAAGTTGACCAGTCCCATAATATGAACAAAAATCCAGATTAACCAAGCGCTAAATCCTTTGATAGAACTTTTTTGATTAGGGAAGTCTAATACCGCCTTATTTCTACCAATAATGGCCATTGATCCTTTATCAGTGTACTTAAAAGGTTTCCAATATTGTTTCGATTTAAGTAGGTTCTGAGCTAGATTTTTTGCTTGCTGTAAGGCGGGTTGTGCTAACTGTGGATGTCCTTTAGGATAGTTGTCATCATCACTTATCATAGCACAATCCCCCAAGGCATAAATATTTTCATAGCTCACAACTTTATTAAACTTATCTGTTTTTAATCGTTTTCCAACACCAAAACTTTCTTCTGAAAATCCAGGAAATGTTTTTGCTGAAACTCCAGCAGCCCAAATAAGGTTTCTCGATTTAATTTCTGTTCCATTTGATAATATTACAGTTTCTCCATCGAAATCTTTTACCAAAGTATTCATCATTAACTGAACCCCTAGTTCTTTTAATTTTTTGGTCGTATAACTTTTTGAAGAATCGGACATTGGCGCCAAAACAGAACTTTGCGCATCTATTAAACTAATTTCTCCTAAATCTTCCTTATCCAACTCAGGGTAATCTTTCATGATAATTGAGCTTTTCATCTCAGCCAAAATACCTGAAAGTTCAACACCAGTTGGACCTGCACCTGCAATAACAAAAGTTAAGTATTTTTTTCTTTCTTCTTTGTCATGAATTCTTGTAGCATGATCTAGTCTAGTAAGAATAGTATTACGAAGCGATAAAGCATCACTGATAGTTTTCATAGGTAAACTTTTCTCTTCGATATTTTTATTCCCGAAGAAGTTCGATTCTGTACCAGTTGCCATAACAAGTATATCATAACTGAATTCTCCGTTACTTAAAATAATTTTGTTTTCCTCAGGAACGACTCTTTCCAATGAACCTAAACGGAATCGAGCATTTTTTAAGTTTCTAAGTATTTTTCGGAAAGGATAACTAATAGCTGAAGGTTCCATAAAACCAGTTGATACCTGGTAAATTAAAGGGGGAAAGAAGTTGTAGTTATTACTATCCACCAATATGATTTGATATTCTTTTGAATTGCCTAGTCTTTTTACTAGTTCCAATCCAGCAAATCCACCACCTACAACAACGAGCGTTTTAGTGTTATTCATAGTTAAGTTAACTTTCATTTTGTATAACAAATATCGTCAAATAAAAATGGAAAATACTTAAGCTAGTTTAAGAAAATACTTGTCATTTTGTTAAAAAATCAACTAATGAAAATAGCTTTTAATTAGGAGAAACACTATTAATTGTTCTTATTGTCTGTCGCTTAGATTCTGTTTCTAGAACATCATTGTAAATAAAATCTATAATTTCATCAAAACATTGTGTAATAGGAAGGCTAGCCCACTCATGCGAACCACCTTCAATTGTGTATAGATAATATGAAGTGCCCAATCCTGATAATCGCTTTGCTATTGCCTTAGAACCAAACAACATTAAATACCCACTACTATCAGGAGTACAATAGTGATGAGGAGCAATGTTATAAGGTACGAGTCGATCACCTGTACCATGAAAAAGTTGCGTTGGTATTGCGCTATTTTCATTGATGTTACTCAAAGTAGTAATGGCACCTGCCATGCCAATGACGCCAGCATAAGAAAAATCAGGAGACAATACACCATCTTTGTAGGTGTACACCATATTTAAAACTGTTTCTGCACCAGCACTAGAGCCAGAAAGGACAATTTTAGTTGTGTCAATCTTAAATTTATTGTTGTTCTCTAGGATATATTTTACCGCTAAGTTTACATCATTAGAAGCTGTATTTATAGCCTCTATTTTTTTATCCGTATTTACATTACAACCAAAACCAATTCCTTTCATTGTAAGCTGGTAAGATACAGAAGCTACTGCATATCCATATTGAGCTAATTTAGTAGCGAAACTCACAATTTCTGATTCATCTCTTTTCCCTCCAGAAAATCCTCCTCCATGAACATAAATAATCAATGGTGTTGTTTGCTCATTTTGTTTGGCTTTGTAAAAATCCAATAAAAGCGTCTTATTTCCTTGAGAAGAATAGGTGTGTGTTGTTTTATTAACTTCTGAGTAATTTTGGTTTTTGTATAGTGTTTGACCAACTGAAATTTCTATTGAAATTAGTAAAAGAAATGTAAAAACGTTTTTAAACATAATTGGTTAGTTTAGACTTAATGGTTAGATAAGATCAAGTTAATCAAAATATATGAAACAAAAATCAGAGATTGTTCACATGTTTGATTAACCTCTGATTTTAGCATGATTTTTTTAATTTTTATCCCAGTCATTTTTCAAATAGAGAAGCGCACTTTCTAGCGCTTTTTTCGAAGACTTAGGATTAAAATTGAGATCTCTTCTAGAGTTATCGATATTATAATCCTGTTTAAGACCATAAAACATGTCAATATAATGACGCTGCAAAAGAGGTTCTTTACCGCTGAGTTTACTGCTAAATTCCATTAAGCCAGCTACAGAATAAAGTAACCATTTAGGCGCCTTTTTAGGGATTTTTAAATTTAACTCTGGAAACATATCTGCAGCAACCTTAACGGTTTCTTGCAGCGTTGTGTGTTTTTCATTTGAAAGAATATATCGTTTACCGTTCTTTCCACTTTTCATGGCGTTGAAGGTTCCTAAGGCAACATCTTTAACATCAATCCAATTGAGAGAAATATTTGTGTCAACAGGTATTTCTCCCTTTAAAACTTGGTGTATTAAGTTATTTGAATAACTAAGTTTATGAGCTTCAGAACCTATCATTGCAGAAGGAAGTACGAGCACAGTTTTTATTCCATATTTTTTACCCAACTCCAAGGCAAGTTTATCAGAATCATTTTTAGAGTTGTAGTACCAATTTCTTCGATCTTTATTATATCCGTTTTCAACACTCGCGGGGAGTTTTGTGAAATCTAAACTAGCTACTGAACTTACGTAAACAATATTTTTTATGCCACATTCTTTAGCTATATCAAAAACATTTTGTGTGCCTTGCATGTTATTGTCATAAATTTCTTCTTTAGGATTTTTTGCCCACATAGAGAAGTTGGCTGCAACAGCATATAAATTAGTTACACCTTTGAATGCTTTTTTTAAAGAACTCCTGTCGGTAATATCCGCTTGAACAACTTCGCAATCTAAATCTTTAAAAGGTACTTTATTATCAATGTTACGGACAGTAGTTCTAACCTTTATATTGTTTTTTAAGAGAAGTCTAACCAAGTTATTTCCTAGATGTCCATTTCCTCCTGTTACTAATGAAATTTCGTTACTCATGTTTAAATTTTTATTTTAAAGCAAACTTAGATTGCTTTTATTTGAGCAGAAATAACATTTGTTAGAAAGTACTTTTAACTAACTTTTTTGTCAAAATTTTATAAAAATGGATGGTAAGTACCGTGAAAAAAGAACTGTTATTCTCTAGTGTTAAATATAGATTTACACTTTTTTAGAAAATTAATTGTATTTTTATGTGGGAGACTCCGGCAAATTAATAATCTAAAACTTAACAAATGAAAAAATTCATAGTTAATTTGCTGTTTTTTTATTCAATTTTTACTTTACATTCTCAAAATCAGGAAGAAATCCTAGTTGATCAAATTTACAATTCACCTCAAGTTGAAGCTAGAGAGGTAACGTTGTATGATGCTAACGTACCAAGTTTTAATGTCGATAATTATGAAGAAAATTTAACCAAATCTCGGAAAAAACCGAATATAATATTGGTAATATCGGACCAATTCCGAAGACAAGCAATGGGCTTTATTAAAGACGGGGACCCAGTAAAAACACCAAAACTTAATAAGTATAAAAAAGAAGATGCTGTATTCTTTAGTAATGGTGTGGTTAATCGCCCGATTTGCGGTCCTAACAGAGCAAATATTTTAACAGGACAGTATAACATAACCAATGGTGTTTATGGAAATAAAGTTCGTCTTTCTAAGGAATCAACTACCTTGGGAGATATAGCCAAAACTAATGGTTATAGAACTGCTTATATAGGTAAGTGGCACTTGGATGGAGCAGGAGGAGCTGAAGGTTATGTACCAAAATCAAGAAGGCATGGCTTTGATAAATGGATTTTGACCAGAGGGCATTCGCCTTTTAAACAAAAGGTTTACATTGATGACTCACAAAAACCGACTACAGCTCCTGAATGGGAAACTACTTGGTTAACAAAAAAGCTGATTGGTTTTATTAAGAATAATAAGAAAAATCATAATAATAAACCTTTTTGTGCGGTACTTTCTATAGGACCTCCTCATACTGGTGGAGGACCTGGGTTTGAAGATAGGTATCAGCCTGGTAAAAGAACAAAGGACGGAAAGATTAAATATGGTTATGGATACGCCGCTCCTAAGAAATGGGAAGACTTGTATCCGAAACCTAAAGAGCTCTATAGAAGACCAAATGCAACAGATATTATTGCAAAAAACACAGGTGAAAAAGATGAAGTTTGGCCTGTTTTACCCGGATACTATGGAACCATTAGTTCTATTGATCATGAGTTTTTTAGACTTACTAAATATTTAAAGGATAACAATCTTTTTGATAATACAATTATAGTATTCACGGCAGATCATGGCGAAATGCTCGGTTCACATGGAAGAATGACCAAAGGTGTTTGGTATGAAGAGTCCGTAGGAGTTCCTATGCTGATATCTTATCCAGATAAGGTAGCTTCTAGAACTGAGGAAAGTCCAATGTCATCCGTTGATATTGTGCCAACTATTTTAGGATTGGCAGACATTGATATTCCAGATTTTATGGATGGATTCGATTACTCTAAATCCTTGAAAGGAGAACAAGATACTTTGCCAGAATATGCATTTTGCTCTTTTGATCAAGGAGGTGTAGGGAATGCAGATCGTTCATGGAGGTCTATCTATAGCGATAAATATACTTATGTATTAGCTAACTCTAGTTGGAAAAACTTTAGAGATCTTGATCATATTCGTAGAGAAGATAAGATGGTTTTATATGATAAAGTAAAAGATCCTTATGAAATGAATCCAATATACAGAGGAATGGGATATGATGATGTTATTGATGATTTACATAAAAAGTTAGTTGATCATTTAAATAAAATGAAGGATCCTTTTATAAAATTACAATGGATACCTAGCAATAGCATGCCAAAGTATACTTACAAAGACGCCTTGTATGCGAAGATTCCTCAAAAAGGGACTGCTAAAATGAAGAAGAGAAAGCGTAGATAAAAGGGCAACTAATAATTATAAATAAGAAGAAGCTTTAATCGTAAGGTGTTATAGTTAAGGTCTCTAGAGATTTTTTAAGATCCACAGTGCTTATTAATTTTTAAAGTGCTGTGGGTTTCTTTTTTAAAAGATGAAATATAAGGATAGTGAAGATTTTTTTATTGATTTAATTGTTTGGTTTTTAGTTGCTTGTATTGGTTTTTGAAAAATATTTGTATTTTTACACGGGAGACTCCGGCAAATTAATAACCTAAAACTTAACACATGAAAAATTTCATAGTTAATTTGCTGTTTTTTTATTCAATTTTCACTTTACATTCTCAAAATTCAATGGATGTTTCGTTTCTAAAAGATTCAGAAGCGTCTTATGTCCAAGTGAAAGATTTCAAAACAAACGCTAACCACAAAAATTATTCAACTTCAGAAGTTACTTCAATTGAAAAAAGATCAACACAGGAACGGAAACCAAATATTATTTTGGTGATTTCCGATCAGTGGAGAAGACAGTCGTTAGGTTTTCTTAGAGATGGAGATCCCGTAAGAACACCTAAATTAAACAAATATAAACGCGAAGATGCCGTGTTTTTTAGTAATGGAATTGTTAACCGTCCTATTTGCGGTCCGAATAGAGCAAATATTTTAACAGGGCAGTACAATATTACAAATGGTGTTTATGGAAATAAGGTTCGCCTTTCCACAGAGTCTAATACCTTAGGAGATATTACAAAACGCAATGGTTATAGAACAGCCTATTTAGGGAAGTGGCATTTGGATGAAGCGGGAGCTCCTGAAGGATATGTACCACCTTCAAGAAGACATGGTTTTGATAAGTGGATAATATCAAAAAATATTAGACCTAATAAACAACAATACTATGTTGATGATGCTCAAAATCCGATAACAACTTCTCAGTGGAGTCCAACTTGGTTAACAACAAAACTTATTAATTTTATTGGAAACCAACAGCAGAACAACAATGGTAAACCTTTTTGCGCGGTCGTTTCTTATGGACCTCCACATACTGCGGGTGGACCTGGATATGAAGATCGATATCAACCAGGAAAAAGAACAAAAGAGGGCGAAATTAAATACGGATATGGGTATGCTGCTCCTAAGAAATGGGAAGATAAATATCCTAACCCACAAAGTCTACCCAAAAGACCAAATGCAACTAAGATTACTGTAAAAAAGACTGGAGAGCAAGATGAGGTATGGCCGACATATGCTGGGTATTACGGAGCTGTTAGCTCTATTGATCGTGAATTTTTTAGAATTACTAAGCATCTTAAAGATAACAACCTTTTCGATAATACTATTATTGTATTTACTTCTGATCATGGAGAATTATTGGGGTCACATGGGCGTATGACCAAAGGAGTGTGGTATGAAGAATCTGTAGGAGTTCCAATATTAATATCATATCCAAATAAGGTTGCTTCTAGAACAGAAAAAAGCCCAATGTCATCTATTGATATAGTGCCAACGATACTAGGATTGGCGGACATTAATGTTCCGAGATATATGGATGGATTTGATTATTCAAAATCTTT
This sequence comes from Tenacibaculum xiamenense, assembly GCF_964513065.1. Classification (NCBI taxonomy): domain Bacteria; kingdom Pseudomonadati; phylum Bacteroidota; class Flavobacteriia; order Flavobacteriales; family Flavobacteriaceae; genus Tenacibaculum; species Tenacibaculum xiamenense. The sequence continues at coordinate 309,840 of NZ_CAZEQU010000039.1, forward strand.
AAGAGGAGAGCAAGATACGCTTCCTGAATATGCGTTTTGTTCTTTCGATCAAGGGAGCGCTGGTGGAACCGATAGAGCTTGGAGATCAATATATAGTGATGAATATACTTATGTATTAGCGAATAGTAGTTGGAGAAATTTTAGAGATCTTGATCATATCAGGGAAGAAGATAAAATGGTTTTATATGATAAGACGAATGATCCTTACGAAATGAATCCTATATACAGGGGAATGGGGTATGATGATGTAATTGACAACCTTCATCAAAAACTAGTTGATCATTTAGATAGAACGAATGACCCTTTTATCGAATTACAGTGGATACCTAGTAATAGTACACCAAAATATACACATATTGATGCTTTACACGCAACAATTCCTCAACCTCAAAACTCTCGTGCGAATAACGGTACTAAGAATGATAAGCGCGAGTTATCTCCAGAGGAAGAATTAAAAGATTTAGAAAGAAGTGAGTGCGGTCACGGATATGATGAAAATGGGAAAAAAGAGCATAAAAGAATATTATATCCTTCACCAGTTAGTACACGAATTAATTTTTATCATCCGCAACGAAATATTGAAATATTTAGTTTCAAAGGGCTAAGTGTTTTAAGTTATACAAAAGAAGAGAAAATAACTTCTTTGGATGTATCTGGTTTGAAACCGGGAGTATATTTTATTGTTGTTGATGGATTAAGAAAAGAAAAGTTTATCAAAAATTAAAGAACATATACTTTAAACACAAAACAAGAGCCTTAAGTTTTATTAAGGCTCTTGTTATTTATTTTACTCTGAACAGATTCAAAGAATCATTTAGTTTTAAATGGTAAGTTGTTTTCTTATTCGGCTTAACGATTGAGGTTCCATACCTAAAAAAGAGGCAATATTATCAATTGAAACATTTAGGGCTAGTTTTGGATAGTCATTCACAAATTTGACATACCTTTCTTTGGCAGTTAAAGTTTGAAAGTCTCGTACGCGATTTAACTTACAGTTCAAATGTTCGCTTGTAACTGTTTTTACAAATGTTTCCCAAAAATTAGTTTTGTTTTGTAGAAAATCATAATCAACTTTAGATAGTTTTAAGAGTTTACAATCGGTAATGGTTTCATAATAGTCTAAAGAAGGTGTTTCATTCATAAAGCTATCGAGAGAAGTGAAAAAATCTTGTTCATTTACAAATTGTTGAATAACAATTTTTCCGTCAATATTTTGAAAACCTTTCACAATACCATCAATAAGAAAGTAAATATAACGCTCTATTTTTCCAGCTTCTGATAAAGTGTGGTGAGCGGGAATGTTTTCAAAAACAAAATGTTTCTTGATTAATTCAATTTCGTCGGGTTGAATAGAAGTTCTTAATTTTATGTAGTTTATAAGTTCATTCATTGTTTGGAGAATTCAACTGATAAACTTAAAAAATGCCTTAGTTAATAGATAGTGTTTTGTTGTTAAAATTATCTAAGTATCTGTTAAAAATTCAAACAAACTTAAAATAGAACTTTCTAAAAAAAAATAAACTAATATATTTAGACGGTAGTTGTTTTTTTACTCGTGGAAATACTAGAAGCTATAATCTTTTCAAGAAGTGATATTTCACTACCTAGACCAACAGTTAAAAGCTTTGAACCCATTGTAGGAATTCCATTAAATGGTCGGATATAAGCTTCTCCATCTGGAGTACGTTCGAAATAGGTAAAGGTTTCTCCCCCTTCAATTTGAACACATCCTTTAACACGAAGGATACTTTTGGGAATGGCTTTGCAAATTAAATCAATGCTTTTAATATTTGGTAGTTGAGGTAAATCTATAGAGCAGGAAGCCCAATGAGCTTTGTGATGATCCATTTTCTCTGGAATGGAATTTAAAGGTAATAGTTGCGGCAATTTTGTAACTTCCAGATCATCTATGTTGACAATTTTTGCGTTCGGATTGATTTTTTTTACCTCATCAATCACTATTTTTTTTCGTTCTGGTGAGGCATTTTCAGTATGTGTTAAAACAATTAAAGAAGAAACTTGAATTTGATTTCTTTCTAACTCATTGTTTTCCCCACGTTTTTGCCAGTTTTTTACATCAACAACCGATATTTGAACAGGAGGCAGGAAACGATCCTCAATACCAACTCCTAAAAATTCTGAAAGAGCGCAGGCATCAGTTGTTCCGTTGGCTTCTATCAGTGTAATTCCTTTCTCCCTTGAAGGAATATTATTGACAAAATCACGTAGCGCATGAATACCACTACAACAAATGCAACTTCCACTAAGGGCTTTAATCCAGGTAGAATCCATATGTTCTTTAAATTGCTGAATGTCGAGATGCGCATTCTCGTAATCATTCAAAATTAAAAAGGGATTCCATCCTTCATTTAAATAATCGCTTACAAGGTGTTTTAATAAGGTAGTTTTTCCAGCTCCTAAAAAACCAACTAGTACAATGATTGCTTCTTTGTTATAAAGTTTGTCTGCCATAATAGATAAGTTTGCATTGCCTTAATAAATGGTATAAGCTATAAAAACCAACTGTGTTTTTCAATTTAAGGCTTAAACGATATTCCTGCAATACTAAGGTAAATCATTTGTATAGTCGTTGAATTTTAGAATTTTTAACAATATTCTTCTAGTTGGAGGTAGCATCAGGTTGAGTTTTACCTTTGTCTTTTAGTTTGTTGATAAAGTATTTGACTTCCTTACTATTGAAATTTTTGTGTTTTGAAGAATAAAATAAAGGCCTGTTTATTATCTCATCAAGAACAATTGGGCTTTTTATTAAATTGTCTTTTATTGCTTTTGTACAATAGGTTTTAGGAACAATACTGAACCCTGTATTTATTTTTAGAGCATCAATAATGTCTGCATATGAAGGAAGCACATACCGAGGAACTATTTTGGGTTTTAAGTTAAAGTAGTGTTCCCAAAATCTTTTTATTTCCCATTGATTATTATCGTAAACAAACCAAGTTTGTTTATGTAGCCATTGACTTAGTTTTTTATTATTGACAATTAATTGTTCAGGAATGGTAACGTCAGTTGAGCAAACAAGTTCGAAAGAATTATAGCCGATAGGTTCGAATCTATGATCGTAAACATTGTATTTTGGTATACCAGTCACCAATTGTATTTGATCATGCTCTAGAGCTTCTATAAGTTCCTTTTCGGTTCCAAATTGCACTGTAATAAACATATCAAAAGAATATATTTTATCAATTAACTCTTTTTTGAAATAATCTATTGTAGAGCCAATTGAAATTGCATGGCGAGTTTTTTTTGTTCTTTGACTAGAGTAATATTCAACCTTCTTCAGTTGTTCAAGAGGACTATTTATTTGGTTGTACAAAAAACTTCCGTACTCGGTGGCTGTCAATTTTCGAGTAGTTCTTTCAAAAAGTTTTTTACCTATATGTGCTTCTAAAGCCAATAAATGTTTACTAACACCGGGTTGAGTCATATTTAATTTTTTTGAAGCTTCAGTTATATTATGACATTCATATATAACACCGAAGGTTCTCAACCATTCTAAGTTAATCATAACTATAGTTATTAATTAGTGAATAAAAATAATGAAAATTATGAGTTTATGACATTTATATTTGCTTGAAAACTAAATATTATGTCGCAAACTTTAGTCGTGAGTTACACACCCAGAATTGGTTCTTATACCAAACAATTAGTAGATCAATTTATTGATTCAGCAAAGAATAAAACTAAAATTAAACACTTTGATTTGGTTGAAACTCCACCAGATTTACTACTCAGAGAAAATTTAAACTTAATGATGGAATGGAATGAAGGGAAGAGAGATTTTTCTAAGAAAGAAATGGCTATTTTATTCAATCACCATGTACTGATAGAAGAGGTTTTGATAGCAGATCATATTGTACTTGCTTTCCCTATATATAATTTTACAATGCCAGCCGCAGTAAAAGCATGGATAGATGCTATTGTTGTTAGTGAAAAAACCTTTTCATTTACTCCTGAGAGTGGTTTCAAAGGATTATGTAAAAATAAAAAAGCTTTGTCAATTATTGTAGCGGGGTTTGATTATAATAGTTCAGAAGACTACAAGGAATTTGCCTCTTCCACAATAAAACAGAATTTTGATTTCATTGGAGTACCTTCTGAGCAAATTTCAGCATTTGGCGTAAATGAGAATAAAGAACATGTTGATTCTATTTTAAATCAAGCAAAGGTCGAGTTAAAAACAACAATTTCCAACTGGTTTGGAACTGAATGTCTAGATTGAACTTAACCAAGTTTTTTTAAAATGAAGCAACGACCAAAACAGCATTAATGGCGCTAAAACAAGTGCCATTAAATTTTCGTTTAGTATAAATTCACCACGAGCTAATTCTGTCAATGTGTAAATCAATTCTACCACCCAACTCCAAATAGATACCATAAAAGCTCCTTTTTCTTTAATAAAAAGACCACCATATAACCTAGCCAAACCCAGAGATAAAAACAAAATTCCTACCAATCTTGGATAAGTATTGTTATTACTTTCAATATCAAATTGAGGTAATAGTGAAAGTAAAAAATCGGGTTGTACTTGAGAAAGGATGAAAATAATAAGGTCAACTATGAAAAAGAAAATAAGTAAATACTTTAAATATTTTTCCATGCGAATAAACGATTTAGATTATTTAAAAGTCGGTTTTTAGCTTGGTTGTCAGTTAAATATACAGTTTTTTATTTAAAAGAATCAATCGTAATCACTAGAGGAATGAAAGAGGAATTTATGCATTAAGCCATTTTCTTTTAAAGATAGAAAAGATACTTTGGATCATAAAAATTGTAGTTTTAAAGGTTTTTTTTTGAAATCAAAATACCTAAATTAGTAGAAAGCGTAAAAACTCTATATTTGTAGTATGCTTTCAAAGAAAACAAAATACGGGATTAAGGCACTTACTTTTATTGCTAGACAAGAAAAAGGAACTAAGGTTCAGATAGCTACTATATCTGAACAAGAAAATATTTCGCATAAGTTTTTAGAAAGTATATTACTAACATTAAGAAAAGCAGGAGTTCTTGGAGCTAAAAAAGGAAAAGGTGGTGGATACTATTTGTTAAAAGAAGCCGAAGATGTTAAAATGACGGAAGTTATTCGAACATTAGAAGGTCCAATAGCTATGGTTCCATGTGTTAGTTTAAACTTTTATGAAAAGTGCGATGACTGCCCAGATGAGGACGCCTGTTCTGTGCATAAATTAATGATTCAAGTGCGTGATAACACTTTGAATGTTCTTCGAAATACAACCTTAGCCGACTTGGTATAATTGTTATATTAATCTTATCGAATTGTTAATTTTTTAATTTTTTCTTTCATATTAAATTAGACTCTGTATATTTGTCAACTCTAAAACCTACTAATCCGATAGGGTAAAGGTATTTAAAAATGATTGTAGAACAAGTATTAGAAAATAAAACCAATTATAGCGTAGATAAGGAATCTGAGAAACCAATTAGAAGTGTAGTAAAATCAATTAGTTGGAGAGCAGTTGGAACTCTTGACACCATTCTAATTTCTTGGATTATTACAGGACAAGTAAAAACAGCCTTATCTATTGGAGGAATAGAATTAGTAACAAAAATGCTCTTATATTTTTTTCACGAAAGAGTTTGGAATAGTATAAAATGGGGTAAAAAATGAGTTTAGAAATGATTGATTTAAAAGTAGTAAACGAACAATTAAAAGACAAAACACCTAAAGAAATTGTGCAGTGGGCCTTAGATATGGCTTTAAAACCAGTGGTTACTACAAACTTTAGACCTTATGAAGGTGCTATTCTACATTTAGTTACTTCATTAAATAATGATATTGAGGTTATCTGGTGTGATACAGGATACAATACCCCTCAAACTTATAAGCATGCTGAAGAACTAATTCACAAGCTTCAATTAAATGTTCAGTTATATGTTCCAAAGCAAACGGTAGCTCATAGAAATGTAACCTTAGGATTACCAACTGTTGATGATCCCAACCATGCTTTATTTACAGAACAAGTAAAGTTGGAGCCATTTAAAAGAGCCATGCAAGAGCATAAACCTGATGTTTGGTTTACCAATTTAAGAAAAGGACAAACTGCTTTTAGAGATAGTATTGATATTGTTTCACAGAGCAAAGACGGATTAGTTAAAGTAAGTCCTTTTTACAATTATTCAGACGAAGAATTAGATCAATATTTAGAAGAGTTTAATATACCTAACGAATTCAAATATTTTGATCCCACAAAAGTAGAAAATAACAGAGAGTGCGGTTTGCATGTTTAAAAAAATAGAATAGGAAGATGAATACGAAAGAAATTAGAGTAGGAGCCTTAGAAAGCGAAGCCATATATATTTTAAGGGAAGTAGTCGCTCAATTTGAAAAGCCAGTGTTATTGTTTTCAGGAGGGAAAGATAGCATAACACTGGTGCGACTTGCTCAAAAAGCATTTTACCCAGGTAAAATTCCTTTTCCATTGATGCACATTGACACAGGACATAATTTCCCTGAAACTATTGAGTTTAGAGATCGTTTAGTTGAAGAACTTGGAGTTGAGTTAATAGTGAGAAATGTTCAGGATAACATTGATGCAGGAAAGGTAAAAGAAGAAACAGGAAAGTATGCAAGTAGAAATATGTTGCAAACTGAAACTCTTTTAGATGCTATTGACGAATTTGGTTTTGATGCTTGTATTGGTGGTGCACGAAGAGATGAGGAAAAAGCCAGGGCTAAAGAACGTATTTTCTCAGTGAGAGATGATTTTGGTCAGTGGGATGAGAAAAACCAACGCCCTGAGTTGTTTGATATGTTAAATGGACGTATCGATTTAGGTCAAAACGTAAGAGTTTTTCCAATTTCTAACTGGACAGAATTAGACGTTTGGTCATATATACAACAAGAAGGAATTGAAATACCATCAATATACTTTGCACATAAAAGAGAAACTTTTGTTAGAGACGGACTTATTTGGTCTGCAAATGACGAAGTAGTTTATAGAGAAGAAGACGAAACAGTTGAAGAACGAATGGTACGTTTTAGAACGGTTGGAGATATGAGCTGTACAGCGGCAGTATTATCATCGGCAGCCGATATTGATACAATTGTTGACGAAATAAGAGTATCAACCATATCCGAGAGAGGAGCTAGGATTGACGATAAGCGATCTGAAGCCGCGATGGAGAAAAGAAAGCAACAAGGATATTTCTAAAAGATTAAACGTAACCTAAACAAACAAAAACAAAAGCGATGAATGTACTAAAAATAGCAACAGCAGGAAGTGTAGATGATGGAAAGAGTACGTTGATAGGACGAATTTTATACGATACAAAATCATTAACAGACGATAAATTAGAAGCTATTGAAGAAAAGAGTAGACAAAGAGGATTTGACTATTTAGACTTTTCTTTAGCAACAGACGGATTAGTAGCGGAACGTGAGCAAGGAATTACGATTGATGTAGCTCATATCTACTTTTCAACACCAAAAACTAGCTTTATTATAGCCGATACTCCTGGTCATATAGAATATACTAGAAACATGGTAACAGGAGCATCAAACTCTCAAGCATCCATCATTTTAGTAGATGCTAGAAATGGAGTAGTAGAGCAAACATACAGACACTTCTTTATCAATAACTTATTGAAAGTAAAAGATGTTGTTGTTGCTGTAAATAAAATGGATTTAGTGGATTTTTCACAAGAGAAATTCAACCAAATTAAAGGGGAAATAGAGTATTTAGCAAGTAAAAGCGAATACCAAAATCAAAATATAACATTTATACCAATTTCAGCACTACATGGTGATAATGTAGTAGACAGATCTGATAGAATTGATTGGTATAATGGACAGAGTTTATTAGATCATCTTGAGAGTTTAAACCCTGAGGATATTCAAGAAGCCTCTCAAGTTCGTTTCCCTGTGCAAAATGTAATTAGACCTAAAACTGAAGAATACCATGATTTTAGAGGATATGCAGGAAAGTTGTATGGAGGAGATTTAGCAGTAGGTGATGAAGTAACCATTTTACCTTCGGCTACAAAGTCAAAAGTAAAAAGTGTTCATTTCTTTGATAAAGAGTTTGAGGTAGCAAAAAGAGGAAGTTCAATAAGTATCACTTTAGAAGATGATGTAAATATAAGTAGAGGAGATATGATTGTTAAGGCTGGTGAAGAGCCAGAAGTAGTGAAACAATTAGACGCTACTATTTGTTGGATGGATAAAACTCCTTTACAGGCTTCAAATAAGTATTACATCAAGCATGGAGTAAATGATGCTCAGGTGAAAATTGTGAATATATCTTCAACTATTGAAACGGATTTCTCTGGAAAAAAAGAATCTTCGAATCAATTAACATTAAATGAAATTGGTGAAGTTTCTTTAAAAGTAAGCAAACCATTATTTGTTGATAGTTACAAAAACAATAAGGCTAATGGAGCATTTATTTTAGTAAACCCTAAAACCAATAATACCGCTGGGGTAGGTTTTATTAAGTAAACGAATGATCGATGGCAATAATTATAACAGACGAATGTATAAACTGTGGGGCTTGTGAGCCAGAATGCCCAAACACAGCGATTTACGAAGGAGCCGTAGATTGGAACTATAGCGAAGGAACTTCCCTTAGTGGAAATGTACATTTTCCTAGTGGAAATGAAGTAGATGCAGACGAAGATCAGGAACCAATTTCAGATGAATATTATTTCATTGTTGCTGATAAATGTACAGAGTGTAAAGGATTTCATGAAGAGCCACAGTGTGCGGCGGTTTGCCCTGTCGATTGCTGTGTGCCAGATGAAGATAATGTAGAATCGGAAGAAGAGTTACTTGCAAAACAGAGCTTTTTGCACAATTAAAAAACACTTTGAGGCGAATGAGGCCTACAAAGAAAACTATTAAAAATCATGCAAAGTTTTAGATCAGAAATAGAAAACCCAGTTGTAGAGAAAGATATTCTAGAATTAGAACGTAAAATACGTTTATTTAAAGAAGGTCAAATAGATGAAGAACGTTTTAGAAGTTTACGTTTAGCGCGTGGAGTATACGGTCAACGTCAGTTAGGTGTTCAAATGATTCGTATAAAATTACCGTATGGTAAAGTAACTAGCGAACAACTGCACAGAATTGCTGATGTTTCGGATGAATATTCTCGTGGACGCTTACATATTACAACGCGCCAAGATATTCAAATTCACTATGTGAGTTTAGATAGAACCCCGGAACTATGGGCGCAATTGGAAAAAGACGATATTACATTAAGAGAGGCCTGTGGAAATGCAGTTCGTAATGTAACTGCATCGGAAACAGCAGGAATTGATCCTAAAGAACCATTTGATGTAACACCATATGCGCATGCAACATTCGAGTTCTTTTTAAGAAACCCAATTTGTCAAGAAATGGGAAGAAAGTTCAAAATGTCATTTTCGGCGACTGAGGATGATAGTGCTATCAGCTTTATTCATGATTTAGGTTTTATTGCTAAAACTAAAAAAGTAGGAGATAAAGAAATCAAAGGATTTAAAGTGTTGTTGGCTGGTGGACTTGGATCTCAACCTCGTCAGGCAGATGTAATGTATGAGTTTTTAGAAACTGATTTATTAATACCTACAATTGAAGGGGTATTAAGAGTTTTTGATCGTCATGGAGAAAGAGCAAAACGTGCGAAGGCAAGATTAAAATTCTTAGTAAAAAGCTTAGGATTAGACGGGTTTTTAGCATTGGTTGAAGCTGAAAAAAGAGCATTGGCTTATCAAACTTATCCAATTGATACTTCAAAATTCGAACAAGAAATAACTTTTGGAACTGATGAAATTCCTCCAGTAGTCATTGAAAGTCTTGATGAGTATAATCAATGGAAGAAAACAAATGTTCTAAAACAAAAGCAAGAAGGTTTATATGCTGTCGGAATTAAAGTTCATCTAGGTGATTTTTATACAGATAAAGCGAGATTATTAGCAGACTTAATAAAGAAATATGCAGCAAATGAATTACGTTTTACGTTACGTCAAAACATCTTAATTCGCCACGTAAGAGAAGAGTTTTTGCCTGTGTTTTATGCAGAGTTAAAAAAACTAGGTTTTACAGATACTGGATATAATAGTCTTTTCGATATCACAGCATGTCCAGGAACCGATACCTGTAATTTAGGAATTGCAAGTAGTACAGGAATAGCAGCACAGTTAGAAAAAGTGTTAAAAGCTGAATACCCTCATTATGTAGATAATACTGATATCACTATTAAAATTAGTGGATGTATGAATGCTTGTGGACAACACAATATGGCTCATATCGGTTTCCAAGGAATGTCGGTAAAAGTAGGAGCATTATTGGCACCAGCATTACAAGTCTTAATAGGAGGTGGTATTGTAGGAGATGGACAAGGCCGTTTTGCAGATAAATTAGTAAAAATACCAAGTAAAAGAGGGCCCGAAGCTTTAAGAATATTATTGAATGATTTTGAAGCTAATAAAGAAGAAAACGAAGAATTCTTAAGTTATTATGATAGAAATGGAAAAACATATTTCTATGATTTACTAAAAGAATTATCGGACACTTCAAATTTAACAGATGAAGACTTCATCGATTGGGGGCATAATGAAAAGTATGTAAAAGCAATTGGTGTTGGAGAGTGTGCTGGAGTAGTTATTGATCTAGTAGCGACTTTATTGTTCGAAAGTGAAGAAAAAATTGAAAATGCTTCGGAAGCTTTAAACGAAGGACAATGGTCTGATAGTATTTATCACTCTTATGCTGCAATAATCAACACAGCAAAGGCGCTATTAACGTCTGAAGGAGCTAAAACAAATACACAAGCTGGAATAATTACTAGCTTCGATAAGGTATTTGTTGAAACAAATAAGATAGAATTACCAACAACTTTTTCGGAATTGGTATATCAAATAAATCAAAATGAGCCAACAGAGGCTTTTGCAAAAAAATATTTACAAGAAGCTAAAACTTTCTATACAACAATTGATGCTTATAGAAAAGTGGAAGTGGCATTAGAAAATTAAGTAAGCAGGGCGACCTTGAGTTAAATAGTTGATTGTCGCCCTGTGTTTTAAAATTGAATAAAAATGAACAAGCAACCCAAATTAACAGTAGTAGGAGCAGGACCAGGTGATGTTGAGTTAATCACGTTGAAAGCTATAAAAACGTTAAAACAAGCAGATGTTGTTTTATATGACGCTTTGGTAAATCCAGAACTTTTAGAGTATGTGAATCCAATGGCAGAAATGATTTTTGTAGGAAAACGTAGAGGTTGTTACCGATATCAACAAGAACAAATTAATGAGTTGATTGTTGCTAGAGGTCATTCTCACGGACACGTGGTTCGCTTAAAAGGTGGAGATCCTTTCATTTTTGGTCGTGGTGCCGAAGAAATGGAATATGCTGCCGAGCACGGTTTGTTGGTTGAAATGGTTCCAGGGATATCGTCATCATTGGCGGTGCCTGCTTATCAAAACATTCCTTTAACTAAAAGAGGAAGTTCTGAAAGCTTTTGGGTAATTACCGGAACAACAAAACAACACAAACTTTCAACTGATGTGGCTTTAGCAGCCAAATCGAACGCGACTGTAGTAGTGTTAATGGGAATGGGAAAGCTGGCTGAAATAGTTGCTTTGTTCAAACAAGAAGGAAAAGCTGAATTACCAGTAGCTATTATTCAAAACGGAACCACACCTCAAGAAAAAGTAGGAATAGGAACAGTTGAAACTATTGAAGAAGTAGTAGAAGAAAATCAATTAAGTAATCCTGCGATTATCGTTTTAGGTAGTGTGGTAAACCATAGAGAACAATTGTTGAATTTGCAAAATCAAGTTGCTTTAAAAGCCGTAATTTAATGATAGAAGATAGAAATAACTTGTACCCAATTTTCTTAAAAGTAGAACAATTGGAAGTGTTAATAGTGGGTGGAGGTTTTGTAGCAGAAGAAAAGCTTTCCTTTTTATTAAAATCAAGCCCTAATGCAAAAGTAACTATGGTAGCTCCTTTTTTCAGAAAGGATACTCTAGAAGAAGCAAAAAAGGGAAATGTTACTATTATTGATGATGTATACCAACAAAAATATTTAGAAGGAAAACATATGGTAGTTGCTACTACCGACAAACCTGAAATAAATATTGATGTATATGAGCATTGTAGAGAACGATCAATTTTGGTAAATGTAGCTGATAATCCACCGTATTGCGATTTTTATATGGGCGGTATTGTTACTAAAGAGAATGTGAAAGTAGCCATTTCTACCAATGGAAAATCACCAACAACAGCAAAACGATTACGTCAATTTTTTGAGGAAGTAATTCCAGATGATATAAATCAATTAGTGAAAAATTTAAATAATTATAGAAAAACTATCAAAGGAGACTTTGAACAAAAGGTGGAAGAATTAAATAAACTTACTGAAAATTTAGTAGCTCACCATAGTACAAATTCTTAAGATAATAACAAAACAAGTAAAAAAACATACCACGAAGGAGTAATAAATCTCACTCAGTTAGTTAAATAAAGAGAAATGATAAAGACAGATATATTAATTATAGGAGCGGGGCCAACGGGTCTATTTACAGTATTTGAAGCAGGATTATTAAAATTACGTTGTCATTTAATTGATGCCTTACCACAACCAGGAGGGCAATGTTCTGAAATTTACCCGAAAAAACCAATATATGATATTCCAGCATATCCAGAAATTTTAGCTGGTGACTTAACTAAAAATCTAATGGAACAAATTAAACAATTTGAACCTGGATTTACTTTAGGAGAGCGTGCTGATACTATTGAAAAACAAGAAGATGGTACTTTTATAGTAACCACTAATAAAGGAACAAAACACCAAGCACCAGTAGTAGCGATAGCAGGTGGATTAGGAAGCTTTGAACCTCGTAAGCCTAAACTTGAGAATATAGCCAAGTTTGAAGATAATGGTGTGGAATACATGATTAAAGAACCTGAGCTATACCGAGATAAAGATGTAGTAATTGCAGGAGGAGGAGATTCAGCCCTTGATTGGTCTATTTTCTTAACAGATGTAGCAAAGTCAGTAACGTTAATTCATAGAAGAAATGAGTTTAGAGGAGCTTTAGATTCTGTAGAAAAAGTACAAGAGTTAAAAAACTTAGGAAAGATAAACTTAATTACTCCAGCTGAAGTAAAAGGAATTTTAGGAGATGACAAAGTTACTGGAGTAGTTGTGGAGCAAAAAGACAAAGAACCATTTATCATTGATACGGATCATTTCATTCCATTATTCGGATTGGCTCCAAAATTAGGACCTATTGCGAACTGGGGATTAGAAATAGAGAAGAATGCTATTAAAGTAAATAACGCATTAGATTATCAAACAAACGTTCCAGGGATTTATGCTATTGGTGATGTAAACACATATCCAGGAAAATTAAAGCTAATATTATGTGGTTTCCATGAAGCAACGTTAATGTGTCAAAGTGCTTACCAGAGAATTCACCCAGATAAGAAGTATGTTATGAAATATACTACAGTAGGTGGAGTTGAAGGATTTGATGGAACTAAAAAAGAAGCGCCGAAAGCCGTAGTTAAAGCAATAGAATAATGGAGCAAGATGTAAATATAAAAATAACTGATCGTGAAGGTGTAATGCATGAGGTATTAGCACCGACAGATATGGCAATGAATTTAATGGAGTTAGTTCGTTCTTACGAGCTAGCTCCTGAAGGAACCATAGGAGTTTGTGGTGGAATGGCTATGTGTGCTTCATGTCAGTGTTATGTGAAAACAGATCATAACTTGCCGGAAATGACGGATGATGAAGATGCAATGCTTGCCGAAGCTTTTGATGTTCAGGATAATAGTAGGCTAGGCTGTCAAATACAAATAACACATGAATTAGAGGGATTAGAAATAGAGTTAGCACCAGAAAGTTAATTACATTTGCAACATAAAGGGAAATAGAAATGCAATTCAAACAATACAATTTATCATTAAAAGATGATGTAGAAAACTTTACAAAACAACTGTTTTATTCATTATTTGATGATGTATGCCAAAAAAAGGCCCAGCATTTAAAAGATAGTTTTATCAATATTTTAAATGGATTATGTATTGAAAATGCCGAAAGTGTATGGGAAGTATATCAACAATCTTTTTGTGAAATAAGAGAAAAGTTAGATTTAGATGCCCAAGCTTTTGAAAGAACGGACCCTGCTTGTAAAAGCTTGGGAGAAGTTTATTTGGCTTACCCAGGTTTTCATGCTATTGCAGTACATCGGTTAAGTCATGAGTTGTATAAAATAAACCTACCTATTTTACCAAGAATGATGAGTGAATATGCTCATGGTTTAACTGGAACTGATATTCATCCAGGAGCAACTATAGGAGATTCATTTTTTATAGATCATGCAACTGGAATTGTTATTGGAGAAACAACGGTAATAAAAAACAACGTTAAAATATACCAGGGAGTCACTTTAGGTGGTTTGCAAGTTAAAAAAGAGCTGGCATCTGTAAAAAGACATCCTACAATTGAAAATAATGTAACTATTTATGCAAATGCTACAATTTTAGGAGGAAATGTGGTGGTTGGATCGGATAGTATTATTGGTGCAAATGTTTGCGTAACCGATTCGGTTCCTGAGGGATCAATAGTTACTTATGAGTCAGAAAATAAAATTACTACCAGAAAGTCATATGCAAAATGACTTTCAATAAAAAAGACTAGACAGATGAAGACTATAACAATTACAGATAGTATTGGAAATACACCTTTAGTAGAGATATCATCTTTAATAAATAAAGAAGGTGTTAGACTCTTATTGAAATTAGAAGGGAATAACCCAGGAGGTAGTGTTAAAGATAGAGCTGCTTACAATATGATTGCAGAAGCAATACATAGAAAAAACATAAGAAAAGGAGACTACCTAGTGGAAGCTACCAGTGGAAATACTGGAATTGCTTTGGCTTTAATGGCAAAGGTATTAGGAGTGAATATGGTGTTGGTAATGCCAGAAAATGCTACGGAAGAAAGAGTAAAAAGCATGAGGTCTTATGGCGCAGAAGTGATACTAACTCCTGCAAGTGAAGGAATTGAAGGTTCTCGTGATAAAGCAATGGAGCTTCGTTACAAAGAAGGATATTTTATGTTGAATCAGTTTGAAAATAATGATAACTGGAAAGCTCATTATAAAACAACAGGACCTGAAATTTGGAGAGATACTGAAGGAGAAGTAACTCATTTTGTATCTGCAATGGGAACTACAGGAACAATCATGGGAGTTTCTACATATTTAAAAGAACAGAATCCAGATATCCAAATTGTAGGAGCACAACCAAAAGAAGGCTCGCGTATTCCTGGAATTAGAAGATGGTCTCCAGAATATTTACCAAAAATATTTGATAGAAAAAAAGTTGATCAAATATTAGAAGTTAGCGCCGAAGAAGCTACAGAGTTGACTCGAAGATTAGCAAGAGAGGAAGGAATTATGGCAGGAATGAGTAGTGGAGGAGCTTTAAAGGTAGCATTAGAAGTGGCTAATAAAATAGATAAAGGAGTTATCGTTGCTATCGTTTGTGATAGAGGAGATCGTTATTTATCTTCTGACTTATACGATTACGGTATTTAGTAAATAAAGAAATTGTAAAATATTATTATTAACAAGTTGCCTTTATTGGTAACAGTAGTAAAGTTGTATCGAGAATTATGTATGAGTTCTCGATACAATTTTTTTTTGTTCAAATAATAAGAAGGTTGAAGTAGTATCGAGAAAAAATAAAAGGTTCGAATTATTAAAGACTTCTCGATACAAAATTTCATTTCGTTTTACTCCATGAAATTTCACTCGAAGTTGTAAAGGTTAACTAATTCGTTGACAGTTTTGGTTAAAAATATTAGGAGCTACACCATTCAGACTTTGGTGTGGTCTTTCTTGATTG
>NZ_CAZEQU010000040.1:0-95256 GCF_964513065.1 Tenacibaculum xiamenense
TTATACTGGTGAAGTGCATGTTGTTAAAATGAAAAGAGGAAAGACCAACAATTTGAAAACCTTTCCTCCCAACTAATACTTTCTTATTAGAAGAATTAGATCGAAAAATGTAACATGATTGTATGTTAAAAATTGTTAAATAGTTGATGGTACAGTACTTTTTAGTATTTCCACTTTGTCTGCAGCAATTGGAATCCTCTTGTTAAAGCCATTAATAATTGCATAGAATTTTTTTCCATAATAATTAATTGCCTTGACATGGTCAGAATTTATAAAATATGATTTATGACAGCGAATAATAGAATTATGAATTTCTAAGTTTTTTTCTATTTCACTCATACTCGATCTAAAAATTACATTATTCAGCTTTTGCTTATCAAGAAGAGTATAATAGATACTAACATAATGACCTTCAGATTTCATGTAAATTAAGTTAGAAGCAGGAATAACCAATCGTTCATTTTTATTTTTACCTCTGAGGTCTAAAATTCCCTTAGAATTATCATCTAGTTCAATATTAAGTTTGGTTTTATTGGTTATGTAATGAACCAAATCAAAAAAATTAATAAGTATATAAAAAACTACACCAAAAACACTTGTATAAATAAGTGATTTTATAGTAAATTCAATCGAATAAGAGAATGAAGATGTTTCTCTAACAATGTATTTTAACGAAAGGTTTAGGAAAAAATAAGCGAATAGGTTGATAAGAAAAAATATACCTAGAAAAATGCATGCGTGGTATAAAACCTCATGTCTGTATAGCCAAGGATCTCTTTTAGTTGGTTTAAAAATGTGGTAGTTAATTAAATAGGAAACACTGGCAAGTAAAGCAAAAACTACCGATGTAAATAGCTGCGAACTAAATTCATTAAATTTAATATTAGAAAAAGGGAATAGCTGAATCAACAAAAAGGTAGCTATGAATGTAAAAATCACAGATTTTTTTTTGTCATATAATTCATTAGGGCGATAATGTTTTTTCTCGAATAACCCAATTATCGAAGGTAATCGTTCACTCATGTATAGGTACAGCTTTAATTTAAGGGATGACATACAAGATATTAAATATTTAAATGCAAATCAATATAGAATTGTGTGAAAACCACAAAATATTAACATATTGTGTTTTAAATATTTAATTATGGTTTTGTGGAATCTAATGATCCTAAAAATGACAAAGTCTAACATCATGATTTTTAAAGTTTAATTTTGACCACAGAACAAGGAATAATTGTGCCAATAACAGACAGACAATGTTATTATTGCATTCTTTGTTTTAGTATTCAGGTTGGTCTGTGGGGGGACAATTTGTTTACGGTGAAGGCAAAATAGATATTTTTCTATTTTGCTTTTTTTATGGCTTACAAATTAACAGTGTTTTATTTGAAAAAATCTAAAATTTCCGAGAAAAAACAAAATATATAACTTGTTGTTTTTCAATTGATTGTTTTGGTTTTGATGAAACCTTGCTTTTACTACTATGAATGGATTAATTTTAAAAGAATATTTAAAATACTTTTACACTGTAAACGAGAAAGAAGAAGTGCTGTTAAACAAAGTTTACTACACTTTGCAATTGTTTGAAAAAAATAACCTTTACTATTTATTATTAAATAGATTTCCCCTTAATTTAATAAAAGAGAGCATTTAGCTCTCTTTTGTTTTTTGTATTCATGACCTCGTGAATTGTATTTATTCGAGCTATTGGGTTAATTATACTTTTAAGAATGTTTTTTGAAAAAAATATTTTGTCTTGTTTACTGTGCTTTCATGGTGTTTTAGGTTGGTCAAGTTTAGAAAAGAAGAATGTTTAATGAAATTATTACATCTATTAGATGTAAGGGTTTTGTTTTTAAAGTGTTGTTTTTAAGTGTTTTATGTTTCGTTATATGAAAATAATTATTGAGTAAGATTGTGTTCTGTGAAAGGGATTGAAAAAACGGGTAATATTGTTGTGTAACTGTTTGTTTATCAGTTTTAATGAGTTTGAAGGGTGGTACTTTATTAACTGTAAATTTAGAATATGAAACAACTAATTACAAAGCGAGTTTTAACCGTTATCCTATTCTGCAAATCGTTATGGCTTTTTGGTCAGAAAGGAAATGACTGGATGAGTTATCTTGATCCGGAAACTAATATTGCGAACCTAACAATACCAGGAACTCATGATACTGGAGCTTATGGAAAGGCGGATCTAACCGGGGAGCAACATGTTTTTCCTCGGTCGACTTACATTACGCAAAACTTATCGTTTTATGAGCAATTAAACAAAGGAATACGTTTTTTTGATATTCGTTTAAAAGAAAGTGATTCTTATTTATCAGGTGACCCAATAATAGTTCATGGTGATATTAAGTTTCATACCAGATTTAAAAGAGATGTTTTGGGAGCTATTAAAAGGTTTTTTAACGAAAACAAGAATGAGGCCCTTATAATGACGATTCAAAGTGATCAAGGAAGTGCGAGTAAGCTTTCGACAGAACTTAGAAATATAATTAACGATCCTTCTTACAGTAAATTATTTTTCACTGATAACAGACTTCCGAGATTAAAAGAGTTGAGGAGTAGAATATTATTGATTACTAGAAAACTTAATAATGTTCCTGGTATCAAGTATAGTCCGATAGATAATGTTACTTCGGTAGCAAGTCCATATGCTGGTAATCTTAATGGACCTTACATCAAAGTAAATAACTATTATGATTTAGGAACAGATTCCTGTTTTTCATGGCCTTTTAATAATTGCGATAAAAATAAAGATAGAAAATGGGGAAGAGTTAAGGAGTTAATGGAGGAAGCTCAGAATAACAGGTACAGTAACCGCCTTTATTTAAATGCAATAAATGGTTATACTTCAACTAATATAGTTGGTATTCCCACTCCAATACCCAATATTACTGCTGTTTCAGATTATATGAACCCGAGAGTAAAAAATTATATGAAAAAAATAGATAAAAGCTATGGAGTATTGATTTTAGATTGGGTGGAAGCGCCACTAATTTAGGCTATATATAAAGTTAATTTTGATGAATGGGCTTTTAATACAAGGGCTGTAATATATGAAGATTCGAACTATAGAGGAGATGCAATAAGAATAAATGGAGATCTTCGAAGATTGTCAAGTTCGTATGATTTTAATGATGAAATCTCTTCTGTAAAAGTTAAACCTGGGTATGAGTATTTTGGATATGAACATAACGATTATGGAGGGAAATATGTTTCTTTAAGAGGCAATGTGAGCTATGTTGGAGGAGCTATGAATGATAAGATATCTTCGTTGTACTGGTTGTCGATTCCTGAAGCGGTACATTTTTACGAAGATGTAAATTTTACTGATGATGGAAGCCGCCTCACTAGTTTTACTAATGGCTCTTATGATGATTCGCTTACTAATACCAGTGTGGGTAATGATGAAATATCATCTTTAAGAATTCCACCAAGTTGGACAGTAAGGATGTATAGAGATGCTGATTATTCCGGAGGGTGGATACAATTCAGAGCGGGATCATCAGGTTGGTATAATATAAATGACATTACAGATCATTTTTCAAGTTGGAATGATGAGGTAAGTTCTGTGAAAATTTGGAATTATAGATATTCAGGAAGAGAGACAAAGGGTTCAGGGAATACAGAAATAGAAGAAACCATAATAGATAAACAAGGGAATAGTATTGCATTCGGTAATACTAAGCGACCAAAAGCTTGTTTAGATTGTAAAGAAAATGGTATGTCAGTTAGTTTGTATCCAAATCCTGTGACTTCTAATAAGTTCGATCTTATGATTAATGCTTCGGTTAAGGAAATAGCTGAATTAAAAATATACAATGTTTTAGGACAATTAGTATATAAACAAAACTTTGACTTGACGGAAGGATTAAATAAAATACCAATTGAAACTTCTAACTTTAAAAGTAAATCAAGTGGCGCTTATTTTGTTGAAATAGAGAGAAATAATGGAGTTCGTTTAATCAAAAAGTTACTCATTAAATAAATTGCTTGACAATTTTGAGAATTTTTTTCTCAGAATACTACTTTTTCAATAGGGATGAAGGGAGCCTGATTAAAGGCTCTCTTCTTGTTTATCTTCTTCAATTAACTCTTGTTCGTATTTATCCCAGTTCTTTTTTGCTCTAATTTTTTTATAAAGTTTAATACCAAGCATTAATAAAACAGATACTAGAATTATTCCTACAACTCCCCAAATCCAATTGATAGCATTTTGTAAAACCACTAAGAATACCACAGCAAATAGAATAATAGTAGCTACTTCATTCCAAATACGTAGTTTTAATGAAGTATATTTTACTACATCATTTTGCAATTGCTTATAAATTTTCTGACAAGCTCCATGATAAAAATAGAGAGCTAATACAAAAGATAACTTAACATGCATCCAAGGCATTTGAAGATAGTAAGGGTTTCTGTAAAGCATCCAAAAAGCAAATACACTTGCCAATATTGCAGACGGCCAAGTAATAATATACCATAAGCGCTTTTCCATTAACTTATATTGAGTTTGGAGAATGGATTTAGCAGGTTCTTCTTTTTTTTCCGCCTCAACATGATAAATAAATAACCGAACAATATAAAAGAGCCCAGCGAACCAAGTGACAACGAAAATAATATGAAGCGCTTTTATGTACAAGAAGTCCATAGAAAGTTAGTTTTTAGAATTAAATTCATTAATCCAACCAGAAAGTACGTTTACCCACTCGTCGTTATCATTAATACAAGGAACTGTATAGAAATTTTCACCACCAGCCTCGATAAATTCTTCTTTACCTTCCATTGCTATTTCTTCAAGAGTTTCTAAACAATCTGAGACGAATGCAGGAGTTACTATGGCTAAATTTTTAATACCATCTTTTTCAGCCTTTCTTACAATAGTTCTATCTGTGTAAGGTTGAAGCCAAGGATCTACACCTAATCTAGACTGAAAGGAAGTGCTAACTTTAGATTCGTCTAAATTTAGCTCTTTAATCACATTTTTTGTGGTTTGATAGCACTGATGTCTATAACAAAACTCATGTGCTTTTGAAGGCGTATTACAGCAACTTCCATCAATTTTACAATGAGATTTGGTTATGTCTGATTTTTTAATATGACGTTCAGGAACACCGTGGTATGAAAACAATATATGATCGTATTCCTTATCGGCTAAATAATCTTTAATACTATTTGAAAGAGCACTTACATATTCTGGTTTATTATAAAACGCAGGAACATCAGTTATTTTCATATCCTTGAAATACTCTTGTCTCAATTCTTCTGCTAATACCGTTATTGTTTCCGTTGTAGCCATGGCAAATTGAGGGTAAAGAGGTATTAAAAGAACCTCTTTTACACCTTTATCATAAAGCTCTTGAAGACCACTTTTTAAAGACGGATTTCCATAGCGCATAGCCAGAGCAACGGGAAGTTCTGTTTTTTGTTGAACTTTGTTTTGTAAACGCTCAGATAAAACAATTAAAGGAGATCCTTCTTTCCACCAAATTTTCTGATATGCTTCGGCTGATTTCTTAGGTCTAGTATTTAAAATAATACCTTTAACAATAAATGTACGAAGCCATAAAGGAACATCTATGACTCTTTCATCCATTAAAAATTCTCCTAAGTATTTTTTTACATCTTTTGGATCAGTACTATTGGGTGATCCAAGGTTTACTAATAAAACACCTTTCATTAAAAGTATATTTTTATTTGTTAATTTTTAATAATTGATTTGTTACTTCGTATAAAGTAATAGCTAAGCTGTGAATCACGTTCATAGATGAGTTTCTTCCATACATAGGAATAGAAACAGTTGCATCTGCATAATTTACTTCCTTCACGCCATGTCTTTCACTGCCCAAAAGTAGTACAATTTTTTGATGAGCCGTAAAATCATAATCGCTTATATTTATACTTTCATCGGTTATTTCAATACCTATAATTACATTATTTTCTTCCTTTAAACCGCTTAATAAGGATGAAAAATCACTATAAGTTGAATGTTCTATTTGTTGTAATGTGTTGCGTGCTGTTTTCTTTACTATTCTGTTTTCAATAGTAGGAGAGTTTTCGTGTAAATATATTTTCGATACTCCATAACTCTCAGCAATCCTAAAACACATGCCTATATTTTCAGGGGTGCGAATTGCATCACAAACAATAGTAATAGGGAATTTATTCTCCTGGTTTTTGATATCGTAATGAGTAAGTTGTTTCATTGCTAATAAATCTACTCTTAAATAGTTAAAGGTTGTAGATGAGGGGTTACTGGTTTAGGTTTATTATATATTGTTTGGGAGTGGTTCCAAATTTCTTCTTGAAAGCGGAAATGAAATGACTTGAAGTGCTGTATCCAACTTGTAAACCAACTTCGTTAACATTAAAACGGTTGCTCTCAAGTAGTTTTCTGGCATGCTCCATTTTATAATCAAATAAAAAACTATATACCGTATCACCATAAATTTGTTTAAAACCTTCTTTTAGTTTTTTTAGATTAAGTCCTACTTCATTTGCGAGTTGTTGAAGAGTAGGCGGTTCACTCATTTGAGAAATAATAATATCTTTTGCTTTTCTAATTTTTAAGACTTCCTTATCATCGACTAAGAAAGGACAATATTCGTCATTTGTATTTTCACCACTATCAAAATGAAGACTTAAAAGTTCGTAAGTTTTACCTTTTATATACAAGTCTCTCATTGAGCTATGGCTGTCAGCAGCAAAAATTTGCTGTAGTACAAGTAAAACAGAACTCTTAATTTCTGTATTATCATAGTACTTTCTATTCTTGTTGTTTTCACTTAAAAAAGGTATATAACCCGCTTCTTTCGAAAATAGAGAGTGAAACTTTTCAATAGAGATTAACACTGAAATAACCCATGTCTTAGGAAGGATTTCCATATTAATAGGTAGTTTCTGCTGAGGATTGTATAGAAAAATAGAATGTTTATCTAGTACATTGAAGGTATAGTTACCATTATTAAAATGAAATTTACTATTACCTTTTACACAATAGTGAATCTGAATAAAAGAATTATCCACATCTCTATTATAATAATCAGCCTCTTCAGTGTTGTTCTGGAACTTGAGAACCGAAAAACCTGTTTCAAGAGGAACTTCTCTAAATGTACTTCTGGCGACATTTTTTGACATAGGCAAGTGATTTGGTTAAATAATTTTTATTTAGAATTATTCTATATTACTTGTTTCTCAATAGTTAATTTCACTGCAAAAGTACACATTTTTAAGGGTTTTAGCGATATCGTGAGATTAAAAAACTTGAAACGACATTAAAAGTTCTTCTAGCGATATTTTTAAAGATACAAAGTTTCTATTTTTGAGTGATTTTTAGGAAGAAGATATTAATGCATACAGATAATAGACCTACTAAGTTTTATAACATTGGAATCAGTTACGTAAAAGCTGATGCTAGTACAAGAGGAAAGTTTTCTTTATCAAAGGAAAGTCAACTGGCTCTTTTAAAGGAAGCAAAGCAACGAGGGATGAACGAGCTTTTTGTTTTATCTACCTGTAACAGAACCGAAATAACTGGTTTTGCTGAACATCCTTTTCAATTGATAAGTATGTTGTGTAACCACTCAAATGGATCGGTTGAAGAGTTTGCCAAAGTTTCATATGTTAATAAAGGCCAAGATGCAATACAGCATTTGTTTAGAATGGGAACAGGTTTGGATAGCCAAATTCTTGGAGATTATGAAATTGTAGGACAATTGCGCCAAGCTTTTAAACAAGCAAAAGAAGTAGGAACTACAAATGCATACTTGGAGCGTTTACTAAATTGTGTAATGCAGGCGAGTAAGCGCGTTAAGAATGAAACCAAATTAAGTTCTGGTACAACTTCTGTTTCCTATGCTGCTGTGCAATACCTAATAAACAATTTACCCGATCACAACTCTAAAAGTGTTTTGGTATTTGGTTTAGGGAAAATGGGAAAACATACTTGTAAAAACCTTTCAGAGTATACCAATAACAAAACGGTAAGTCTTGTAAATAGAACAGAACAGAAAGCTCAAGAGTTTGTGGCTGAGCATAGCTCCATAAGACATGCGAAATTTAGTGAGTTACAAAATGAAGTAGCAAATGCTGATGTATTAATAGTATCTACTGGAGCGAATAAACCGACTATAACTAAAGATCATGTACCTGCAAATAAAGAATTATTGATACTTGATTTATCGATGCCAGCGAATGTTTCGGCAGAGGTGAAAGAATTATCGGGTGTTACCGTAATCGATGTAGATGAACTTTCCAAAATAACAGACGAAACTTTAGCCATAAGACAACAGGAGGTGCCTGTTGCCGAGTCTATTATTGATACTCATAAAGAAGAGTTTAACGAGTGGTTGAGCCATAGGAAATTTACTCCTGCGATTAATGCATTAAAACAATCGTTGCAAGCTATTCAAAAAGATGAAATAGACTTTCATAAGAAAAAGATAGAAAATTTTGATGAAGAACAAGCAGAGGTTATTACATCAAGATTAATTCAGAAAATAACAACTCAATTTGTAAAACATTTAAAAGACGAAAACACTTCAATTAACTTAAGTATTGAAGTAATGTCAAAAGTTTTTGGAAATAATTTAGAATCGGTAGATGCAACAAAAAATAATTAGAATAGGTACACGTGAAAGCGAGTTGGCATTATGGCAAGCTAACAAAGTACGAAAGCAACTCGAAGAACAAGGATATCAAACACAAATAGTACCAATTAAATCTACTGGAGATATTATCTTAGATAAACCTTTGTATGAATTAGGTATTACTGGAATTTTTACTAAAAACCTTGATATTGCTATGTTGAATGGCGATATTGATATTGCTGTTCATTCCATGAAAGATGTACCAACGATTCTACCTAAAGGGATCATACAAGCGGCGGTATTAAAAAGAGCAAATCACAACGATATTTTAGTGTTAAAGGATACGGAAGAGTTCATGGGGCAAAAACAAGGAGTTATTGCAACAGGAAGCCTTCGTAGAAAAGCACAATGGTTAAATAGATATCCAACACATGAAGTTGTAGACTTAAGAGGAAATGTAAATACACGCCTTGAAAAGTTAGACAACAATGATTGGAACGGAGCTGTTTTTGCGGCTGCAGGATTAGAAAGAATAGGTAAGCGTCCTAAAGGCGCCATTTCTTTATCATGGATGATTCCTGCTCCGGCCCAAGGAGCCATTATGGTAACGGCATTGGAAGAAGACGAGTTTTCAAAGGAAGCATGTGCTATTATAAATGATAGAGACACTGAAACTTGTACCGGAATTGAACGTGAGTTTTTAAACCGTTTGGAAGGAGGTTGTACTGCACCTATAGGAGCCCTAGCAATGATTAACGAGGTTGAAAAGGAGATAACTTTTAAAGGTGTGTTGCTGAGTAGAGATGGGAGCAAAAAATTAGAGGTTACTAAAAAAGTAAAGCTTGGAGCACATAAATATTTAGCAAAAGATTGTGCTACTAAAATTATAGAAAGAGGAGGAAAGTTTATAATGATGGAAGATGAGGGAATAGAAAAAGAGTTTTCTATTTACTCAACAAAAAAGCTTTCAGAAACTCAAAAGAAATTATTACCAACTACAGTTAAAG
This sequence comes from Tenacibaculum xiamenense, assembly GCF_964513065.1. Lineage (NCBI taxonomy): Bacteria > Pseudomonadati > Bacteroidota > Flavobacteriia > Flavobacteriales > Flavobacteriaceae > Tenacibaculum > Tenacibaculum xiamenense. Next base: position 9,602 of record NZ_CAZEQU010000040.1, read on the forward strand.
TAGAGGATAGTGATTTTATAAAAATCAGATTTAACCGTATTGCTCCTAAAGAGGTTAAAAAAGATTTGGAAAATGTAGTAATAACCAGCAAAAATGGAGTAGAAGCCTTACTATATAACTTTACTAAAGAAGAGTTAAGTTTTAAAAATATATATTGTGTTGGTCGACGAACTAAAAAGTTGATAGAGCAAAAAATAGGAAAAGTAAAACATGCAGAAAACAATGCTCAAAAATTAGCGAAATACATAGTAGAAAATATTGAGCAAAAAGAAGTAACTTATTTCTGCAGTAATTTAAGGTTGGATACCTTGGCGGTTTTGTTGAAAGCAAAAGATATTGTTGTCAATGAAATAGAAGCCTACAAAACAATGTACAGTCCAGTTAAGTTGGATAACAAGGTTGAAGGCGTGTTATTTTATAGTCCATCAACTGTCGAGAGTTACATACAAGAAAATGAAGCAGATAAAATAGCTTTCTGTATTGGAGATACCACGGCTAAAGAAGCGTCTAAACATTTTAAGAATGTACAAATAGCAAAAATTCCTACTGTTGAAAGCGTTATTGAAATGGTAAGCCTACATTTTGCTAAAGAATCTTAAGCTTTATAAAAGAGATAAAGAGCATATCTTTATCTTCTTTTTACCATATAAACAGATTAATTTAATTTACCAAAATTCCTCAACGAGGATACATAATCAGACCCAATGTTTAATACAAGAAGACCAAGAAGAAATCGCAAATCTGCTGCAATAAGAGCAATGGTGAAAGAAAACAGTGTATCAGTAAATGATTTTATTTTTCCGTTGTTTCTTATCGAAGGAACTAATGAAAAGCAAGAAATCGAGTCAATGCCTGGTATTTACCGTTTTTCATTGGATTTATTATTGGAAGAAATAAAGGAGTGTGTTGAACTTGGAATTAAAGGATTTTGTGTTTTCCCTTCTTTAGGAGATGATAAGAAGGACAAATATGCAACGGAAGGTTATAATAAAGATGGGCTTTACATTCAGGCTTTAAGAAAAATTAAGTCACAGTTTCCTGATATTGCTTTAATGACAGACATTGCCATGGACCCATATTCTAGTGACGGTCATGATGGTATTGTAGAAAATGGTGAAATACTAAATGATGAAACACTTGAAATTTTAGGTAAAATGGCTTTGGTACAAGCGGAGGCTGGTGCTGATATTTTAGGACCTTCTGATATGATGGATGGAAGAGTCGGGTATATTCGAAAAGTATTGGATGAAGCTGGGTATACTCATGTATCAATCATGTCATATACCGCGAAATACGCAAGTGCTTTTTATGGACCATTTAGAGATGCTTTAGATTCTGCTCCAAAATTTGGAGATAAAAAAACATATCAAATGAGTCCTGCGAATTCAAAAGAAGCATTAATTGAAGCTGATTTGGATATTGAAGAAGGGGCTGATATGATTATGGTGAAACCGGCTTTGGCGTATTTAGATATTATTAAATCGTTGAAAGATAATTACGATGTACCTGTTACGGCATACAATGTAAGTGGTGAATATGCAATGTTGAAAGCAGCTGCAGAAAAAGGTTGGCTTGACGGTGAAAAAGTAATGATGGAGACTTTATTATCTATGAAAAGAGCAGGGGCTGACATTATTCTAACTTATTTTGCTAAAGAGGCAGCCAAGTTGTTAAAGAAGCAATAATTACGAAATTAACATGTTTAAAACGAATAATTTTCTAGGTATTGATTACTTTTAGGCAATTAAGTATAAACATGAACATTAAAAGAAATAAACTCATGAAAAAGTTTTTATTAGTAATAGTACTATTCTCAATAACAAATATATTCTCTCAAGACCTTTCAAAGGAAATGATTGAAGGTGTTTGGAAAGTAGAAGAAGTGAAAGTTGAATCGAAAAAAGCCGAAGTTAAGGAAGTAATTGAAGGTTTCAGAGGGGCTTATTTTTATTTTAAGAAGACCAATAACTTTGGAATAAAAACAACCCATATGTCCGAAACTTTTTCTGAAGTTACTAGAATGCTAAGAGGAACACAGTGGAAGCTGGTAGGGAATAAAATTCATGTAGGAACGGAAAAAGATAAGTTTTCTACTATGATCATTAAAGTAAAATCAAAAAAGGATGGATTTTATTTTGATTTAGCAGAAGGAAAAGAACAGCCTTTAATAGTAAAGGTGAAAAAACAATAAAAGAATAACAACAACTAAAAAGAATATAAAGTTTGATGGAGTTTAAGAAATCGCAAGAACTTTACAATAAAGGATTAGAAAATTTGGTTGGTGCAGTTAACTCTCCAGTAAGAGCTTTTGCATCAGTAGGAGGAAATCCTTTATTTATTAAAAAGGCCAAAGGAAGTAAAATTACCGACGTTGATGGTAATTCTTACATCGATTTAGTTTTGTCTTATGGACCAATGATTCTCGGTCATCGTCATAAGAAAGTTCAAAAAGCAATTACAAAGGCGTTAAAAAACGGATATTCTTTCGGGGCGTCTACCAAGAATGAAATTAAACTAGCCAAAATTGTTTGTGATGCTTTTCCAGGGATGGATAAAGTTCGCTTTGTAAATTCAGGTACGGAAGCCGTCTTGAGTGGAATACGTTTGGCAAGAGCATTTACAGGAAAAGATAAAATTGTAAAGTTTGCTGGTTGTTATCATGGTCATCAGGATGCTTTGTTAGTTGCAGCGGGTTCGGGATTAGCTACATTGAGTTTACCTGGAAGTAAAGGAGTGCCTGAAGGAGCAGTTAAAAATACGCTAATAGCAAATTATAATGATTTAGATAGTGTAAAAGCACACTTCGAGGCGAATGATGATATTGCTGGGGTTATTTTAGAACCAATTGCTGGAAACATGGGGGTAGTTACTCCGCAAAACGATTTTTTAAAAGAATTGAAAGAGTATGTAAACTCAAAAGGAGCTTTACTGATTGTTGATGAGGTAATGACAGGTTTCAGATCGAAGTTTGGAGGAGCTCAAGAGTTATTTGAAGTTGAAGCCGATATTACTTGTTTAGGAAAAGTAATTGGTGGAGGTTTTCCTGTGGGGGCTTATGGAGCTAGAAATGAAATTATGGAAATGGTTGCGCCTTTAGGTGGTATGTACCAAGCGGGAACACTAAGTGGAAACCCTATAGCTATGGCTGCGGGTATTTCTACACTTTCTGAGTTAAAGAAGCAAAATCCTTATGAAAAGTTTAACGAGGTAGCTCAAATAATAGAAGTATTTTTGCTTGAATCCGCAAAGAAGCATGGAGTAGAAATTACGGTAAATAGATTTGGTTCAATGATTAACCCGTTTTTTACGAATGTTCATGTGACTAACTTTGAGCAAGCTCAAGAAAGTGATACAAAAAAGTTTGCTGTTTTCTTTTGGGAAATGATAAGAAAAGGTGTGTTTTTACCTCCATCGCAATTTGAAGCATGGTTCTTGTCGTCAGCTATTTCAGAGAAAGATTTGAAAAAAATTATGAAAGCGATTGATAAATCAATTGAAGCAGTAGCGAATATGTAATTAAAAAAGCCTCGTAAAGTAGAAGTAAAGCTTTGATGTATATGTATTTAAGGTTATCTTCGTAGAGGCATAAATTTAAAAATGATTAAAAACGATTTATTTTTAAGAGCCTTAAAGGGTGAAACGGTGGATAGACCACCAGTTTGGATGATGCGTCAGGCAGGTAGGTATTTACCTGAATTTATGGAGTTAAGAAAAAAGTACGACTTTTTTACAAGATGTAGAACTCCAGAATTGGCTTCTGAAATAACAGTGCAACCAATTCGTAGATATGGAATGGATGCTGCTATATTGTTTTCTGATATTTTAGTAGTTCCTCAAGCGATGAATGTAGAGGTTGAAATGAAACCTAACTTTGGTCCGTATTTACCAAACCCAATCAGAGATAGAAAGAGTTTAGATCAAGTTATAGTTCCTGATGTTCATGAAGAGTTAGGATATGTAATTGAGGCTATTACCGCTACAAAAGAAAAACTAAATGATGAGGTTCCATTAATTGGATTCGCAGGTTCTCCTTGGACAATTTTATGTTATATGGTGCAAGGTCAAGGGTCTAAGAATTTTGATAAAGCAAAGGAATTTTGTTTTACTCAACCAGTTTTGGCACATGAATTGCTTACTAAAATAACGTTGACCACTATTGCATATTTAAAAGCAAAGGTAAAAGCAGGTGTAAATGCTGTTCAAATTTTTGATTCTTGGGGAGGAATGTTATCTCCAACTGATTATCAAGAGTTCTCTTGGCAGTATATAAACCAAATAATTGAAGCGTTAAAGGATGAAATTCCAGTAATTGCTTTTGGAAAAGGATGCTGGTTTGCATTAGATGTTATGGCCAAGTCAAATGCATCAGCTTTAGGAGTAGACTGGACATGTTCAGCCAGAAACGCACGTTATTTAACAGGAGGAAATATAACCTTACAGGGGAATTTTGACCCTTCAAGATTGTTGTCTCCACCTGCTGAAATTAAAAAAATGGTACACCAAATGATAAATGAGTTTGGTAAAGACAAATATATTGTTAACTTGGGGCATGGAATTTTACCCAATATTCCTTTAGAAAACGCTCAAGCATTTATTGAAGCCGTAAAGGAATACAAGGTATAAAATAGTAATCCCCTTAATTACCCTAAAGTATATGAAGAAAGTAGTATTCTTATTAAGTATTTTGTTTTCAATTGGACTTTCAGCACAAGAGAAGGTATATTACAATTTTGCCGTGAACAATTGTGAGGAAGAAACTGCGGAAGGATTAATAAATAACTGCCTTAAAGGTTCTTATCTTTTAAATTATGATTTCGTAACAATTGATGGAAAAAAAATTAGCACAGACAAAGTTAAGACACCAATCGTATTAATTGCGGCATCAACAAGATGCGCTCCTTGTTGGGGCGATATCCCAGCACTTAATAAGATGGTTGAGAAGTATGATGGAAAAGTTGAATTTTTAATGTTTTTCTGGGACGATTTAAATGGTATCCAAAGAATGCAAAAGAAACTTGATCCAAGAATTAAATTAATTCCTCCAACTAAGAAGTTTGATAACAAAGCATACACTGAATCGTATGGTTTCTTTCACAAGTTAGATTATCCAACTACTTATTTAATTGGAAAAGATAAAAAGTTTTTAAGTATTAGAAGAGGTGCAGCGTACCCTTCTAAGGAAATGAACTGGGATAAAGTAAATGAAATAAACGAGAAAGAACTCGAAGAATTCATTAAACCAGTTTTATAAAATTTTTTAACAATAAAAAAGTACAAACCTCTTTCTAAAATCAGAAAGAGGTTTGTACTTTTATACAATAAATTGTAAGATATGATTGCTAACATCTTAAAAGGAATAAGAGCTTATGCCCAAGCCTTTCCTTTAATTTCGAAATTAAAACTGTGGAAATTTTTTGTAATACCAATGGTAATAAGTTTGGTAACTGCAATTGTAATAGGTTCACTTGCATATTCACTTTCGGATAATGTTGGGCATTATCTGGCAAACTTTTGGAAATGGGAGTTTGGTAAAGAAACCTTTGAAGTAATTAGTACATTTCTTAGTGGTTTAATAATTCTAGTTTTGGGTTTGTTAATTTATAAACATATTGTGCTTGCACTTTCGGCACCATTTATGAGCCCAGTTTCTGAAAAAATAGAAAAACACTTTTATGGTAAAAGCCATGACCATCGCATGACTTCATTTAGAGAACAGTTGGTCAGAGGAGTAAGAATAAGTTTACGGAACATAGCACGAGAGTTGGCTTTTACAGTTCCGATACTACTTTTTAGTTTTGTTCCAGTATTAGGTTTTTTTTCAACCATTATTCTTTTTTTAATGCAGTCATACTATGCTGGCTTTGGAAATATGGATTATACCTTAGAGCGCCATTATAAATATAAGGAAAGTATAAATTTTGTATGGAAAAATAAAGGAACCGCTATTGGTAACGGTATAGTTTTCATTCTATTTTTGTTAATTCCTGTAGTAGGGGTTATCCTTGTGTTACCTCTTTCAGTTACTGCTGCTACAACAGAAACAATCGAAAGAATTCATACTACAGAACTAATAGAATAGTTATTTTTGCAATACAATAATAATCAGAAATGAAAGACCAGTTTTACGCTTATATTCAAGAATTACAAGAGACTATAACGAGTAAGTTAGAAGAAGTTGATGGGAAGGCTAAATTCAAAGAAGATCTTTGGAAGCGTTCAGAAGGAGGTGGAGGAAGAACCAGAGTTATAGAAAATGGTGATATTTTTGAAAAAGGGGGAGTAAATATATCGGCAGTTCATGGAAAGTTACCAGAAGCTTTAAGAAAGCAGTTTAAGGTTGAGGAAGGTGATTTTTTCGCTTGTGGATTAAGTTTAGTGATTCACCCTAAAAACCCTTTTATTCCAACTGTTCATGCAAACTGGCGTTATTTTGAAATGTATAATGAGACAGGAGAGATAGTTACTCAGTGGTTTGGTGGTGGACAGGATTTAACTCCCTATTACTTATATGATGAAGATGCTACACATTTTCATAGGGTTTGTAAAGATGCTTGCGATAAGCACCATAATAGTTTTTATCCAAAATTTAAAGAAACTTGTGATAACTATTTTTGGAATACTCATAGAAATGAGGCTAGAGGAGTAGGTGGATTGTTTTTTGATTATTTAAAAGAAACTGAAGAGTTTTCGCTAAAGAATCGTTATGATTTTGTTACAGAAGTAGGAAATAGCTTTTTAAACTCTTACGTGCCAATAGTGGAAAAACGTAAGAATAATGAATATACTCAAGATCATAAAGATTGGCAAGAGGTGAGAAGAGGAAGGTATGTAGAGTTTAATTTAGTACATGATAGAGGCACATTGTTTGGGTTGAAAACAAACGGTAGAATTGAAAGTATTTTAATGAGTTTGCCTCCTATAGTTCAATGGAAATACGATCATCATCCTGAAAAAGGTTCCCATGAAGAAAAATTATTAGAAGTATTAAAAAATCCAAAAGAATGGGTTTAAATATAAGAGCTACAAAGATTTATTTGTAGCTTTTTTTATACGTTTATTAAGTTAAAAAGCGAACTATTTTGTAAATATTGGAGAATACAGAATATTCAATAAAGGTGTTTTTTGAAATGTTTATTTTTTGTTAAAACCTTTAATTTTGCTATTTTTTTACGAATAATGTAAAAAAACGAAGTGTGTTTGCGAAATCTTTTACAATAAAAACATAGAAAAATCATTAGTTTTTAGTAAATTCGCAAGCGTAAAAAATAATTAAACATGGCTAGATACGAACTGAAGTTACCTAAAATGGGTGAAAGTGTTGCAGAAGCGACAATTACTTCTTGGCTTAAAGAAGTAGGAGATACAATTGAATTAGATGATACCGTTGTAGAGGTTGCCACTGATAAAGTAGATAGCGAAGTACCTAGTGAAGTAGAAGGTAAATTAGTTGAAATATTATTTGAAAAAGATGCTGTAGTTCAAGTTGGACAAACAATTGCAGTTATCGAAATTGAAGGAGAAGATACGGGAGCAAGCTCTTCTGACAGTTCAGAGGTGAAAGAGGAGGTACCAGCTGCTGTAGCAGAAGTAGAAAAAACTATTTCTAATGCTAAAGAAACAGTTAGTGCATCGATAGATACATCATCAAGTGATCGTTTTTATTCACCACTAGTAAAAAGTATCGCTCAGGCTGAAGGTATTTCAATTGCAGAGTTAGAGGGAATTCAAGGATCAGGAAAAGAAGGAAGAGTTACCAAGAAAGATATTTTAAATTTCATTGAAAATAGAGGTAGCCAACCTAAAGCAACCGCTGCACCAGTAGCAAAAGCCGCTGCAGCAAAGGTTGAAAAAACCGCGCCAAAGCCTGTATCAACTCCAATTACTTTAGGAGGGGAAGATCAAATTATCGAAATGAGCCGTATGGGGAAACTTGTTTCAAAGCACATGGTTGATTCTATTCAAACTTCTGCTCATGTTCAATCATTTATTGAAATTGATGTAACCAATATTGTAAACTGGAGAAATAAAGTAAAAAATGCTTACCAACAAAGAGAAGGTGAAAAGCTTACTTTTACACCTATCTTTATGCAAGCTGTAGCACAAACAATAAAAAAGCACCCATTAATTAATATTTCTGTAGATGGAGATAAAATTATCCAAAGAGGAAATATTAATTTAGGAATGGCAGCTGCTCTTCCAGATGGAAATCTAATTGTTCCTGTTATAAAAAATGCAGATCAATTGAGTTTGGTTGGAATGACAAAGCAGGTGAATGATTTGGCCCAACGATCAAGAGCTAATAAATTAAAGCCAGATGAAATCCAAGGTGGTACATATACAGTTACTAACGTAGGAAGTTTTGGTTCAATTATGGGAACGCCTATTATTAATCAGCCGCAAGTTGCTATTTTAGCTTTAGGAGCAATTAGAAAGATGCCATCTGTAGTTGAAACACCAGAAGGAGATTTCATTGGAATCCGTCATAAAATGATTGTTTCTCACTCATACGACCATAGAGTTGTTAACGGAGCCTTAGGAGGAATGTTTATTAAGACTTTTAAAGAGATATTAGAAGCTTGGGATGTAAATCAAGATTTCTAAGAAGGAAAATATAAAAAATAAAAAAAGTCGTGTTAAAAACACGACTTTTTTTATTTTTTATAATGAATATTAACTAAGGAATATTCAAATATTTATGTGTTTGCAAGGAAATTCTCCACCTAGGATTTTCCATAACATAGTCAATGATTAAAGGAGTCATTTTTTCTTTCTTACTCCATTCAGGTTGCAGAAATAATTGACATTTTTCTCCCACTTTTTCCGCTTGCTGTTCGGCAAATTTAAAATCATTTTTATTATGAATAATCATTTTCAGTTCATCAGCTTCTATATAAGCTCTATCAAGAGGAAGTTTTGTTTTCTTAGGAGATAAACAAAACCAATCCCAAATACCTGAAAATTCATAAGCACCTGAGGTTTCAATATGAGTTTTAATATTATTATGTTTTAATTGAGTAGTTATATAATCTAAACTCCACATCAAAGGTTCCCCACCAGTTATAACAACTGTTTCAGCATACTTTTTTGCGTGCTCAACAATAATATCAGCATGTGTTGGAGGATGAAGAGCCGCGTTCCAGCTTTCTTTGACATCACACCAGTGACATCCTACATCGCAACCACCAATACGAATAAAGTATGCAGCAGTACCCGTATGTGCACCTTCACCTTGAATTGTATAAAACTCTTCCATTAATGGAAGCATTTCTCCCTTATTTACTAACTCTTGCGTCTTTAAATCCATCTGCTTTTACCGCGATTACATCAATTTCAATTTTGGCATCTACCAATAAATCGGCTGCAAAGGTAGTTCTTGCGGGTTTATTTTTAGGAAAATATTTACGGAAAATTGCATTAAATTGACTAAAATCATTCAAATCTGCCAAAATAACCGTGCATTTTACTACATGCTCCATATCTGATCCATGTAAATTCAATACATCTTTAATATTTTCGAGAGCTTGTATCGTTTCTCCTTTAATGCCTCCAGGTGCTAATTTTTTAGTTTCTGGATGTATCCCAACTTGACCTGCCAAGTATAAAACATTACCAACTTCGACAGCATCTGAAAAAGGGGCATTTTTCTTTCTTTCTAACTTTGAGGAATGATATATAAGGTTTGGCTTTTCTTTTTTTACACACGAAAAGGTAAACGAACATAAAAAGGCTAAAGTGATTAATTTAGTTTTCATACTTAGAATTTTAAACCTCAATATTGGTAAAGTTAATAAATAAAATTAACGGTGTTTTTTGAAATGCTATAATTAATAGTATTTTTATCAAAATTTTAGACGGAAATGAGTAATAAAGAGGCTTTTTTTGATCATATCAACGAAGGATATGCCTGTAAAGGAGAGTATTTAACTTTAGGAGCAGGTATGTTAGAGGAAGAAACGATAACCAATGCTTTGGTAAACATTCCTCTTAAAACTTTAAATAGACATGGGTTAATTGCAGGAGCAACAGGTACAGGTAAAACAAAAACACTGCAAGTTTTAGCTGAAAATATGTCTGAAAAAGGAATTCCTGTATTACTTATGGATGTTAAAGGAGATTTAAGTGGTTTGGCGCAAGCTAGTACTGGGCATCCAAAAATTGATGAACGTCATGAGAAAATTGGAATACCATTTGACGCTAAAAAGTTTCCTATTGAAATTTTAACCATTTCAGAACAAGACGGAGTTCGATTACGTGCAACGGTTTCTGAGTTTGGGCCAGTTCTTTTGTCTAGAATTTTGGATTTAACCGAAACACAAGCTGGAATTGTAGCTATTATATTCAAGTATTGTGACGATAATCAATTACCTCTTTTAGATTTAAAGGACTTTAAAAAGTTACTTCAGTTTATTACAAATGAAGGAAAGGAAGAGATTCAAGAAGAATATGGAAGAATTTCTTCATCAAGTACTGGAGCAATCTTAAGAAAAATTGTTGAGATTGAACAACAGGGAGGTGAATTATTTTTTGGAGAGCGTTCTTTCGAGGTGGATGATTTAACAAGAATAGATGAAAACGGAAGAGGTGTAATTTCAGTATTAAGATTGACCGATATTCAAGATAAACCAAAGTTGTTTTCTACATTTATGTTACAATTACTCGCTGAAGTATATGAAACATTTCCTGAGCAAGGAGATAGTGGAAGACCAGAATTGATCATATTTATTGATGAGGCCCATTTAGTTTTTGATGAAGCTTCTAAAGCTCTATTAAGCCAAATAGAAAGTATAGTGAAGTTGATTAGATCAAAAGGAATCGGTTTGTATTTTGTAACTCAAAATCCGAAAGATGTTCCAGAGGATGTTTTAGCTCAATTGGGTATGAAAGTTCAGCATGCTTTACGTGCTTTTACGGCAAAGGATAGAAAGGCATTAAAATTAGCTTCAGAGAATTATCCAGATTCTGAATATTATAAAACAGAGGAAGTATTAACACAACTCGGAATTGGAGAAGCTTTGGTGTCTGTTTTAAACGAGAAAGGTATTCCTACGCCATTAGTAAGAACTATGTTAAGGGCGCCGATGAGTAGAATGGATATACTTACTGAAAAAGAAATTCAAGAAGTATTAGATAATTCTAAATTGATAAAAAAGTATAATGACACAGTCGATAGAGAAAGTGCTTATGAATTGTTAAATGATAAAATTAAGAGGATTAATAAAGAAAAAGAAAGAGATGTAGAAGAAAGGAAATCGACAAGAAGAAGCTCTTCTTCATCAAGAAAAAGTACACGAATGAACCCAATAGTAAAGGTTTTAACAAGTGCTACATTCATAAGAAGTGTATTTGGAATCTTAAAAAAAGTAATTTAAAAACAATTTTAATCAAAAGAAAAACGTTATAAACAAAACAAATTAAATGATAAAACTATTTAAAATATTAGCGGTAGTATTAGTTTCATTGGCTTTCGTTCAATGTAGTAATAATAAGTTTGATGTATCTAAAGGGAAGGTTGGTAAGTTAACAACCAAAACTACCATACAAGAAATTGATGCGATATTTCCGAATGATTCAATAGTTAAAATCTTAAGTGAAGGTGAAAAAGGACAATTTGATATCAGCGATGATGATAAGTATGAAATTTATGAAAAAGGAGGAAAGCACTTATTGACAATCGTTCCTAAAGAACAATTAGATTCGACTTCGACTATTAAAAGCATTGAAATTTTTGATGAAAGATTTCAAACAAAGTCTGGGTTAAATGTCAACTCTGATTTTCAACAAATAAATGCGAACAATAAAATTAGTAAAGTTGAAACGTCTTTTTCATCTGCAACTCTTTTTATTGACGATTTAAATGCAACTATTGCTATTGACAAGGAAGACTTAGGCTTAAAAGAATTTAGTATGCAAAAAGTTAGTATTGATCAAATTCCTGATTTGGCAAAAATCAAATCTTTGACAATTTGGTTTAACTAAATTTTAAAATATAAGTAGAAAGAGGCTCGTACTTTATGATATGAGCCTCTTTTTTTGTTTCATGTTTTAATGAATGTTATTCTTTAATTTCATCAATTTTATCATCGATGAAGTCGTTGATTTTATCTTTATTGTCGGTATATAATTTTAACCATTTATCCCATACCTTTTTTCGTGCATTTACTTCATTTACACTTATACTAATAGATTCAATTGGGTGAACTATTGGAATGTACCTTCTTACTTTTTCTTTAGGAGTTTGTAACTTTGAAGATTTTCCCTTGGGTATTGCGTTGTCAATTTCAATTGTTTTTAAATTGTATGATTGCAATAACCCGTCATTATCGAAATAAGAAACTTTTATATCAATAAGAATGTTAACCTTATGATGTTTTCTTTTTAGTTTAACACTTGTATAATTGTACAGGTATTCTTCTAATTGCAATATTTTGAATCTATTTTGACTTTTTTCATGGTCATGAAAACTAAAATTTAATAGCAGGTTGTTTTTTAAAAAGTGGCCACTTTCTTTTGACTCTTTCCTGCCAGGTAATTCACTATAGTTAGAATAGATTAATGTTTTATTATCGAAAACACTTGTTTTTGCATGTGTTGGTTCGTCTAAAAGAGAGTAATTAGCACTATTATTTTTTGCAAATTTTTCGGGTTTATAAATGATATCTGCAAGTTTGTTTATAACGAGTTTAGCAACGGGTTTTAGAATAATTCCGATGAAATTAGTTTTGTTATTAATTGACTCGATAATACTATCTCTTGATTCAACGGGCTTTAATTTTAACTCTGATTTAGTGTTTACACGCCCTATGTATTCAATACTGTTTTGATTTACATAATAATGAGTAATCGATTTTTCTTGAGCATATGAATGACTGTTTAGTATAAAAAGAAGTGTTAAAAGTTGAAATGCTTTCATAACTGTTTTTTTAATTGATTTTTACTTCACCAACAACAAAGCGACTATAATACGTGATAGGAATATATCCTGAGTCTGTGCAACCTAAAAACAATTTCGATCCAGCTTCAATTATATGTGTTCTGTAATGTGAGCCACTTTGAATGCCACTTCTCCAGTTTGTTTTAATTGTTACTCGATACCTATTTTTACTATCAGTATTTAATAAGTATTGATTTGTACCTCCATTAGCAAAACCACATCTTCTGGAACTTGTTATGATATTATTAAAACCAAGTAATTTTTCTTCCTCAGAAAGGGTTTTAAATTCGGTTTTATAAGCGTTTATAATACTTTGATCTTCGTTTTCTAGAGGTAAATTGTTTCCTATATTTGAGTTTAATAACTCAGAGAATTGTTTTTGAATAGTTTGTGAATTCATAATTTTAAAGTCTAATAGATTATTTTAATACTTCAAAATTATATTGAAATTAAGGAGAATAATATCCCTATAACTAGGTAATTTAGAATTGATACTTCTTTTCAATAGCATATTTTACCAACTCATTTCCGTTAGAAAGTGCTAGCTTACGGATCATATTTTTTCTATGCGTATCTACAGTGGTTTTAGCAATAAAAAGTATCTCTGAAATTTGTTTTGAAGTTTTTCCATTAGCAATTAAATGAAGAATCTCTTTTTCTCTATTTGATAGTACTACCTTTTCAGTTTTACCTATATTGGAATTCTCGTCAATGTAATCATTCATGAAATTAAAAGCGACATTCGGATCAAAAAAAGTTTCTCCTTTGGCTACTTTTTCAATAGCTTCAGAGAGCATTTTTATTCCAGAGTTTTTTAAAAGGTATCCTGTTGCTCCGGCATCAAGCATTTGTTTAATAGCATCTGGTTGATCGAACATCGTTAAAGCTAGTACGCGTATATGAGGAAAACGCGATTTAATAAGTTTAGTAGCTTCAATTCCATCCATTTTTGGCATTCTAATATCTGTAATAACCAGTTTGGGTTGTTTTAAAGAAACGAGTTTAACCAAATCTTCACCGTTGTTTACGGTTCCTAGAATTGATATTTCATCATTGTATTCAAAAAAGGACAGTACTCCATCAATAAGCATTTGATGATCTTCTGCCATTACCATTGTAATCATACTTAATCGTTTTTGTTTTATGCACTATTGGTTTTTATTATTCAGTTTTGCTTTTTTAAAATCAGCCAATCGCTGCTTAAGTTTTAAAATTCCTTCAATTTTAGCTATTATTTCTTCTAAAGTGGTTTGGGTATCATCTATAATTTCATCAAGTTCATTATCTACTTGAATTTGGTATTCATTTAACTCCGAATATATACCTCTCAGTTTGGCTTCAACCATTCGTAATCGCTGTTTTATTTTATTGGTTCTATTAATTTTTTTTGGAGAAACAATACCTAAGAGATATAATAAATAAAGTAAAGTGGCAATGAAAAAGCAACTAATTGTAATTAGAACAGCAAGTATTGCTACAGCAACATCACTAGTACCTGGATCAAACTCTTCTCCAGCATCATTGAAATAAGCTTCTTTACAATGATTTTTTCCATCAATTGGATAGAAAGTAAAATTGATTATATCTCTGAACAAACGCCAACGAAATGGAATTCTTTCCTCAGGGTAGTATTTTTCTGTATAATATCCAACTCTTGAAGAAATTGTATTATCTGGATTTCCTCCAGCTAGAACATTTCCTAGCTGATCTATCGATACAAGAAAGTTCGTAATAAAATTCATTTAAAATCGTATTTAGTATTATCAAAATTAAACAATACATCAAACTGGTAAATACCTATGTTTAAGTATTATTTATAGGGAAATCTATAATAATTGAAGTTCCTTTATTGGTTGTAGAATCAATTTCAAAAGAACCTTCAAGATGATCCACGCGCTTTTCTATGGAGCCTAAGCCCATTCCTTGTGAATGGTCTATAGCATTGTAGTTGAATCCAATTCCATTATCTTCTACAATAAGGTTAATATGGTCATCAAATTGGGAAATATTAATGTTTACTTCAGTAGCTTTAGCATGTTTTATAACATTGGTTACCAATTCTTGAATAATTCTAAAAAGCGCAATTTCCAGACTATTTTCAAGTCTATTATTCAATCCAAAGTCAATAACATTAATCTGGATTTTATTTGCAGAAGAAATTTTTTCTGCCATTAATTTTACGGCAACAAGTAAACCTTGATTAGCAATAACTCCAGAGTTTTTTGCATGTGCGATACTTCTAATTTTTAAATAAGCTTCGTCAATTAGCGTTTCGGTTTTTTGAAATAACACATCCTGATCAAACTGTTTTTTATCTCTGTTTAACTGAAGGTTTTCAAAATGTAGTTTTAGGGTTGCCAGCACACTACCGATATTATCGTGTAAATCTTCTGCAATTCTTATGCGCTCCTTTTCTTGACCATCAATCATTGCGTTAATGGCAGTTATTTCTTGCTCTTTTAAAAGAGTAAGATTCTTTTGTTGTTCCAAGTCTTTTTCTTGTTCAGCTAATAAGCGC
Organism: Tenacibaculum xiamenense; assembly: GCF_964513065.1. Taxonomy (NCBI): domain Bacteria; kingdom Pseudomonadati; phylum Bacteroidota; class Flavobacteriia; order Flavobacteriales; family Flavobacteriaceae; genus Tenacibaculum; species Tenacibaculum xiamenense. The sequence goes on from NZ_CAZEQU010000040.1 coordinate 25,051, forward strand.
TTTTTTCTGGAGTTTTTAAGTATTAAATAAGTTGTTGTGAACCCGAGTATTATAAACACTGTTAAAGCAATAATTTGATTTTGTTTGGCTTTAGCTTTTTCTGAAGCTATAGTATTCAAATGTTTTAAATTTTCTATCTGAACTTCTTTTTTTTCAACTTGATATTGAGTTTCAATTTCTTCCGTTTTTCTAATTAAGTTATCATTAGTAAACTTCTCATTTAAAGAATCGTATTTTTTTAAATAAAAAACAGAGCGGTCAATAGAATTTAACCTGACAAAGTTTAAATATAGATTTTTATAGATAGATAATTCTAACTCAACAAAAGGATCTGTTTTTAGCTTAGACAATGCTTCTAATAACTCTGTGTTTTCTTTTTGATAGTTTTTTCTACGTTTTTCGATTACGGATAAATCATAGTGAATGTGTGCTAATGTTCGATTCGATGTGAACTCATTGATAGCTTTTTTATTGTAATAAGATGCGGAATCTGAATTGTTATAATAATTTAAATAAATTGACCCTATATTTTGAAGAACAGAGTTCCTGTTTGTGTTTCTCAGCTTAAACTTCAAAGATTTTTTAAAATAAAACAAGGCTTTTTCAGGGTTTTGATTTTTGTCATAAAAAACTCCAAGGTTGTTTAAAGCTGCTCCAATTTTATAATCGTTCTTGGATTTTTTAGCTTCATTTAAATATCTCTTTAAATAAAATAAATGTTTTTTAGAGTTTTTAGTTTGACTATAAACTGATGCTAACCCGGCATAAATATTTGCACGCTCGGTAATATTCTTAGAGGTGTCCCGTTCAAAAAAATGAAGAGATTTAGTATAATAGTAAACTGACGAATCCAGATTATTCTTCTCTTTAAAGTAATAAGCATTATTTAGATAGTAATTACTTAAATGTTTCGGGCTAAGGGCATTCTTATATAATTTTACTATATCAAGGATTGATTTGCAACTATCATATTTTTTTTGAAGATAGTAGCAGTAAAAAATGTTTTTATGTATAATGTCATACCTGAAATCTTCATTTTGAAGAGTTTCAGGTATAGATTTTAATAGTAATAACGCCTTATCAGTTTCTCTGTTTTTAATAAATATTTCAAGAGAATCTTTTACGATTTGTAAATCATTTACTTCTTGAGATGATATTAAAAAGGAATTTAAGATAAGTAGACAAAAAATAGCGTATTTAGACATTATATGTTCGGAGCCTGAATTAAAGGGTAATCGTTTATGGGATCAGTTACACCACTTGCAAAATTTCTATTATCATAATTAAGAGTGAAGGAATTTTCATCGGGGTTATAACTGTTTCTTTCTAAAGGATTAGAAATAAATACAGTATATTGAAATCTTAGAAGAGAGTCTATTAATAAATGAAGATCTGAATTATGACTAAGATCAATTATCAACTCAGATATACTATGGTTTGGTGCTTTTAGTTCAGTATAATCTAGCATAATGTCAAACACTAATCTACCCTCTACAATATCAATCTCAATACTCTGAATCCTTGTGTTTTCATAGGAATAAAAGTTGACAATCATTAAGTACCTCGTTGCCATACCAATTTTAGTTTGTACAAGGTTAATTAATGGAGCAAATTTAATACTATGCTCAATATCCGACTGTAGGCTGTGAAACTGAGTAGAGTTACCTAAAAGTGTATTTTGTAATTGATAATGCGTAGTGTTTAAAGTTAATTTCATCTTATATGTTTTTTATTTATCTTCAAAATTATGCCTATGTTAAGGTTATAAGCATCCCTACAACTAGGTATTTTTCTTTTAAAGATAAATAAAAACTACTACAAGGTGAATATTGTCAATAAGATACCAAACAAAATGGCGGCAAACTTTTGGATATTGAACTTATGGTTTTCTGAACTTTCAAATAATATAATAGTTGAAATGTGAAGAAAAATACCAATAGTAAATGCAGTAATTTCTGCATGAAACTTTTGAATAAACGCAAAGTTTTCAGATACCAAAATACCTAAAGGGCTCATCAAAGAGAAGAATATTAAAAAAAATGCAATCATTTTTTTAGAATATTTCACCTTTATTAAAAAGGTGGTAAGAATAATTGCAATAGGAATTTTGTGAATAAAAATAGCCCATAACAAATTGTGCTGATGATCGCTATGTTCATGAATGGGTAAACCTTCAGTAAACGCATGAATACTTAAACTAACAAATAATAGCCAAGGAAAGTGGTTTTTATCTGAATGTAAATGTACATGTCCATGTTCCGCCCCTTTTGAAAAAGATTCTAAAATGGATTGAATTAAGATTCCAACTAGAATTAAAATACCAACGGTTTTTGGAGAAGAAGTTTCAGTGTATACTTCAGGAAGTAAATGTAATACAGTAACAGATAATAAATAAGAACCACTAAAAGCCAATAAAAGGCTAATAAAGTTATTCTTCGGTTTGATAAACAAAACGATCAGTGCACCAAGTAAAACTGATATTATTAATAATATAGAACTCATTCAGCTATTAAGATTAATCTATCCGAATTAGATTTGTCAAATGTGTTAAGGGAATAATCTCCAAATATATGTTTAATTTTTAAACCTGCGGTTTCAAAATAATGCTGCATTTTTTCAAGAGACAATACTTTCACTTGTTCGGTATAAGAGTGATGTTCATTGTCAGCTTCGAAAGCTATGTATTTTAGGATATATCCATCTTTTATTTCCTTTTTTATTTTAAAAGTTATTCCATCAATAACCTTTTCTTCATATGGAATTATCGTGTTTTTAACTTTTTCAACATTCAAAAAATCTAATACAAGTTTACCATCTTCTTTTAACCCGTTTTTAAAGTTATTTAAAACCAAAATATCATCACTATCATCTTCAAAATAACCAAAACTTGTAAACAAATTGAAGATAACATCATACTTGTTTTCAATTGGTTTTCGCATATCCCAAACTTCAAACTTTAGCGTGTCGTTTTCAAATTGTTTTGCATGTTCAATGCTATTGGAGCTTAAGTCTCCTCCTCTAACATTTAAGCCCAAAGAGTTTAAATACACAGAGTGCCTTCCTTTTCCGCAAGGAACATCCGCTACAAAACTATTTTTTTGAAGGTTTAAGAAAGTAGTAATATTTCTTATAAAAAACTGAGCATCAGAATCGTTTCTATGCTTATATAGTATATGATAGTAGGGGGTGTTAAACCACGAGGTAAACCAATCTTGTTTTGTATCCATAGTTAAAAGTGTCAGCAAAAATACGCAAAACTTACATTTTTGAATAACAGTTTGAAATAAAATCATTTTTCGACTTTAGTTGTGGAAAATTATTCAATTTCTGAAGTTTGAATAGTGATAATTCTATTTGTGCCATTATGTTATGGATTCCATACAAATTAATACTACTTTTGTTGTGAATTTATATATATACATGGAGAAAGATTTTAAAATGACAGCTATCACCATTGCTGGGTTAGAAGGAGTGTTAGCTGATGAATTACGTAAGTTAGGAGCAATGCAAGTAACTGAAGGAGTTAGAAATGTAAGCTTCCGAGGTGACAAAGGGTTCATGTATAAGGCAAATATTGCTTTGCGTACAGCGATTAGAATTTTAAAGCCTATTAAGCGTAGCAAAATTTTTGATGAAGAAGATTTATATGAAGCTATTCAGAGGGTAAAATGGGAGCGATATTTAGAAGTTGATGGTACATTTGCTATTGGTTCTGTTGTGAACTCAAGAAATTTTACTTCAAATTCTCATTATATCAGTCTAAAATCAAAAGACGCTATTGCTGATTATTTCATGCACAAATTTAAAAAGCGTCCAAATGTTGATTTAAAATACCCAGATTTAAAAATACATATTCACATTCATCATGAATGGTTGACGATTTCTTTAGATTCATCAGGAGAGTCTTTGCACAAAAGAGGATATAGAAGTGCTACCAATATTGCACCGATTAATGAGGTGTTAGCTGCAGGACTAGTTTTACTTTCTGGATATAGAGGAGAGGAAAATTTTATAGATCCGATGTGTGGTTCTGGAACTTTATTAATTGAAGCTGCAATGATAGCTAATGAAATTCCTGCTAATATAAACAGAAAGCATTTCGGATTTGAAAATTGGAATGACTATGACGAAGATTTATACTTTGTTATTCAGGATTCATTGCTCAAAAAAATCAGAAGTTCTCATTTTAAAATTATGGGATTTGATAAAGCACCTTCTGCAGTAAGGAAAGCTCAGCAAAATATTATAAATGCGAATTTAGATGAGTTTATAGGTGTGCATCATGTAAACTTTTTTAATTCGAAAAAAGAGGTTTTTGGAAAAACAACTATTTTATTTAATCCTCCTTATGGAGAACGTTTAAATATTGATGCGGCTGAGTTTTACAGGAAAATAGGAGATACTTTAAAACACAATTATTCAAACTCTACAGCTTGGTTAATAACTTCAGATATTAAGGCCTTAAAAAATGTAGGATTAAGAACATCAAAAAGAATCCCTTTGAAAAATGGAGATTTAGATTGTAGGTTCGTGAAATATGAGCTTTATGAAGGAAGTAAGAAGATAAAAAAAGATATTTCAGATATATAAAAAAAGAGCTCCACATGGAGCTCTTTTTTATTATTAAGTTATTCTATTCTTATTGTAATTCCGTCATAACAATATTGGCAATGTTAGCACCAATACTATTTGGATATACTTTCCAGTTTTTAGCTCCATTTGACAAAAAAATCACACTTATATTTTGTTTTAAACCTTTACCATAAAAATGTCTTATTGATGAAATTCCAGCTCCTCCATGTCCAACAGCATTAATATTTTCTCCAACTTCTGCAGCTTCCCACCCAAGACCAAAATAACCAGGTTTTCCGTTATTTAATAATACTGGTGTCCAAATTTTATCCAAAGTCTCTTTTGGGAGTATTTTCTCATTATAGAGATTTTGAAACCATTTGGTTAAATCATCTAAGTTAATGTTAATTCCAGCAGCGGCGTACATTGTGGGAGAGTAGCTTAGAGGAAACATTTCTAGTTTACCATTTACATTTCTATAGCTTTTAACCCTATTTTTTACCACTTTCTTAAAACCGCCATATTCCGCGGAATTTAACTTGAATTTCTCGAAATAACGCTTTTTCATGTGAGTTTCAAAGTCTTCTCCAGATAACTTTTCAATTACCAATCTAAGCAGAAAAAAGCCAGTGGCATTATATTTTGATTTTTTACCTGGTTCAAAATCAAACGGTTTGTCTTTCATAGCATTGATAACTTCATTGTCATCCCTAGGTGCTAAATAAACTTGATAGTCTATTTGATCTGGAATACCTGAAGTATGTGATAAAAGCTGCTTCAAAGGTAGTTTTAACCAAGAGCTAGGTAAATCATTTCTTTCGGGTAAAAAACTGCCTATAGTTTCATCAATACTTCTGTTTTTTTCTAATAAAAGTTTATGAAGTGCTGTTGAACTAAATAATTTTGAAATGGAAGCTACAGCAAAGAGCTTGTCATTGGTCATTGGAACCTTGTGCTCATAATTAGCATATCCCAGTTGTTTTTTATGAACAACTACACCATCAACTAAGATGGCGTAATTAAGACCTATAATTCCATTTGTGTCCATTATTTCTTTCACGTATTTGTCAGTTTTGTCAAAAACGGAATTAGAAATGGTTTGTGAAACGATAGATGCATTGTAAGACAATACAAAGGTTAAAATAAGAACCAGTGTTTTTTTCATTAAGTTAAATTTTGTAGTAGTTAGAGCTTTTTATTTTCTCTTTAAAAGGTATTTGTTGAAACTTCTTCCGTTGATTTTGGTGTACTTTGAATCGATATCGAAAGCGACCTCCATGTTTTCAATATCAAAATCACCCTTAACTTTAGTGTACTTTATATTTAAATCTTCTTTAAACTGAACATTATTAAATGATACACCTCTATTGAATTCAGTATACTTAAAGGTTGCTGTTTCATCGAAAACAGAGTTTTCAAAACTTACATGTTCCTTAAAATTAGCATATTTAAAGGTTGCAGGCTCATCAAAATAAACATTTTTAAAGTTAGAATGATTCTCGAAATTAGCATATTTAAATGTGGTATCATCATTAAATTTTGAAGAAGAAAAGTCAGCTAACCTTTCGAAATCAGAATATTTAAACATTGCTTTCTGCTCAAAAGAACACCCTTTAAAAATTACATCACTTTCAAAGTTGGCTACAAAGGTATAACCACTATCTTCATGAGGAATATAGGCTAATACATCATCTTTAAAAGTGCAGTTGACAAAAGAAATTTTACTCGTAATTTGTTTAGTTACTTCATTTGATCCACCATTGTTCCACCAACGTTTTCTTTTGGGTAATTTAGGAAGGGCTTCGTTCATATATGTGAAGTCCAAAATACCTTTAATAACAGCGTTAGAGTATTGAATGGTCTTTCCATTTTTAACATCTTGCATGATGTCATGAGCGTCAATTGTTTTTTGAGCTGTAACAATTGAAAAAGAAAACAGTAATGCGATTAGAATAACTATATTTTTCATAATGTAGGTTTAAATTATATTAGAAAGACAATACTGTTTTTGAATTGTGACAATTAATTTAATGAAAACAATATTTACTCACTATTGCCCCCATTTTAAAACATCCAAATACATAGTAATTTGAAGCTCTTCCACACCATCAGTATTGTTAATAGCATCTATTCTTTTAAGTAGAGCATTATTGTTTTTGCACATTAAGTTTAATTCAATATTAAATTTTCCAGAAGTAATGGCTAAAAAACTTATTTCAGGAAAATCTTTAATTGTATCGATGACAGAATTAATTTTTTTTGCAGGTTTAACCGCCAACATAACTCTAACATAAGCATTTAATCCAAGTTTTTGAGGTTCTGCTCTACCAATGATACGTAATATTTTTTCATCAATAATTCTGTTGTATCTATTTCTAATAGTACTAACGGCAACATCTAAATCTTCGGCAATTTCGGTAAATGACATCCGACCATCTGATTGCAAGTGTTTTATGATTTTATAGTCTAAGTCGTCAAGTTGTGTTTCTTCCATCGTTTTAATATTTCTACTTTTTTTCAAATATAGGTCATACATAATTAATGAGTTTGGTCTTAAAAAATCAACAATTATAAATTTTTTTATTTGTGTTGTTTTAAATGCAAAATATATTGTTTTAAGTCTTTAAAATGAAATTATTTTCATTTTTATTTCTATTAATGAAAAAATTTGCATAATATTGTATCGGAAATGCAAAATTTATTAATAATTAATTACAGATTATGAAAATTACTACATTGAAGAACTTATTAAAGCTAGTTATGATTGCTGGGATGATTTCTCTCAGTAATCATATCTATAGCCAAGATGACAAACAGGTAAAAAAAGAAGTTCAAGTACAAGAGCCGTATGAGGGGTTACAGTTAAAACTTAATGACAATTGGAAAATTAAATTTTCGGGACAAGTAAATGCATATTATGTTATTACGAATCAAAAAGAGGATGTTGTCAATGGAATAGAAGAAGAAACATTTCATTCATTACGAAATGGAATTAGCCAGGCTACTTTATCATTTATGCCTCAGTATACATTTGATGACGGAACTACAGTTGTAAGTACTTTTGGTTTGGCCTTTGGTTTATCAAATAGTGGAGTAGATGCCTCGTTGCCACAATCAAGAGGATTTGGTTTTGCTCCTGTTGAAATACGACAAGCATCCATAAGAATTAATACCCCGAAGCACGGTAGCTTCTTAATCGGTAGAGATTTTGGGATTTTTGGACTAGATGCTATTTATTATGACTTAAGTATTTTTGGAGTGGGAGCAAATTATTCTTTTGCGACACCTAGAAATACTACACTGGCAGGAGTTGGGTATGGATATATTTTCGTTGACAAAATATCACAACTAAATTATACAACTCCGTCTTTCTTTGGAAACACATCTACATTAACATTAGGAATGTACGATCCTTTCGCTTCCTTTGATATTTACGGAGCTTTCGGAACACCATTTGGTTTTACAAATAATCCTAAGAATGTTGGAGTACATGGGAAATATGCCTTCAATAAAGATTTTAAAAACACTAATGTTTATTTCAGTTCTGCTTTTATTTCTCAAGATATTGGAGATAATGGTACTGATTCTGACCTGTCTGGTTTTGGGGTTGATGCTTTCATGAAAATTAAGACTGGTGGATTAACCCTTTCAGGTTACTATTATTATGCTGATGGAATTGGTGATGCTGGTTTAATGTTTGGTCCTGCAATTCAGGTTGGAAGCAATATAGAAACTGTAAAAACTCAGGGATATTATGCACAAGCAACGTACAGTTTTAAAGATTCACCAATAGCTCTAGGAGTTAATTATGGTGCAAGTAAGGTAAAAGATCAAGTTGTAGGTAATAATTTGGAGTATAGCGAAAGCGCAGATAGACTTACGAATAGCTTATCATATTCCTTTAATTCCAACTTAATTCTTAAGTCAGAATTTACACTTCAAGGAAGGCATAAAGTCTTTGCACCAGAGGCCAATGTATTTTCATTAGGAGCAATCTTTCTTTTCTAACATTATAAGAGCGTTACGTTCTCAATTTTAAAATTAAGTTAAAACGGATGAAAACAATTACAGAAATAATAGCGCCTTTACCAGGAATATTTTATAAGAAACCCAGCCCTGAAAGTGATGATTTTAAAAAAGAGGGAGATGAAGTTAAGGTAGGAGATACATTGTTTTTAATAGAAGTAATGAAAACTTTTAACTCCATAGAATCTGAAATAGCTGGGAAGCTAGTAAAGTACACCGTTGAAAATGAGGAGCCGGTGAATGTTGGACAAGTAATAGCAATAATTGAATCTGAATCATGATTAAATCAATATTAATAGCAAATAGAGGGGAAATAGCTGTTAGAATTATTAAAGCATCTAAAAAACTAGGAATTAAAACGGTTCAGGTTTATAGTGAGGCAGATAAGGAGTCTTTAGCGGTAAAACTGGCTGACTCAAGCATAAATATTGGATCACCAATAGCTTCAAAATCGTATTTAAATATTGAAGTAATTGTAAACGCTGCTAAAGAGGTGAATGCAGATGCTATTCATCCAGGATACGGATTTTTATCAGAGAATGCAAAATTTGCAGAAGCAGTAGAACAAGCAGGTCTAATATTTATAGGACCGAATGCAAGTGTTATTAGTATGCTTGGTGATAAGGTGCAAGCAAGAATACTAGCAGATAAAGTAGGAGTGCCAACCGTTCCTGGAAGTAATGGAAGGTTAAAGGATATTTCGGAAGCGGTTCAAGTAGCTACAAAAATTGGTTTTCCAATTATGATAAAGGCCTTAGCAGGAGGCGGTGGAAAAGGAATCCGAATAGTGCATAACCGCGAGGCTCTTGCCGATACATTTCTTCAAGCTCAAAATGAAGCAAAATCTACTTTTGGAGATGGAGGATTGTATATGGAAAAATATATATCAAAAGCCAGACATATTGAAGTTCAAATTTTAGGAGATGGTGAAAACTTTATCCATTTTTTTGAAAGAGAATGTTCTATTCAAAGAAGAAGACAAAAGGTTTGGGAAGAAGCTCCTGCCGTAAATCTTGATGAGAAAGTTCGTGCTAAAATGTGTGAGAAAGCACTTGATTTAGTAAGGGAGGTTAAATATACTGGGGCGGCTACAGTTGAATATATTTATGATGATACTAGTGAAGAGTTTTACTTTATAGAAACCAATACTCGCATTCAAGTTGAACATCCTATAACCGAAATGATCACAGGTGTAGATCTTGTTGCGGAAATGATTAAAATAGCTTCTGGAATACCGCTTTCAATTAAACAAGAAGATGTGAAAATTAAGGGGCATGCTATTGAATGTAGGATAAATGCGGAAGATTCAGATAACAACTTTTTACCATCTCCAGGTAAAATTGAAAAACTAGGTATTCCTAACTCCAATGATGTGCGATTTGACACCTTTATTTACGAAGGTTATACCATACCTATGTTTTATGACTCCTTAATAGGTAAGTTAATTATTCATGGAGATACACGTGGAGAAACCATCTCAAAATTGAGAAATACTTTAGAAGATTTAAATATTGAGGGTATAAAAACTACGATTCCTTTACATATCAAGTTAACCCAAAATAATGATGTATTAAGTGGAGCTACAGATACACAATTCTTAGAAAAACTACTTAAGTAATTAATTCTATTTCAATAAACCTTGTAGCATCAAACTTTTGTTTTTGATGTTTCAGGTTAAGTGACAACTAACAAATAAAATATATACACATGAAATGAGCATTAATAAATTTAAGACATTTTTTTACAAAGGAGAATGTTTGAAATTTTTAATGCGAGAGCATAGCGATTATGTATGTTCTCAATTCTATAATTAGTTTAAAAATCATGTGATTATTAAAATTTAAACGTATGAAAAATATTAGTATGAAGTTCTATTTCTTATTCATTCTTACTATTGGATTGAATAGTTGTAAGAACAAAGAAAAAAATCAGGAAGCTACCATTACTCAGGAAGAACCATCACAATCGGAGACCTATGCAGCACAAGAAGTGACTCCTGCTTTTTCGAGTGACGGAACTGTTAAGGATATCGACTATGTAACCTTAGATAAAGCTTCAAAAAAGTACAAAATCAGTGTGTCTTTTCCGCATATGAAAGATGCTTATTGGTTGGGAGTAAATTATGGTATTATCGATCAGGCAAAAAAGCTAGGAGTGAAAATTAATTTAGTAGAAGCTGGTGGATACACGAATTTAAACAAACAAATTTCTCAATTAGAAGATTGTATTGCAAATAACGCTGATGCTTTAATTGTCGGAGCAATTTCGGGAGATGGATTAAATAATATCATAAAAGAAGCGGCAAATAAAAACATACCAGTTATTGATTTAGTGAACGGGGTTTCTTCAAAAGATATTAAAGCGAAATCTTTAGTGTCATTTTATACAATGGGATATGAAACCGGAGCTTACTTAGCAAAAAAACATCCTGCAGGAAGTGCAAAAGTAAAAGTAGGTTGGTTTCCAGGACCCGCTGGAGCAGGTTGGGTTGAAGCCGCTCATAAAGGATTTATGGAGGCAACTAAAAACTCTTCACTTGAAATTATAGAACCAAAGTTTGGAGATACAGGAAAAGAAGTTCAATTAAAACTTGTAGAAGATGTTTTACAAAGTAATCCTGAAGTTAAGTATCTGGCAGGAACGGCAGTTACAGCTGAAGCTGCTCAAGGGTTAATAAGAGAACGAAATTTAGTAGGTAAAGTGCAGTTGTTGTCGTTTTACATGACACCAGGAGTATATTCTGGAATTAAGAGAAACTTCATTATGGCGGCGCCTGCAGATGCAATGGTTTTACAAGGTCGATTTGCAGTTGATCAAGCAGTTCGAATATTGGAAGGAAAACCTTACTACAAGCATGTAGGACCAAAAATTCAGGTGATCGATAAAAACAATATTAATACGGTACCAAGGTCGGATATTTTACCTCCAACAATGCACGTACCTATTTTCAATGTAAACTAATACCATTTGTATTTTGAATTTACTGTAAAAGAAAATGATGATTTTTTTTCTTTATACAAATTATAAAAATCAAGCATAGCCATTGCTTATGGTTTCTTTTTCTAATGAAGTAGAAAGGGTAAAAGGGCGTTTTACTACGGTAAATTCAAGGTGTAGATGGTATAAAAATCTTTTGGATCAATTTTATGACTACAAAAACTATAAATACTGATTTTCTGGTGGAGATGAAGGGAATCTCTAAAAGCTTCTTTGGAACGCAAGCATTGAAAAATGTCGATTTCAAGTTGAAGAAAGGAGAAGTACATGTACTATTTGGAGAAAATGGAGCAGGAAAATCTACGCTAATGTCCATATTAGCAGGGGTAATTAAACCTACTAGAGGAGATATTTATGTGAATAATAAAAAAGTTCGTTTTAGCTCGGTTCAAGATTCTAAAAATAATGGTATAGGAACAGTATTTCAAGAATTCTCATTGGTGCCAACATTAACGGTTGCAGAGAATATTTTTTTAGGAAGTGAACCATCACAATCAATATTTCTCAATAAAAAACAAATAGTAAAAGAGTCTTTAAAATATTTCGAAGATTTAGAGTTTGAGATTGAAGTCCATAAGAAGGTGTCAGAATTATCTAGAGCAGAGCAGCAAATGGTTGAAATCGTTAAAGCTTTCAAAGAAAATGCGAAAGTTTTAATTCTAGATGAGCCAACAGCTTCTCTTACAGATAAAGAGGTAAGCAAGTTGTTTAGTTTTATCAATAAAGCACGAGAAAAGGGAGTTGGTATTGTTTATATATCCCATAGAATACAGGAATTTCGTGAAATAGCTGATAAAATAACAGTTTTAAGAGATGGTCAGCTTATCGACACCTTCTTTTTGGATAAAATTTCAGATAAAGAACTCGTGGAATGTATGGCGGGTAGAGCAATTGATAAAATTTACCCGAAAATAACAAAAAACAAGGAAGATAAAACAGCTTTATCACTCATTAATTTTCAGCCTAAAGGGTTAGATCCATTGAGCTTAGATGTAAAGTCGGGCGAAGTATTAGGTGTTGCAGGATTAGTTGGAAGTGGTAAGTCTAGGTTTTGGAGAAGTTTAATGGGGCTTGAACCTATAGTAGAGGGGGCAGCAATTCTTAATGGAAAGGATGTGTGTAAAAAATCTACAAAGAAAGTCATCCAAAACGGAATCTTTTACTTGACTTCTGATAGGAAAAAAGAAGGATTGCAGCTATTAGCGAATACAGAACTTAATATTAAAGCAAATGTCTTACTTAGAAAAGATGTTGTTTCAAAATATGGAGTGATTAGGAAAACAAAGCAATCAGAAATAGCTGAATCAGCATCGAACAAGTCAGATATAAATAAGAAGTATTATAACAAACTTGTATCAAGTCTTTCAGGGGGAAATCAACAGAAAATATTATTTGCAAAGGGCTTAGTATCTCAATTTGAGGTATACATTTTAGATGAGCCATCTGTCGGAGTTGATGTAGGTACGAGAGAGATTATTTACTTATTAATTAAAGAATTAGTGGAGGCAGGAAAAGCGGTAATAGTAATTTCATCTGATTTACCAGAAGTCATAAATCTATCACATAGAGTATTGGTTTTTTCGAAAGGAAAAGTTGTAAAAGAATTAAAAGACAAAGAAATAAACGAAAAGAACATTTTAAATAATTTTTTTTAATGAGGACTAAAATCATGTCAAAAGAGAATAATAGAAATATAGAAGGGGCGAATGTGCGATTTAGTCGAGACACAGTAAGGAGAATTTTTTTCAGAATTTTCAATACTTCAGGGGTGTTACCATTTTTCTTATTAATAGCAATTATTGTATTTACGCTATTTTCAAATAAGTTTTTAACACTTCAAAACTTAACAAATGTAGCGAGGCAATCAGTATATCTAACCTTGGTATCATTAGGACAAATGATTGTTTTAATTACAGGTGGTTTTGATTTATCTGTAGGAACTTCAATAGCAATTACTTCGGTAATGTCATCAACGGCAATGATATATGCCGCATCCATATTTCCAAATATGATTTGGGCAATAATATTGGTAGGAATTTTAGCTAGTATTCTTTCAGCCTTAATTATTGGGTTTTTAAATGGTGTAGGAGTTTCAAAATTTCAAGTATCTCCATTTATCATGACTTTAGGAGTACAGTCCATCGGTGCAGGTTTTGCTTTATTTATAACTGGAGGAGTTCCCGTAACAGGATTGATTCCTGAGTTTGGAAACATTTTTGGTTTTGGAAAACTATTTGGTGTTCCGGTACCAGTATTGTTCGCATTGCTAGCCATTATAATATTTTGGTTTGTTATGAATAGAACAAAACTTGGAACTTATATATATGCAGTTGGGGGAAATATTAAAGCAGCAAATCTATCGGGGATAAACACAAAGAAAATACTTCTACTATCATATGTGTTATGCGCATTGTTAGCGTCAATGGCTGGATTTTTACTGACAGCAAGAGTAGAGTCAGGAGAGACTAATTTAGGAGCAACAGTGGCGTTAGAGTCAATTGCGGCTTGCGTTATTGCAGGAGTGTCTTTACGAGGGGGAATAGGTAAAGTTGAAAATGTAGTATTAGGTGCCTTTTTCATCATTATGGTACAAAACGGAATGAACTTACTTCAAGTTGGATCGTATATGCAAATGATATTACTAGGAAGTTTACTCATTTTAGCAATCATATTTGATAGGTACAGGTTTAAATTCTCTTAAAGAATAAAATTATTATGACTAAAAATAAAGAATTACAAGTAAGAAAGGATAAGGTTATCGCAAAAGGACAAAAAAACTTATATCCTATTTATATAGAAAAAGCTTCCAACTCGGAATTATGGGATGTTGAAGGTAAAAGATATATTGATTTTGGTGCTGGGATCGCTGTTGTAAACACAGGACATAACCACCCAAAAGTTAATGAAGCAATGCATCAACAAATAGAAAGTTTTACGCATACATGCTTTATGATTAATCCTTACGAGTCCGGAGTTAAATTAGCAGAAAAATTGAGTGATTTAGCACCGATTAATGATGCAAAATCGGTGTTTTTATCAACTGGAGCAGAGGCCGTTGAAAATGCGATTAAAATATCAAAAGCTTATACAAAAAGAACAGGAATAATTTCTTTTAATGGTGGATTTCATGGAAGAACAAATATGTGTTTGGGATTAACGGGGAAAATAGCGCCTTATAAACGAGGATTTGGTCCATTTCCAATAAACATTTTTCATATTCCTTTTCCAATTGAATACTATGGAATTACCATAGAGGATTCTCTTAACGCTCTTAAAAATCTTTTTGCAAGTACAATTGATCCACAGGATATAGCGGCGATGATTATAGAACCTGTTCAAGGTGAAGGAGGATTTAATATTGCGCCAATTGCATTTTTAAAAGAGCTACGAAAAATATGTACAGAGCATGGTATTGTATTGATATGTGATGAAATTCAGACAGGATTTGCGAGAACAGGAACTGTTTTCGCCACTGAGAAATACAATATTGAGCCAGATTTGATCACAGTTGCAAAGGGCTTAGCGGGTGGTTTTCCATTGTCTGCTGTAATTGGTAAATCTGAAATAATGGACGCTTCTGGAAGTTTGGGAGGAACATTTGGAGGTTCTCCAATAGGTTGTTCAGCTGCACTAGCTGTTATTGAAACAATTCAGGAAGAAAAACTGTGCGAAAAAGCAAATAAGATTGGCGAGATTGTTTCAAATAGACTCTACAAATTAAAAAACAAATATCCTGAAACTATTGGAAATATAAGGCAGTTAGGGGCAATGATAGCAGTTGAATTTGTGAAGGAAGGAGATGCTCTTAAACCGAATGCTTCATTGGTAAAATCAATATTAAAAGAAGCTATTAAAAAAGGGCTAATTATGTTATCTTGTGGTATTAATGGTAACGCAATCAGGGTGTTAACTCCATTGACGATTCCAGAAGACCAATTGAATGAGGGGCTTGATATATTTGAAGAGATTATAAATAATTTACTTAAAAGTTAAATCAACATGAATAAAAAAATAGATATTAATTGTGATATGGGAGAAGCTTTTGGACAGTGGTTTGTATCTAATGTTGATGACCAAGACATTCTACCGTTTATAAGTTCAGCTAATGTAGCCACAGGTTTTCATGCCGGTGATCCTAATCATATGAATAGATTAGTACGATTGGCAAAAGAGAATAACGTACAAGTAGGCGCACATCCAGGATATAGAGATTTACAAGGATTTGGACGTAGAAAAATTAATGCTTCGGTAGATGAGTTAATAAATGATATGGTTTATCAAGTTGGAGCTTTGAAAGAGTTTTGCAATCTATACAACACGTCGTTAAATCATATTAAACCCCATGGAGCTTTGTACATGGAAATGGCTGTAAACAAAGAGTTAGCTGCAAAATTTATGGAGACACTACAAAATACGAATAGTGCAATTCCTATTTTTTGCATGGGGAATACCGAAACCTATTTTGCTGCAAAAGAAATAGGTCAACCGGTAGTGAGAGAATTTTATGCAGATAGAGACTATGGAGATAATGGATCCATTGTGTTTACAAGGCATGTAGATAAACTGGATGCTCAAAAAGTATTAGATAAAGTTTTAAGAGCTGTTCTTGAGAATAAAGTAGAAACAGTAACAGGAAATGTTATTGATATAGAATTTGAATCGATATGTTTTCATTCTGATACACCAGGAAGTTTAGAATTGGCTTCAGTTTTAAATTCTGGGTTGAAAGAAAATAATATCACAATAGGAGCGCATAATTATTAAGATCAAATGGAATTAGCTATAAAAATCAGTACATATTGTAAAGATTTGAGGTGAATTACAATTGACGAAAAAAGATAAAATATATACCGATGAAAACTAGATACACATTTGGAGGAGATGAGCACTTGTTTGTTGAGTGTAGCGAGGAAATGTCTTTAGCCCCTTTTTTTAAGGTACTTTCTTTAACAGAGGCAATCAAGAAAGGGAATATAGAGGGTGTTACTGAAATATGTCCGGCAAATGCTTCTTTTCAGTTAAGGTTCAATCCTGATATAATAGAACCTAATACACTATTAAATAAAGTAAAGAAAATAGAACAAGAGTCTGAAAATAATATTCAAAAGGAAATAAAAACAAGAATTATTGAAATTCCTGTGCTTTATAATGATCCTTGGACCCATGAAACTTTAATGCGATTCCGAGATCGACATCAGAAACCCGATGGAACCGATTTAGAGTATGCTTCGGAAATAAATAATTATCAATCGGTGGAAGCTTTTATTGAAGCACATTCTTCTTCTCCTTGGTTTGTTTCAATGGTTGGGTTTGTTGCAGGCTTACCATTTATGTATCAAATGGTAGAACGTGAACAACAAATTCAAGTACCAAAATATTTACGACCAAGAACCGATACTCCCAAGTTAACCTTGGGGCATGGAGGTTGTTTTGCTTGTATTTATTCAGTCAAAGGAGCAGGAGGGTATCAAATGTTTGGAGTAACACCGTTGCCAATTTACGACCCAAAGCAAGATGTCAGATACCTTGAAGATTTTATGGTCTTTTTTAGACCAGGTGATATTATAAAATTCAGGCCAATAGAAAGGAATGAATATGATCAAATAGTCAGAGAGATTGAAGTAAATACGTATAAACCTAATATAAAGGAAGTAACCTTTAATCTTGATGAATATAACAGAGATATCAATTCGTATAACAAGAACTTAGTTCAAAAAATATCAGAATAATGGTTACAGTATTAAAACATGGACTTATTACAAGTATTCAAGATTTAGGAAGGCCAGGATATTTTCACTTAGGAATACCAATGTCTGGAGCTATGGACAGTTTTGCTTTGAAGGTAGGGAATTTATTAGTAGGAAATGATGAAGGAGAAGCAGGACTGGAAGCAGTGTTTATGGGACCACATTTGATGTTTAACAAGGACTCGGTTATAGCGATCACAGGAGCCGAAATTACCGTTAAAATAGATGGTGAAGAAGTTCCTACTTGGACAGCACTTGAGATTAAATTAGGACAGGTTTTGTCTTTTGGATCTATCAAATCTGGTGCAAGAATTTACATAGCTATTGCTGGAGGAATTGATGTGCCTAAAGATTTAGGAAGTCGATCGACCTATGTAATAGGTTCTTTAGGAGGTGTTAAAGGAAAGGTAATAGCAAAAGGAGATTCGTTACCAATAGGAAATACAAGTAATACAGCAGAAATAGGAAAAACAATCCCTGAAAATTTAAGGAGAGCTACCTCCGAAGTTACCGAATTAAGGGTATTGCCAGGGCTTTATTGGCATAGGATAAAACCAGCTTCTCAAGAACAGTTTTTTAAAGATACTTGGAAGGTTGGGTTAGAAATTGATAGAATGGGATATCGATTTAAAGGAGGAACCAAATTAGAGTTTGTAGATAGAGAACCACCGTTTGGAGCAGGTTCGGATCCTTCTAACATTGTCGATAGTTGCTATTCTTATGGCTCTATTCAAGTTCCAGGAGGAACGGAACCTATAATTTTACATCGAGATGCCGTTTCAGGAGGGGGCTATTTTACTTTAGGAGCAGTAATTTCTGCGGATATGGATATTATAGGTCAACTACCTCCAAACCGACCTGTAAAATTTATTAAAGTCACCATGGATGAGGCTTTGCTAGCAAGAAAAGAGCGAAGTAAACAACTACAGGAGGTGAAACGTTTTATAGATAAAAGTTAAATTTTTTTTCATTATAGTTTGAGTTATGATTGATTATGAGTGCTTCACTCATAAAGGATGAAGCACTCTTTCATTTAAATAACCAACAGAATATGTATTAAAAACAGTGAGTTTTAAATACGTAAAGGGATATGTTTTGTCCTAAACAAAGGGATATATGAGAGATTATAAGAGATTTTTAAAAGAGAAAGCCTACATCAATGGAGAGTGGGTTTTAGAATCAAATGGAGCAACATTCGAGGTGAGAAACCCATTTGACAATAGCAAAATTGCTGAGGTTCCAGATTTAGGAAGAGAGGAAACCAAAGAAGCAATTTCCGCGGCTCAAGTAGCTTTGGAAGACTGGAAGAATGAAACGGCAGAATACAGAGCGAAATTATTGAAAAAGTTATTCAATTTGCAATTAGAATTCGCAGATGAATTAGCATACATACTAACCTTAGAACAAGGAAAGCCTTTGACAGAAGCTTTGGGAGAAATTAAGTATGGAGCCTCTTTTATAGAATGGTTTTCGGAAGAAGCTCGAAGAACGTATGGGGAAACAATTCCTACAAATGCTAAGAATAGACGAATTTTAACCATTAAGCAACCAGTAGGGGTCGTTGCAGCTATTACTCCGTGGAACTTTCCTAATGCAATGATTACAAGAAAAATTGCTCCTGCACTGGCCGCTGGTTGTACTGTGGTTGTAAAACCAGCAGAGAGTACTCCTTTATCAGCATTGGCTATTGGAATATTAGCTGAAATGGCGGGTATTCCGAAAGGAGTAATTAATATTATAACAACCAATAGGCCTATTGAGGTAGGGCAAGAGCTAACCTCTAACCCGATAATAAAAAAAATATCATTTACGGGTTCTACTCATGTCGGAAAGATACTTATGAAGCAATGTGCAAACTCAGTGAAAAAAGTATCTATGGAGCTAGGAGGAAACGCGCCATTTATTGTTTTTGATGATGCTGATATCAATACTGCTGTTGAAGGAGTAATTGCTTCTAAGTTTCGAAATTCAGGTCAAACATGTGTATGTACAAACCGAATATTTGTTCATGATAGTATTTATGATGAATTTACTTATAAATTATCTAAAGAGGTGACAAAAATGAAAGTTGGAAATGGAGTAGAAAAGGATACAGTCATAGGACCATTAATAAATGAAAGTGCAGTAAACTTTTTAAGTGATTTGGTTGAGGATGCTAGCACTAAAGGAGCAGAGGTTATTGTTGGAGGGAGTCTAGATAAAGAGAAAGGAAACTTTTTTCCGCCAACAATACTTGGAAATGTGAATGAAGAGATGGATGTATTTAATAAAGAAATATTTGGGTCTATTGCGCCACTTATTAGATTTTCTAAAGAAGAAGAAGTAATTGCTATGGCCAATAATACACCGTATGGATTGGCTTCTTATTTCTTTAGTAAAGATTATGCAAGAATTTGGAGGGTATCCGAAGCACTAGATTATGGAATGGTAGGTGTTAACACAGGTAAAATTTCCACGACTGTTGCTCCATTTGGAGGAGTTAAAGAAAGTGGAATAGGTAGAGAAGGATCGAAATATGGTATTGAAGAGTATTTAGAAATAAAGTACATATGTGTTGGAGGATTGTAAGATTGAATAAATGAATGAGGTTATTGGAATTACGGGGATTGGATCGATTTCTTCTTTAGGAGACACTAAAGAAGAAATTTGGAAGAATTATAAGTTATCTAAGCATTTTTTGAGTCTACAAGAGGTAGAGAATGAAGTAAAAGTTACAGGGAAAATAAATACCAACGCTGTAATTGAAAAATTACAGAAAGAAGATGAAAAATATAGTAGGTTGGACTTGTCTGTTTTGTACGCATTATATGCTTCTAGAGAGGCATATAAAAGTTCCAATTGGACTCCGGAGGACAGTTTTGGTGTTAACATAGGGTCATCTAGAGGAGCAACAGAACTTTTTGAGAAGTATTTTTCGGAGTTTTTAATTGAAGGTAAAAGTTCAACATTGGCATCGCCAACGACCACATTGGGTAACATATCTTCTTGGGTAGGTCATGATTTAAAAACAAAGGGACCACAAATTTCTCATTCAATAACATGTTCAACGGCTTTACATTCGTTACTCAATGGAGTTGCATGGATACAATCAGGAATGACAGATAAGTTTCTTGTTGGAGGTAGTGAAGCACCATTAACTGCTTTCACATTGGCACAGATGAATGCTTTGAAGATTTATGCTAAAAATGACGAAGAATACCCCTGTAGGTCACTCGACTTGACAAAAACTGTAAATACCATGGTGTTAGGTGAGGGTGCGTGCAGTATTTGTTTGGAGAGAGACCCGAAAACAGAAAATACTTTGGCATATATAAAGGAAGTCGGTTATGCAACTGAGGTATTAACTCATAATATATCAATTTCTAGTGATGCTAAATGCTTTCAAGATTCAATGAAAATGGCATTAAAAAATATCAATAAAGAAGAAATTGATGTAATCGTGATGCATGCACCTGGAACGATTAAGGGGGATTTTTCAGAATATAAAGCTATTCAGAAAGTGTTTGGAAAGCAACTCCCTTTTCTAACATCAAACAAATGGAAAATAGGACACACTTTTGGAGCATCTGGATTGCTTAGTGTTGAAATGGCAATCTTAATGTTGCAATATCAAAAAGTCATAGACGTCCCCTATATTCATAAGCAACGAACTCCAAATCCAATAAGAAATGTCCTCATAAATGCGGTTGGGTTTGGAGGGAATGCTGTAAGTGTAATATTATCAAATAAAGAGTTTTATGCAAGAAGTTAGGCACAATTGGAAGAAAGAAGAAATTTTAGAAATTTATAATAGTCCACTAATGGAGTTGTTGTACAGAGCGGCAACGATACATAGAAAACAGCACGATCCGAATGTGATTCAGGTTTCGACCTTACTTTCCATTAAAACAGGAGGTTGTTCGGAAGATTGTGGATATTGTCCTCAAGCAGCAAGGTATCATACGAATATTAATAAAAACAGTTTGATGTCGGTAGCGGAGGTTAAAGAGCTTGCCAATAAAGCAAAAAATAGTGGTAGTTCTAGAGTCTGTATGGGAGCAGCATGGAGAAATGTGAAAGATGGTTCTGAGTTTGACAGAGTGTTGGAGATGGTTAGAACGATTAATAAACTAGATATGGAGGTCTGTTGCACACTTGGAATGGTTACAGAAAATCAAGCAATGAGGCTAGCAGAAGCAGGATTATATGCCTACAATCATAACTTAGATTCTTCTGAGGAATATTATAAAAAGGTTATTTCAACAAGAGGGTATCAAGATAGAATAGACACTATTAAGAATGTTCGTAAAACAAATATTACAGTTTGTTCGGGTGGAATTATTGGAATGGGTGAGGCAGCTAAGGACAGAGCTGGGATGTTAGTGGCATTATCAACTTTGAATCCACAACCAGAGTCAACACCAATTAATGCTTTGGTGGCAGTTGAGGGAACTCCTTTAGAAAAGGAAAAACCTGTTGCAATTTGGGACATGATTCGTATGGTAGCCACTACTAGAATTGTACTACCAAATACACAAGTACGTTTATCTGCGGGTAGAACCCAAATGAGTAAAGAAGGACAAGCATTGTGCTTTTTCGCAGGTGCAAATTCTATTTTTGCTGGTAATAAATTATTAACTACACCAAACCCAGCAGTAGATGAGGATATGAAAATGTTTGAAAATTTAGGATTAATTCCTCAAAAGCCATTTACTAAAAAAGAGCAACCTCAGACAGTTGAAGCAGAAAACTCTCGATATAAATCTTTAGGAGAGAATCCAAAATGGACACGTCCAGAATATAAAATTGAGCGAAATGAAAAATCAAGAAAGAAAAGAGGGGGATAGAAGAAAGGCAAGTAGTGCGATACAAATTGACAACGAAAAAGTTAGAGTAACTTCATGGTTGTTTGAACCCAATACTGAAACTGGTTGGCACAAACATGCATATAACTATATTGTAGTTCCACAATCGGAAGGAACTCTTTCAATTCAAAATAAAGAGACGAAGGTTTTGCATCATATAGAAAAAGGAAAGTCTTATTATCGAGAGCTGGGTGTTGAACATAACGTTATAAATGAAAATAATTATTGTTTTTCATTTATTGAGATAGAGTTAAAATGACATAAGTAAGGAAATGAATAGTGTTTTACAAGTAGTTTCAGGATTACTATTGGGAGGCATAACGTCATATCTTATCCCGTTATCATTTAATTATTTTTTGGCAAAAACAACCAAGCAAAAAATCCTCGGTAAGTGGGTTTCATCATGGAAAATGGCGAATGAAAAAGAGGATTGGGTAATAGAGGAAATTCAAATTAAAAAAGATTTTTTCAGAGGTATACGTTTTGAAAGTAGGAATAATTCAAAAGGATATAATTGGATTGGTTATGGAAAAATTCTGGATAAAAGATACATAGTAGGAGAGTGGTATTCTTTGAATTCAGCAGCTTACGCTAGTGGAGTGTTTATTTATACAATCGCGGCGAGAGGTGATTATATGACAGGTTATGAAGCGGTGCCTGATGAAAATGGGAAGATTTATTATAGAGAATTTTGTTTAGGAAGAAAAGAGGGGGATCTTATAAATGCAAAAAAATGGTTGAAAGAACATAAAGAATAATAACCAATTTATTTACATTGTAATTTTAATTGATATAAAGTGGGATATGGAACCAACACTAAAAGAAAGGGATAAAAGGCATCTTTGGCATCCCATGAAACAGCATCAAACACATCCTGATAGTCTAGCAATTGTAAAAGGGCAGGGATGTATCTTAACAGATGAGGATGGAAAAGAGTATATCGACGCTATCTCTTCTTGGTATACCTGTATGTTTGGTCACTGTAATGATACGATCATAAAAAGTGTATATAAACAGCTAACGACATTGGATCAAATAATGTTTAGTGATTTTACGCATGAACCTGCCGTAAAATTATCAGAAGAGCTGATTAAAATTTTACCTAATAATCAAAATAGGATATTTTTTAATGATAACGGCTCAACTGCCGTGGAAGCGGCTATAAAAATGGCGTTACAGTATCACTTTAATAAGGGAGAAAAACGAGATACATTTATTGCGTTTGAAAACGGATTTCATGGAGATACTTTTGGAGCAATGGCAGTTTCAGGTCTTTCTGTGTATAACGGACCTTTTGAGGATTATCTTATGGATATTGAAAGAATTCCAGTTCCAAATGGGTTAAATAATGTAAAAGTTCTAAAGATGTTAGATGCTATCGTGTTAAAGAAGAATGTTGCTGGTTTTATTTATGAACCTTTAGTTCAAGGAGCAGCAGGTATGAAAATACATGAAGCAAGAGATTTAGAACTGGTATTAAGTTTTTTGCGTAAAAGAGATATATTATTGCTTGCAGATGAAGTAATGACGGGGTTTGGAAAGACAGGAAAGTTGTTTGCATCCGACCATATGAAAACAAAACCTGATATCATTTGTTTAAGTAAAGCATTAACAGGAGGAATGGTTCCAATGGCTATTACCTCATGTAAAGAAGAAATATACGAAGCCTTTTTAAGTAATGAGATTTCCAAAGGTTTCTTCCATTGTCATACTTATTCTGCCAATCCGATAGCCTGTTCAGCGGCTATTGCAGTAATTGAACTATTGCAAACTGAAGCCATGCAAAAGAAAATAAAGGAAATAACTAAAATGCATTCAGATTTTCGTAAAAAGATTTTAAGGAATAAAAAGGTTAAAACTGTTTCCAGTTTAGGAGTTATTCTAAGTATAGAGCTGAATTCTGAGTTTGGATATTATGGAAATTTAAGAGATAAGATTTTGAGTTTCTTTATGGATGAAGGTGTTTTTTTGCGACCTTTAGGAAATACAATTTATATCCAGCCTCCTTATATTATTGAAAAAAAGCAGTTGAATAGAATTTACGAGGTTATAGAAAAAGCGATAGATGAATTATAATACGATGTATATAAAGTTTTATACTTAAATAATATGAAGTAACAAAAAAGGCTACCAATATTGGTAGCCTTTTATATAGACGTGATATTAAAATCTTAGTTTACAGTGTCGCTTAAACCAGCTCCTGCTTTAAACTTAACTACATTTTTCGCAGCAATTTGGATTTCTTTACCAGTTTGAGGATTTCTCCCTGTTCTAGCAGCTCTTTCAGATACAGACCAAGTTCCCCATCCAACTAAAGCAACTTTACCTCCACCTTTTAAAGTGTTAGATACGTTGTTAGTGAATGATTCTAATGCAGCTTTTGCAGCAGCTTTTGAAATTCCTGCGTCAGCAGCCATTGCATCGATTAAATCTGATTTGTTCATAATTTTAATGATTTTAAAAATTAATTAATATTTCTCGCTAAAAAGCTTAACAAATATAGACGGAATGCGGGATTGTGCAACATTTGGGTCGGAAAAAATAGTATTTTGTTAATAAAAACCAAATAATTGTTAATAACCGAGCTTGTTTTTCTGTTGAAAACTGCAATTCCTTATAAATAAAGGGCTAGCGAGCTATAGCATCTTCTGAAAACTGATATCCATTTAATAAACTTTTAGCGTCCATTAATTTTTTGCCAGAAAGCTTAATTTGGTCAATAATTAGAAAGCCATCTTTGGTGGCAATTTTTAACTCAGATTTTGATGTGATTATTTTACCTGGATCGAATTCATGCTCAAAATATTCTTTGGAAACACCATAAAGTTTTGCACTAATTTCCTTTTCATTATTATAAATAGTTGTCCAAGCCGCTGGGTAAGGGTTTAGACCTCTAATATGATTGAATATATCGGATAATGACTTTGACCAGTCAATTTTACAATTTTCAGGAAAAAGCTTATGAGCTGGTTTTTCTTCCAACTCAGGTTGCTTTGTTGTAGTCACATCACCTTTCGAAATTAAGTCTACAGTTTCTTTAACAAGCTCAGCACCTAAATACATTAGTTTATCATGCAGTTCTCCAACAGTTTCATTTTCTCCAATAGAAGTTTCTTTCTGAAGAATGATTTCTCCAGTATCAATTTTATCATCAATAAAAAAGGTCGTTACTCCTGTTTTTGTTTCTCCATTAATAATAGCCCAATTAATTGGAGCAGCACCGCGATATTCAGGAAGTAAAGAGGCATGTAAATTAAAGGTGCCATATTCTGGCATTGCCCAAACGGAACGAGGTAACATTCTAAAGGCTACAACTATTTGTAGGTTAGCATTCCATTTTTTTAATTCCTCTTGAAACTCTTCACTCTTTAAATTTTTAGGCTGTAGCAAAGGGAGGTTTTGAGATAGCGCATATTTTTTTACGGCAGATTCGTTTAGTTTTCTTCCTCGTCCTGCTGGCTTATCAACGGCAGTAATAACACCAACAACATTATAATCATTGTCTACCAAATGTTTCAATATGGTTACAGCAAAATCTGGTGTTCCCATAAAAACTATGCGTAAGTCTTTCATTTAATTTATATTAGATCTTTTAGGTTTACTGATGGAGTCAATATAGAAACTATTTCAAATCCATCATTTTAAAAAGTATTTGTTATACAAAGTTATGCCGATTACATCATCAGCAAGTAATCTTCGCAAATTTATTAAAATGTCTTCTTCTTTACCATTTATGCCTTCACAGATTTCATTAGAAAATAATTCTTTTGAATTAGAAAGTAGTTTGATAATAGCTTTATCTATACTAGTATTGTTTTTACTTTTTTTCTTTTCTAAACAAATATCACAAATACCACAATCTTCAATGCTTTCATTGAAATAGTCAACCAATAAAACAGCTCTGCAAATATCTTTGTTCTTCATAAAATCAAGTACTTGACGCGATTTTTTTATTTTCTGATTTAAAAAAGCTTTAATGTTTTTAGAAATACGATTGATAGCAAGGTCATCTTCTCTTGGTTGTAAGAAATAGAGTTCCGAATTCTTACCTGTTTTCTGATAATTTAGTACCTCTAGGTTACCTAATTTTTCGAGTTTTTCAACAACGGTGAACGATGTAGCTCCAATTTTTTTTGCAACGAAAAACTCATCGATGTTTACAGGTTGTTCGAATACTCCCCCGTATAAACGCAATAATGTTTGAATCAATAATCCATAATCTTTATTCTTTCCAAGTTGAATCAATTGATTACTTCTTACCAAAAATTGTATAGTTGATCGTTTATTAATTGGAGTATTTAACTCAATTATTCCATTAGAATTGAGTAATTGCAATATAATTTTTGTTTTCGCATGTTTAAAACTATACTTATTACAAAATTCAAGAAAATTAAAGCTAAAGGCAGTATCGATTAATTCACCCTTAGCAATTTGAAAGTTTTGATATAATTTCTGATGAACTTCTTTAATCTCCTTGACACTAGGGAATTTATTCGTTTGATTTTCCTCAAAAGAACGGAAATCATTCTCGTTGGTCAATACTACAGAAAATGCTTTTTTTCCATCCCTTCCAGCTCTTCCAGCTTCTTGAGTATAGTTCTCAAGAGAAGAGGGTAAATTTAAATGAATAACAGCTCTAACGTTGGGTTTGTCAATTCCCATCCCAAAAGCATTAGTAGCAACCATAATTAAGCATTCTTCCGAAAACCATTTATCAAAGGACGTTTGTTTTTCGATAGAGGTTAGTCCTCCGTGATAATAAGTCGATTTAAAACCTTGAGCATTTAAATAATTACTGATTTCTTTTGTCTTTTTTCGGGAAGAAACATAAATAATTATGGGTGCATTGATTTTTTTTAGAATTCTTTCTAATCTTCCCAATTTATCATTCACTTTAAACACTTGATAGGCTAAATTCTCTCGAACAAAAGATTTCGAGAAAATTTTCTGATTAACCATGCCCAAATGTTTACCAATATCAGTAATTACTTTTTTAGTAGCTGTAGCTGTCAAAGCAATAAAAGGAACATTTGGTTGAAGTTCCTTTAAAATATCCAAATCAAGATATGATGGACGAAAATCATGGCCCCATTCCGAAATACAATGGGCTTCATCGATGGCAATAAGATTAACATTTAATTGTTTAATCTTTTCTTGAATAAATTTTGATTGTAAACGTTCGGGTGAAACATAAAGAAATTTGTAGTTTCCAAACCTTATATTATCGAACAACGTAATAATTTCATCTTGACTAGAACCTGCTGGAATTGTTGTTGCCTTAATGTTTTTTTTGATCAAGCTATCAACTTGGTCTTGAATTAAAGCAACTAAAGGCGATATAACCAGGCAAACTCCACTTTTTAAGAGTGCCGGTACTTGAAAACATATAGATTTACCACCTCCTGTAGGCAAGAGAGCAATGGTATTATTACCCTCTAAAATAGATGTAATTATTTCATGTTGAGGTTCTCTAAAACTGTCATGTCCCCAGTATTTTTTTAATATATGAAGAGCGTCATTAGACATTGTTTTTAAAGAGAATTTAGAATAAAGTCACAACGATATTCAACCGAACCAAAAGGAACATCAATTATTGAATATCCTAAGGCTTCGTATGCTTTTCTAAGAAATTTATCAAGTTCAATAGCCTGTTCAAATGATTCATAGCGTTCGTTGTCTTGAGTATAAATTTCCTTCCATGGACGGAGCATGAACACTTTATCATACTTATATTGTAAACTTTTTTCTACATAAGTATTAGGATAATCCGTTTTTAAATAATCCATATAGGCATGCACATCAGGAATTCCACGATCAAAAAATACAAGTTTATTCTTTGACAATTCCGCATCTGTAAATTGCTTTTCTCTCCCTTTTAACAAAAGTTCGCTAAATAAAAGAGGCTTTTCCAAAAAAAGTTGATCTATTCCGTCTTCTTGAGCTTTCAAAGTAACCTCTCTTGAAATTTCAGGCATACATTGATACCCTCTTTTAATAAACTCTTTTAAAACAGTGGATTTACCAGTACCTGGTCCTCCAATAAGAACGATTTTTTGTTGCATCATGCAAAAATAGAAGTTTCAATTTATAAATTTAATAAATAGTGTAATTTTGTCCCCGACGCGAGTAAAAATAAAATGTCGATCAATTAATTATGGCAGATAGAGAAGAATTTTACAATAAATTAAAAGTTCAATTAGAAGATACTACTACATTTCCTTCAAAATATTTGTATAAATTTATCGTTCCAACAACTGGAAATCAAGTACAAGAGGTTCAAGATTTGTTTAATAATGGAGGAGCGGTAATCAATACAAAAAAATCAAGAACTGGAAAATATATTAGTGTTTCAGTTCAAATAACTGTAAAAAGTTCTGATGAAGTAATTCAATATTACAGAAAGGCTGAGGTTATAGAAGGAATTATATCGTTGTAACTAGATTTTCAATCAAATTAATGAGATCATCTATTCAAACCATTGCTTAAATAGAACGTTTAATAACATAGTTTGACTTTTTATCTCAATTTTAAGAAATAAACTTTAACCAACTTTATAGATAAACAAGTTCATGAAAAATCAAATTTTAGGAATAGCTATAGTATTGCAAGGAATTGCTATAACAACATTTGCTCAAAAGAAAGATAAAGAGTTATTTAGAATCAATGATAATTCAGTAACTGTATCGGAGTTTAAGAGAGTTTATGAGAAAAACTTAGGATTGGTTGTAGATAATGAAGCCAAGGATATTGATAATTATCTCGATTTATATATCAATTATAAATTAAAGGTAAAGGAAGCTTACGACTTAAAATTGGATACATTAAAATCGTATCAAAAAGAATTAGAAGGCTATAAAAACCAGTTAATAGCGCCATATTTACAAGATAAAGAAACTTTGGAGCAATTAGTTAAAGATGCTTATTACAGAACAGTAAATGAAATCAGAGCAAGTCATTTACTTATAAGAGTATCGCAAAAGGCAAGTGCTAAAGATACGTTAGAAGCTTATAATAAAATTGTAAATGCAAGAGAGAGAATACTTAAAGGAGAATCTTTCGAAAATGTAGCATTAGAGGTTTCAGAAGATCCTTCTGTTAAGTTAAATAGAGGAGATTTGGGATATTTTTCTGCCTTTAAAATGGTTTATAATTTTGAAGACAATGCATATGCTACTGAAGTAGGAAAAGTTTCAAAACCATTCAGAACTCGATTTGGATATCACTTGGTAAAAGTTACCGATAGACGTAAATCTCAAGGTGAATTTGAAGCAGCTCATATTTTAGTAAGAGATAAGTCTATTGTAGGAAAGGTAAGAATTGATTCTGCATACCAAAAGTTAAAAGATGGAGCTTTGTTCAATGATATAGCAAAGGTGTATTCAGAAGACACTGGAACAGCTAAAAATGGTGGTAAACTAGCACGATTTGGTACCGGAAGTATGGTCGAACAGTTTGAAAATACTGTTCTAGGAATGAAAAATATTAATGACATTAGTGAACCATTTAAAACTCGTTTTGGATGGCATATTGTTAAATTATTAAATAAATTTCCTGTTGAACCTTATGAAATAGCTAAAAAGAAGATTGAAGGTAAAGTAAAAAGATCGGATAGATTACAAGCATCATATGAAGCTGTTTTAAAAAAGTTAAAAAAGAAATATGATGTAAAAGTTAATAAAGAATCTTTTGCTAAAATTAAATCCTCTTCTGTAAAAGATTATATCGCAGGAAAGAATCAAGATTGGGTAATATCCATTGACAATACCAAAATAGACGGCAACAAGTTTAACGAGTATATTAAGTATCGAAGAAATTCAAATTTATTGGAATTATTTGAACAATTTAAAAACTATGAGTTAACTGAGTATTTTAAAAAGGACTTGGTAAACATAGAACCAGATTTTAGGTATACATTAACTGAGTATAAAGAAGGCTTATTACTATTTGAATTAATGCAAAAGAAAATATGGAAAAAGTCAACAACAGATACTTTAGGATTACAAGAGTTTTTTGATAGTAAGAAAGCTAAGTATAAAGAACAAAAGTTAGAAGATGTAAAAGGGGAGGTAATTAGCGACTATCAGCAATCTTTGGAGAACAATTGGATTGAGCAATTAAGAAATAAAAACAAAATACAAATAAGAGAAAAAGAGGTTAAAAAACTGAAAAAAATATATAATCAATAGATAAACAGTGAAAAAAATATTCCTACTACTACTACTACTACTACTATGTATTCAACTACTAATTTCTTGCGATTTAGTTACTTTTAAAACGCAAAATATTCAGCAGGAAAAACCTATCGCTACAGTATATAACAAGCATTTATATAGAAAGGATATAATAGACTTGTTACCAAAAAATATGTCTAAGGAAGACAGTACTGTTGTGGTAAAAGGATTGATTAATACATGGGCAAAACAACAACTTTTTTTAATTAAAGCTGAAGAAAACATTTCAGAAGTAAATAGTATTGAAATAGAAAAGTTGGTGAATGATTACAAATCGAGTTTGTATATCAATAATTATAAAGAAAGATTAATAAAACAAAAACTTGATACTATAGTTTCAGATGTACAGGTTGCGGAATATTACGAAAGTAATAAAAGTAACTTTCGTTTAAATGATGAACTTGTTCAATTTGATTATGTCCATTTTGGAAATGATCACCTTGAAAAAGATGATATCATTAAAAGTTTTAAATCTGAGGAGGAGGAAGACCGAGAATCTTTGGAAAGGCAACTATTAAGTCTGAAATCATATCGACTTCAAGATTCAACTTGGGTAACTCTTAACTTTTTAAAAGGAAAAATTCCACCCTTTGGTGCAGAATCTAAAGAAAATCTGTTAAAAATATCAAAATTCATACAGAAAGAAGATAGTTTAGGAGTATATTTGGTGTCGGTAAAAAATATTTTGCAAAAAAACAACATTGCTCCTTTGAGTCATGTAACTGAAAGAATTAAGCAAATTATTTTACATAAGAGAAAACGAGAATTAATTAGAGAGATTGAAAAAACGCTGATAAATGATGCTATTCAAAACAAAAACTTTAAAGAATATTAGTCTTTTAGCAACCTTATTATTTGCTATAACAACAAATGCTCAGAAAACGAAGGTTGATGGAGTTACTGTAGTAGTAGGTAAAAATATTGTACTTAATTCTGATATTGAAAAATTTAAAAAAGAAGTTGAGCTCCGAAGTGAAGGGAAGATTACAATTTCAGATTGTGAGATGTTGGAGGAGTTAATGAATCAGAAGTTATTAGCGCATCATGCTATTGTTGATAGTGTTACTGTTTCTCAAGGAGAAATTGACAATAAAGTAAACAGAAGTATTCAGTTCTTTATAAATGAATATGGTGATGAACAAAAAGTGGTAGAAGCCTATGGATTCAATGATATTCAAGATTTAAGAAAGGAATTGGAAAGAGTGCAAAAAGAAAATGCACTTATAGAAAAAGAGCAACTAAAAATAACTGAAGCTGTTGATGTTACTCCTGAAGAGGTGAGAGTTTATTTTAATGGATTAAAAGAAAAAGGAGAATTACCTGAAATTCCTGCTGAAGTTGAATTAGCACAACTAGTTTTAAATGCCGAACCAGCGAAAGAGGAAGAACAACGTATAATTGATAAACTAAATAAAATTAGAGAAGATATCATTAGTGGATCTAGTTTTAGTTTAAAAGCGATTATTAATTCAGATGATCCTAGTGTAGCTGAAAATAAAGGAAACTTAGGGGTAATAACAAAAGAAACGCCTTTTATTAAGGAGTTTAAAGAAGCTGCATTTTCGTTAGATGAAGGTCAAATTTCTGAACCAATTAAAACTGATTTTGGATATCATATTATTAAATTACATAAAATTAGAGGTAACGGAAGAGAGGTTTCTCATATTTTAATGCAACCAGAAATTTCTGACGAAAAGTTAAAAGAAACTAAAGAGGAAATTGAAAAGATTGTAAAGGATGTTAAAGAAGGAAAAATAACGTTTGAAGAAGCCGTAAGAAAACACTCTGAAGATAAAGACACTAAGCTAAGTGGTGGTTTAATAATGAATCCATATACAGGCGAACCTATTTTTGAGCTAACAAGGCTACCTCCAGATTTATTTGGTAGAATTAGTGAATTAGATCAAGGAGAAATGACCGATGTATTCTATGACGAAACTCGTGAAGGAGAGAAAATGTATAAGGTTGTTTTTATACGCCATAAAACAAATACTCACAAAGCAGATATAATAGAAGATTATGTAAGAATGCAACAATTTGCTTTAGAAAAAAAGAAAGAAGAAACTTTAGAAAAATGGTCGAAAGATAAAATTCAAGAAACTTACATTAAGTTAAGTGGAGATCATAAAAAATGTACTTTCAAAAAAGATTGGAAAAAAGAAAATAAGTAAAAAATTAAAACTATAATCCGTTTAAAAACTATGAATAACTACTGTTTTTAAACGGATTTTTTTAACCCTCTTAATCACTATGTCTGACGTTACAGCTGTAAATAATCTGGTAAATAAGTATAAAGAATTACAGGACGAAATAGGTAAAGTAATCATTGGTCAAAGAGAAGCAGTTGATTTTACACTTTTATCTATATTTTGTGGTGGACACTCGCTTTTAATTGGTGTTCCAGGATTGGCAAA
Organism: Tenacibaculum xiamenense; assembly: GCF_964513065.1. Lineage (NCBI taxonomy): Bacteria > Pseudomonadati > Bacteroidota > Flavobacteriia > Flavobacteriales > Flavobacteriaceae > Tenacibaculum > Tenacibaculum xiamenense. The sequence continues at coordinate 57,882 of NZ_CAZEQU010000040.1, forward strand.
AACATTATTAGTAAATACTATATCTGAAGCTTTAGGTTTAAATTTTAAAAGAATTCAATTTACTCCTGATTTAATGCCTTCCGATATTCTTGGTAGTGAAATATTAGACGAAACGCGTCAATTTAAATTCATTAAAGGACCCATCTTTTCAAATATCATTTTGGCAGATGAGATTAACCGTACACCACCGAAAACACAAGCTGCTTTATTAGAGGCAATGCAAGAAAGATCGGTTACAGTTGCGGGGCATCATTATAAACTGGAATTACCATTTTTTGTGTTAGCAACGCAAAACCCAATTGAACAAGAAGGAACATACCCTTTACCAGAAGCGCAATTAGATAGATTTATGTTTTCAATAAATCTTGAATACCCTTCATTTGAAGAGGAAGTGGAGGTTGTAAAGAATACAACTTCTATTTTAAACCAGAAAGTGAATGCGGTTTTCTCGGCTCAAGAAATTATTGAAATTCAGAATTTAATACGCAAAATTCCAGTTGCCGATAATGTAATAGAATATGCAGTTGATTTGGTTGGTAAAACAAGACCTAAATCGGAAAGAGCTACTGATTACGTAAAACAATATATCGATTGGGGAGCAGGACCAAGGGCCTCGCAAAACCTTATTTTAGCTGCTAAAGCACATGCAGCTGTAAATGGGAAATTCTCACCAGATATTGAAGATGTTCAAGCAGTGGCAATTCCAATTTTATCACATAGGGTAGTTAAAAACTACAAAGCAGAGGCAGAAGGAATTACTATAAATGAAATTATAAAATCATTATTTTAGGTTTCTGAATAAATAAGAAATATTGTAAAATGAGGTGGTAAATGTTACAAATTTACTACCTCATTTTCTTTTTAACAAAATGTAAAATAGTGTACATTTAAGCGATTAAAATTTGAAGACAACTATGCTGTACCAGAACATTAAAATTGATGCAAATAAGGCTGAGCAAATACTTTTTGAGAAGTTTAAAATAGAAGGAACAGCCAAGGAACTTCCGGGAGAAATTGACTTTAATTTTAAGATTAAGTCGACAAACGGGCAATACATACTAAAAATATCTCGCCCTGATGAGAATATTCAGTATTTGGAGTATCAGCAAGCCTTATTGAAACATGTTGAAAGCACAGAAAATAATTTACCTAAAGTAATTGAAGATAGGAATGGAGACTCGATAAGCAGTGTGATTGATGATGAAGGAAATGAAAGATATGTTCGATTATTAAGTTGGGTAGATGGTAGGTTGTGGAGTTCTGTAAATCCCAAATCAAATGAATTGAGGTTCTCTTTAGGACAACATGCAGGACGCTTGACAAAACAGCTTCAAGGATTCGAACATAAAGAGGCACATAGAGAATTTCATTGGGATGTAGCGCAGGGAAGTTGGACTTTGGATCATACAGCATTGTTTTCGGATGAGAAATTAGCCATTTTAAAATACTTTCAACAACGTTTTAAGGAAAACTACAAGGAATATGATAAACTTCGAAAATCTGTAGTTCATAATGACGCTAACGATAACAATGTTGTCGTTTCAACTAACTTAATAAAACCAGAAGTAGAAGCAATAATTGATTTTGGAGATGCTGTTCATACTCAAATTATAAATGATGTTGCCATAACCTGTGCTTATGCAATAATGGGGTTTAACAATCCTTTGGAAGCGGCTTTATCGATTGTTAAAGGGTACCATCAAGAGTTTCCTCTTGAAGAGAAAGAACTTTGTTTTTTATTTGATGCCATTGCAATGCGATTGGTTATATCTGTTACTAAGTCCGCAATTAACAAGTTGAAAGAACCGGATAATGAATATTTGCTGATCTCTGAAAAACCAGCTTGGGAGGTTTTGAAAAAATGGAGAAAAATTTCTCCCGAATATGCAAATTATACTTTTAGAAGTGCTTGTGGTTTCACGGGACATCCAAATGAGTCAATAGTTAAAGAATGGTTAAGTGAGCAAAATGTTGATATTTCAACTATTTTTCCAACGATTGGATCAAAGGACTTTTTACCATTAGATTTGGGCGTGAACAGTTTGTGGTTAGGGAATTATAGTGAGTTCAATGATTTAGACGTATTCGACTTTAAAATTAACCAGTTACAAAAGAAACATCCTAATAAAATAATTGCAGGAGGGTATTTGGAGCCTCGCGCTCTGTATACATCAGATGAATATGAAACTATTGGAAATTATGGAAGGGAAAGTAGAACCATTCATTTAGGAGTTGATTTTTGGGTTCCAGTTGATACTCCTGTTCATTTACCCTTTGATGGAGAGGTTACCACCGTAACAGATAATAATAAGTACAAAGAATATGGAGGCTTAATTATAGTAAAACACCAAGCAAATGGAATTCCGTTTTATACTCTGTACGGTCATTTATCTTTAAAAAGTTTAGAACTGGTTAAGGTTGGAGATAAACTGTCTAAAGGGAGTTGTGTTGGATTTATTGGAAATAGAGAAGAAAATGGTAGTTGGTCGCCCCATCTACATTTTCAGATCATGTTATCAATGTTAAATTTTGAAGATGATTTTCAGGGAGTAGCTTATCATTCGGAAATAGACGTTTGGAAAAGCATCTGTCCAAACCCAAACCTATTATTTAAATCGAAAGCGCTTGAAACATCTTTTAAGTCAAATAAAGAAGATATTTTAAGATATAGAAAAGATCATTTAGGAAAAAGCTTGAGTCTACAGTATAAACAACCTATAAAAATTGTTAGAGGACAAGGAGTATATTTAATTGATGAGTTTGGAAATCGTTATTTGGATACCGTAAATAATGTTGCTCATGTGGGACATGAAAATCCAAAAGTGGTTGAAGCTGGTCAACAGCAAATGGCTGTGTTAAATACCAATTCGAGGTATCTTCATGAAAACATAAATGAATTAGCTCAAGAGTTAATAGAAACATTACCTCCTGAATTAAGTGTAATACATTTTGTAAATTCAGGTTCAGAAGCTAATGAGCTGGCTATACGAATGGTAAAAGCAAATACTCATCAAAAAGATATTATTGCTTCGGAAGTTGGTTATCACGGAAATGCAAATATGTGCATTGATATTTCATCATATAAATTCGATGGAAAAGGAGGAACGGGAGCCCCTGAATTTACTCATATAATTCCTTTGCCAGATACTTTTAGAGGAAAATACACCGGTGAAAGTGCGGTAGAAGAATATGTAAATGAAGTAAAGAGAAAACTTAAATCTATTAAAGATAAAGGAAGAAATGTAGGTGCGTTTATTATCGAACCAATTATTTCTTGCGGTGGTCAGATCGAACTACCTGAAGGCTTTTTATCACAAGCTTATGAGTTAGTAAGAAATGAAGGAGGACTTTGTATTTCTGATGAAGTACAAACAGGATGCGGTCGTATGGGAAAAACTTTTTGGGGATTTCAACTACATAATGTGGTTCCTGATATTGTAACTATTGGAAAACCTCTTGGGAATGGACATCCTTTAGCTGCTGTCGCTTGTACCCAAGAAGTAGCTGAAAAATTTGCTAATGGCATGGAGTATTTTAATACCTTCGGAGGTAATCCTGTTTCATGTGCTATTGGAGCAGCAGTTCTTAAAACAGTAAAAGAAGAAAAACTTCAAGAAAATGCTTTAGAAGTTGGTGAATATTTGAAAAAAAGACTTAAAAAGCTTACAGAAAAGTTTCCAATAATTGGTGATGTTAGAGGGCAAGGACTTTTTCTTGGTTTTGAATTAGTAACAGAAACGAAGGAACCTTTACCTGAAAAAGCTTCTTATTTGGCAAACAGAATGAAAGATTTTAAAGTTTTAATGAGCACCGATGGAATTGATAATAATGTTTTAAAAATTAAGCCTCCGATAATTTTTTCAAAAAGTAATGCAGATGAATTATTGTTTTTTTTAGAAAAGATTTTTATGGAGGATTTTATGATTTCTTAATATCTTCTTTTTTGTTATTTCTTCTGAGTGAGAAAAATATACAAATTTATGTGTCATTTCATTATCCATAAAATTGGCTTTATGCCCTAATTTTGTATAAAGAAAAAATTAGGAATAAATAAATGAAAGCAAAAAGTACACAATTAGCAACATTTGGTGGGGGCTGTTTTTGGTGTATTGAAGCAATATTTCAACAATTAAAAGGAGTGTTACAAGTAACCTCAGGTTACTCTGGTGGCAATGTTCCTGGTGTTCCGACATACAGAGAGGTTAGCTCTGGTAGAACGGGACATGCGGAAGTTATCCAAGTTTTATTCGATACTAATTGTATTAGTTATGAAGAATTGCTTGTCATATTTATGACAAGTCATGACCCTACAACGAATAACACAATTGAAACTGAATACGGAAGTCAATATCGATCAGTAATTTTCTATCATAATAACGAGCAAGAAAAAATAGCTCGTGAAGTATTATTGGAGTTGAAACCAGCTTTTGATAAAACAATAACTACAGAAATTGTTGAGTTTATTAAATTTTTCGAAGCAGAAGATTACCATCAAAATTATTATCAGAATAATGTGGAGGCTCCATATTGTCAAGCGATGATAACGCCCAAATTAGAAAAGTTTAGAAAGCGTTATCAGGAAAAAGTAAAATAGCTCTTTTAAAAAGTTAGAAGAGAAAGTTTACAACCTTATGAGTATACAAATCAAGAATAGTTAAAAAGAAAGGAATAAAATGAGTAGTATTACGGATAGTTCAAGTATAAAAGCCTTAATAAGCTTATTAGAAGATCCTAATGAGCTTATTTATAGCCAAGTGAATGCAAACATTATTGCTTTGGGAGATGAAGCGATTCCTCATTTGCACGATGCTCTGGAAGAGAGTAAAAATGATTTAGAAAAAGAAAGAATAGTAAAAGTATTAGATAAGTTAAAACTTTCCAGTTTAGAAGAAGGTTTGAATATTTGGGCGAATAATCATAAAGATGACCTTTTATTAGGTCTAATGACTATTGCTAAGTATGGAAACCCTAAGCTTGATGAAGAGAAAATTAATAATCTAATTGATGAGATAGTTAACGAGATTAAACCTAAAATAACATATGATGCTCCAGAGGAACTGATTCATTTGTTAAATCAAACAATTCTTTATGATTACGGGTTTAATGGAAATATTCGCAATTATTCAAGTGTTAACAATTCCTATATTGATCGAGTTTTTCATGATAAAGTGAGTAACCCTATAGGATTATCAGCAATTTATCTTATCGTAGCTGAGATTTTAGATATTCCTTTAATAGGAATTAATTCTCCTGGACATTTTGTGCTAGGTTATGTGGACAAGGATTTTTCTCAAGAACAACTGGAAAATGGTAGTGTAATTGAAAATGTGGAGTTTTACATTGATCCATTTAATAACGGTAAAATAATTCAAACTAATAATTTTGATCATTGGTTAAAGGAGATACCTTTTGATCTTGAGGAAAAGCATTATTTACCAGCAACAAATGTAGATATCATTAGAAGAGTGATGAATAACTTAATTCACTCCATTTTTACCTCTGGAAAGAAAGAAACAGCCAAAAAACTGTTACAAATAAACGATAATATTTATTGAGCATAATAATATTATACTTGATTGGCGAATGTTGATAGAGTCTGTTTAATGAAAGTCAATCAAGTATTCTCGTATTGAAGTTAATAATTACAATAAATAGTAAGTTTTGAAAACAAAAATAAATACTCAACATATAGAGTTAGGGAAGGTTTCATGGTACAGAGATTATAGTTTCGCTTTAGAAGAGGCTAATAGACTTAATAAGCCTGTGTTTATACTTTTTCAAGAAGTTCCTGGGTGTCGTACATGTGTTAATTTTGGTATAGAAGCTTTAAGTTATCCTTTAATGGTTGAACTTATAGAAAATGAGTTTATACCTCTAGCCATTTTCAATAATAAGAAAGGGGAAGATGAAGTTGTATTAAAGCTCTATAATGAGCCATCTTGGAATAATCCAGTTGTTCGAATAGTGAATTCTGAAGGGAAAGATATTGTTCAAAGACTTTCAGATAGTTATAGCCCTTTGGCATTATATGATATAATGGAAACAGCTTTGGTTAAACTTGGGAAAATAATATCTGGTTTTATGAAAACGGTTAGAGATGAGCTTATATTGAAGTATGGAAACATTCAAGAAGTTATTTATGAAACACCTTGCTTTTGGTCTGGAGAAACTTCAATGATTCAACATGAAGGAGTTTTAACAACTGAAGCTGGATGGGTTGGTTATAAAGAAGTGGTGAAGGTAAAATTTAATACGGAACTAACTTCAGTGGAAGAATTGAATTTATATGCCATAGATCAAGGATTTTATTTACTGGAGTCGTGGGAAAACTACAGAGTTGATAAAGCGCCTCAATACTATATTAGCAACAGCAATTATAAATATCTTCCATTAGGTGAAGTGCAGAGAGCAAGAATAAATAAGGCAATTCCTTATAAAGAAAATCCTAACCAATATTTAAGCACGAAGCAATTGAATTTTTTTGAAAACCTTGGTAATACTAACGGGATTTATCCTAATAATTACCAACGACCCATAGAAGAAAGTTGGAAGTATTTTAAGTAAGAGAAAAATCTTGATATTGGAAAAACATAACTCGGAAGGTCAATCGTCCTATTAAAATTCAATGATTATTAGTACTTTAGATTTTGACTTACTATTTCAATTTAACTACTACTACATAAAAACGGAATTCACCGAAAATTAGATAAATGACTGAAAAACTAAAATCTAAGAAAATGCTTTTTCTATATGTACTCGTGGTATTAATAAGTATTCCATTATGGATGTATTTTTTTAATCACTATAATTTCAACAAAACACAAAAAGTTTATAAGGAAAAATATATTAAAGAGTTAGGCAAAAGTAACTTACCTAAGTTTGAATCTTTGGATTTAGAAGGACACAGGTTTTTCGCTGGAAAAACAACAATGCCTTTTATGGATTTAAAAGTGTTTCATCCATTTAATGATAATAGAATAGCTTTGTTTCTTACTGGAGGTGAAAAACAAAAGAACAAGGTATATATTTATGAGAATAAAAACTTTAAGAATATTGCGCATGATTTGAAATTAGAAGGTTTCGATGAGGCCGCATATTCAATGGTTTTTGTTGATATTGATAATGATGGATCCAAAGAAGTTATTGTCGGTTATCAATCTGGAATTTATAGCTACAAGTTCGATAATGATAGACAAATGTATCAAGAGCCTGTTAAAATATCTGATATTCCCGATGCAAGTATTCCTCATGATATAAGCTTCGCCGATACCAGTAAATCTGGTTTTCAAGATTTATTTGTTTGTACTTTTGTTGATTTTGCACACTTCACGTCGGCAACTTATCATGATACTACGAATAAAAGAGCAAACATCTTTCTAAAAAACAAAGGAAATGGAACATTTGTAAATATGACCAAAGAGGCCAATTTAGAACTTGTTGAAAATACGTATTTGTCAAAATTTGTCGATATTAATAATAATGGATATCCTGATTTAGTTGTAGCTCCAAATACGAACATAGGACTCATTTATGAAAACTTAGGTAATGGTACATTCAAAAAGCATCAGCTTCCAATAGATTATGGTTTTTGGATGGGACTTGCTGTTGATAAAATATCCAAAGAAAACGATAAGTACTATATTTTTATGAGTAACGTTGGAAATAGCTTCCCTGTTTTCTTATTGAGAGGTGATTTAGAAAAGAATGAAAAGTTTCAAAAAGATTATGTGCTATTAGAGCAAGTAAGTGGTTTTGAGTTTAAAGATGTTACTAAAAAGAAAAACCTTTATTCTAATGTGTTTGGTTGGGGAGTTGCGTTTTCTGATTTAAATAATAATGGAAGAAAAGATGCCATAATAACAGAAAATTATATAAAATTTCCATTGGCTTATCATAAGAGTTTCCCATCAAAAGGAAAAGTATTTATGCAGTCAAAGAATGGCGAATTTGCGTCTTTTCAAAATGAAATGAACTTGACCAATACTAATTTTGGTTACAGAGTGTTAACTCATGATTTTACAGGAAATGGTTATGAAGATGTTGTAATTGGAAATGTAGATGGACCTGTGAAGATTTTTTTTAATAAGGGAATTGAATAATTAAATTGAATAATTAGAATGAAAGTTAAAGGAGTTAAAAAGGCAATAATTAAAACTCTATTTATTATTATAACTATGATAACAACTAATAACTACGCGCAAGAAAGAAGTAATTGGGTTCCTAAAAATTATAAGATAACTGGAACATGGAGTTTTGTTACAAAAAATAATCAGAAGTACCTGGTATTTGGAGAAGATTTTAAGACCAGTAGAGGTCCAGATGTGAAAGTATATTTGTCAAAAAAGAGCATTGGAAACATAGACAAGAGAGAATCTGTAGATGAGGGCGGTGTTTTTTTAGGGGAAATTAAGTTTTCTGGAAGTCAGGAGTTTAAAATACCAGAGAGTATTGATCTAAAAACTTATAAAAGTATTGTAATTCATTGTCAGAGGTACTCTGCTGTTTGGGGAGGAAGTAATATAGAGTAAACTGAGGATTATCAATCCACGGCGAAAAACTTATTTCTTTTATATTTGTGAAATAACAGTATTCCTAAAAATTATAAAAGCCATGTCAAATAAGTTAAATAGTGTTCTTCTTACGTTCGTTGCAATCTTTTTTATTTCTTTTAATTCTAATGCTCAAAACTCTAAAGAAGATCAACAAAAGAAGGAGATTATTGCAATAATGAAGGCTCAGGAAAAAGCTTGGTCGGAAAATGACTTAAAAGGTTTTATGGCTGGTTACTGGAAAAGTGACTCTTTAAAGTTTTATGGTAGAAACGGAGTAACAAAAGGATGGGCAAAGACATTAGCTAATTATGAAAAAGGGTATCCTACAAAAGAGCATACAGGAGAGTTAAAATTCAAGATAAATGATATTTCCAAAATTAATGAAGGGGCTTACTTTGTAATGGGTGAGTACCACCTTACAAGAAAAGCTGGTAATGCAAACGGTATTTTCATGATTATCTTCAAGAAGATTAATGGAAAATGGAAAATTATTGCCGATACATCATGTTAATTGTGTAATAGTATTTATTGCTGTTGACTAATGAGGAAAGTTGAGATTGCTCTGAAGAATGTTTTATCTGAAGATAGAATAGAAGAATTCTTATCTGTAGGCACATTGATAAAGATAAAGAAAGGTGAACATTATATTAGGGAAGGAGAAATACCTAAAAAATTAGGCTTTGTGCTATCTGGATTATTTCGATATGTTTACATTAACCAAGAAGGAAAAGAGTATACGAAAGGCCTAGTTCAAGAAAATACTTTCCTTACTTCGTATTCTGCTATGATTACAGAAACATCTTCATATTTCTTCGTTGAAGCCCTTGAAGATGCTGAACTATTTACAATCAGTTATGAGAAATGGAAAAGACTCCTAGATTCTGATAATTATTGGTATAAATTTCTAGTATCTTTTGTAGAAAAGGGATTCATCACAAAAGAAAAAAGAGAAAGAGATTTGTTATTGTTAAATGCCGAAACGCGTTACCGAGATTTTCTCCAAAATTATCCCGAAATAGAAAATAGAATTAGTCAAACTATTATTGCTTCTTATTTAGGTATTCAACCTGAATCCTTAAGTCGTATCCGAAAAAAAATGGGCACTTAACATAGGTCAATGCGGAGGTGGATGCTAGGTTCTACTTTTGAAATCAAATTTTAAAAGTAGAATAATGGATTTAAAGAATAACACAATTTTAATTACTGGGGGAAGTTCAGGAATCGGTTTAGAGTTGAGTAGAGAGCTTGTTAAACGTAATAACGAGGTTATTGTATGCGGTCGCTCAATAGAGAAATTACAGAAAGCAAAAGAATATATTCCTGAATTACATATTTTTCAATGTGACATTTCATCTTCCGAGCAATGTAAAGAGTTAATAAACAAGATTGTTCAATTATTTCCCAAACTCAATGTATTAATTAACAACGCGGCTATTGTTCATAAAACCAGCTTTACTGAAACCGAAGGAATTGTATCTATGGCAGAAAAAGAAATAGCTGTTAATCTAACGGCTCCAATACAATTTAGTAGTTTGTTAGCTGATCATTTTACAGGAAAGGATAATGCAACAATAATAAATGTTACTACCGGTTTGATATATATGCCAAGAATTGATTATCCATTTTACAATGCAACGAAAGCAGCGTTACATTCCTTTACAATGGTTTTAAGACTCCAGTTGGCTCTCAAAAGAATTAAAGTAACTGAAGTAATGTTTCCTGCAGTAGATACCCCATGGCATAACGGAAATCCACCTAAGATTGCAATTCCTGTCGAAAAAGCAGTCTCTGAAATGCTTGTGGGGTTAGAAAAAGGTAAATGTGAAATTCGCATAGGAGGTGTAAAATTGTTATACTTTTTATCTCGATTGCTTCCAAATTATGCGTTTAAATTAGTTAATAATTTGAAGGATAAGTAATCAGTTCGATTTCATTAATTTTTATGTAGAAACAAATAAATTTAACTAAAGATTAATTTAAATTTGTGTTTTGTTCTTTACAGAATGGAACGCATTTTTTCATTTTTAATCCATTGAAACCATATTAATTGATGAAGACAGTAGAAATTGTTCTATTAATTATTACATATACCTTATTAATTGTAGCCTTGTTTTTACAATTGATTTGTTATAAAAGAAAAATAGAAACCATAGAAACTGTATACTTTACTATTTCATTGCTTTTACTAATTATTGCAATTACTGTTGATGCTGTTTTTGTACCGCTTCCCCAAGATGCAGAAACAAGTATTGCAACAATGTTATCAATGGTTCTAATAGCAGTTACAACACCTTTGCAGGCCATTTCAGAAAGAAAACTAACAGTTCCAAAAGGAGCGAAAAAGGCACTATTTATTTCAGCTGGAATCTTAATCTGTTTAATAGTAGTAAAAGGTTTTGTAAACTTTTTAGTATTTGTTGATAAATTGGTAGCTCTTTTCCTCGGGATTTCTGTAGTAGTATCAATGATTGTAATTCAAAAGACAACTCCTAAGACCATTACCGCTAGTACTGCGAAAATAGAACGATTTTTAACTTATGGAACTATTATAGTTATTTCAATATCGTTAATAACAAATTATATTTCCGAACTGAATAAAATAAGCCTTAAAATTGGATTTTTATTACCTCTAATCTTTATCATATTGGCTGTTTGTAAAATTTGGGATGACCTTGAAAGGTTGGCTCTGTTTAAAGCTAAAGAAATTAGTGCTACTCAAAACATACATAACTATTCATTTACAAAAAGAGAAAAAGAAATTGCTGAATTGCTTGTGAAGGGAATGACCTATAAACAAATTTCAGAAGAGCTGTTTATTTCTATTCCAACAGTAAAAACACATGTGTCGAATGTGTATAAAAAATGCCAAGTAAATAGTAAGTTCGAACTTATCAAGCTACTTTCTGTTTAGAAGATAAAGTGTTGGTTTATAGTATTCATACTTTTGTATGAATTTCAATACTCACCTCTAATTCGTACTTTTTCATGATTGTTTCTTAGGTTTTCTGTTTACACTTTTGCAGGGAAAACAAAAACTAGCAGAAGTGAAACGTATATTAATTTTTTTGTTAATCTTATTGGGAGGAATGCATTTACGGGCACAAGATAATTCCAATCCCTTTGCAAAGAAAACTAGATTGAATTTTGCAAAAACATATTATGAACTAGGAGGAAGTTATGTGCCATCCTTTACAGGAGAAATACTATCCAATTCGGGAAGAGAAAGTATAAAGCATTCAGGAAGTTTCAACACCAATTTGTCTTGGGGAGGATTTCATTTTTGGGGACATGCAGAATTTTTTGTTTCCTTTCCATTGCGACAATTTCATACAAATGAAAATACGTATAATTTTAAGCATGTTGCAGTGACAGGAGCTCGATTTTTACCATGGGCTTTTCGTGAGAAGAAGCTAAGACCTTACATTGGTTTGAATTGGTCTGCATTTGATTTTCAACAAGGGAATGACCCGATTAATGAAGGTCCTAAATTAGAGAAAAACTTTTCGTTAGTTCCTAATATCGGAATTTTATATGGCTACAAGAATTTTGCTGTAAGATTAGGTGCTGATTTCTTTTTAGATAACGAATGGCAGTACCCTATATCAAAGAACGAATTTGCAACCATCCATACTCCAAAATACAGTTTAAATTTAAGTTTATTGTATTATATGGAAAGCAGTGCCGATAATAAATATGAGAATTCTGAAGAACGTTGGAATAGTTATCCGACCGTTTCAAGTTTAGGTTATAACTCTAATAGTTTTGGAGACTTTTTTGTTGGAATAGGCCCTTCAATTTCTTTTTCATTATCGCAATCGGAATATCTTAATGATAAATATCCATATTTAGAAAAAAGAAAAAGCTCGGAAAGTTATTTTGATATTGCATTGGGGTATCAGTTCAACAAATTGAATATGTTTACAGCACTTTCTTTTAGAAACCCTGAATTTATACGAAGTGCTTTCGGAGAGCAATTACGTATCAAGAAAACGTCGTTTGCTTTGGAGTTTACAAAGTTTTTAACGGACTATAGTGGATTTGCTCCTTATGTTGGATTGAATATAGCCTATGATAAAATTAATCTTACCGAAAAGAACAATACTATTTCATACGAGCATAATTTCAAGAGAGTAGAGCCTGGGTTTACATTTGGATGGGATATTGTTCCAGGTAAAACAGAAGAGTACTTAGTGTTAAGGACTAATTTAAGATGGTATCCTTTCGCAAACTATACGGTAAATGGTAAACGATTTAAAATTGACCAATTAGAATATAACTTAATTCAAGTGCTTTTTTATCCCCAGCGATTTTTAAGAGCAAAAAAAATACGATTATTTTAATGTGGGGGCATTGAAATACACCTGCTATACTTAAAACTTGTTTCCTCAAATACAGGTACCATATTCTGTAACTTAATTAAGCTAGTAGGATGCCACAGCCATAAGGTTGTGGCTTTTTTTTAAAAATTACTTAATCTCTTCCCACTCTGATTTATGGATTCGGAAAATATTAACTGCATTACCATGGTAATCCGTTTTTTTATCTACGGTCATTCCGTTTTTGATAGCAACATTTTCGGAAGGTTTATTGGTTAAGCTAATAATTGAAATAATAGAATTGGCTAAGTTATTTTCGAAAGCATAATCCCTACATTTCACTGCAGCTTCGCTAGCAAAGCCACGTTTCCAAAATTTAGGGAGAAGGGAATATCCAATTTCTAATTCTGTCTTTTCATCAACAGTTTGAATTAAAAGACCACAATGTCCAATTAACTCTCCTGACTGTTTTTCAATCATGGCATTCATTCCGCCTAAATTATTTTCGTAACGATGAAATTGTTTATCATACCATTTTTTGCATTCCATTTCTGGACTTTCTAATTCCGAATTCCAGTGAATAGAAGTTAATGGACTTTTATGAAATTCTAACCAATCATCGAAGTCAGAAAGGTTTATTTGTCTAAACAAGATTCTTTCAGTTTCCTGATCTTTTAAAATATATTCCATATTATTTATTCAATAATCATTGCAAATATAACTACATTTTAATAGGTAGTTTTTCAACACACATAAATAAAAACCAGAACTTTTTAGTTGTGGTTTTTATTTATTTTTTTAATGTGTTGATTTTACTTCTTTAAAAAGGTTTTTTAAGTTTTTTAAACCAGATATGGCTCGGTCATTTATGAGCATTTTAAAGTTTGGAAGTAAGTTTTTAATAAAATATTCTTCAGTATTTCTACTTTCCATCATCCATTCAAGATAGGTGTTTTTATTGTCAATTGAATTCAGCTTTATAGTCATTCTTGGTAGCAAAGGGCTGTATTCACTTTCGGTAACAAAAAGTGTCGGTATTTCAACCTTTTTCACTTCAATTTTCAATTTTTGAAGGCCGTTTGGGGGAAGAATTACGTGTTCTAAATATGTTTTTCCCACACTGCCATGGTGCAATTCATTATTAGAAATAATTTTAGTTACTTCAGGAAACCAACGTTGAAAATTTTCCATGTTAGAAATAAATTCAAATACTTGGTTAATAGGAGCTTCAATATCTATGCTTTGTTTTGTTAATACTTTTGTCATAAGGCAAATATTATTTCGATTAGTATTGACAAAATTAGAATCATGCTATCAATTTATCGATAGACATTTGTCCATTAATTAATATCGGTCCTAATTCTACTCAAATGTCTTGGAGTAATTCCTAAATAGGAAGCTATTAACTTAAGAGGCATATTAAGAATAAATTCAGGGTGATTTTCAACAAGCCAAATATACCTAGTTTTAGCATCTTCTTTTTGTAATTGAAAAAACCTATTCTCTAATTTTATAAGATATTTTTCATTCAATGTGCTAAAAAATCGTTGAATTTTTGAGTTGGTATTTATAAGTTTTGTAAGGTTCTTTTTCGAAAAAACGCAGATTTCAGATTTGCTTAATGCTCTTATGCTAATTGGAGATTTTTCGGAAGATATAAATGAAGAGTAAGCAGAAACAAAATCATTAGGAAAAACAATGCAGTAAGTTATTGCTTCCTGAATTTTAGAGGTGTAGTAGGAGTGGAAATAACCAGATGCTACAAAAGCAATTTCATCGCAGAATTCACCTTCTTGAATAAAAAATTCACCTTTTTCTAAAATTCTGGTTTCACAGATGGATAATAAAAGTTTAGCATCTTCTTCTTTTAATATTTCTGAAGAATTAAAATATTCTAAAAGTAATGGTATTGTTGACATTTTAATTTTTTTTATGGCTTGAGTTATTTTCAATACAAAAGAAAAAGATATTACAAAATATTATTTCTAGTAACTTGAAATGATATATTTTAATATAAGAGATATCAGTAAGTTCATATTTACTCAATAAAAAAACCATAACAATTCGATTAACCCGAAAAGCTATGGTTTTCTTTATTTATATAGACAAGTTTTATTTTAAACTTCCAGTCATATCTTCAGGTTTCACCCACTCGTCATACTCTTCAGCAGTAACATAACCTAAGTTAATAGCTTCTTCTTTTAAAGTAGTTCCATTAGCATGTGCTGTATTTGCTATTTCAGCAGCTTTATAATATCCAATTTTGGTATTTAAAGCGGTAACTAGCATTAACGAATTGTTTACTAATTCAGTAATTCTTCCATGGTTTGGTTCAATACCAGCTGCACAGTTTACATCAAATGAAACACAAGCATCTCCAATTAATTGAGCTGACTGTAAAACATTAGCAGCCATCATTGGTTTGAAAACGTTTAATTCATAGTGTCCTTGAGTTCCACCAACGGTTACTGCAACGTCATTACCCATTACTTGAGCACAAACCATAGTCATAGCTTCTGCTTGAGTAGGGTTTACTTTTCCTGGCATGATTGAAGAACCTGGTTCGTTAGCAGGAATAATTAACTCTCCAATTCCTGAACGAGGTCCAGAAGCCATTAAACGAATGTCATTAGCTATTTTATTTAATGAAACAGCCAATTGCTTTAAAGCACCATGAGTTTCAACCAAAGCATCGTGAGCAGCTAAAGCTTCGAACTTATTTTCAGCAGTAACAAATGGTAATTCCGTAAATTCCGCAATATATTTTGCAACTAACACATCATATCCCTTTGGAGTGTTTAGACCAG
Source organism: Tenacibaculum xiamenense (assembly GCF_964513065.1). Lineage (NCBI taxonomy): Bacteria > Pseudomonadati > Bacteroidota > Flavobacteriia > Flavobacteriales > Flavobacteriaceae > Tenacibaculum > Tenacibaculum xiamenense. The sequence continues at coordinate 73,557 of NZ_CAZEQU010000040.1, forward strand.
TACCAACAGCCGTTCCTCCTAAAGCTAATTGAGATAAATGAGCCAATGTATTTTTTAAAGCATTTAATCCAAAGTTTAATTGAGCAACATACCCAGAAAACTCTTGACCTAGAGTTAAAGGGGTAGCGTCCATTAAGTGAGTACGCCCAATTTTTACAACGTCTTTAAAAGCTTCAGATTTAGCCTGTAAAGTATCACGTAATTGTTCAACTCCAGGAATGGTTACTTCTACAATTTTTTTATACGCAGCGATATGCATTCCAGTAGGGAATGTATCGTTAGACGATTGAGATTTGTTTACATCATCGTTTGGTTGAATGGTTTTTTCACCTTCACCAATTACTTTTCCAGCAATTTCATGAGCTCTGTTTGCCACAACCTCATTAACATTCATATTTGACTGTGTTCCAGAACCAGTTTGCCACACAACTAGAGGGAATTGGTCATCGTGTTTACCTGCTAAAATTTCATCGCAAACCTGACCAATTAAATCACGTTTTTCAGCAGCCAAAACACCTAAGTCTGAATTAGCAAAAGCAGCAGCTTTTTTTAAATAAGCAAATCCATATACAACCTCTAATGGCATAGAAGCAGCAGGACCAATTTTAAAGTTATTTCGCGAGCGCTCAGTCTGTGCTCCCCAGTATTTATCAGCAGGTACTTCTACCTGTCCCATCGTATCTTTTTCGATTCTATATTTCATACGAATTCGTTTATTTTAAATGTGTTATTTTTAGTTTGTTACCAGTGTTTATTAATGAAATATCAACATAAACAACCAGCATTTTTATTTGTTTTTCAGTTTTTTGGTAGTTACTATAATATTACCAATTTGCCACTTAAGGACTTCATTATTTAATGATTTAAATAGGTCAAAAATTAATGATGACCAAAATTACAAATTATACTCCTTTTAGGAGTTGATTTTTATTAGATTTTATTGGTCGGAAGAAAAAATAGTTATAATTTTGTAAACCGTAACAATTATTAATATAATACAAATGTTAGATTTTTCAGAATTCTCAGGATTAGTTTTATTCATGTTTATTTTTACAGCTGGATTTTGGTTGTTAATTTTCTTATTAACATTTGTAGTTCCTTACTGGATTGGTGGAACTATCTGGGAAAACATAAAATTAAAAAGAGAAGCAAAGAAAGCTGCTGAAGGTAAGTAAGCAACTTTATTTAAAATATTAAAAAAGCTCGTTCATTTGAACGAGCTTTTTTGTTGGTATAGTTTGTAATTTTAAACAAACTAAAAAATTTATTCTTAGGCTTAATATATTTTATAAATCGGAAGCTTTAAATGAGCTTTTTCATAATGTGGAGATTGCTTGTAAATAAAGTTTAATTGGGCATAGCTATTATTAGCGAAGTTCTCATCATTTTTCATTTTACTATCGAAAGCATCTTTTATAATAGGATTTTCATTTAGAATTTTTTCAGCAATGTCTTCAAATACATAGGCTGAGAAACCTTCTTTTCGTTGTAAAACGGTGTCAAAAAAGTTCCAATTAAAGAAAGAGTCAGGAGCACTGGCTTCTAAAGTTTCAATAATATAACGAATTCCTTTTTGTTGCGTAGGAATATAAATATCACCCTTTTTGAAGGTAACTTCTTTTATGGTTTTATCAACTGATGTATCGTAATGCAAGTAATGACCTTCATAAGCAGATTTTCTAGTACTGTAGTCTTTAATGTGTTGAATTTCGGATAGTATGGTGGTATCCTTTTTAAATTGAATAAATTCAATTTTATTGTTTTCAAGTCTTTGAACTACTTTGTGCCAACCACCTTCCAAAACATAAGCTTTTGGAACATCTATTTCCTTTACAGGAATGAAGTTATTGAAATACTCTATTTCTTTGGTAAAAGGTTTATTTCGGTCATAAAAAAGACGTTTCCCTGTGGTAACTTTACTATCAATATAGCTTGCTTCATACCCTTTAAAATTAAATTTTGAAGGATTATTTCTGTCAGGGACGAAGCTTATAGGGTATTTCTTTTGTTTATACAATTGATTTAAAGATTTAGCTCGTAAATTTTTAATGTTTTTTCGAAATGTTTCTCCGAAATTAAGAGCACCTATCATAATTTCATATGTTTGTTCAACTCTAATATTATAAGGCTTCAACATATGTGTTTCTACCATAAAACCAAGTGTGTTAAATAGGGTGGTATAACCTGTTGAATATCTTGGAGAGTCATAAAATTGAGAAAACCCTTTTTCTGGAGTGCTTCCCCATACGTTTACATATGGCGTTATTGAAATGTTTTTTTCAGCTAAGTGATTTTCAATAAAAGGTCTCATTTCTTTTTCTAAGAGATTTCCTAATGTTCCTCCGAGCTTATTGTGTTGTGTAAATAAATGAGTAATTGCATATTGATAATCCGCACCATTACTTACATGATTATCGATAAAAATCTCAGGGTCAAATAAATGAAATATTTCTGTAAAAGCTGCGGCATTTTTAGTGTCTTGCTTTATGAAATCTCTGTTTAAATCAAAGTTTCTAGCGTTGCCTCTAAAACCATATTCTTTAGGACCATTTTGATTGGCTCTTGAATGAGAATTTCGATTAAGAGCACCTCCGACATTATATACAGGAATTACACCAATAATGGTATTGGAATACACCTTTTTAAGAGAATCATTTTGAACAATATCTCTTAACAAAAGCATGGATGCATCAATACCATCGGATTCTCCAGGGTGAATTCCATTATTGATCAAGATTCTAGTTTTGTCTAAGCGTTTTAAAGATGTCAAATTACTCTGTCCTTCATTATTAAAAATAACAAGGTGTAAGGGGAAACCCGAGTCGGTTTCTCCAATTTCAAAAAGAGATATTTCTGAATATGCTTCAGCTAGATTTTTATAGTAATCAATTACTTCGCTATAAACAGGAGTTTCAGTTCCTTTTGATTTCTCAAACAATGTTGTAAAATCGTACTGTGATTTCTGTTTTTTAGAATTGCAAGCGGTTATAAGTATGACAAATAGTAGTAGGGAAAGTTTTTTCAAAATAAATTATTTAAAATTCTAAAACTAACTTCTTCCATTTAAAAAGAAGTTAGCCATATTTATATTCTTACGGCATCAGGAACTAATCCTGTAAAGTCACCATCGTTTCTAATTACATCTCTTACAATAGATGATGAAATGTAACTTTTACCTGATGAGGTTAACAAGAAAACTGTTTCAATTTCAGAAAGTTTTCTATTTGTATGAGCGATGGCTTTTTCAAACTCAAAATCGGCTGGGTTTCTTAATCCTCTTAATATGAAATCAACATTTTGTTCTTTACAAAAATTAACGGTAAGTCCACTATAAGTAACTACCTTGATTTTAGGCTCATGTTTAAAAGTTTCTTCTATAAACCTTTTACGTTCTTCTAGTGAAAACATATATTTTTTATCAGCATTTATACCAATAGCAATAATAAGTTCATCGAATAAGGTAACTCCTCGTTCTATTATATCAACATGTCCAAGAGTTATTGGGTCAAAAGATCCTGGGAATATAGCTTTTTTCATAATAGTTTGATTTTAATGAGTTGATTATGAGTTTAAAGATTGTTGAATTGCGTTATCAAATAATTCAGAGAGACTAATGCCTCTTTCGTTAGCTTGTTGTGGTAAAATACTCGCTTCTGTAAGCCCCGGAACGGTATTCATCTCTAAAAAATGAGGAATGTCGTTTACCAAAATGTACTCTGAACGAGAGAAGCCAGACATATTTAAAATTTCATATACTTTTTTCGCAACTTCACGAACTTTTTTCTCTTGTGCACCTGTTAACCTTGCAGGTGTAATTTCCTGAGATTGCCCCAAATATTTGGCATCATAGTCAAAAAAGTCATTATCTGAAACAATTTCCGTAATAGGAAGAACCGTAGTTTCCCCTTGATATTCAATAACACCAACAGAAACCTCTGTTCCATCCAGAAAACTTTCAATAAGTATTTCCGAGTCTTCTTTAAAGGCTTTATCTATAGCAGGAATAAGCTCTTCTTCTTTATAAACTTTAGAAATACCAAAGCTGGATCCAGCATTATTTGGTTTTACAAAACAAGGAAGTCCAACTTTGTCAATAATGTCATTGACGGTGTAATGGTCACCTTGATTGAAATAAACTGATTTCGCAGTTGGAATTCCATAATGCTTTACTACACTAAGTGTATCTCTTTTATTAAAGGTGAGTGCCATTTGATAAAATGGGGCAGAGGTATGCTTCATGTCTATTAAATCAAAATAGGCAAGAAGAACACCGTTTTCTCCAGGAGCACCATGAATTGCATTAAAAACACAGTCGAAAGTTATTTTCTGTCCATTCTTAGTAAAAGAAAAGTCGTTCTTATCAATTAGATACTCGTTTTCATCTTCAACAGCTACCCATTTATTTGGTAAAATATGAACTTGATAGGGGGCGTACTTTTCTTTATTTAGGTGCTTAAAAACAACGGCACCACTTTCTAAGGAAATATCCACTTCAGAAGAATAACCTCCCATTACAACAGCTATATTTTTTCTCATTCGAATATTTAAGTAAAATTATTTTTTAATAAAGCTTTATCTTACAAACTTACCAAAAAACTAAGTTAAATTCTGCGTAAGTAGCAATTTTATTAAAGCAATTATATCTACAGGTGAATCTAAAATACCTTTAATTATAGCCGATATTAATTAAATAGATTACTCACCACTTATTTATAAATGCTATTACGTATTTTTAGTGTAAATTTGTTTCGTTTTACTAAAAATTATTATGAGTAACATGTCAGAACGTATTAAGGGGTTGTTCTCGTTTGTTAAGAGCAAAAGCTTTTTTAAACAAGTAGGAATTGCAATTGCTGGAGTATTGATTTTTGTTTTTTTATTACAATGGTGGTTGGGAGTTACAACCAACCATGGACAAAAAATTCAAGTTCCAAATTTAGATAAACTATCATTAGCTGAAGTGGAAAAGAAGTTAAATGAATTTGATTTAGAATATGTAGTAATTGATAGTGCAAGCTTTAACCCGAACTACCCAAAGAAATCGGTTATAGAACAAAACCCTGAGGCAGGTGATTTTGTTAAAGAAAAAAGAAAAATATATTTAACCTTAAATCCTTCAAAATACAGAGATGTAGAGGTTCCTGATTTAAATGGAAGAACCAGAAGGCAGGCAACAACCCATTTAAGATCTATTGGGTTCATTGTTGGAGATAAGGTTACTTGGGTGAAAGATTTAGGAAAAGATGTTGTTAGAGGGTTAAAGTTTGAAGGAAAAAGAATTGAAGCTGGTATTAAGATACCAAAACAATCTACCATCAATTTAATTTTAGGAGACGGAAACGGAGGTTAATAAGAACTGAATGCAAGAAGACAATAAGCAAGATATAGAAAATGATGATTTATTTGAACATCATCGTTTTGTAGCTACTGAAGGACAAGTTCCTTTGCGGGTTGATAAGTTTTTAATGAATTTTATTGAAAATGCAACGCGTAATAAAATCCAACAAGCGGCAAAAGCAGGAAATATTTTAGTAAATGAAGTACCTGTAAAATCCAATTATAAAGTAAAGCCCAAAGACGTAGTTAGAGTTGTACTAGCGTATCCACCTCATGAAAACTTATTGGTAGCTGAAGATATTCCTATCAACATTGTTTATGAAGATGACGAGGTTATTGTTGTAAATAAATCTCCGGGAATGGTGGTGCATCCAGGTCATGGAAATTATTCGGGCACCTTAGTTAATGGGTTAATTCATCATATTGAAAATTTACCGAAAAATAGTAGTGATCGTCCAGGATTGGTTCACAGAATTGATAAAGATACCAGTGGACTCTTAGTGGTTGCTAAAACGGAGTTTTCTATGGCACATTTATCAAAACAATTTTTTGATAAAACAACAGAGCGTTTGTATTATGCATTGGTTTGGGGAAATGTAGAGGAAGATAAAGGAACAATTCAAGGGCATATAGGAAGAAGTTTGAAAGATCGAATGCAAATGACTGTTTTTCCTGATGGAGAGTATGGAAAACCTGCAATTACGCATTATGAGGTTCTAGAACGATTTACCTACGTTACTTTAGTAAGATGTAAATTAGAAACAGGAAGAACACATCAGATTAGAGCACATTTCAAATATATAGGTCATACTTTATTTAACGATGAACGTTATGGAGGAGATCAAATATTAAAGGGAACCACTTTTAGTAAGTATAAACAGTTTGTAGAAAATTGTTTTAAAGAGTTACCTAGGCAAGCATTACATGCAAAAACACTAGGGTTTGTTCACCCAACAAGTGGAGAATATATGGAGTTTAATTCCGATATTCCTAAAGATATTGAAAACTGTTTAGAGAAATGGAGAAGATATTCTAAAAGCTCTACTTCAGAAGTATAAAAAAAGGCATCAATTTGATGCCTTTTTTTATGTTAGTATTATAAAATATTAGTTAAGTGAACTTAACCAAGTTAGTTGTTTTTCAAAATTAACTTTAAAATGCTCTCCAAAGTATAAGTCAAAATGACCAGCGTCATCAACAATAAAGAGTTCTTTAGGATCATTTGCTTTTTCGTAAAGAGATTTGGTTTCTTCAACAGGGTTCACTGAATCCTTTTCAGCTCCAATTAATAATATAGGTATTTTTACTTCTGAAATAAGATTTTCAGGTCTATGCTCAATAGTTTCTCTCATGGTTGAGAATGATAATGATTGATCCATTGACGGATGATGGTGCTCGTTTAAAAACTTTTGAGACTGCTCATCATTCATAAATTTCTTAATAGGAAGTGATAACGTTTTGTTGTTTAAAACCTGTTTAGCTAATATTTTATCAATAGATTTTACGAGTTTTTCTGATTCAGCTTCTGTTTTATCTCCAAAAATAACTCGTGCACCATTTCCAAAAGCTATTTGGGCTATAACGCCTTTCAGCTTATGTTGTTCTATAGAGGCTGCTTCAATAACATTTGCACCACCATAAGACGTTCCCCATAGTATAATATCGTTTATATATTTTAAAGACTCTGCAAAAACTAAGGCATTACGGATGTCTTCGATCTGATTCTTTTTTGATAAAAAACCACTTCTACCAGAGCTTTCACCAAAACCTCTATAATCAAAAGTAATGGCTATAAAACTATTGTTGGCAAAGTTCTCTGCGTATGTTGGTAGTAAAAAATCTTGCACGCCGGCAAAACCATGACATAGGAGAATGGCTGTATACTTTTTTTCTGAATTAAAATCTTTAGGCAAATATATTTTAGAAGAAATTGTTTCTCCTTCTGAATAAAAACTCCTTTCTTCAATACTAATTTGAGATGACATAGTAACTTGTTTTTGTATAAGTATGATTATTCAAATATACTAAGAAAACCAAAAAAAACACTTTTAGGTGGCTTAAGGAAATCACAAAATCCAATAAAGATGTAAAAGTAATTTTTATTGGTAAGTTTTTCACTTACCTTTTTTATTATTTAAGAAAATTGTGTTTCTTTTAAACGCTGTTAAATGCTTGTTTTTTAGATGTTTAGTTTTTGATGTTTTTTTTAAGTTGTTTTATTTCAGGAGGTTATTTTTTCTTTATGTTCTCTGAGAATAGGAAATTTGAAAAAGAAAAAGATATTTACCCGAATACAAAAATCTCAGACAATCAAAGTTTAGTGAATTTTGTCATTGACCAAACTCATAATTCTTTCAAATTGCTCTTTCAGCCCCATATCTGAGTTATCAAATTCAACGGCATCTTTTGCCATAATTAAAGGAGAGTCTTTTCTAGTTGAATCAATTCTGTCTCTTTCTTGAACATTTTGAAGTATTTCTTCATAATTAACGCTATCACCTCTGTCTAAAAGTTCTTTATAACGTCGTTTAGCTCGTTTATCTGCAGAGGCTGTCATGAATAGTTTAAGTTCGGCATCAGGAAAAACTACAGTACCAATATCGCGCCCATCCATTACAATACCCTTGTTTTTTCCCATATCTTGTTGTTCAAGAACTAATTTCTTACGAACTTCAGAAATAGTTGCGACTTTACTTACAAGTTTTGAAACATCAATTGTTCTAATTTCCTTTTCAACATTCTTTCCGTTAAGGTACACCTCCGCAAAACCAAGGGTTTCGTTAAAAACAAAGGAAATGGAAATATTGTTTATATCGTTAATGAGAGCCTCGGTATTAAAATGATTTATTGACACATAGTTTTGCTGCATAGCATATAAAGTAACGGCTCTATACATAGCTCCAGTATCTACATAAATATATTCAAGCTCTTTAGCTAATTCTTTTGCAATGGTACTTTTTCCAGTAGATGAAAATCCATCAATGGCTATCGTTATTTTCTTGGTCATAAATAAATGAGTATGGAATACAAAGATACGGCAGATTTCCTAATATCTTGTCGGATTTTTACCTCTTATGCCTTTATCTAAATCTATTTGAAGTCCAAAGGTGCTTACATTTGATGCAGAATGGAATTTTGAATAAGCATAGTTGAATTTTATGGAGTTCATTCGCAAACCAAAACCAAAGGATAATCCACCGAAAGATCGTATATTTTGTAGTTGAAGTTCTTTACTTCTTCTAAAGTTATAACCAACTCTTAAATTAATGGCGCTTTCAGGGAAAAGCTCTGCTCCAACACTAACATGTCGAAATGCATTATCAAGAAATGAGATACTTTCCTGGGTTGTATTTCCTTCCAAATCTACAGTTGAATTCGAAGGATTGGCGGTGGTAATTTGCCATTTTTGTAAATTATCCACGGTAATATACCATCTTAAAGGCATTCTCTCTAGACGATAAGAAGCAGCAATCGCTATTTCAAAAGGAAGTTTTTCATGAGTTCCATTAAAAGTTGAAAGTTGTACTCCAATATTTCTCGCAACTATACTTAAAATATAGGGTTTACTCGTGCTATAATAAGTTAGTCCAACATCAAACGCTATTCCAGTAGCATCGAAAGAATCAATATTAGAATATATGACTTTAGCATTAATACCATAGTAAAAATCACTCCGAGGAATATTTCTGGCATATCCAACAGAAACGGCAATATCGTTAGCATTAAAGGTACCTTGCTCATTACCTTCTTCATCAGCTCTAATCAATTCGCCATAATTGATGTAGGTAATGTTTCCTTGAAGAGTTTCAAAATGTTTATTAAGTTCATAGGCATATGAAACAGACCCTATTTGAATATCAGATAAATAACTAGTGTAATTTACAGCTAATTGTTTATGCATACGATTACTAATGGTTGCGGGATTCCATGTAGGTTGGTCCACATCATCCATAAGTGTAAGAGTTTTTCCTCCTAACGCTATTTGCCTTGGCGAAGTAGCAATATTTAAAAAAGAAAAGGCATTTTCACCACCAGTTTGAGAAAAGAGGTAAGAACACCATAATAGTAAGAATAACCCAAGTTTTTTTTTCACATGCATAAATATACTTCCACTACAAAAAAACGTAAAAAAAGTCGATTATTTTACATAAGTCAAAATGTTTTCTTGTAAATGTGATTATTATTTTTTAATTTTCGGTGTGGTAAATTACATTTTAATTGTTATTATATAAAACAATATGTAAATTGGCACCCCCTAAAGAATTCCTTAGATGAGTGAAATATTAGCTAAAAGCGTAAAGATACTTTTAGCAACGTTGTTGCTATGTTGCAGTTTTAACACCCTTGGGCAAGAGCTTGAAGGTGTTCCTGATATTGGAGATCTAGAAACGAGTGGAGCATGCAGCAACAATAACCAAGATTACACTGCCACTTTCAGAATTAAATCAGGAGTACCACCCTTCAATAATGGTAATGTCTTTCATTTAGAATTATCGGATGAAAATGGGAATTTTCCTGCTACTCCCAATGCAACTCGTTTTGTTTCTACAGTAGAGAATCAGAATGCTAGTTATAATACTGATATACCAGCTTCATTTCAAGTACCGGCAGGTACATATGGTGACAGTTTTAGGGTTAGAATTGTATCTACTGATCCAGAAATCATCGGTCAACCATCAGCAACTTTTGAAGCGTATGACATGTACGCAAATGGAGAACTTTTCATTAATGACAACGCGGACAATGCTGTTATTTGTGGTAACGGTAATTCTGCGCAGTTAACTTTAAATACAACTATTACAGCGAATTATCAGTGGTTAAAAGATGGAAATGTGTATGCAACGACTACAGAACCAACTATAACAGTTACTGAAGCAGGTAATTATCGCGCACAAGTTGATTATGGTGTTTGTGGATTTGTTGATTCAAGAGTTATACCAGTTATTGTTGTCAATTCTGCTAATGCAGAAATAGTTGGAGAGAATGTGGTTGAAATATGTGCTGATGAAACACATACATTTGAAGCAGCTGAGAATAATTCAGCATATACGTATAATTGGTACAAGGATGGTAGTTTAGTCGCGTCGTCAAATTCTCACACATATACTACTCCGAATACCGGACAATTTGGAGAATATTACTTAGAAATTCTCATTGAAGATTGTAGGTTTGAATCTCAAAGAGTAGAGTTAAGACAAAAATCTACAGCTAGTTTTACAATAACTAATAATATTACTGAACCAACCGTTATTCTACCTGGTGAAACAATTGAGCTTGAAATAACCATTGAGCCAGCTTCTTCGTCCGTAAATATTATATGGTTTCGAAACGGTGTTCAAATACCAGGGACATTTACTGATACAGTAAATGCTACATTAGATGGAGAATATTATGCGGTTGTTACGGAGACAGGAGGGACGTGTAACTTTTCTCAAGAGTCGGAAAGATTTAATTTGATCGAATTAAAGGAACTAGATGCGCAAATTCGAACGGCGAGTGATTACGTAGAGTGTGAGAGTACTTCAACTAATTTGATTTTGGTAGGAGTAACCGCTATCGGAACAGATGATAATCAATATCCATTATCAGATGCTCGCTTGGATAATTTGAATTATCAGTGGTATAGAGATAATACAGCAATGCCAGGAGTAGTCGGGAGAGAATTACCTATAGCAGATTATAGAGAAAATGATCCATATAGATTAATGGTAACCGTAGGTGCTTTTGAAGACAATTCTAATACAATTGATGTAAAGCTTACAATTGAAGACCCTGAAATTACTTCAACTTCAACTTCAAATTCGCTGTGCCCAGGAGGAAGTATTACGTTTACTGTTTCCCAAATTGTGAGTGATTTTAGATATGCTTGGCTTAAAGACGATGTTGAAATTACGGTGGCTGATCCTCAAAATTTAGAAGTAACTGAAACAGGAATTTATAAACTTCAAATAATTGGTGCCGGTTGTGTAAAAGAATTAGACCCAATAGAAATTATACCTTTTGATGATTCTGCCGTAGTGGTAACTCCTTCAGAAGTAGTTGTTTTATTATCAGGTCAACCTACTATAATTACAGCTAGTGGAGCGGAATCTTATGAGTGGTATGAAGATGAGAGTGGAGATTTATTATCCACAAACGAAACTGTTGAAGTTACTGAAATAGGCTTTTATACAGTAGTTGCTACTGTAGGAGATTGTCAGGTAAATAAGAGAGTAGAAGTTGTAGAAGAAGATAGTCAAATAATTGTACCTAATATAGTTTCTCCAAGAACTCAAGATGGGATAAATGATACATGGCGAATATCTAATAGGTACTCTTTTCAGCCAACTGTTACGGTAAGTATCTATGATTCAAATGGAAGAGAAGTGTTAACAACCAACGAATATAAAAATGATTGGCCAAGTGAGGACTTGGGGAATCAAAGAATTTTTTATTATAAAATCATTAGAGATGATCAGTTAATTAAAGCTGGCAGCATCTCAATTATAGATTAGAGGGATATGATTAAAAGAAGTATTATTTATATACTGTTATTGTTTGTTACCTGTGCAACGGCTCAGGTGTCTAATGGTGCAGAAATATATAATAGCTTTACATCAAGGAATTTTATGAAGTTTAACCGATTTCTTACTGTGCCTACATTTTCGGCATTAAGAGAAAATAAAACTTCTTTAAATGCAATTGTAAGAAATAGTTTTGTTGAGTTTGAAGATTCTCCAAAACTTTATATGTTAAGTTATTCTGGTAAAATGCGTGAAAATGTGGGAGCAGGTCTAGCCATTTACCAACAAGAAATCGGAGTTTTTAAAGATTTTGGAGCTTTAGCAAATTATGCGCACCGAATTCAGTTAAACGATAATTTAGACTTAACATTCGGATTTAACGTATTGTATAGTAGAAGAAGTGCGGACGGTTTAAAAATAAACTCTCAACAACCTGATCCCGCAGTTAGTAATTTTCAGGATATTCCAATCGTAAATTGGCAACCCGCGGTAACTTTATCGTTTGGTAAATTTGATGTTGGAGTCTTCTTTGAAAATTTATTAGATTTTAATTTGAAAGAAAATGATTTAGCGACTTCATTTTCAGAAAAAACAATTTCTGGTCATTTAATGTATTCTTATGAGTTTACTTATGCAGGAGGTATTTTTGAAGGAGCAGATTTAAGAGTTTTAGCATTAGCAAGAAAACCTGGTCAAGGTGATTTTGGTTATGGAGGAAATGTTATTTTCGATTTACCTAAGGTTGGTTGGCTAAAAGCTGGTTACGATAAGCAATATGGAATTTCAGCTGGAGTTGGTGTAAATTTATCAGATAGGTTGTCAATTGGTTTTTCTTATGAGAAAGGTGATTTTGCTGCAACAAATGAAGTAGGATTAATTTATAATTTTGGTGAAAAATCTTTTTCTAGGAGAGTTCCTAAGAGAAGGGCGGGTAGTGTAAGTGTTAGATTACCAGAAAGAAAACCTAAAAAGAATTATAGAAATAAAGATTTAAATAATTTAGCTGAAGAAATTCAAGGAGCTTATGATTCGATTAATAAATTGAATAAAAAAGTTGATGAAATTCTTAGGATATTAAAGAATCAACCTCCAAAAGTTGTTCAGAATTTACCTGATGAAACTGAGGATGAAGTTGTTGATAATACGGTTGTTTCTGAGAACGAGGAAAAAGATACTTCTTTAAGAAGAAGAAAGAATACTCCATGGAGAGAGAGCACAATTACTCGTTCTGGTGGAGGAGGAACAGCATACTATGTTGCTGCAAATCAGTTTAAGAGTAAAGAAAATGTAGAAGCTTATATTAAAGAGAAAAAACGTAAATTTGATAAAGAAGGAATAGAAGCTAAATATGTTTTTGATCCATTAACAGAACATTATTACGTTTATTTTGATAGATTTGCAAAGAAAGAGGATGCTGATGAAATGACGGAAGAGTTTAAGCAGAAAAAACTTTTTGACGGAGGTGATGATGATCCATTGGCTTTAAAGAATAAAAACACGTACAAGGAAGCCGTTTATGTTGTGAAAATAACATTAGGAGGTAGTGGAGAATCTTATCAAGAACCTAAGCCTCAGCCACCCGCAAGAGTATTAACTATGAAGAAAGTTGGAAATCTCGAAGAAGGTTATTATATTCAGGTGGGAGCATTTGGAAGTAAAGCAAATGCTGACCGATTTGTGGATGAGCTGAGAAATGATGATATTGATGCCGGATATTTCATTCATCCAAATACGGGATTAAGACACGTTTATATATTAAAAACAACAGATAGAAGCGAAGCGATTAAGTTGTATGAAAACAACTTAAATGGTTCATATTATGATCGTAAATCAATCGTAAATATTAAATAGAATTAAATTAAATAGAAAGTACTAGTTAATAAATTTTTTCCCCTTATCATGAAAAGACTTATACTTACCCTTATCCTAATGCTGTATTGTCTTGTGTTTACTGCACAAGATAAGCCCGTAAAGGAATACACAGGATTAGAAAAAAATGCACAATTATCTGATATACCCTTTACGGAGCGTTATGGAGGAGTTGCTAGAGGAAATATAACCTTTATAGCAAACAATATCCTAAATAGACCTCCATCTTCAAGCCCATATAATGAAGGAGGTGTTTGGTATACAGCTAATAATTATCACGATCTTCAATATATTGATATTGATGGAGATCCAACTACGTTTTCGTCCTCAAGTGCAACGTTAAACTTGCCAACTTGTTCTAAAGTTGTATATGCTGGGTTGTATTGGGCTGGAATTTATCCTTTTGATAATTGGTCAGAAGAAAACGGTGGAGTCAATACAAGAGACGATGATTTTAATGAAATTAAATTCAGGCTACCTGGAGGTAATTACATTGATTTAGTTGCGGATAAACTTGATCCGGGTGAATTAATTTTTGATAATGGAAGCTATGCAGAAATGCCCTATGTTTGTTATAAAGATGTAACAAGCTTAGTCGCAGGGTTATCAAATCCGAATGGAGATTATTATGCAGCGAATATTAAGGCAACCCTTGGTATGGATAATATAGGCTCTGGATTAGGATCATCTGCAGGATGGAATCTTGTTGTTGTATATGAGAATGAAAATGAGTCTAGTAAAAAGTTTTATGTTTTTGATGGATTTTCAACAATTAGATTAAACACCAATCCATCGGTTGATGTTCCAATTTCTGGGTTCCAAACAATACCAACAGGGCCGGTAAGAGCAACTTTATTAGTTGCCGCTTTAGAAGGGGATTCGCCTTGGACTGGAGATAGTTTTCAAATTTTAAACCCTTTTGGAACGTATTCAACTATTACTACAGGAACCAATAATCCTACAAATAATTTCTTTAATAGTTCGATAACCGCTTTTAATAATCATCAAACAAACAGGAATCCTGCGAGTCAAAATACATTGGGATATGATGCCGATATTTTCGCACTCAATAATCCTAATAATAGTATAATTCAAAATAATCAAACAAGTACTACTTTACGATTTACTACCGCGCAAGATTCTTATTGGCCATTTTTGCTAGGAATGGCTGTTGAAATTATTGAACCTAAAGTACAATTAGTTAAAACGGTAGATGATGGAGCAGGAAATGATATTGCTGGGCAAACTTTAGCTTTAGGTGCTGAATTATGGTATAATGTACAATTTCAGAATGTTGGAACAGATAATGCTACAGATACTCAAATAGTTGATGTTTTACCTAAAAATGTCGATTTAATTGAAACAGATATAATTCTTCCGCCTGGAATAACAACTTATAATTATGATCCTCCTTCGGCAGGAAACTCCTTTAGAGGAGTTTTGACTATTGATGTGCCTGATAGTATGGTTACAGAAGGTGGTGCAGCGTATGATATTAGGTTTAAAGTACAAGTAGTTTCTTCGTGTAACGATTTGAGAGATGTTTGTTCTAATATTGTAGAAAATCAAGCTTTTGCGAATTACAGTAGTGATTTAGGAGGAACGCCTAGAGTTGAAAATGAACCGAGTGTTGCAGGTTTGGATAATTGTAATTTCGGTATTGACGGTTCAACAAACTTTTTGGCAGATACCTCTGGATGTACTTATGAAAGAGACGAAGTACTTTGTGGTTCTACATTAGAATTATCTGCTGGTAGTGGATTTATATCTTATGAATGGAGAGATTCAAGTAATAATATTATAGGTACCAATCAAACAGTTACGGTGAGTGCCCTAGGAACTTATACTGTTACGAAAGTTGCTCCTGTTGGATGTATTAGTACAACAGAAATTATTAACGTAATAGCTTATAATACAGAACCTAATCCATTAGTTCCTTTCGCTGATATTATGTATACTACTTGTACAAACAATACTGATTTAGCGGAAATATATTTATGTGGAGATAGTAGTAGCCGAACTATAAATTTACCTTTTGACTCTTCAACAGGTACTACAGTAACATGGCAAAAACTTGATGAATCGTCATGTCCAGATCAAACAGTTGTAGGTTGTGCAAATATCGATACAAGTTGTACTTGGAATACTATTAGCACAGCAATGTCTCTTGATATTACTGATTCAGGAGAGTATAGAGTAGAGGTTCTTTATGATGGAAGATGTCCAACAACTTATTATTTTAATGTTTTCAAAGCTTCTTTAAATCCTACGATTGTTAAAGAGGATATGATTTGTGGTAGCGATGGACAAATTACAGTAAATGGAGTGCCAGCTGGATACGAATATAGTTTAAGTGGACCGAATGGTTACTTTGTTGATTTTCAAGCTTCGAATACTTTTACGGTTTCGAATCCTGGGGATTACGATTTACAAATTAGAATTACAAATGCTTCAGCGGCTTCTTGTTCATATGATTTTGGCCCAATTAATATTTTAAATAGACAAATTGATTTAGATTTAATACCAACACATATTGTTTGTTCAGGAGATACAGGAAGTATTCGTGTACAGGTAAATAATGTACCTGGTGATTATACATATACCTTATTACAAGGAGGATCACCTATTGGTAACGAAGGACCTACAGCCAATAATGATTTTACTTTCAATGTGAGTTCAGGTGGTAATTATCAAGTTAGAGTTACTACAGCGGACTGTTCAATTACTGAAGATATTACAATAAACGAAGCTACAGATTTAACCTTAACGGCGGCAATCACTAAAAATATTTCATGTTTAAATGGTTCTTCTGATGGAATTATCCAGTTAACAGGAAACGGTGGAACTTTAAATTCAGGAGATCAATATACTTTTGCGGTATGGACGAGCCAAGGTACAGATTTATATGCCTCTGTTTCAGATATTCCTCCTTCGGAATTTTTTACAGCGAACACTTATAATGTCGCAAATGGAAATGAAGGTATTTACAGATTTGTTGTAATTGATAGTAATAACTGTTCTAGTATTTCTAACCCAGTTGATATTGTAGTGGAAGCACCTTTAACTTTCACCCCTACGGTTAATGATATATCTTGTAGTGGTGAAACTGATGGTAGTATATCTGTAGCAGTTAACGGAAGTAGTCAAGGATATTTGGTTGAATACAATATTGATGCTGGGTCTGGACCTGGAGCATGGAACACTACTGGGAACTTTACTGCTTTAGGAGTAGGGACTTACACAATTAATATAAGAGCTTCAAAACCAAACTATCAATGTTTTTATACAATTGATAACTTGGTTATTAATGATAAAACAGCCATTACAAGTTCGGCAACAATTACTCAAGAATATACTTGTTTGCAACAAGGAGAAATAACTTTTGGAACAACTGCAGGAGGAACGCCTCCTTATAGTTATGGTATTGATGGTGTATATTCAACAAACCCAGTGAAACCTGGATTGACTGAAGGTACTTATGCTTTAACAGTAAGAGATGCAAACAATTGTATTACAACTTTAACAAGTTTAACAATTGACCCATTACCAACAGAGCCAACTGTATCGACGAATATCGAATATAATTGTGACGGAACTGGAAATATTACGGTATCGCCAAACACAGCTGGATATACATATAGTTTGAATGGAGGAACTGCGCAAACATCAAATGTATTCACTAATGTTGCTATTGGAACACACACAATAACAGTAGATTATGGTAGAGATTGTACTACTACCGTTAATGTAAATGTTATTGATAACGGAAATAATTTTTCAGGAACAATTGTTGGTAGTACAGATAGTAGGTGTTTTAATGCAAATAATGGTACTGCCACAATTTCTGCATCTAACTATGTAGGAGGTGATTACGAATATTCAATTAATGGAGGAACGGACTGGTTAGTTGCAATTGATAATCCATTTAGAATTGTTGGATTACCTGCGGGAACACACAATATTTTAATAAGAGATAATTCGACAACAGCTCCATTTACAAATATTGCTGCAAATGGAATAGCAACACAAAGCTCATTATACAACGCAAATACTACAGCGGACAAAGCCATTGATGGAAATACGAATGGAATTTGGACGAATAATAGTATTGCTCATACAGCGACAGGTGATTTAAATCCATTTTGGCAAGTCGATTTTTCAGCACATTACTCTCAAGATGTGTATATTAAGGAAGTAGTTTTATGGAATAGAACAGATTGTTGTGGAACAAGATTGGACGATTTTATTTTAGAAGTAATTGATATTAATGGTAGTATAGTTGAAACATATAATCATAGTGGTGGAGCTACTATTCAAAATACTGTTTCAATTAACAATTGGGGATCTAGAGTAAGAATAAGAAAAGAGGGGAGTGAATTTTTAGGTTTGGCTGAAGTTGAAGTAATAGCGAGTGAATCTTTATGTATTATTGATTTAGGGCAAGTAACAATTTCGGAGCCACCACAAATGAATGTAACGGCGGATGTTACTGATACTGTGAGCTGTATCGGAATCGGAGCAACAATTACGGTAACCGCTACAGGTGGAGTACCTCCGTATACATTTAGTTTAGACGGTGTTAACTGGCAAACATCAAATGTTTTTACTGACGTTCCAGAAGGAACATATACTATTCAGTTAAGAGATAGCCAAAACTGTGACGAATGTGGTTGTACTTCTGATCCTTTTGTAAACGGAAGTTTTGAAGAACCAATCAGAAATTATACAGGATGGAGTTTGGTTCATGAAAATGATGTACCAGGATGGGATACAACCGCTGCAGATAATAGAATTGAAATTTGGCATAATGGTTTTCAAGGAGTGCCTGCTTCAGAAGGAAATAACTTTGCAGAGTTAAATGCAAATGCGGTTTCAACTTTATACCAAG
Source organism: Tenacibaculum xiamenense (assembly GCF_964513065.1). Classification (NCBI taxonomy): domain Bacteria; kingdom Pseudomonadati; phylum Bacteroidota; class Flavobacteriia; order Flavobacteriales; family Flavobacteriaceae; genus Tenacibaculum; species Tenacibaculum xiamenense. Next base: position 92,154 of record NZ_CAZEQU010000040.1, read on the forward strand.
AATATTGTACACAGCCAGGTGATGTAATTTCATGGTCACTTGATCATAGAGGGCGTTTGGGAACTGACGTGGCACAAGTGAGAATTGGTGGTGATTTAGGAACAGCACCTGTTCAAGAAACTATGTCCGATGGAAATACTGCTTGGGGTAGTTACTCAGGAACATATACCGTTCCAGTTGGGCAACCAACAACAATTATTGCTTTTGAAGCAGTTTCAACAGCAGGAGGAAATCCAACGGTTGGAAATTTTATTGACAATGTAAACATTGTTATTAATAAAGTAACCTGTACTCCAGTAACTGTAGTAGCGGATCCGCCTCAAACCATAGAATTTACAGCAACACCAACAGCTTGTTATTCAGGAAGTAATGATGGTGAGATAGCAATAAATGTTACTCAAGGAAATGATGAGTACCAATTTATATTAAATGGAGGATCACCTCAAACACCAACACCAGCTACTGCTACAAATTATACATTTAGTGGATTAGGTGCTGGAACTTATACAGTTGACATTGTCGATGGAGCTGGATGTACAGCTACTCAGCAAACTGTAACAATTAATGAACAATTAACGGCAACTGCTGCCACTACAAATGTTACGTGTAATGATGGTAACTTGACAATTACCGCCAGTGGAGGTGATGGAAATTATCAATATGCAATTATAACTTCAGGCAGTGGTACTACTCCAACATATGTTGCAACAAATTCTTTTGCAATAACAAACTCAGATGATTATGATTTCTTTGTCCAAGATGGATCTGGTTGTAGTTATACTTCCACAGTTAATGTTGGTGAAACAACAAGCCCATCATTTACAACAGATGTAAATCAACCGGCATGTAACGGAGATACAGGAAGTATTAATGTTACAATTTCTGATGGGGTTGCACCATATACAATTGCGTTTACAGATAACACAACTTCTACAACAACAACATCTACGCAATCTGGTACTACAATATTATTTGATTCATTAACCTCTGGTACTTACACAGTCCAAGTAACTGATGCCAATAATTGTACGCAAACACCAGTTGATGTTACAATTAATGCTTTGACAACAGTTGCAAGTACAGCTAGTATAACACAAGATTATACTTGTACTACTTTAGGACAAATTACATTTACCGCTGCAACAGGAGGTTCGGCACCTTACACATATGGAGTAAATGGAGTTTATAATACTGATTTGGTTTATGACAATTTAACAGAAGGGACATACACATTAACTGTGCAAGATAATAATGGTTGTATTTCTTCTGTTGGAAGTTTAACAATTGATGCGTTGCCCGTAATACCTGACTTTACCAGTAGCGTATCTTATAATTGTGATGGAGGTGGAAACATTACATTAACGCCTCCAGCAACACCAGCTTTAACTTATAGTTATAGCTTAAACGGTGGAGTTCCACAACCAGGAAATTCCTTTGATGATCAAAGTCCTGGAACATACACAATTACGGTGACAGCAGATAGAGCATGTCCGCGTGATTTTGTGGTGACAGTAGATGCAAATCAAGAATTTAGAGGAAGTATTTTAGGTAGTGTAGGAAATTATTGTAACTCTCTAGGAAATGGTAAAATTACAATTGAAGCTGAAAATTATGTAGGCGATTATCAATATTCGATAGATGGAGGAACTACTTGGTTAACAGTAGCTGACAGTCCTTATACTATTTACGGTTTAGATAATGGAACCTATGATGTATGGATTAGAGAATTAAGTGGTGCGATAGATTGTCCTGTTAATTTAGGACCTGTTACCATTGATGATTTACCAGATTTACAAATTACAGCCTCAGTAACCCAACCAGCTTCATGTGAGGCTACAAATTCTGGAGCTACAATTACCGCATCAGCATCGGGAGGTTTACCTCCTTATCAATACAGTTTAGATGGAACTACTTGGCAAACATCTCCAGTGTTTACTGATGTTGATCCAGCAGGGTCACCGTATGATGTTTATGTTCAAGATAGTAGAGATTGTAGTGAATGTGATTGTCTAGGAGGAGCACCTCCTAGCTCAAACCCTCCTTGTAATCCTGGTTTATACCAAGTTATTAGCTTTGAACTTCGTGTAATAGATCCAGTTACAGGGGATAACGAATTTGTAGCGAGACCTACAGTTGATACAAATGCAATTTCTATTCACCCTACCAATTATTATATATATGGTATGACTAGAGATACGCACCAATTATTCAGAATGGGATATGATGGTGTGGCAACGGTATTTGGTGCGGTTACTCATGAAACGACTGGTGCAGCTTTTCCTCAAAACGTAAATGTTTGTTTCTTTGATGAAACAGGTAATTATTTATGGCTAAGAGGAGGAGGAAGTGTTTTCTATAGAGTTGATATCAATACGAGAAGATATACTACAGTGAATTTTACAGGTGGAGGTACACCTGCTGATATGGTATTTATTGATGGTAAAGGGTATGGTATAACAAACCAAACACTTTATATCGCTGATATGTCAACAAATCCTGTGTCAATTACAAATAAACCCGTTTCAGGAGGATTACCTAATGGAGGTTATGGAAGTATGTTTACTGTGAAGAATGGTGATTTATATGCCTTTAATAATAATACAGGTAGAATTTATAGAATTGATAATTATGATGGACCTTCTCCAAATGCAGTATTTGTAGATCAAGGAACACCTTCTAATTTTAACGATGGAGCTTCTTGTCCAGAGGCTTGTTTACCAGTTCAATTTGTTTGTGTTTCTCAGGAATCGACAGAAGTAACTGTAGATCCTCCAGCAGAAGTAATTCATACAGCAACTGCAACAACTTGTTTCAATGGAAGTAATGGAGAAATAGTAGTAAATGTTACGCAGGGTGTTCAAGATTACTTATTTAGAATCGATGGAGGACCATGGATCGCTCCGACTCCAGCAAACTCAACTACTCATACGTTTACGGGGTTAACTGCTGGAAATTATGATATTGAAGTTCAAGATGCTTTAGGTTGTATTTCAACATTAACGTCTCATACTATAAATGAACAATTAACAGCGACAGCTTCAACGGTTAATGTTACTTGTAATGATGGAAGTTTAACTATTACTGCAGCGGGCGGAGATGGTAC
>NZ_CAZEQU010000041.1:0-4685 GCF_964513065.1 Tenacibaculum xiamenense
TACTTCTAAAATTGTAAAAAAAGAATATTAACAAATTGCTTAAAAACAGCTAATAATTTATTATGAAATTTTCTAAGACTAATAGAGCCACTAAGGCTTTATCGGTGTACATTGCATTGAGTTTGATGTTTCCTCAAGGCTTTATAGGGAGTGTTTTTGCTCTAACGGGTGGACCTTCACAGCCAGAGTTCAATTCATTTACACCAGTAGGAACCACGGACATGGTTGATTTATCATCGGGTAATTTTAACTACAACATACCTATTATGGATGTAGGGGGCTATCCACTTAATTTGGCTTACACTTCAGGGGTTAATATGGACCAAGAAGCATCATGGGTAGGATTAGGATGGAACCTAAATGTAGGTCATATAAAGAGAAATGTAAGAGGGTTACCAGATGATTTTGACGGGAGTGAGGAAGGAGGTGATCAAATGGTTTATGAGAATAATTTTAAGCCAAATAACACATTTGGAGCTCACTTTGGATTGGGAGCTTCCTACTTTGGATTTAGTGAGATTGCAGGAGTCAATTTAGGATTAGGAGTTCAGTATAATAATTATACGGGTTATTCAGCAACAACTACGGTAGGGATGTCTTTTAAGTTGGCATCGATAGGAAGTGTTGGAGTAGATGTTACAGGTTCAGCAGTTGACGGTCCATCTGTATCACCGAGTTTATCTGTAAGTAAAAGTTTTTTAGGTAATGATTTTATAACTAGAAAGATAAACGGAACAGTTGGACTTACGATCAATTCAAGACAGGCACTATCCTCTTTGAATTTGAGTGCTAATTATAGCAAGAGTAGTTCGTATTCAGGATTTTTTTTACTTCCCTTACCAAGTGTATCAGCAGGAGTTGGAGGGGGAACAAACTTTCCTTTTAATAACCATTTGTTATATACTCCAACCAAGCGAGTATCAATAGCTACAGATAATAGAACCTATAGTGCCTCTTTAGGAGGTGCGGTTTTTGGGATTCGAGGTCAGGTTAAGGTTACTGGATATGGATCTACACAGGAGATTCATAGTAGTGAGAAAAACAGGGCAAAGCACGTTAGTGCATTTGGATACGAGAAAACGGAGAAAAATGAGGTAAATGGAAGTGATGGAGTATTGGATTTTGTAAGAGAGAAAGATGGCGACTTTGGGAAGCATACAACAATATTACCGATAACAAATTATACCTATGATAACTATTTGATCAATGGTCAGGGAGTATCGGGTAGTTTTCGACCTCATAGAGGACAGATAGGATTTGTTAATGATGCTAGGGTAATCAACACAGGAGACGGTCATAGTTTTGGAGCAGAAGGAGAGATCGGTTGGTTATGGGCAGCAGGAGTAGATTTAACGGTTACGGATAGTTATGGACGAACCGGGTTATGGAAAAGTTCAAATAACCGAGCTTTAGGATATTTTAAGGATGTAGAAGGTTCTTCAGTTGCTCCAGATTATGAGAAAGTATTTTTCCGCGATGGTTCAGAGATGAACGTTGATTATGCACAAGAAGAGTCAGGTGTTTACACGGAGTCTAGTATAGGAGGAACATCACCAATCCATTTTAATATTAATGGAAGGCGATTCAATAGAGGATTGAGTAATTCTTTTAAACTGGGAAATAATTCAGTTGCTTTAAGATCGAAGAAATATCGAAAAAACAGGTTACTTAGAAATCAAGTAATTCAAAAGATTAGTAAAGAAGAAGCAAGGACGTATCATTCAGGTTTTTACGAGACTAGTCGACATGCAAAGGATCATCATACAGCGGGTTTTAATGTATTAAAGCCCGATGGTAGCAGATATATTTATGGTAAGGCAGCTTATAATATTACTAAGCAGGAGGTAACTTTTGCAGTAGGCGAGCGCGCGACTACAAATTGTAGTAAAGATTTAGTAACATATAATCCAAGTTTTAATGATAATCGCATGAGCAATCAACAAGGAGTCGATAATTACTTTAACCGTATCACCACCCCAGCGCACGCACATTCATATTTAATAACTTCTGTGTTATCTTCTGATTATGAAGATGTAACAGGTAATGGGCCTAGTGATGATGATTTTGGAGCTTATACAAAGTTTAGTTATACTGATCCATATACCTATCAGTGGAGAGTTCCTTATCAGGAGGATCAAGCAAGTTTGAATCGAGGGTTGAATTCTCATGTAAATGATCAAAAGGGTAATTATTTATATGGGTCAAGAGAGCAGGTTTATATAGATAAGATAGAGACAAAAACCCATGTAGCTGTATTTAAGTTATCTGATCGAAAAGATGGTTTTGGAGTTAAAGGAGAAAATGGAGGAAGAGGTACAGTTACAACCAAGCGATTGGACAAGATCTTATTGTATTCAAAGAAGGAGTACCAAGAGCGACAAGAGAATGCTATTCCCATAAAAGTAGCTCATTTTGAGTATGATTATTCATTGTGTAGAAATATTCCTAACAACAGCAGAATTAGTACAGTAGATGAGCTTAATCAAGGAGGGAAATTAACCCTACAGAAGGTATACTTTACCTATAGGAACTCCAATATGGGATCTCATATGCCTTATGAATTTTCATATGGACAGATAGATCTTGATGGAGATGGAGTTTTTGATAGTTCAGATTTTGATGGAGATGGAGTTTTAGAGGATACTGTAAATCCAGATTATCATATAAAGGCTTATGATATTTGGGGTAATTATAAGCCTAATAAAGGTAATGGATGTGATATAGATGGTATAGCATCGAATGCGGAGTTTCCTTATACAGAGCAGAATAGTCAAACAGAGGCAGATATCAACACGGCGGCTTGGTCTTTAACCTCTGTAAAATTACCTTCAGGAGGAGATTTGAAGTTACATTATGAGTCAGATGATTATCAATATGTTCAGGATAAGAAAGCCATGCAACTTTATCAGGTTTCAGGAGTAGGAAGTACTCCAAGTCCAAGTACATTGGCAGAATTAACCAACACGAGATTATACACTCCGAATCAAGATAATAAGTACTTATATGTCAAGCTACCAGAGTCAGAGAAGACAAAGAGTGTTGACTCCTTTATTTCAGGGCTAGAGTCCGAGCCAGTTTATTTTAATTTTCTACTGAATATGACCAATAAATATGCTTATCAATATGATTTTGTGAGTGGGTATTTAAATATAGATGGAGCAGTTACTAAGGTTTTGAATGGCAATGATGCTTATTTAAGTATTCCGATGAAGTTTTTAAGGCTGGATGGAAAGAGTGGAGATCGTCCGATCAACCCTATATCAAAGGCAGGGATGTATTTTGGAAGAAAGAACATGAACCGTATTGTTTACCATGATGATGCTAGTTATGCATCGAATAATACAGAAAGAGGTTTTACGGCAATCATGGGAGAGATCTTAGCAGCGATTGATTCATATACCCAAATAGGAAAAGGTCCAAACAAGGTATTGAGAGGCAAGCACTGTTCCGAATATTTTAAGCCACAGAAATCGTGGATTCGATTAAACAATCCCAAAAAGAAGAAGTTTGGAGGAGGTTTACGAATAAAGAAGTTAGAGATGTCTGATAACTGGGATGTTATGACAGGCAATACAGCGACACCAGGACGTTATAAGAAGACCTATGGTCAGGAGTATCGATATGTTACAGAAGACAATGAGAGTAGTGGGGTAGCAACTTTTGAGTCAAATGGAAGTAGAGAGAATCCATTTGTTGTTCCATTTTACGATCGAAGTACCTCAGGAGCAGATGCAGTGATTGCCCCAAGAGAGTCAAATTATGTAGAGAAGCCAATAGGAGAGTCCTTTTTTCCAGCAGCTACTGTTACATATTCAAGAGTAGAGGTAAAGAATTTAGGTAATCAAAACATAAATAAGCATGCTACAGGTAAGGTAGTACATGATTTTTATACATCTAAGGATTTTCCGACAAAGACAGCTTATACAGAATTAGAGTCAGGGAAGAATGTAAAGGTAGATCAGCCAAGTGCTTTGAGTAGGGTATTTAATTTTAGTGTAAAGAATCATATAACGGCAAGCCAAGGTTTTGTAGTTGAGGCTAATAATATGAATGGACGACCAAAGTCACAATGGGTTTATGCAGAGAATAAGACTTCACCACTTTCTGGAGTGGAGTATAAATATGACATTAATAGAGCTGATGGAAGTTTAAATAGTCAACAAAAAGTAATTGATAGCCAAGGAGTCATTAAAGATGCTTCAATAGGAGTAACTTATGATATGGTGAATGATTTTAGAGAGAATTATTCAAGACAAGTCACTGTAGGAGGTCATGTTAATGTTGCTGTATTTTTAGTTTGGATTATACCAATAACAGTTGTGACAGGTTTACCAAATTATGAGAGGCATGAGAATGTTTTACGAACTGCAGTAACCACGAAGGTTATTCAGAGGAAAGGTATTTTAAAGGAGAAGATAGCTTATGATTTAGGCGCACGAGTATCGACAAAGAACTTGGCATGGGATGCTGAGTCGGGCGAGGTTTTAGTAACAGAGACGGTTAATGAATATGGAGATGCATATTATAATATTAACTATCCGGCATACTGGAAGCATGATGGTATGGCTAGTGCCTCAAGGAACATTGGAGTTTCTGGAGTATTTAAAAAGGATTTAACGGGAAATACTTTTTCATTGAGCGATCCTAGGCTCTCTAGTTATCTTCATGTTGGAGATGAGTTAAAT